>NZ_JALQCW010000060.1 GCF_023241715.1 Pseudomonas morbosilactucae
ACCAGGGCGGTGTGGCTGAGACGGGAAAAACGCGCAGGCTGGCTAGCCTGAGGTTGCATGGATGGCATCCAGTGGTACTCCGTTATTGTTCTTATTTGGCGAAAACGCTTCGAGGCGTTTTTCGATTGGCCACTCGGGGTGGCCACGGCAGTCGGGACTGTCCGTGGAGCGACTCTAAAGGGCCAACCTTTCGCTAACCTTTCAGCTGGCTTTCACGGTTTTCGGGCTTCACAGCGACGGTTGCGGCTGTAAACTCCGCGGCAAAGAGTGGCGTCGATGCCCCCTGAACGAGGTAAAAACCCATGCGTGTCCTGCTCGTTGAAGACCATCTGCAGTTGGCCGAAAGTGTCGCCCAGGCCCTGAAAAGCACGGGCCTGACCGTGGATGTGCTGCACGATGGCGTGGCGGCAGACCTGGCGCTGAGCAGCGAGGAGTATGCGATGGCGATCCTCGATGTGGGCTTGCCGCGCATGGATGGCTTTGAAGTGCTGGCGCGCTTGCGCGGGCGGGGCAAGAACCTGCCGGTGTTGATGCTGACGGCCCGCAGCGATGTGAAGGACCGGGTTCACGGCCTCAACCTGGGCGCCGATGATTACCTGGCCAAACCTTTCGAACTCACTGAACTCGAGGCGCGGGTCAAGGCCCTGTTGCGGCGCAGTGTGCTCGGCGGCGAGCGCCAGCAACGTTGCGGGGTACTGGCCTACGACCTGGATACCCGGCGCTTCACCCTGGGCGACGAGTTGCTGACCCTGACGTCCCGCGAGCAAGCGGTGCTTGAGGCCCTGATTGCCCGGCCGGGTCGGGTGATGAGCAAAGAGCAATTGGCCTCCCAGGTGTTTGGTCTGGATGAAGAAGCCAGCCCCGACGCGATCGAAATCTACGTCCACCGCCTGCGCAAGAAGCTCGACGGGCATGCCGTGGCTATCGTCACCTTCCGCGGCCTGGGCTACCTGCTGGAAAGCCGCGATGCATAAGCCCAGCAGCCTGCGCTGGCGGTTGTTGTGGAACCTGGCGCTGCTGCTGGTGGTGCTGATGCTGGCCAGCGGCTTGAGTGCCTACTGGAATGGGCGCGAAGCTGCCGACACGGCCTACGACCGCACCTTGCTGGCGTCGGCGCGGACCATTGCCGCGGGCCTTTCGCAACGGGACGGCGGCCTCAGCGCCAATGTGCCCTATGTGGCCCTGGACACCTTCGCCTACGACAGCGCCGGGCGCATCTACTACCAGGTCAATGACATTCACCAGCAGTTGATTTCCGGCTACGAAAACCTGCCAGGCCCTCCGCCGGGCACACCACGCACCGACGATTACCCGGCATTGGCGCGTTTCTACGACGCCACTTACCAGGGGCAGAATGTGCGGGTGGTGAGCCTGCTCAAGGCGGTCAGCGAGCCGAACATGAATGGCATGGCTGAAATTCGTGTGGCTGAAACCGACGAGGCCCGTGTGGCCATGGCCCGTAGTCTGATGGCCGATACCTTGTTGCGCCTGGGCATGTTGGCGGTTGGCGCCCTGGTGCTGGTGTGGTTCGCAGTCAGTGCGGCGCTGCGCCCCCTGGAGCGTTTGCGCGGTGCGGTAGAAGAGCGTCAGCCCGATGATTTGCGGCCCTTGCCCCTGGTGGAGGTGCAACGTGAGTTGTGGCCGCTGGTCCGGGCGTTGAATCACTTCACCGAGCGTTTGCGTGGGCAGTTTGAACGCCAGGCGCAGTTTATCGCCGACGCGGCCCATGAACTGCGCACGCCTCTGGCGGCGCTCAAGGCGCGGCTGGAGTTGGGGCTGCGTGCCGAGGACCCGCCAACCTGGCGGGCAACCCTGGAGAGCGCGGCCCAAGGCACGGACCGCCTGACTCACCTGGCCAACCAACTGCTGTCGCTGGCGCGGATCGAAAACGGCGCCCGGGCGATTGCCGAAGGCGGCGCGCAGTTGCTCGACCTCAGCCAACTGGCCCGGGAGCTGGGCATGGCGATGGCGCCCTTGGCCCACGCCCGTGGCGTGGCGCTGGCCCTGGAAGCCGACGAGCCGGTGTGGCTCAAGGGCGAGCCAACCTTGCTCAATGAACTGCTGAGCAACCTGGTGGATAACGCCCTGGCCCACACGCCTTCGGGCGGCAATGTAATTTTGCGGGTGTTGCCACCGGGTGTACTGGAGGTTGAAGACGATGGGCCGGGCATCCCGCTGGAAGACCGGGATCGGGTGTTCGAACGCTTCTACCGGCGTAACCAGCAAGTGGCCGGGTCTGGGTTGGGCTTGGCGATTGTGGGGGAGATTTGTCGTGCCCATCTGGCCCAGGTCAGCCTGCATGACGGCGAGCTTTCGGGGCTGAAGGTGCGGGTGAGTTTTAACGGCGGCTAGCAGCCCGGGCGTTCCTTGCCCGAGTGCCCTTTTAGTAAAACATCGAGCGAGATTCTTCGAGGTCCTGGCAGCCCTGGAGGTTTTCCGGGTCAATCCCCAGTTTCTTGAACGCCGGCACATTGCGGGCGTCGATGCGGCCCAGGGGATGGTCGCAATCCTTGTGGCAATACAGGGTGGCTACCTGGACCAGGTCCACGTAGTCGATCTGTCGGGATTGGCGCTGAAAATCCAGGTATTTCAGGGGAATCGTCACCAGTTGCTCGGGAAAGTCCCAAACCTTGAGGAGTTTTTCACCGAGCAGCGGATGAATGTTCTCGATCACATGGTCGAGGCTGACCGGGTCGGCCAGCAGCTCGTAGTGGTCTTCGGCATACGTGAGGATCGGCAGTACGCCGATCTGGTGCACCAACCCACCCAAGGCGGCCTGGTCGGGCTTGAGCTGTGAGTAGCGGCGGCACAGGGCGTAGCTGACACCGGCGACTTCCAGGCTTTTGTGCCAGACATCGTGCATCTTCTGCGCAACCACGTCGGAGCGGGCGTGAAAAATCTGCTCCATGACCAGTCCGATGGCCAGGTTGCTGCTGTAGTTGATGCCCAGGCGGGTGATCGCGGTGTAGAGATCGGTGACTTCCTGGGTCGCGCGTAGCAATGGGCTGTTGACCACTTTGATCAGGCGTGCGGACAGTGCGGTATCGCGGCCGATCATCTTGCTCAGGGCGCTGACGCTGATCTCCGGGTCTTCGGCGGCCCGGCGAATCTGCATGGCCACTTCCGGTAACGTTGGCAGAACCAGGTCATCGTTATCGATGGCCTCAACCAAATCCTGTTGGACCTTATCCGCCAGATTGTTCATGTATGTTCTCTAGGGTGACGCTATCAAGGTGCAGCTATATCAACGCTGGATCTCGCGATCACGGTCCAGTTGGTAAGGCAGGTCGAGCAATTGCAGGGCAGGGCCCTCGAGGCTGGCGAGATGAATATCGGCGGCTTCCACGGCTTCGGCCTGCAACACCGCCAAAAGTTCGATCTGTTGTTCGGCGTGGGCGGCGAGCACCACTTCACCCACCGCGCTGTTGTGGCTTGGAGCGAACAGCGGCGTGCCCGGCGCGGGTAAATCCCCGGCGGCCACGGTCAGCCGATACAAGCGACGCTTGAGTTTGCCGAGGTACTGCATACGCGCCACGATTTCCTGGCCGGTGTAGCAGCCTTTCTTGAAACTGACGCCGCCGATGGCTTGCAGGTTGAGCATCTGCGGGATGAACAACTCGCGGGTGGTGGGCATGACCTGGCCAATGCCGGCGCGGATCTGCCCCAGCAGCCACGGGTTCAGGTCACTTTCAGCCAATTGGCTGGCCAGGCGGGTGCGCAGGCTGTCGGCTTGATCGGCCGGGGCCCAGAGTTCGGCGCGCTGAGGGGAAACCCGCACTGCGATCAGGCCACCAGCCCGGGCCACGGCGCCATCGGTTTCCGGCAGCTCCAGCCCCAGGGCGCTGAGGCTGGCATCCGCCTGTTGCAGGCCGAAGCGCACCCAGTTGGCACTTTCATCACTGAGCTTGGCCTTGGAAAACACGGCGTATTTTTTCAGGTCCGCCAGTTGCGGCTCCAGCAGCTCGCTGGCCATGGCCAACAGGCAGCCGTCGCCCTCGAGCAAGATGCGGAAGCTGGATTGCATGCGGCCTTTCTGGGTGCAGCGGGCGCCGAGGCTCGACTGGGATTCGCTCAAGTAGTTGAGGTTGCAGGTCAACTGACCCTGAAGGAATTTGCTGGCGTCGGGGCCGCGGACGGCGAGGACGCCTTCGTGGGACAGCGTGCAGAAAAAAGCGGAATCAGCCATGGGTCATCGCAGGGTCAAAAAGTCTGGTCGCCATCATAAGGGGGCGCCCTTGAAATGGGTAGTTCACAAAGGACCGGTGGTGGCCGACCAAAGCCGACTGTTCTCGTGCCCTTCGGCCTGTATACTTGCGCTCTATTTGAGGAGCGCTCCATGGTCGAAGATGTTGAACTGAACCGCCTCTACTGGCACAGCCGCCGCGGCATGCTTGAGCTTGACGTGTTGCTGGTGCCCTTTGTGAAAGAGGTCTATGCGCATCTCAATGAGGTGGATCGCGAATGCTACCGCAAGCTGCTTGAGTGCGAAGATCAGGACATGTTCGGCTGGTTCATGGAGCGCAGCGAATCGGAAGATCCTGAGTTGCAGCGCATGGTTCGCATGATCCTGGATCGTGTCCAGCCCAAGTAACGCGTTTGAATGCCGCTGGCGGGCCTCGCGGCACTTGCTGGCGGCGTATCTCCTGGCCCAGCTGTTCGCGCTGGGCACTCTGTTGATCCTGAATGCACCGCCCTGGGCCTGCCTGCTCGGCATTTTGCTGTGCCTGGCGCATGGCGCCTGGGTCTTGCCGCGGCAGATTCTATTGACTCACCCTCGGGCTTTCCGTGGGTTGCGGCGCACTGCCGACGGCTGGGAGCTGTGGAATGCGGCAGCAGGCTGGCAGGCAGTGCAGTTGCGCCCTGACAGCCTGGCCTTGCCATTGATGGTGGTGCTGCGTTTTCGTGTGCGCGGGGAGCGCCGGGTGCGATCAATCTGTGTGCCCGCCGGCTCGCAGGCGGCGGATGTGCATCGCCGCCTGCGGGTACGACTCAAGTTCAGTCGGCGTAGGTGGGCGGCACCAGAATAGTGTCCCGGGCCTCGGCCAGCATCTGCGGGTAATCGAGGGTGTAGTGCAGGCCGCGGCTTTCCTTGCGTTCCATGGCGGAGCGAATCATCAGCTCGGCCACCTGGGCCAGGTTGCGCAACTCGATGAGGTCACGACTGACCTTGTAGTTGCTGTAGAACTCATCGATTTCGTCCAGCAGCAAGCGAACCCTGTGCTGGGCTCGTTGCAGGCGCTTGTTGGTGCGCACGATGCCGACGTAGTCCCACATGAATCGCCGCAGTTCGTCCCAGTTGTGCGCAATGATCACGTCTTCATCGGAATCGGTGACCTGGCTGGCGTCCCAGGCGGGCAGGGCTTCGGGGATGGTCACTTGGGACAGCTGTTCGAGGATGTCGCTGGCCGCGGAACGCGCGTAGACAAAGCATTCGAGCAATGAGTTGCTAGCCATGCGGTTGGCGCCGTGGAGGCCGGTGAAGCTGGTTTCGCCGATGGCGTAGAGGCCCGGCACGTCGGTGCGGCCATGTTGGTCCACCAGCACGCCGCCGCAGGTGTAGTGGGCTGCCGGCACCACTGGGATCGGTTGCTTGGTGATGTCGATGGAAAATTCCAGGCAGCGCTCATAGACCGTCGGGAAGTGGCTTTTGATAAAGGCTTCCGGCTGGTGACTGATGTCCAGGTACACGCAGTCGATGCCCAGGCGCTTCATTTCATGGTCGATGGCACGGGCCACAATGTCCCGTGGCGCCAGCTCGGCCCGAGGGTCGAAGCGTTGCATGAAGCGTTCGCCGTTGGGCAGCTTCAGGTGCGCGCCTTCGCCCCGCAGGGCTTCGGTGATCAGGAAGCTCTTGGCCTGTGGGTGATACAGGCAGGTGGGGTGGAACTGATTGAACTCCAGGTTCGCCACCCGGCAGCCAGAGCGCCAAGCCATGGCGATGCCATCCCCGCAGGCGCCATCCGGGTTGCTGGTATAGAGGTAGACCTTGGCGGCGCCGCCGGACGCGAGAATCACGAACCGTGCGCCAAAGGTATCGACCTCGCCCGTGCCGCGGTTGAGCACATAGGCACCCAGGCAGCGGTCGCCGTCGAGGCCCAGGCGTTTTTCGGTGATCAGGTCGACAGCGACTCGTTGCTCGAGCAGTTCGATGTTCGGGCGTTGCCGAGCCTGGCTCAGCAATGTCTTGAAGATCGCCGCGCCAGTGGCATCGGCGGCATGGATGATGCGCCGATGGCTGTGGCCGCCTTCGCGGGTCAGGTGAAACTCGAAGGTGCCGTCGACATTGCTGCCGTCTTCATCGCGGGTAAACGGTACGCCCTGATCGATCAGCCACTGGATGGCTTCGCGACTGTGCTCGACGGTGAAACGCACCGCATCTTCGTGGCACAGGCCGCCGCCAGCATTGAGGGTGTCAGCGACGTGGGATTCGATGGTGTCAGTATCGTCCAGAACGGCAGCGACACCGCCCTGGGCCCAGAATGTAGAGCCATTGGCGAGGTCGCCCTTGCTCAATACCGCAATGCGCAGATGATCGGGAAGGGTCAGTGCGAGGCTCAAGCCGGCAGCGCCGCTGCCAATCACCAGTACATCGTGTTGAAACTGTTGGCTCATTTCAGGATTCCGCTCAAAGCGACCCGGGTCGGGGGTGGCGCAAGAAGCCTGGATCGGCGAGTCAAGGCAGCCACACAGCCCACTAGTATATAGAGGGGGGGATCGGCACAATAGCGAGCCTTCGTGGCATTGTGAAACTACGGTGACCAAAAGAGTGGTTCGTGTCCGCCGCTTCGTCGGGATCAATTGCCTGCTTGTGTCGGTGATCTGACGACTGTATCGAAGATGTAGCAGTCTTTTTCTCTTCTCGGTTACACAATGTTCGTTCTGCACGGCTATAAAGATTGGGAACTTTTGCCAAGTGCCCAAGCTCAATAGAAGGTTGCCTGAAAGAAGGGACAGCGTCGGCTTTATGCAGCATTTGTGTTGCGGTCATTGCCGCTGAAATCGACGACAGGATTATTCGCGCAGCCGGCCCAGCCCGCGCTGCGTTTTTCGTGCGTGCCGGATCAGAGCCCGCAGGAAACTTGCTTGGAGGGGGAGAACTTTTGCGAAAAGCCCGAGTCTATGTTTGCAAGCCTGATCGATTAGCAATGCAAGCCTCCTCCGAGCTTATCGAGGAGTGTTCATGCTAACCCAGGAAGAGGATCAGCAGCTGGTCGAGCGCGTTCAACGCGGTGACAAGCGAGCGTTCGATCTGCTAGTGCTGAAATACCAGCACAAAATTCTCGGGTTGATCGTGCGTTTTGTGCACGACACCCATGAAGCCCAGGATGTCGCACAAGAAGCCTTTATCAAGGCTTACCGTGCACTTGGTAATTTCCGCGGTGACAGTGCGTTTTATACGTGGCTGTATCGTATCGCCATTAACACGGCGAAAAACTATCTGGTTTCACGCGGCCGTCGGCCGCCGGATAGCGATGTCAGTTCTGAGGATGCAGAGTTCTACGATGGCGATCATGGCCTCAAGGATCTCGAGTCGCCGGAGCGTGCATTGCTGCGGGATGAGATCGAAGGCACCGTCCATCGAACCATCCAGCAACTTCCAGAAGATTTGCGTACAGCTTTAACTTTACGTGAATTCGATGGTCTGAGTTACGAGGACATTGCGAGCGTCATGCAATGTCCGGTGGGTACCGTGCGCTCCCGGATTTTCCGCGCTCGGGAAGCCATCGATAAAGCCCTGCAGCCGTTGTTGCAGGAAACCTGAGACAGCGGCGACAGCCAAGAGAGGAACCGCCATGAGTCGTGAAGCCCTGCAGGAATCGCTGTCCGCGGTGATGGATAACGAAGCGGACGAACTGGAATTGCGTCGGGTATTAAATGCCGTTGACGAAGTGGAAACCCGTGAGACTTGGGCTCGTTATCAAATCGCCCGGGCGGCCATGCACAAGGAATTGCTGCTTCCACGTCTAGACATTGCCGCCGCCGTTTCTGCTGCGCTGGCTGATGAAGCCGTGCCGGCTAAAGCGTCTCGCGGACCATGGCGTAGCCTGGGTCGCCTGGCGGTTGCAGCATCGGTGACGGTGGCTGTATTGGCAGGTGTTCGCCTGTACAACCAGGACGAGATCGCTGGTGTCGAATTGGCTCAGCAGTCCGGTCAGACAACCTTGGCGGCTCCGCAAGTCAAAGGCCCTGCTGTATTGGCCGCCTATAGTGAGAGTTCGGACACCACCGGTCCAATGGCCAATGGTGTATTGCAAGGTCAGCCAGGCTGGCACGATCAGCGTCTGCCAAGCTACCTGCGTCAACATGCTCAGCAAGCGGCCCTTAAAGGCACTGAAAGCGCTCTGCCTTACGCCCGCGCGGCGAGCTTGGAAAACCGCTAAGGAGGATCATGCGCGCCATACCTCTACTTTCGCTTCTGCTTAGTGGCTGGTTTGTTGTTCCAGCCCATGCCGATGAAGCCCAGGATTGGTTGCAGCGTCTTGGGCAAGCCGAGCAGCAGCAGAGCTTCCAGGGCACCTTCGTTTATGAGCGCAACGGTAGTTTTTCGACCCATAACATCTGGCATCTAGTTCAGGATGGTAAGGTCCGCGAGCGCTTGATTCAGCTCGATGGATCCGCTCAGGAGGTCGTGCGTGTCGATGGGCGTACTCAGTGCGTCAGCGGCACGCTGGTAGCGGGTTTGGGCGATGCTCCTGATTCCTCGGCGCGAGCCCTGGATCCGAAAAAACTCAAGAGTTGGTACGACCTCGCCGTCATCGGAAAATCCCGTGTGGCGGGTCGCGAGGCTGTGATCATCTCTCTGACGCCGCGCGATCAGCATCGTTACGGTTTCGAATTGCACTTGGATCGTGAGACCGGATTACCCCTGAAGTCGTTGCTGTTGAACGACAAAGGGCAGTTGTTGGAGCGTTTCCAGTTCACTCGACTGGACACTGCAGATGTGCCGCAAAGTAGCGAGCTGCAACCTAGCTCTGACTGTAAGGCGGTCACATTGGAAAGTGACAAGGCTTCCGCGGTGAAAGCTGCTCAGGTCTGGCATTCGGACTGGCTTCCGCCTGGCTTTGAACTCACCAGTAGCACGGCCCGCAAGGATCCTGAAACCCGAACTATCGTTAACAGCCTTCTGTATGACGACGGTCTGGCGCGTTTCTCCGTATTCCTGGAGCCACTCAATGGCGCCACGGTGACGGACACTCGAACCCAATTGGGGCCAACCGTAGCGGTTTCGCGGCGTTTGACCACGCCCGAGGGGGAGATGATGGTGACGGTGGTTGGCGAGATCCCTATTGGTACTGCTGAGCGTATTGCCTTGTCGATGCGCTCCGACGCTACCGCCAAGCAGTGAGCGCTGATTTAGCGCTCGGCAAGCCTTTGTTGGTTGTGTAAGAGGACAGTGATGTCGACTCCACAATTGAGAAGATGAAATGTTTGGTCAGCAATTTCATTTGCAAAATCCCCTTTATTTTTCTATAGGTCAGAGCCCCTCGGTTCTGGCCCTGTTCGCCGTTCCTGGAGCAAAAGTACCTGCGCATTCAGCACGGTGTTTTTTGCCCCATATCGCTTAATCACGCTCGTAGTAACGGGAGTCGTATGTCGATACCTCGCTTGAAGTCTTACCTTTCCATTTTTGCCACCGTGATAGTGCTCGGTCAGGCGGTGTCGGCCCAGGCCGCTGACTTGCCTGACTTCACTCAGTTGGTCGAGCAGGCGTCGCCCGCCGTGGTAAACATCAGTACCACGCAGAAGTTGCCTGATCGCAAGGTCTCCAACCAGCAAATGCCGGATCTGGAAGGGTTGCCGCCGATGCTGCGGGAGTTCTTTGAGCGGGGCATGCCTCAGCCACGTTCGCCTCAGGGCGGTCGCCAGCGTGAGGCGCAATCCCTGGGTTCGGGGTTCATCATCTCCTCCGACGGCTACATCCTCACCAACAATCACGTGATTGCCGACGCGGATGAAATCCTTGTGCGTCTGGCTGACCGTAGTGAGTTGAAGGCCAAGCTGATCGGCACTGACCCGCGTTCCGATGTGGCGCTGCTGAAAATCGACGGCAAAGACCTTCCGGTCCTGAAGTTGGGTAAATCCCAGGACCTGAAAGCTGGCCAATGGGTTGTCGCCATCGGTTCGCCGTTTGGCTTTGACCACACTGTGACCCAAGGTATCGTCAGCGCCATCGGCCGCAGTCTGCCGAATGAAAACTATGTACCGTTCATCCAGACCGATGTGCCGATCAACCCGGGTAACTCCGGCGGTCCGTTGTTCAACCTGGCGGGTGAAGTGGTAGGGATCAACTCCCAGATCTACACCCGTTCGGGTGGCTTCATGGGCGTTTCGTTCGCCATTCCGATCGATGTCGCCATGGACGTTTCCAACCAACTGAAAAGCGGTGGCAAAGTCAGTCGTGGCTGGTTGGGGGTGGTTATTCAGGAAGTGAACAAAGACCTGGCCGAGTCCTTCGGTCTGGACAAGCCGGCCGGTGCGCTGGTGGCACAGATTCAGGATGACGGCCCGGCAGCCAAGGGTGGCTTGCAAGTGGGTGATGTGATCCTCAGCCTCAATGGCCAGCCTATTGTGATGTCGGCCGATTTGCCCCATCTGGTGGGTGCACTGAAGGCTGGTGCCAAGGCCAATCTGGAAGTGATTCGTGAGGGCAAGCGCAAGAACGTTGAGCTGACCGTGGGCGCGATTCCTGATGAAGACAAGGAGTTGAGTGCGTTGCCCAAGTCCGGTGTCGAGCGCAGCAGCAACCGCCTGGGTGTTGCCGTGATTGAGCTGAGCGATGAGCAGAAGAAGTCCTTCGACCTCAAAGGCGGCGTGGTCATCAAGGAAGTGCAGGATGGCCCAGCCGCGCTGATCGGCCTGCAGCCTGGCGATGTGATCACTCACCTGAACAACCAAGCCATTACATCGGCGAAGAACTTCACTGAGATTGCTCAGGCATTGCCGAAGAATCGTTCGGTGTCCATGCGTGTATTGCGTCAGGGGCGAGCCAGCTTTATCACCTTCAAACTGGCTGAGTAACCTGTCCGACGGGTATCTGACCCCATGAAAAAGCCCGCCTTGAAAGAGGCGGGCTTTTTTGTGGGCGCTTGAACCGTCAGCGCATCATGTCTTTGACCATTTGCTCCTGGTCCATCAGCTCGCGTTGGCGAGCATCAATACGTGAAGACAGCGGGAAGTTGCTGCCGGCGCGGCGTTTGGCGAAGTCGAGCTGCTGGATGGCCTGGCGATAGTCGCCCACCAGGGCAAAGTATTCGGCTCGAGCCTGGTGCAGGCCAATGATGTTGCCGGACAGGCCGCGGGTCTCGGCCACCGAATACCAGACGTCCGGATCGTCCGGGCGAGTCTTGAGCAGGCTCTCCAGGGCTTTTTCGGCGTCGGCCGGACGGTTCTGCTTGAGCAGCAAGTCGACGCGCATCTGGTTCAGCGGGTAGTTGCCGGGGTACAGGGCAATCATGCGCTCCGTGCGCGATTGGGCATCCGCCAGGCGACTGTTGGCGATGTCCAGTTCGATTTGCGCCAGGTTGTAGGTGATGTCATTCGGCAGCTTGGCCAGCAACTGTTTGAGGTTGTCTCGGGCGTCGTTCCACTGGCTGCCTTTGATCTGGGCAATGGCCAGGCCGTACCGGGCCACGTCATTTTTCGGGTTTTCGTCGAGCTGGGCGCGAAAGCGCTTGGCGGCCAGGCCCGGGGAGTCTTCATAGGTCAATTGCACCCGCGCGCGTATCAGCTGGTAGCGCATGCTGTCTTCGGTGCCGCCGAGTTTGGCCTGCTCGGCGCGGTTGCGGGTGTCGGCGATACGGGATTCGGTCACCGGGTGAGTGAGGAGGAATTCTGGTGGCTTGGCGTCGAAGCGGTATTGGCGCATCAGGCGTTCGAACATGGTCGGCATGGAGCGCGGGTCGTAGCCGGCTTTCTCCAGGTTGAGGATGCCGATACGGTCGGCTTCCTGCTCGTTCTGTCGAGAGAAGCGCCGCTGCTCCTGGATGGCCGCCGCCTGGGTCCCGGCAATAGTGGCGATCCCGGCGTCGCCGGCACCGGCGGCGGCGATCACGATACCGGCCAGCAGGGCGGCCATCATTGGCACCTGCATCCGCTGTTGGGCTTCAACGCCACGGGCAAAGTGGCGTTGCGAAAGGTGAGCCAATTCGTGAGCCAGTACCGAGGCGTACTCGCCTTCGGTCTGGGCGTTGAGAAACAGCCCGCCGTTAACCCCGACAATCCCGCCAGGGGCGGCAAAGGCGTTGAGTTGTGGGCTGTTGATCAGGATGAACTCCAGGCGCCGGTCATTGACCTGACTGGTTTCCACCAGTTTATAGACGCTGGTTTCGACGTAATCCTTGAGTTGCGGATCGTTGAGCTGCGAAACCTGGCTACGCAGAAGGGCCAGCCAGGCGCGGCCCAGTTGGTATTCCTGTTGCGGCGAGACAATGGCAGAACTGGCGTCGCCGAGTGACGGCAGGTCGTCGGCGAAGCCCGGTGAGGCGAGCAGGCAAGCGAGCGTCAGCAGGGTAGGGCGCAGAAAAGTCATGCACAAAGCCTTAGTCGACAAAGGCTCTACTGTAGCTGGACACTGGGTCCGGGACCAGACGATTGGTGTGAAAACTGCGCGGCTAAAAGTGCTTTCTCAAAACCCTGGGCGTCTGTTTATGCAGCCTCAGGAAAATCGCCGTGCTACCGCTCGTTGATTGGCTCGCTACATGCCGAGTGACCTTGCAGGGTATTCTAGGCGCCTTGAAAACCGGACCGGAGTGACCCAATGATCGACGCTGTAGAGCATGACGCCGAGCTGGATGCCAGCGGTTTGAACTGTCCGTTGCCGTTACTCAAGGCCAAGCTGGAGCTCAACCGCCTGGCCAGCGGAGCCGTGCTCAAAGTCATTGCGACGGATGCTGGGTCGCAGCGCGATTTCCGTACCTTTGCCCGCCTGGCTGGCCACACCTTGCTGCGTGAAGAAGACGAGGCGGGGGTTTATCGTTACTGGCTGAAGAAGGCCTGAGTGCAGGCTGCTCTTTGCCACCTCTCTTTAAGGAACATTGATGTTCAAAGTGTTACGCGACTGGATTCAGCGCTACTTCTCCGACGAGGAGGCCGTGGTGCTCGCGGTGCTGTTGTTCCTCGGCTTCACGGCGGTGCTGACACTCGGCGGCATGCTCGCGCCGGTATTGGCGGGCATGGTGCTGGCCTACCTGATGCAGGGGTTGGTGGTCAGCCTGGAGCGCTTACGGGTGCCTGCCGGTGCGGCGGTGGGGCTGGTGTTCGCCCTGTTCATGGGGCTGTTGTTGGTGTTTATCCTGGTGGTGGTGCCTTTGCTTTGGCATCAGTTCGTAACCTTGTTCAACGAATTGCCGGGCATGCTCGCCAAGTGGCAATCCTTGCTCCTGCTGCTACCGGAGCGCTATCCCCACCTGGTGTCCGACGAGCAGGTGCTGCAAGCCATTGAGGCTGCGCGGGGGGAGATCGGCAAGTTTGGCCAGTGGGCGCTGACGTTCTCTCTGTCCAGCCTGCCTTTGCTGGTCAATATCATGATCTACCTGGTGCTGGTGCCGATCCTGGTGTTTTTCTTCCTCAAGGACCGGGCGATGATCAGTCGCTGGGTGCGTGGCTACCTGCCTCGTGAGCGCGCGTTGATCACTCGGGTGGCTCAGGAAATGAATCGGCAGATCGCCAACTACATTCGCGGCAAGGTGATCGAAATCGTCATTTGTGGTGGCGTCACCTACATCGCCTTCGTGGCGCTGGGGCTCAACTACGCGGCGTTGCTGGCGCTTTTGGTCGGGCTTTCGGTGGTGGTGCCCTATGTCGGCACCGTGGTGGTGACCGTGCCGGTGGCGCTGATCGCCTTGTTCCAGTGGGGCTGGAGCGATCAATTCATTTACCTGATGGCGGTCTACGGGATCATCCAGACCCTGGACGGCAACGTCTTGGTGCCGCTGCTGTTTTCGGGGGCAGTGAACCTGCATCCGGTAGCGATCATCTGTGCGGTGTTGTTGTTCGGTGGGCTGTGGGGCTTCTGGGGGATATTCTTTGCGATTCCCCTGGCCACCCTGTTCAAGGCGGTGCTGGATGCCTGGCCGAGAAAAGAGCCGGTGGTCGCGCCTCTGCTCTAAAGGCAGCAGGGCGGCTGGCTCAGCCGCCCTGTCATGTCGTCATCAGGCCTTGTTCAGCGCCTGGGCGGCGGCCAGCACGGCATCGACGTGGCCTGGCACCTTCACACCGCGCCATTCCTGACGCAGGACGCCGTCCTTGTCGATCAGGAAGGTGCTGCGATCCACCCCCAGGTATTCCTTGCCGTAGAGTTTCTTCAGCTTGATCACATCGAACAGCTGGCAGACGGCTTCGTCCTTGTCGCTGATCAGCTCGAAAGGAAACTCCTGCTTGCACTTGAAGTTCTCGTGGGACTTCAGGCTGTCGCGGGAGATACCGAAAATCTCGGTATTGGCCGCCTGGAATGCCGCGTATTGATCGCGGAAACCCTGGCCCTCGGTGGTGCATCCCGGAGTGCTGTCCTTCGGATAAAAGTAGATCACTACCTGTTTGCCCTTCAGCCCCGAAAGGCTGACGGTTTGCCCGCTGGTGGCAGGGGCCTGGAAATCGGCAACGGCTTGGTCGATGGCAACGGCCATGGGGGCTTCCTTACATTGGGTTCTGTGGGCGCCAAGGTTCGATCAGGGCATCGAGGTTCATGGCATCGGCGAAATCCAGAAACTGGTCACGCAGCCAACTGATCTGGGTGCGGCCGGCAAGGTCACGGTAAAGGTGGCGTTGAGCATGGTGCCGCCGGTTTGCGGTGCCAGGTAGGTGTCGCACGTGAGGTTTTCCAGCTCGACCTGGTGGTCGATGAAGAACTGGCACAGCTCGTTGACGATGTCCGAGCGGTAGGCCGCGCTGACATAGGCCACATAAGGCAGGGCCTGGGGACGGTTTTCCAGGGCAGCGCTGCGCACCACGTTGACCGTGAAGGCGTGTTTCTTGGCCAGGAACGGCAAGCCGCTTTCCAGGCGCGCCAAGGCGTCCCAGCTGCCGGAAATCTGCAAGACCAGCGCGCTGCATTCGCCATGACGAGTCAGGCGGGAGGTCACCACGGCGCAGCGGTTTTCATGGCTGGCGCGGCACAGGACGTTTGTCAGCTCCATGGGGTTGGCGCCGAGGGCACTGATAACAAGGAATTGTTCGCGGACTGTGGGGGTGGACATGCAGCATTCCTAAAGCGATGAGCGGTCGATACTTTTCGCAAGCCAGTGTCCGGTCAGCGCGTCGTACGGATTTCAGAGCCCCTGAACCAGGCGGTTGCAACAAGCCCCTGAGCAGCGAGGGCGCAGGGTGGCAACGCAGGAATGGGGCTTTGGGGGCCGAACGGGCGGGCTGGAGGCCGGTGTACCAGCTTATCGGTAGCGATCAAAGCCTGAAGGGTAGCGAAAACCATCGCTCAGGGGAATGCTCACGGCGCTGGACTTCGCTTGTGCAAGCATCTTGGCGCCAGTACCATTACCGCTCTCTTTTTCCGGCAGGAGCGGTTGCATGATTGCGGGCAGTATGGTGGCACTGGTCACACCCATGGATGCACAGGGTCGTCTCGACTGGGACAGCCTGAGCAAACTGGTGGACTTCCACCTGCAAGAGGGCACCAACGCCATCGTGGCGGTCGGCACTACCGGTGAATCGGCCACCCTGGATGTCAACGAACACATCGAAGTGATTCGTCGCGTGGTCGCTCAGGTTGCAGGGCGTATCCCGGTGATTGCCGGCACAGGCGCCAACTCGACGCGTGAAGCGATCGAACTGACCACCAATGCGAAGACCGCCGGCGCCGATGCATGCCTGCTGGTAACTCCGTACTACAACAAGCCGACCCAGGAAGGCCTGTATCAGCACTTCCGCGCCGTTGCCGAGGCGGTGGACATTCCACAGATCCTCTACAACGTGCCAGGCCGCACCGCGTGTGACATGCAGGCTGAAACAGTCATTCGCCTGTCCACCGTGAAAAACATCATCGGTATCAAGGAAGCCACCGGCGACCTGCAGCGGGCCAAGGACATCCTGGCCGGCGTGAGCAGCGATTTCCTGGTGTATTCCGGCGACGACGCCACCGCTGTCGAGCTGATCCTGCTGGGCGGCAAGGGCAACATCTCGGTGACCGCCAACGTCGCACCGCGCGCCATGAGCGAACTGTGCGCAGCGGCCATGGCCGGCGATGCCGCCACTGCCCGGGCGATCCACGAAAAACTGATGCCGCTGAACAAGACCTTGTTCATCGAATCCAACCCTATTCCCGTGAAATGGGCCCTGCATGAAATGGGCTTGATGCCGGACGGTATCCGTCTGCCGCTCACCTGGCTCAGCGCAGCCTGTCACGAACCGCTGCGGCAGGCCATGCGCCAGTCCGGCGTACTGGTTTAATTGAGGAAGTACTACGCATGAAGCGAATGGCCGGACTTTCCGCACTTGCCTTGATTATCTCCAGCACCAGCGGCTGCGGTTGGATTTGGGGTCCGGAAGGTTATTTCCGCGACCGCGGCAGTGATTACCTGCAAGCGCAACAAACCGCTCCGATGCAACTGCCACCGGACGTCAGCACGGCCAAGCGCCTGGATCCCCTGCTGCCGATCCCACGCAACGTGGCGGATGACAATGTCAAGGGCGAGTACATCGTCCCGCGTCCGCAGCCACTGTCGGCGATGGCCGATGCCAGCGACTACACCCTGCAGAAGAGCGGCGACGCCCAGTGGGTTCTGGCCCAGCACTCGCCGGCGGAAGTCTGGCCAGTGGCCGTGCAGTTTTTCCAGGACAACGGTTTCCGCCTGGATGAGCAGCGCCCGCAAACCGGTGAGTTCACTACCTCCTGGCAGCACCCTGACGAGCTTTCTGCGTCGGTGGCCAAACGCCTGAGCAGTGCTGGTGTGTCCGGCGACAGCGAGGCCCGCGTGCGGGTGCGCATCGAGCCTGGCGTGCAGCGCAACACCAGTGAAGTCTATGTGGTCAGCGCCGCGCGCCCTGCCGGCAGTACGGCGGATGTCGAGTTCACCAACCGTTCGGTCAACACTGGCCTGGACGCCGCCCTGGTGGATGACCTGTTGGCCAGCATGAGCCGCAGCGCCGAGAAGGGCGGTTCCGTGTCCCTGCTCGCTGCGCGTGATTTCGATACGCCAAGCCGTGTAAGCCTGAGCGAAGACGGCAGCGGCAACCCAGTATTGAACCTGGGCGCCGACCTCGATCGCGCTTGGTCCAGCGTTGGCCGTGCCTTGGAGCAGGGCGAGTGGCGGGTTGAGGACATCAACCGCAGCCTGGGCCTGTACTACATCAACCTGGCGGAAAAAGCCGAGCGCAAGAACGAAGAACCTGGCTTCTTCGGCAAGCTCTTCGGCAGCAAGCCGGCCAAGGAAGAAATCGAAGCCCGTGCCGAGCGCTATCAGGTTCGTCTGAGCAAGGTTGGCGAGAACGTGCAGGTTACCGTCGAGAAAAACATCAACACCGTGGCGCCCGCCGATGTGGCGCGCAAAGTGTTGGGCGTGATTCAGGACAACCTGGGCTGATCTGATGCGTTTCGCCGTTCTCGGCAGTGGTAGCCAAGGGAATGGCACGCTGATAGCCAGCAATGACACGTACGTCCTGGTGGATTGTGGTTTCTCCTTGCGCGAAACCGAGCGGCGCCTGCTGCGCCTGGGAGTCGATCCCACGCAGCTGAGCGCCATCCTGGTGACCCACGAACATGCCGACCACGTGCATGGCGTGGGTTTGCTGTCTCGGCGCTACAATCTTCCGGTGTACCTCAGTCGCGGTACCTTGCGCGGGATGCGCAAACCTATTGAACCCGCAGGTTTCCTGGCCGGTGGCGAGCAGCTGCAAATCGGTGCCTTGAGCATTGACGTGATTGCCGTGGCTCACGACGCCCAGGAACCGACGCAGTATGTATTCAGTGACGGTGAGCGACGTTTCGGCGTCCTCACCGACCTCGGATCCTACTGCGCCAAGGTGCTGGACGGTTACCGGAACCTCGATGCCTTGATGATCGAGTCCAACCACTGCCGAGACCTGCTGGCTCGCGGTCATTACCCCTACTTTCTCAAGCAGCGGGTGGGCGGCGAACTGGGACATTTGAACAACCACCAGGCGGCGTACCTGGTGTATGAGTTGGGCTGGCAAGACCTGCAGCACCTGGTCCTGGCCCACCTGAGCAGCAAGAACAACCTGCCGCAGCTGGCCCGGCAATGTTTTGTCGACACCCTTGGGTGCGACCCGGACTGGCTGCAACTGGCCGATCAAGATTCAGGGCTCGACTGGCGACACATCGCCTAGCCCACCTACTTAGCAAGCGGAGCCCATCATGGAAAAACGTGAAGAACTCTACCGCGGCAAAGCCAAATCGGTTTACAAGACCGATGACGCTGACCGCTTGATCCTGCTGTTTCGCAACGACACTTCGGCGTTCGACGGCAAGCGCATCGAGCAGTTGGACCGCAAGGGGATGGTGAACAACAAGTTCAACGCCTTCATCATGCAGAAACTCGAAGAAGCCGGTGTGCCGACTCAGTTCGACAAGCTGCTGGGCGACAACGAGTGCCTGGTGAAGAAGCTCGACATGATCCCGGTGGAATGCGTAGTGCGCAACTACGCGGCCGGTAGCCTGGTCAAGCGCCTGGGTGTGGAAGAAGGCTTGAAACTCAACCCTTACACCTTCGAACTGTTCCTCAAGGACGACGCCAAGGGCGACCCGTTCATCAACGAATCCCACGTGGTGGCGTTCGGTTGGGGCACAGCCGAGCAACTGGTACGGATGAAAGAGTTGTCCCTCAAGGTCAACGAAGTCCTGAGCAAACTGTTCGACGACGCCGGCCTGCTGCTGGTGGACTTCAAGCTGGAGTTCGGTGTGTTCAGCGATGGCTCCATCGTCCTGGGCGATGAATTCAGCCCCGACGGCTGCCGCCTGTGGGACAAGGACACCAAGAAGAAGATGGACAAGGACCGCTTCCGCCAGGGCCTCGGTGATGTGATCGAAGCCTACGAAGAAGTCGCCAACCGTCTGGGCGTACCGCTGTAATCGACGCAAGCAACTGATAGCACGGAAAAATTTTGCCCAGGGGCTTCGCTTCGGGCAAAGGTGCTGTTATGATGCGCGCCGTTGGAGAGATGCCAGAGTGGCCGAATGGGACGGATTCGAAATCCGTTGTACTGGCGACAGTACCTAGGGTTCGAATCCCTATCTCTCCGCCATACAAATAAAAGCCCCGTAACTGAAAAAGTTACGGGGCTTTTTTGTGGGCGATATATTTGTCATTCGCGGGCAGCACGCAACGATTTTGCGGTGGTCCTAAGCAAGGTTGTGATTCCACGCGGACTTTGCCCCATTGGGCGCCACCGAACCGAGTTGCAGTCGAAGACCTTGTCGAGGGTTAAGGCAGGTGTTGATCGGCTTGATCAGGTTTCTTCTGGCGTGTTGCAATGCGGCGTTCATGCGATCTTTTGCGAGAGAAAATGGAGGCCTGAAAGTGACAGGGATTAATACGACAGCGGAGCCGTTCAAAGTTAAATCGGCCTTGGGCATCGATCTCCTGACGGCGGAGGAAATAGCCACCATCGCCGAGATCGAGGCCACATCCGATATCCTTACGCAGGTGACGCGCTTGACCTCGCTGCGCTTCGCCGCCATTGCCAAGGTGACTGAGCAGCGCTGGATCGCCTGCGCGGTGCATGACGAATTGCATTTCGGATTGGGGCCGGGGGATGAGCTGATGCCTGAAGCCACCCTGTGCAATGAACTGCGTCAGCACGGCAAGCCGATCATCATCCAGCACGCCAGCGCCGAGCCCGTGTTTGCCCAGCACCCTGTGCCGAAAATGTATGGTTTCGAAAGTTACATCTCGCTGCCCATCGTTTTCTCCGACGGCACGTTTTTCGGGACCTTGTGTGCCCTGGATCCGCAACCGGCCAAACTGCACGACCCTTATCTGCTGGAAACCTTGCAGGTATTTACCCGGCTGATCGCCACCGCTCTGGAGCGGCCACGCCTTGCGCCCACGGCCTCGTAGCAGGGTATGTTTGATGCGAAACAGTGCACGTTGCTCCCCTAGACTGGTTCCCTGACAACGCCCAGTTTGAACCCGAGCGATTCTTCACCCTGAGTCGCATAGACGGCGCCCCCTGGCCTTTCTACACTGCTCGTCGGATGGGGACAGGGGAGTAGGTGGATGAATCGCAATGAATTGCGCAAGGCCGATATCAACTTGATGGTGGTGTTCGAGACGCTGATGCTCGAACGCAATGTCACGCGGGTGGCGGAGAAGTTGTTTCTTGGCCAGCCCACCATCAGTTCGGCGCTCAACCGTCTGCGGGCGATGTTCAACGACCCGTTGTTTATCCGCGTCGGGCACCGTATGGAGCCCACGGCGCGGGCTGAGGAGATTATCCAACACCTGTCGCCGGCCCTGGATGCGCTGTCGTCGGCCCTGAGCCTGACCCACGATTTCGACCCTGCCAGCAGCACCATGACCTTTCGCATCGGGCTGTCCGATGACGTCGAGTTCGGCCTGCTGCCGCCGTTGTTGCGGGCCTTGCGCCAGGAGGCGCCGCAAGTGGTGTTTGTGGTCCAGCATGTGGATTACTGGCGGATTCCCGACCTGTTGGCCTCGGGCGATATCACCGTGGGCATCAGTCAGACCCGCGGCCTGCCGGCCAATGCCAAGCGCAAGTTGCTGCGGCATATCCAGCCCAGCGTATTGCGGGCCGATGCCAGCGACACGCCGCTGACCCTGGATGAATACTGCGCCCGGCCCCATGTGCTGGTGTCCCACACGGCCAATATCAGCGGCTTTGCCGATGAGTGGCTGGCGGATATCGGCCGCAAGCGCCAGGTGGTGCTGTCGGTACCGCAATACAGCTCCTTGCCAGCCTTGCTCGCCGGCACCGACCTGTTGGCCAGCCTGCCGGATTACACGGCGCAGGCCATGGCCGCGTCGGGGCAGTTGTTTTGTGAGCCCTATCCGTTCAAGACCCCGACCCTGGACCTGTCAATGGTCTGGCTTAGCCATGTCGACACCGACCCCGCCGAACGCTGGCTGCGCTCACGCCTGGAAAGCTTCATGAGCGAGCGCGACCTGCTGCCCGATGCCCTGGCCAAGGGGCGTTGAGCGAGGGCTCGGCTGGTCCCCGGCTCCGGACACTGGAAGCGCCGCCCTAGAGCATTCACGGGCAAAACACAGTGGCCGTGCTGTGGTATATCTATCGCCCTTTTTTTCATCACCCTCGGGAGCTCTGCCATGCCTCAGCTGCATATGGAATACACCGCCAACCTGGCACTGGATGCCGACAAAGCCCTGCTGCGGCTCAACCACGCACTGGTGGCGTCCGGGCAGTTTGCGGCAGAGTTCGACATCAAGAGCCGGGCGGTGAAGCACGAGGTGTTCCGTATCGGCACCGGCCAGGGCGAGCGCGGCTTTGTTCACGTCAAGCTGGCGATGCTCAGCGGGCGCTCCCCGGAAATCAAGAAGCAGCTGTCGGAGAGCCTGTTCGCGGTGTTGCAGGACGTGGCTGAATGGCCTGCCGAGATCGCCGTGCAATTGTGCGTGGAAATCCTCGATATCGACCGCGCGTCCTACACCAAGACCGCCATTGGCCTCTGAGGCACAACGCGTCCGGGCCTAGAGGCCCGGTTCGCTGCAGGCCAGCAGCACCTGCTGGCGCAACCAGCTGTTGGCGCTGTCTTGATCGGCGTTCTGGCTCCAGTGCATATCCAGGCTGAACCCCGGCAAGCCGCTGGGGGCCTCGCAATGATTGAACAGCGGCTCCTGAGCTAGCAGGGCTTGGATACGCCGGGGCAGGGTGAGGACGAAGTCGCTGCCGACGATCATCTTCAGCGCTGCGCCGTAGCTGTTGGCTCGGGCGACGATCTGGCGTTTGCGCGCCTGGCGGGCCAGCCAGCCATCCACCATGTTGCTGTCCGACGTCCAGGGCGTGGGGAACACATGGCGCCGTTCGACAAAATCCGCGAGCTCGAAGCGTCCCCCCGGCGGTGAATCCGCCGCGCTGTCCAGGACGCAGAGCAAATCATCCTCCAGCAACTGCCGGGACATCAGGTCCGGGTGATGGCGATGGAAGTCCGGGCCGAAGCCGATCACCAAGTCCAGGCTGCCGTCCCGCAATTCCTGGGCAGGAATCTCGGTCTCTAGCTTGAGCACATTGATGGTCACGGCCAGGCCGGCGCTGTCGAAGGCCTGGAGCAGGCGCGGCAGGATCAGTTGCTCGAAATACTCCGGTGCGCAGAGGTTGAAGGTCACGGCCTGGCGGCTCGGGTCGAAGGCCTGGGCGCCGGCGTGGCAGAGGTTGATGCTGTCGAGAATCTGCCGTACGTGGCTGTACATATTCCTGGCCTTGCGGGTCGGATGCATGCCGGTGCGGGTGTTGATAAACAGCTCGTCCTCGAACCCGGCGCGGAGTTTTTTCAGGCAATAGCTGACAGTGGATTGGCTGACGCTGAGGGACTCCGCCACCTCGGTGACGTTGTTTTGCTCGTACACGGCGACGAACACCATCAGGTCTTGCATATCGAGCTTTCTAAGCAAATTGCTGCTGAGCATCCGTTGTTCTCATTGAGCACCCGGCGCCTGGAGCGCCAACCGGCAGGATGCTAACGCAACACTGCGCCGGGCAACATGCCGGAATGAGCGTCGGTCATGCCCGGACAAGCTGGGGCTGCCGGCTGCCGAGGACCAGGGCCAGCATGCCGAGGGCCACCAGCCCTGCGCCGATCAGTTCCAGGGGCCGTGGTGACTGCCCGAGCCAGAGCCAGTGAAACAGCGTCAGGAGCAAGGTGCTCAGGTAGATGTACGAAATCACCGTGGCGGGGGCGATCACGCCAATGGCCCGGTGCAGCAGCCAGAAGGTCGCCAGGGTGGCGAACAGCGCCAGGTAGCCCAGCCACAACAGGTCGTGGGCGCTCAGCAGGGCACCACTGCGCCAGCCCCCGCTGGCCAGGCAGAAGGCGAACAGAAACAGTGCGCCAAACAGCATGTTCCAGAACGTCATGGCCACCGGGCTGCGCCCCCCGAGGCTGCCGGCCTTGAGGCGCTGGCTCAGGGGCGAATACAGGGCCATGGCCAGGCAGCCGATGCCATACACGAGGATCGGGTAAGGCGCGGGCAGGGCTTCAGGACCGTCACCCTTGAGGATCAGCAGCAAGGCCCCGCCCGCCGCCATCAGCATCGGCAGCAGGCGCTGTTTCTGCCGGGTGCCGGGCAGCAGGAACCCCTCGAAGCACAGGGTCAGCAGCGGCACCAGGGTAAACAAAGTGCCGGTGTTGACCGCCGAGGTGTAGCGCAAGGCTTCGAACAGCGACCCGAAGTACAGCGCCAGCAACAAGCCCAGCAGGGCATGCCCGCGCAGCGCGGCCAGGGTCATGGCCGGTGCACCTTGCAGCCACAGCAGCGGCGCGAACAGCAGGGCGGAAAACAACAGGCGCAAGCCGGTCAGGAGCACCGGGTCGATGGCCGGGTTGACTTGGGCGGCGGCGAAAAACGAGGCGGCTATCAGGACCGCCCACAGCAGCATGCCGAGGTGGGCGTGGGCAAAGTTGGCAGGTTTCATGGCTGTGTCCGGGTCATCAGCGAATGTGTTGCGGGTAGTGCTGGGGGTTGAAGCGCAGCACCATCAGGATCATCAGGACCATCACCGCAGTGAGGGACCACCAGGCCCATTCGAAGCTGCCCAGTTGGTCGCGAATCACCCCGGCCAGCAGCGGTGAGAGCCCGGCAATCAGGTAGCCGATGCCCTGCACGAAAGCGGTCAGGCCACCGGCCCGGCGCGGGTTGTCCAGGTGGTCGAGAGAGACGATCAGGCTCATGGGAAACAGGCCGCCGATCCCCAGGCCCAGCAGGCAGGGCCACAGCAGGCTCAGGTGTTGCGGGCTGAGGACCAGGCCGCAGAAGCCGGCGATGATCAGCACCAGCAGGACCACCAGCACTCCACGTCGGTCTTTGCTGCGGTTAGCAATGGCCGGGGTCACCAGGCCGGACAGCACTTCCATGGCAGTGAGAAAGCCCAGGAGCAACCCGGCATTCTGTTCACTCCAGCCCTGTTCCACGTAATACGGCGCCAGCCAGGCCAGCACGCAGGTGTAAGCGGCGGTGCCCAGGCCGAAGAACAGCGCCAGGAGCCAAGCCCGGCGGTTGCCGATAAAGGACTCTTGACCCTCGCGGGAGGCTGGCAGCCTGGGCAGGGCGGCTTTTTGTCCGTACCAGAACAGCAGGCCCAGCAGCGCCAGAGCTGCCCAGATGGCCAGCCCCAGGCGCCAACTGCCGCTGCGGTTCATCACCAGTGGGGCGAAGGAGGCCGCCACGGCGGCACCGCCCATGATCGAGGTGACGTACAGCCCCATGTACAGCGAGACGTTGTCGGCAAAGCGCGACTTGATCAGCGCGGGCATCAGCGCCTGGATCAGGGCGATGCCGACGCCCGCCAGCACCGCACTGAGAATCAGCTCGGCCGCCGAGTCGAGAAACAACCGGGACAGGGTCGCCAGGCCGATGATCAGCAGCGACAGGACCACGGTGCGGTGTTCCCCCAGGCGCTGGCTGATGCCCATGCCAAAGAACATCGCCAAGCCCATGGCCATGACCGGCAGCATGGTGAGCAGGGCGGCCAGGCTGAAACTCAGCGGTATTTCCCCGCGGATCCCCGACAGCAACGGTCCGACGGCTGCCATCGACGGCCGCAGGTTGAGGGCCACCAGCACCACACTGAGCATCAGCCAGACGGCGGGGCGAGAGGTTGCACGAACGTTTTCCATAACCAGGCCTTGAAGAAATCAGGCGGCGATTAGGCGTTGGCCTGGGGCGTGGGGCAAATCAGAAAGTCGCGAGTGGTATTTAAAAATCCGATAGCGCGGATCGCCACCCAGTGACGACTGCGGCAGGCATGACCGTCGTGCTCCCTGGCTTAACTATTCCTTGGCGTCTTTTTCACGAAACGTTGATGGCACAGTGCCTAAGGTTCGGGCTGCCATGGGCTGGATCAATCCATGATTCCCGGATGGCGTTTCTTCCCAGGATCAAGCAGACCGTCATGTTGAACATAAAACCCGTGCGCCCCGAGTGGGTCACCCTGATTGCCAGTGCCTTTTTGCTCGTCGGTTTCAACGTTGTACTCTGGCAGCACCTGTTTGACATTACGGCGTCTGACGCTGCTGGCCAGGCCATGCGCCTGGCATTTGGCTTGATGATTCTGTGTGGTTTCAACATCGTCCTGACCTTGGTGGCGTTCCGTCCCGTCCTCAAGCCGCTGCTGATCCTGTTGTTTTTCATCAGCGCCGGTGTGGCCTATTTCATGGCTCAGTACGGGGTCATGATCGATGCCGGCATGTTGCGCAACTTTGCCGAGACCAACGCCACTGAAGTCCGCGACCTGCTGTCGCTGAAGTTGCTGTTGTACGTGCTGTTGCTCGGGGCGCTGCCGTCCTGGCTGCTGTACAAGACCCCGATCCACTATCGCCGCTGGCACCGCGAAGTGCTGAGCAAGGTGCTGGTGGGGGGCACCTCGGCGCTGTTGCTCGGCGCGGTGGCACTGCTCAATTACCAGGGGCTGGCTTCGCTGTTTCGCAACCACCACGAACTGCGCTTGATGATTGTGCCGAGTAACTACATCGGCGCCTCGGTGGGCTACCTGCGGGAGCAAGTGGTGTCGGCCCACCAGCCTTTTGTGAAGATCGGCGAAGACGCGCAGAAGAATCCTACCTGGCAGAGCCACGCCCGCAAATCCCTGACTGTGCTGGTGGTGGGGGAGAGTGCCCGGGCCGAGAACTTCGGCATCCTCGGCTACGACCGCGATACCACGCCGCAATTGAGCAAGGAGAGCGGCCTGATCGCCTTCACCGATGTTCACTCCTGCGGCACCGAGACGGCGGTGTCTGTGCCTTGCATGTTCTCCAACATGGGGCGCAAGGATTACGACGCCAGCAAGGCGAAGAACCAGGAGGGCTTGCTCGATGTGCTCAAGCGTGCCGGCCTGGAAGTGGTCTGGCGTGACAATCAGTCGGGCTGCAAGGGCACCTGCGATCGGGTCACCCTCGACGATGTGAGCAACCTCAAGGATCCGTCGCTGTGCGCCAACAGCGAGTGCCGCGACGAGATTCTGCTCCAGGGCCTGCAGCACTTCATCGACACCCTGGACAAGGACACCGTGCTGGTGCTGCACCAGATGGGCAGCCACGGCCCGGAGTATTTCAAGCGCTATCCCAAGGAATACCAGCACTTCACCCCGGTCTGCGAAAGCAATGCGCTGAACAATTGCAGTCGCGAGAGCATCGTCAACGGCTACGACAACACCCTGGTCTACACCGACCATGTGCTGGCGACCCTGATCGACCTGCTGCGCAGCAACCAGGACAAGGTCGACACGGCCATGCTCTACCTGTCGGACCACGGCGAGTCCCTGGGGGAATACAACCTGTTCCTGCACGGCACGCCCTACATGCTGGCGCCCGAGCAGCAGAAGCACGTGGCGATGCTGGCGTGGTTTTCCGACAGTTACCAAAAGACCTTCTCGGTGGACACCCACTGCCTGCAGCAAAGCCGCGACCTGCCCCTGAGCCAGGACAACCTGTTCCACTCGATGCTCGGCCTGCTGGAGGTCAACAGCCAGGTCTACAAACCTGCGCTGGACCTGTTCGCCGGTTGCCGGGGCAGCCTGGTGGACGGCGTATTGGCCCGGCAATGAGTGTTTGACGCCCCATCGACCTTTTTTTCACGAACCGCCGGGTAACCTGCGCCCATCGGATTTCAACAAGAGTTCGCGAGTCATGTCATCGCAACCCCCACCGTCCATCGAGCTTGAGTTCGCCAGGCGCTATGACCAGGCCCATGCCCGGGTCTGCCTGCAACCGCACCCGGTCGGCCTGTGGCCGAGGCTTATGCTGTGGCGCCACGAGCAGTTGGTGCGCCGCGCCTTGAAACACGCCGGTGAACCGGGGTTGGTGCTCGATCTGGCCTGCGGCGCCGGGCGTTTCTGGCCAGTGCTGGGCGAGCATGGCAACCGGGTGGTGCTGGCGGCGGACCACTCCCAGGACATGCTCAACCACGCCCTGACCCATCATTCGGCCAGCCTGCTCAAGCGCATCAAGACTTTTCAGAGTTCGGCGTTCGACATCGGCCTGTCGGCCAATGCCGTGGATTGCATCTTCTGCATGCAACTGTTTCAGCACCTGGCGTGCGCCGAACAACGCCTGGCTTTGTTGCGCGAGTTTCACCGGGTCAGCCGCGACGGGGTGATTGTCGCGGTGCGCATTGCCGGGCGCTGCAACGGGGTGTCTGGCCGCCTCAATGACCCGGGCAGCCCGTCATGGCCGAGTCAGGGGCAGCCCCTGGCCGACAAGTGGCAGCTTGAGGCCGAGTTCAAGAGTGCCGGGTTCGAAGTCGTCAACCACCAGGATTTCATTCCCGGTTGCGGCGTTTCCCGGGTCTATGTCCTGCGAAAACGGGGCTGACTGATGCGGTCAGGACTATCCTTTGGCGTTTGCAGTTAGTTTCCTACTGGCTCTTGTCGAGTGAATGCTCAGAAATCGCCGGGGGCGATATATACTGCGCGCCATTCTTCAAGGGAGAGCCGTGTGGCCATCGATATTCACTGGATTCGCGACAACGATAGCCTCGGTCAGTTTTGCGCCGAGTGGCAGCAGCTGCCATTCGTCGCCCTCGACACCGAATTCATGCGGGTCGACACCTTCTATCCCATCGCCGGCCTGCTGCAGGTAGGCGACGGTCAACGCGCTTACCTGATCGACCCCCTGACCATCGACAACTGGCAGCCCTTGGCGGCACTGCTGGAAAACCCCGCGGTGGTCAAAGTGGTGCACGCCTGCAGCGAGGACCTTGAAGTCCTGCTGCGCCTGACCGGCAGCCTGCCGGTGCCGTTGTTCGACACGCAACTGGCGGCGGCCTACCTGAACCTGGGCTTCTCCATGGGCTATTCGCGCCTGGTGCAGGAAGTCCTGGGCATTGACCTGCCCAAGGGTGAAACCCGCTCCGACTGGCTGCAGCGGCCGTTGTCCGAGACGCAAATCAGCTACGCCGCGGAAGACGCCCTGCACCTGGCGGAAGTCTTTATCCAACTGCGGCCCAAGCTCTCCGAAGACAAATACAACTGGGTGCTGGAAGACGGCGCCGAGTTGGTGGCCAACCTGCGCCGCGAAGTCGACCCCTACGAGGTCTACCGCGAGGCCAAGCTGGCCTGGAAACTGTCCCGCGCCCAACTGGCCGTGTTGCGCGAACTCTGCGCCTGGCGCGAGCGCGAAGCCCGTGCCCGCGACCTGCCGCGCAACCGTATCGTGCGCGAGCACTCGCTATGGCCCCTGGCCAAGACCCAGCCGGATAACCTCGGCGCCCTGGCGAAAATCGAAGACATGCACCCGCGCACCGTGCGCCAGGACGGCACCTTCCTGCTCGACCTGATCAAGCGCGCCGCCAGCGTCGGCCCGGATCAATGGCCACCGGCAATTGCCGAGCCGTTGCCGATCGAGGCCTCGGCGTTGCTCAAGCAGCTCAAGGCGCTGGGGCAGGCCGAAGCCGAGCGCCTGAACATCGCGCCGGAACTGATGCTGCGCAAGAAAACCCTGGAAAGCCTGCTTAAGAGCGGCTACCCAGACGGACCCTATAAATTGCCTGATTCGCTGCGTGGCTGGCGCCGCGAACTGATGGGCCAGGCCTTGCTCGACAGCCTGGCCAGCTCCGGAGAACAGCCTTGAAACGTATTTGCTCCATCTACAGAAGCCCGCGCAAAAGCGGGATGTACCTCTACGTGCTGAAAAGCGATGCCCTGGAGCGCGTACCGGAAAACCTCCTGCTGGCCTTCGGCAAACCGCAACACGCCTTCGACCTGGTGCTGAGCCCGGAGCGCAAGCTGTCCCGCGAGGACATCCACCAGGTGCTGGAGAACCTCGACCAGCAGGGCTATCACCTGCAAATGCCACCGGCCGAAGATGAGTACATCGAGCATCTGCCGGAAGAGTTGTTGCGGCGCAATGACCCGATCTGACGGGCATCCGTAGCGGCTCGCTCCTGAGCATCCCTGGCAATGGCACTGATTATCTTGGCGGCGGCCGCCGACGGAGCAGACTTCGTCGACGGCCGCTTGCACCGTTTTGAAAGGTTTGAACCATGCGCGTTCTGATTGCTGAACACGATCACGCTATTTACCAACGCCTGCTGCGCGAAGCGGCGCCGGAGCTGGAGGTGCTGACCAGCGGCGACTCCGCCGAACTGTCGCGCCTGGCCGCCGACTGCCCCGTGTGGCTGGGCCAGCCGGACCTGCTGGCGACCCTGTTGCGCCAGGGCCATCAGCCCCAGTGGCTGCAATCCACCTGGGCCGGGATCACGCCCTTGCTGGTGGACGGCCTGCCGCGTCACTACCGCCTGACCCGGGCCGTGGGAATTTTTGGCCAGGTCATGGCCGAATACGTGCTGACCTACATCCTCGGCCATGAACGCGAAGTGCTGGCGCGGCTGGTCAGCCAGGTCGAACGCAAGTGGGACAACCGCCAGGGCCAAAGCCTGGTAGGGCGCAAGGTGCTGATTGTCGGCAGCGGCGACATCGGTCAGAGCGTGGCGCAGTTCCTGCTGCCGTTCGGCGTCGAGTTGTACGGCATCGCCAGCCAGCCTCGGGAACAGGCGCCGTTTGTCGAAGTGGCGGCCCTGGAGGACCTCGCACGCTTGGTGGGCGAGGTGGATTACGTGGTCAACCTGCTGCCCAACACGCCCCAGACCCACGACCTGTACGACGCGGCGCTGTTCAAGCGGTTCAAACCCACGGGCCTGTTCATCAACGTCGGGCGCGGAGTTTCGGTGGTTGATGCGGACTTGGTGGAAGCCTTGAAGGAAGGCCATCTGGCGGGAGCGGTGATCGACGTTTGCCGGCAAGAACCCTTGCCGCAACGGCATCCGTTCTGGACTGCCTGGGGCCTGCTGCTGACGGGCCACAGCTCGGCACCGACGTCGCCCACCCTGATGGTGCAGCTGTTCCTCGACAATCTGCGGGCCTATCAGGCCAGCGAAGGGCTGCGCGGGGAAGTGGACTTCGCACGGGGTTATTGAGCCCAAGCTTGTGGGGCCTGGCGGGATGAGCGGGTTGCCCGCCCATCCTTGAACCCAGGCTTACAGGCTGAAATCGCCCTCGGCCACGGTCTCGCTCAGCGGCCGGCGCGGGCTTGGCTCTTCACGGGCTTGCAGGTACTCGGCCAGGGTCGACTTGTCCCCCAGCTTGCCCACTGCCACGGCAGCGTGCAGGGCATACCCTTCTGGAATCTTCAGCTCCTTGCGGGTCAGTTCCTGGTCGAAACCGGCCATGCCGTGGGTGTACCAGCCGCTGAGGCTGGCTTGCAGGGCCAGGTGGCCCCACGCCGAGCCGGTGTCGAAGGTGTGCCACAGGGCCGGGCTTTCTTCAGCCGCGCCAGGGGCGGTGAAGGTGGTTTTCGAGATCACGATCACCAGGGCCGACGCGTGTTGCGCCCAGCCACGGTTGAACTCGTTGAGCAGGCCCAGGTAGCGCTCCCAGTTCGGCGTGTCACGGCGCGCGTAGAGGAAGCGCCACGGCTGCGAGTTATAGGCCGACGGGGCCCAGCGAGCGGCTTCGAAGAAACTCAGCAGGGTTTCTTCCGGGATGCTTTCGCCAGTGAAGGCGCGGGGCGACCAGCGCGCGGTGAATTGAGGGTGGATCGCGTAGTCGGCAACGCGGGAATTGGCGCTCATGAAAAGACTCCAGGCAACGTTTTCAGAAAAAAGAGGTGGAAACCGGCGAGCGCAGTTGAGCTGAGCGATGGGGTTTTCCTGACCCTGTGCAGTTCACCGGGTGCGACGCGGTCGAGCGTTAATGGCACACGAACCAGGGTCGGTCCGATTGGCAAAACTACTGCGCGGCGCCACGGCTGGCAAGTAGGGATCTACCGACAGTCGCCAGTGCTTGGCCCCGGGGCCCCGGGGCACTAGACTGGCGGCCTTTTCACTCCGTTGATACTGATACTCGAACCATGGCCGCCAAAGTCGAACCTTTCTGGATACGCAAAACCCTCGAACAACTCGATCAGGAGGAGTGGGAGTCGTTGTGCGATGGCTGTGGCCTGTGTTGCCTGCAGAAGCTTGAGGATGAAGACGACAACACCGTCTACTACACACGCATTGCCTGCAAATTGCTGGACCTGAAAACCTGCCAGTGCAGCGACTACGCCAATCGCCGTGCCTCGGTGCCTGACTGCATCCAACTGACCCCGGGCAAGGCCGACCAATTCAAGTGGCTGCCGCCGACCTGTGGCTATCGCCTGGTCAGCGAAAGCAAGGACCTGCCGCTCTGGCACCATTTGGTCTGCGGTGACCGCGACGCGGTGCACCACGAGCGTATTTCCCAGTCCGGGCGCATGCTCGCCGAAGGCAGCGTGCCGGAAGACGATTGGGAAGATCACCTGATTTTCCGCGCCGGCTGATCTCGCCGCCGCTGGCATCACCAAGGAGTGTGTATGGCTGTGGGAGCAAGGCTGTCGCTGGCCTCGCTGCTGCTGGTGCTGAGTGCGCCGGCATGGGCGGTGAAGAAGGTCGACCTGGACTACCACGTGCGCTTTCTGCCCCAGAGCGATCAGGCCGAAGTGCGCCTGACCCTGGCCGATGGTGCCGCGGTGCGTAGCCTGGATTTCGCCCTGGGCCAAACTGGCGATTACAGCGACTTCAAGGCCGATGGCCAGTGGCAGGCGACGGCGGCCAGTGCGGAGCACCCGCAGCGCGGCGTCTGGCGCCCGGCCAGCGGCCAAGCCAGCCTGAGCTACCGTGTACGCCTGAACCACAGCCTGAAGAAAGCCGGCTTCGACAGCCGCATCACCGCCAACTGGGCGCTGCTGCGGGGGGAAACCCTGGTCCCGGCCGCCCGGCTGGACCAACAGGATGGCGTGGAGTTGGTGTCGCGCCTGACCTTCGACCTCCCCGGCACCTGGAAAAGCGTCGAGACCGCCTGGCCGCGTATCGGCAAGAACCGCTTTCGCATCGACAACCCCTCACGCCTGTTCGACCGCCCCACCGGTTGGATGCTTGCCGGCGCCCTGGGCAGCCGCCGCACCCGCCTGGGCCATACAGAAGTCACCGTGGCCTCGCCCCAGGGGCAGGGCATGCGGCGTATGGATGTGTTGACCTTGCTGACCTTCGTCTGGCCCCAGGTGCAGGCGGTGTTCCCCCAGCAGCCAAACAAATTGCTGGTGGTCGGCGCCGCTGATCCTATGTGGCGCGGCAGCCGCTCCGGGCACCATTCGGTCTACCTGCACAGCCGCCTGCCACTGGTCAGCGAAAGTGGTAGCAGTGGGGTGTTGCGCGAGTTGGTGCAGGCGTTGACCCGCGTCGATGACCGCCAGCGCAGCGACTGGATCAGCGAGGGCTTGGCCGATTACTACGCCATTGAGTTGCTGCGCCGGGCTGGCGGCATCAGCGATGAGCGCTATCAGGCGCTGGAAGCGCGGCTGGCCAAGGACAGCCACAAGGTCCACAGCTTGCGGGGCGAGCAGGTGGACAGTGCCACGGTGGCCAAGGCGGTGTTGCTGCTGCAGGAATTGGATCGGGAGATTCGCCTGAAGACCCGCAACAAGCGCTCCCTGGACGATGTCTTGCTGGGGGTGATGCGGCTGGGCAGCGTGAACACCGAAGAGTTCGTCAAGCTCAGCGAGAGCGTGCTGGGAGAGGCTTCGACGGTGCTGGACAACGACTTGCTGCGTTGAGCCCGCTCTGCCAGGAGCGGGCACAGCGGTGATCAGCTACCGGCTTTGGGCGATTTGGCCGAATCATTGCTGGCGGCTTCAGCTTTGCGCCCGGCGGCTTCGGCATTGGCCTTGAGGTTCTTCAGTTCCTGACCGGCGCGTTCGATCTTCGAGCGTACGTTGTCCATGTCCCGGCGACTTTTTTCCAGCAGACTCTTGGCTGAGCTGTGGCCGGTGATGCCGCGGGCCAGGGCCACCCCGCCGATGGCTACCTGAATCAGGCCGAACACGCCGCCCCGGCGCAGGCCCTTGCCCATCATCACCACGCCACCGGCCAGGGAACCGATGCGTTCCCAGCCCTGGACGTTCTGCGTGGGCGGGGTCTGGAAGGGCGTGGACTCGATGATCTGTACCGTTTTGCTGTCGCTCATGTTCTGTCTCCAGAGAGGGGAAGGGCTATAAAGCTGACTGCATCAGGCGCCTGCTCGTTCCATCCGATGTGCCGGCCGTCTGTCAGAACTTGGGCCCGGAGCGGGTGTTGTTGCCCTTGGCCAGGCGGTCGTAAAGCACCACGTTGACCGTGGCGGCCAGGTTCATGCAGCCGGTGGTGGGGATGTAGACCACGTCTTCGCACCAGTCGCGGATGTCTTTGTCCAGCGAGCCGTCTTCGGGGCCGAAGATGTACAGCGCGCGATCCGGATGGGTGTATTCCGGCAGCGAACGGGCGCCTTCCACCAGTTCTACCGCGACCGGTACGCAGCCCAGGGGGAGGATTTTCTTCAGGTCGTCGATGCCGATCAGCGGGATGTCCTGATGGACCTTCTTGGTATCGGTGACAAAGTCCCGGGCCCGTTCATAGCGCTTGCCGGTGTAAAACACCGAGGCGACGCCGTAGCAGCCGGCGGCACGCATCACCGAACCCACGTTCTCCGGCGACTTGGGGTTATACAAACCAATGCAGCTGTACCTTTTGTTTGCCACGAGCGGGGAGCCTTCGAGAAAAAGCGCGATTATACGGGGATTGAACAGGCTGTGGCGGCCCCTTGCGCACGCCACCCCCTGTAGGAGCCGGCTTGCCGGCGAAGGGCCCTTGAGCCTTGCACCGCCCTTGGAACGCGATCGCTGGCAAGCCAGCTCCTACGGTGATGACCGAGCCAATGCCAACACCTCGCGTAGGACGCCG
>NZ_JALQCW010000061.1 GCF_023241715.1 Pseudomonas morbosilactucae
TTTTTACACACTCTGGGCCGGTAACAGCCAGACATAGGATTTAGCCCCATGATTTTTACCGGCCAACAAGCCTACGCGCTCTATGACGGCGGGATTGAGACAGCGTTTTGTCCTCGGCGCACTGAGCCAAGATCGCGGTCAGCGCAATGTCTAAAGGAAAGCCATCCTCCAGCCATTTAAGCGCCAGTCCTGACCAATATTCGGAATGCGACGTCAAGGCTGTGATCACCAGCGGCTGCAACGCAATGTCGGCAGGTAGCTTATATTTTTTACTAAGAGCGCTTACCGCATCTGGCAAATCGAGTGCTGCCGTTTCGAAAGGTTTCTCAAGCAGCGGCAATAGCCACACATAGCTGAACTCTTCGTTCATCTTCCCCCCGATTGCTGATGGTCGTTTTTTTGCCTATCACCAAGAGCATAAATCAACCCAGCGGATAACAGTCGCCACCAACGGCCGTAGCATCCGGGGCGCCGAAAACAGATTTTCTAGAAGGCTAAAGGTTTATTTTCCTTCGGGTTGTGAGTCCAGGCGTCCAAGGCCGTAGTAATTCATGAATTCGCGCATAGTCGGTGAAAGCGTCTCTTGTGAAGCAATCTGCCAGAATTTTCTCTCCCCAAGAACCGGCTGTAACCGCTTGATGAGTTCCTGCGCCGTATTGTGATGGCCAGCACGCAGCCAGTGCCTGAACATGTATTCGTTTTCTTGCCTCGGTAGCTGTGCTGCTTGGAGCAGTCTGAGTGAATACCGGAAGTTCAGTGGCCAAAGTTGCTTTAAAAAATCGAGTCTCTCAGCGATTGGAAGGCCCACTAACCATTGCCTCACATCCTTATCCACCTGAGCATTACCAGATCGCGACGCCACCTGCTGCGGGGTGAAACGAGAGTCGTCCATGGAGTGCAAGGCCTAAGAGTATATGGGAAGGTCACATTCTGTCGTACGCATAGGAATAACGGGCAGCTTATTTTTTGCCCTTTGTCTGCTATTGGCCGACAGCAGACCCAGGCGAACCGCATTCTTCGGAACCTTTGGCGAAATGCGTCTCAATTTAGGAACGCTCGGGCTAAAAGCGTTACACAGTTCACTACAGTTACACCGCACACTCTGTGCGATACAAAACGGTGAAACCTTGATTTTATACATTAAAATCAGTCACTTACCAAGATACGTCACACCTGAAACACCAGTTTCACGTCTTTTTAGGTATCCACCCCGCCCCCCCATCGGCAATGCGAACCACCAGCGAAGAGACTCCAGCAGGAGCCGGGGGGTCCCTGAGCAAATGAGAGACATACGGGGTCGGAAACCCGCGGGACTGTGTTAGCGACAGGGTGCCCAGCTTAGTGAACTGGTGAACCGGGTGAACACACAGTTCACCAGTGCAAATGCACAAGGTCTTGAGAGGTTGCCGGGGACCCTGAGCAAATCTGAAAGACACGGTGCAGATAACCCGCCGCACCTGGTTAGCGGCTGGGTTTTCTACGTTGGTTGACAGGTTGACGTGGTTGACACACTCACTCAGGTTGACGGTATCCAAACGTTCGGGATCTACAACACCAATGCTCACCTTTACCGATCAGGTAACGATGACCTTTTCCCCCCTGAACATCCTTTCAATTTCAACGTTGAAATTTCAGTAAGCGGTGAAAACTTTCGCTGACACGATCACGCGGGTTTCCGACCCCGTATCCCTGACATTCCTCCAGGGTCCCCGGCAACATTCTGAGCCTCTACTCTGATCGCTCACAGCTTCAGAAAACTGCAAGTCTCCAACGTTGCTTTTGCTGTCTCATCTAAAAAGCGATCAAGCACGGCACCTCGTTGTCGGACGCGCTCAACCCACTCCCTCGCCAATTTACGGTAGGCATTGTTGTGTTCCCTCTCCCAACCTTTATCCGTAATACTTCCAGTCAGAAACACACGATCAATTGAACTATCCTCAAAGCGCGCATGGTGATGAATCGAATTCCGCTCTCTTAACTCTGCATCGAAAACCTTATCGAAGGTTTTTATGAAAAGCCCTATTTCCAGAGCATGATGTGGAGCCACCGCAGTTATCGCCTTGAAGTATTTCTTAAAGCGCTCTTTGAGCTCATAGAAACGGCCAAAATACATTTCACAAATATTTGTAACGTGAGCACTGCGAGAAATTGGTAATCCCCTGAAAGGGTATCTACGAAAATAGAACTCACAGTCTTTTAGAGAGTTTATGGTTTGCTCAAGGCCTAGGTACTGGAAAACAACCGCATGCTGCCTTTCAACATCATCTGAAAAAACAAACTCTTCCTTAAAAATACCGTTTTCTGGCAATGGAAGATCTTCAGCAAGTAGAGTGCGTTTAATCCTTTCGTGCTTCCACTCCCTCCAACCTGGGTAGCTCTCCAGACACTTAATCCACACCACCACCGCATTAGACATCTGGCGGCAATTCGTTAGCTCAATACCTTCACTGTGCTTACCCAATTCTGAGCTCTGCATGACATATCCATGGAGGTTAGTGACAGACCTACAATAACGGATATAGGCAGGCTATTCGCAACCGCATAATTTTCAAAAACGATTCATGAGCCATGCGCAAATGGTGCGTCATGGGATAGAGGGAAATGACTTGTGCTTCGAGTGAGCACACAGCTTGATGGTCCCAACAGACGCCAGCTTGTATCCCTACCTGTATCCCTAATCGTATAACCTCGCTACAAGGCACGGTTTATATGGAACACTCGAGTCTCCCTCGGGCACCAATCAAATATCTCAAGACGCTGCTCAATGCATCTTGAACCCAAAGAAACCGGCCCTTGAGCCGGTTTTTTTGTGCCTGCTTTATCGCTTTTAGTCAGCATGAGTTTTTTGGCTGAGCATGGGTCGACGCCCGTTCGGAAAAACTACGAACTTCCCCTACAACAATACAAAGCGAATCTGCATAAAGCGCTGGCCGCCGGCCGACACTGCCCCCACTTGAATCTGAAGCGAAAGAACACCGTGCGGCCTATACCATCAATCGGTTGTCTTTTGTCACCTCATCAACGTGGCGTAGGCGCTGGAAAATGCGCTACAAGAAGAGCAACCAAACCGCCGCAGCCAATACCAAGGAAAAAGGCAGCAGCGCCAACTCAACACACGACAAGCCCCCCCCTCTGGAGTTAGCCAGGAGAACATCAAGGGCTGCTGCGAGAACCACCGACCACGAACCTCTCTTCATAGCAGCAAAGGCTGCCAGGAGCGACCAACGGTACCACCAGGCCGAAATCTCTCTGGACCGAGGGTCGATCTCAGCATGACGCCATCAACGCCCTCCTGCAGCGTGCAATGCGCCGCAGCATAGTCAGGGCCAGCCAAGTTCCAAGGAACCGGCTGGACTGCGCGACAGCCCCACTCCTGGCCATCCTGCCCACGCTTCCTAACAGGCCCTGGCGAGCGTGATCGTCAAACCGAGACTTGGAGCTCCTAATGACCAATCAGACGCCTAGAACGGCACCAACAGCCATCAAAAACCCTCCCTAACGGATAAAAGTTTTTTCTCGCGCACAAACAAAACCCCAACTGCTT
>NZ_JALQCW010000062.1 GCF_023241715.1 Pseudomonas morbosilactucae
CGGCTTGCCGGCGATGGGGGCCTCAAGCCCTGCGCTGCCTACAAATACGCGATCGCTGGCAAGCCAGCTCCTACATCCACGCCATCACCCGTAGCCACCCGGCGCATAACGGCCAGGCAAAAAAAGACCGTGGTGCACGGGGGCGCCACGGTCCAAGGGGAGCTCGGGGTTATTGCTGGATGACGCTGGCCTGGTTGGCCGAGCCGAACTGTTGCACCACCGCGGTCTGGGCCTGGCGCCCTGGTCGACGCTGGCGATGTTGCCGGTGCCCGCCTGGGTGACATAGGCCAGGTTCAGGTTGTCGGCCTGCTTGACGCTGATCTGGTTGCCGTCGCCTTGCTGGGAGGTGTACGCCCGGTTGTCGCTGCCTTCCTGATTGAACTCGACGCTGTTGCCGCTGCCGTTGCTGCTGCCCTGGGCCAGGTTGGCGGTGCCGCGCTGGTCGGCCACCAGCAGGTTGTCGCTGCCGTTCTGCTCGAAATACAGCTCGTTGTAGCTGTCAGCCTGGCTAGTGCTGGCCTGGTTGCCGGCGCCGTTCTGGTTCAGTTGCAACTGTTGGCCGACGCCATCCTGGGTCAGGTTGGCCACGTTCTGTTCGCCTGCCTGTTGGATCACGGCACGCTGGGCCGTGCCAAACTGGCCACCGCTCTGCGGGCCTTTCCAGTTGCTGGCGTAGACCTTGTTGCCGGTGCCGCTGGCTTGGGCGCTGAGGCTGTGCTGGGTGCCACTCTGGTAGGTGTAATGCACGTTGCCGCTGCCGCTCTGGTAGAGCGCCAGGGCCGAGGCGGTGGATTGGTACTGGTCGGCATACACCAGGTTCTGGTCGCCGCTTTGCAGCACGTGGGCGACGTTGTCGGCGCCGAAGCTCTGGTCGATCACCCCTTCGTTGCTGGTGCCGTACTGCTGGAGGGTGGCCAGGCTCGCGGTCTGGCCGTCTTGCCAGACCTCGGTGGCGTTGTAGTGCCCACTTTGGTTGATCGCCACCTCGCCCCCCAGGCCGGCGCTCTGCTGGCTGTAGGCGTAGTTGCCGTCACCGGCCTGGTACACGCCGATCTGCCCGTTGACGTGGCCGATCTGCTCCGCGGTGCCGTAGTTGAGGTTGCCGAACTGCATGACCATCGCGTTGTTGGCCATGCCTTCGGCCAGTTGCTCGATATTCGCCTCGTTGCCGTCGCCGAACTGCAGGGTCTTGCCCTGGCTGCCTGACTGGGATTCCTGATAGACGAAGGAGAAGTTGCCGCTGCCTTGCTGCTGTTGCTGCACCAGGTTGTTCTGGCCCACAGACTGGCTGGCATGGGCCGTGTTGAAGCTGCCGGCCTGTTGCTGGTCGATGTGGCTGGTGCTCTCGAACAACTGCTCGGCGTACCCGGCGTTGTACTCGCCGCCTTGCAACTGCTGGATGCTGGCGGTGGCGTTGTCTTGCAGCGCCGCTGCGTCATTGCCTTCACCTTGCTGCACCTGCACGGCGCTGCTCTGGGGGGCGCTGAACTGTTGCACGTCACCGATATTGGCCGTGCCGCTCTGGTCCTGGGTGGACAGGCTGTCGTCCGCCAGGGCCTGGGCGCTGATCACCACCAGGATGGCGGCGGCGAGGGGTTTCAAGCTGAACATGGTGTGACCTCCAAGGGGTTTGGCTTAGCGATACTGCTGAACCGAAACGCTCATACCGTTGCCTGACTGAATCACGGCGCTTTGCAGCCCCGAGCCGGCCTGATCGATGCTGGCGTTGTTGTTATTGCCGTTCTGGGAAATCTCGGCGCGGTTGCCGCTGCCGCTCTGGGTAATGGCGGCGCTGTTGCCGTAGCCCTGCTGGTTGATCAGGGCCATCAGGTCGTTGCCGCTTTGCAGGATGTAGGCTTCCTGGTTGCTCCCCGACTGCACGATGCGTCCCAGCAGCGACTGACCGTCCTGCTGCACCCGCGCCTGGTTGGCCTGGCCGTTCTGCAGCACCAGGGCCTGCTGGCCGGCGGTCAGCGCGGGCAGTTCACCGAGGTCGGCGCCCTGCACCAGGTCGTCGTTGTCCATCAGGTCGTCGGCCCGGGCTGCCCCACAGGACACACCGGCCAGCAACATCAGGCACAGCAGGGCGGGGCTCATCAGGGCATGCATGGCAGGCTCCTTGATCGGGACGCTGGGCTGGCCCCGCCGGCAGTCAGCCGGCGGGGCCAGGGCTCAGAGGGACGTGACCGGTACCGTGCGCTGGGTCCCCTGGGAGGTGCGCAGGGTCGCGGTGGGGTTGGCCGACGGCACGATCGCGGTGGTGTTGTTCACCTGCAGCCGCCAGCGTCCGGTCACCGGCACCGTGGTGCTGCCCAGGGTCACCACGCCGCTGGGGGTGGTCACCTGGATGGTCACGGTGTTGCCGGTGGTCACTGACGAGGTGCCGGCAAAGTCCCAGTTGAAGCGGTTGTTGGAGCGCGCCTGGACCGTTGCGGTGGTCACCGTGAAGGTTTCCGCCACCGGCCTTGGCGAGACTTGCACCGTCACCGTGGCTGGGGTGGAAAGGGCGCCGAAAGCGTCCCGGGCGATGTAGGTGAAGCTGGTGGTGAAGGCCGTGGTCACGGTTGCCGGCGGGGTGTAGGTGATCGCCGTGCCGTTGTTGGCCACGGTGCCGCGCCCGGCCGGTGGCTGGGTCAGGCTGGCGACGGCCAGGGGCACGTTGGCTTCCGGATCGGTGTCGTTGGCCAGCACGTTGATCGACAGGGCCACACCCAGGGTCGCTGCGCTGTCATTGACCGCCACCGGTGGCCGGTTGGGCGCGATGTTGACCGTCACCGTGGCGGCCGTGGAGGCCAGGCCTTTGATGTCTTGGGCCTTGTAGGTGAAGGTCGCCACCAGCGGCGTATTGACCACGGCCGGCGGGGTGTAGACCACCGAGGTGGTGCCGTTCAGGGTCACCGAGCCAAGCCCGCTGGCCGGCTGCGTCAGGGCGGTGATGGCCAGCGGCGTATTGCCGTCCGGGTCACTGTCGTTGCTCAGCAGGTTGAGGGTGATGGGCACCCCGAAGCTGGTGCTGCCGCTGTCGGCCACGGCGATCGGCGCCTGGTTCGGGCCGATGTTGGGCGCCGTACCGACCACCACCACCGGTTCGCTGTCGCTGCCGCCGGCGGCGGATTTGACCGTGACGCTGGCGGGTGGCTGGGTCAGGCCGGCCACGGTGAGGCGTTGCAGGGTGCCGACCTTGGACAGCCGACCGTAACCCTGGGCGACCATGTCCGGCACCAGCACTTCATCGCTGGAGCTGGCTTCGATCAGCAGGCTCTGGTTGCTCCAGCTGTAGCGCGCGGTCTGGATTTTCACCAGGTCGGTGAGCTTGCTTGAGGCCGAGGTCGGCCGGGTGCTGCCCCCCGGGTTGCTGGCGGTGACCACCACCACCGGCGGTGGCGCGCCATTGATCAGGTGCTGGGCGAAGAACAGCCCATTGTTGTCACCCGTGAGCGGGGTCAGGCAGGGCGAAGGCGGGGTGCCGGGCACCAGGGCCACGGTCTCGCGAAAGCACAGGCTGGCACCGACGCCGGCATTGGCGAACACCTCCAGGCGGGTGCCGGCGGACGTCCGGCGGTAGCTGGTGCGGCCGATGTCCACCGGGGTCTGGGCCCGGTTGTCGAGGACCTTGCCAGACACGTTGAACAGGCTGGTCTCCAGGGTGCCGGCCGGGCCCTGGATGCGGATGAAGTTGGTGCCGTTGGGGCTGCCGGTCACGGGTTCGGTGAGGTTCGGGTCGCCGACGTAGGTTTCCACCGCGCCGGTGTCCGGGTTGACCTCGGTGTAGGGCCCGTTGAGGCTGCGCAGGAAGGGCCCGATGTCTCCGGCCACGGCGCCGCTGAAGTTGCCCGGGGCGCCGATGCCGATGTCCCGGGTCATGTTGATGGCCCGCCGCCCGGGGGTGGTGACGTTGAAGGTCTCGACGCCATAGGGGTGGGTCACGGTGTAGGTGCCGGCCACCGGCACCGAGATGCGGATGCGGATCCGCGCAAAGCTCTGCTGGTCACCGTCCACGGGGTTTTCGGAGGCGAACGCAGCTTCGATCCCGGCGACGTAGGCGTCCAGTTCATAACCGCTGTTGCCCACCGCAGGGATGCTGGTTTCTGCGAGGAACCAGAATGCTTCCGGCGGCCAGTTGTCGGGGAAGACCATGGGTTGGGTGTCGTCGAAGATGTCCGGTTCCGGCAGCAGGGTGCACATGTAGGCCGGCGGCACGCTGGGCGCCACCCGCGAGCTGGCGGCCCGGGACTGGCACAGTTCCATGGACAGCTGATTGGTGTCCCGGTACCACATGGGGAAACGTCCAGTGGCGGCGGTGTAGGGGCCGGGGTCGACGGCGTCGAGGGTGGCAAAGGCGCTGCCGGACAGCGAGAGAGTCAGTCCCAGGGCGTTGAGCGCCAGGCGTGGCCAAGTATTCATGATGCCTCCTGATGGGTATCCGGGCCGTGGGCGAGTCATGGCAGGATGACCACTTCTTCGATATCGCTGCCGCCGTTGGACGAGGTCACCTTGACCTTGGCGGCGGGATCGGCGAGAGGCCGGTGGCCAGGGTTTTCACGGCGCCGCTACCGCTCAGGGCGCCGATCGCCGTGCCGCTGACCGAGGTCGCGGTCAGCACCGGGGGTGAGGTTTCGTCGCTGGTGGAGGCCACCAGGGTCAGTTGTCCGGAACTCAAGCTGTACTCGGCCCGCTGGATCACCACCAGGTCGGTCAGGGCCATGGGCAGGGTGGTGGGGGTGCTGGTGGCGATGGCCAGGTGGTTGTCGGCGGTGACCTGCAAAGTGCTGGGCAGGGTCGGGTTGGCCGACGACTGCACATACCAGTTGCCAGTGGTGTCGGCCTCGGTCAGGGACAGGGCCGGCGTGGCGCTGCTCAGGGTCACTGTGGCGGGGGGCGGCGGGGCCAGGGCGAACACGTCCTGTTGGGCCACCGGCGCACTGCTGCCGGGTTGCCGCGAGTAGGTGCTGCGCTGGGTGATCAGCGGTGTGGGCCGGACCACCGCCGACAGCTTGCCGGACACGGCGAACAGGGTGGTGCGCAGGTCCAGGCCGTTGGGCCCTTCGATGCGCAGGTAGTTGGTGTTGAACGGGCTGCCGGTGACCGCTTCTTCAAGGTTCGGGTCGCCGATGAACTGTTCGCTGGCGCCGGTCTGCGGGTTGATCTCGGCATAGGGCCCGTTGACGCTGCGCAGGAACGGCCCGACATCGCCGCGCAGGGCGCCGTCGTAGGTTTTCGCCGAGCCGATGCCGATGTCCCGGGTCATGTTGATGGCCCGGCGCCCGGCGGTGGTGACGTTGAACACGTCGACCCCGTATGGGTGAGTTACCACGTAGGTGCCGGCGGTGGGCACATCGACGCGAATCCGCACCCGGGCAAAGCTGATCTGCTCGTTGTCGGCCGGCAACCCGCCGCTGAACGCCGCCTCGATGGCGGTGCCGTAGGACAGGTTGATGCCACGGGCCGCATCGACGATGGCGGCGTCGGCGGTAAACCAGAACGCTTCGTCGGGAAAATTGGTGGGAAAGACCAGCGGTTGGTTGTCGTCATAGACCCCCGGGGCCGGCAGCAGCGCGCACATGTAGGACGGTGCACCGGCGGCCCCGGGAACCCGCGAGCTGAGGTTTTTTGACAGGCATAGATCCAGGACTCGACCGTGGCTGTCCTGGTACCAGGCGGCAAACGAGCCGTTGCCGGCCAGGTAGGGACCGGGGTCGACGGCGAACAGGGCCGCCTGCAGCGGTCCCTGGGCGAGGCTGGCCAGGACCAGCGCAGATGCGGTTTTTGACAGTAAAGAGTGCATGGGTGGGCCCTCTGGCAATCGACCTGCCCCGGGGGGATGGGTCAGTTGGGGGGACTTCGGCAACTTCCATACCAAAGCTCGGAAAACACCCCGCAAGGCCCGTAATAGACGCGTTGTCTCGGCGAGCGCCGGGCTGGGCCGGCCCTTGGCAACGGGCCACAACCCCCAGGATTGGGGGCAGGTGGGGGGCGCCGGGCGGTGATGGCAAAGGGCCCGGCTTGGGCTATAACCCAATAGGCAATCTCGAGAGCTGGCCACCATGAACATGCCCCTGAACACGCCGCCGCAGCCACAAGGCACCGCGACCGCGGCTCGCCCTGGCGAGCCGTTCAATTTGCTGCGCTGGTTCTCCCTGATCAGCCTGGGGATCATCGGCACCGTGGCTGTGGCGTTGGGGGCGGTGTCCACGCGTTTCGTGATCCAGGAAAGCGTCGAGCGCGATGCCTTGCTCACTGCCCAGTTCATCCAGGCCATTGCCTCGGCCGAAGTGCGCCATGTCTCGATCCCCAATGTACGGGGCATGGGCGACTTGCTCGACCCGCGCCAGGACAGCGACTTTCCCGAGGTCGACCCCCTGGCCCGGGCGGCGGCCCGAGGTGAGTTCCTTGACCATATCGAGCACCTGCCGGACGTGCTGCTGGCCAATATCTATGCCCCCGACCGCACGGTGATCTGGTCCACCAACCCGGCCCTGATCGGCACCCAGATCCACGCCGATGAAGACCTGGACCGCGCCTTCAGCGAGAAGATTCCGGTTTCGGCCAGTTACCACAACGTCGACAAGGCGCGCATGGAACAGAAGTTCATCACGCCGCCGAACATGCTGTTTATCGAGAACTACATCCCGCTGTTCGATGCCGACGGGCGCAACGTCACCGCCATGGTGGAGATCTACAAGGAGCCCCGGGACCTGATCAACCGCATGCAGCGCGGCCTGGTGCTGATCTGGGTGGCCACGGCCCTGGGCGGCGGCCTGATTTACCTGGGGCTGTACTGGATTGTGCGGCGTGCCGCGATCCTGCTGGCGACCCAGCAGAAGCAACTGGTGACCAACGAAACCTTTGTCGCCCTGGGGGAGATGTCCTCGGCGGTGGCCCACAGCCTGCGCAACCCCCTGGCGACCATTCGTTCCAGCGCCGAGCTGGCCCTGGAGTTCGACAGCGGCGCGGCACACAAGAACATCAACGACATCATCAGTCAGGTCGACCGCATGTCGAACTGGGTGCGTGAACTGCTGCAATCCTTGCGGCCGCTGACCGACGACCCGGAGCCGGTGAACCTGGTGGCGGCGATCCACGACAGCCTGGCGAGCTTTGAAGTGCAGATCGCCCGCTCTGCCACCCGGGTCTGTTTCAAACCGTCGCTCACGCCCCTGGTGCTCAGCCAGCCGGTGCAGCTCAAGCAGATTCTCAACAGCCTGCTGGCCAATGCCCTGGAAGCCATGGGCCGTGAAGGCACCTTGAACATCGAGCTGCAGTCCCTGGACGAGCACAAGGTCAGCCTGACCCTCAGTGACAACGGCAAGGGCATGAGCGAAGAGCAGCGGCGCATGGCCTTCCGCCCGTTCTTCACCACCAAGCAGGGTGGGTTGGGGGTGGGCTTGGTGCTGGTCAAGCGGATCATGGAGCGCTTCGGCGGTGGGGTCGCCCTGGGCAGCGTCGAGGGGCAGGGCACCTGCGTGCACCTGACCTTCAAGCGTGTCCCCGAAAATCGGGTGTGAACTGTCCCCGGTTCCGGGTGCCATTCCCCAGTCGTGAATACCGGGCGCTCTCAATGCTTTTATAAGCAATTGATTAATAACTGAAATTCATCTTTGTAAAATGCCGTTACAAGTCTGGCGAGGTAATTGCTCAAGAGCCTTTACCCCTTTTCAGACTGTGAGGCGGCCAATGATGAACAGCACCCTGCGCAACCCCCTCGGCAGGCTGACGCCGTTGAGCGTGTTTCTGGCGATGACCCTCGCCACCAGCGGCGTTCGTGCCAGCCCCATCGACGACGTCAATCAGCCGGAACCGTCCGACCCATCGGCCTTCCAGGATGAGCCGGCGGATAAACCGGCGGCCCTGAACGCCATCCTGCTGGCCCCGGAGGCCAACGAAGACGCCCTTGACCTGCCGGATGGGGTCAAGGGCAGCAAAGACGTGACGCGCACGGAAAACAGCGTGCCGCTGCAGCAGCAGACCAGTTTCAACTACCCCACCAATGGCCGGCCCAGCCCGATGTTCGGCGCCCAGCCGTTCAGTCAGCAACTGCTGCTGTTCGAGGAATTCGGCCCGGAAAAACTCGACCCTGCGACCCCTGCCGCGCCCCTGGCATTTCCGCCTGCGGCGATTGGCCCGGCACCCGAGCAAGACCCCAACAGCGCCGCCCGCAGCGCGCCGCCCAGTGCGGCCCTGGATGCCTTCCTGCGCCAGCCTGGGCTGACGCCGTTCCCCAGCCAGTTCTCCAACGTGGTGGACCGCAACCCCTGGCAGGCGCAGATCGAGTACTTTCTCAACCGGCGCATCGGCTCGTCGGCGGAAGGCCGGCCACCGGGAAAAGGCTGGTCGCACCAGCGCTGGAACGAGTTCTACCCCCAGGCGGCCTACAAGACCGTGCAGACCGGGGTGCGGATCAATCGCGGCCTGCGTGACGCTCGGCAGATGCACGGCTACGCCCTGGGTGAGTTTGGCCCTGGTGGCCTGTACCACAACGTCGCCGGGGTGCCGGTCACCGATGGCACGGCTAAGGGCGTGGACCCGCGCTTCCACCCCAATATGCCGGTGCAGAACCACAACTCGGTGTGGACCTTCGACGGCACCCTGCCGCCCAAGCTGTTGATGGTGCGTTACGGCCAGCCGGTGCTGATGCGCCATTACAACGGCCTGCCCATCGACCCGTCGCCAACAAGGGCTTCGGCCTGCACACCATCAGCACCCACGAGCACAACGGCCATGCCCCGGCGGAAAGCGACGGTTATGCCAACGCCTTTTTCTTCCCCGGGCAGTATTACGACTACCGCTGGCCGATCCAGTTGGCCGGCTACGACAGCATCAACACCAGCGCCCAGGACCCGCGTGCGGCGTTTCCTTGCGCCCCGGGGGAAACCCTGTGGGTCAACGACACCAACCCCGGGCGCAAGACCTGCGACAACGGCAGCATCAAGATCCGCGGCGACTGGCGCGAGACCATGAGCACCCACTGGTTTCACGACCACATGCTCGATTTCACCGCGCAGAACGTCTACAAGGGCAACGCGGCGATGATGAACTACTACAGCGCCCTGGACCGCGGCAACGAGTCGGTGAATGACGGCGTCAACCTGCGCCTGCCCAGCGGCAACGCCTTGCCCTGGGGCAACCGCGACTACGACGTCAACCTGGTGTTCGCCGACAAGGCCTGGGATCAGGATGGCCAACTGTGGTTCAACCCCTTCAACACCGACGGCTTCCTCGGTGACCAGGTGCTGGTCAACTGGCAGTACAAACCCTTCCTTGACGTGCGTGCCCGCAGCTATCGGCTGCGCATCCTCAACGGTTCGGTGTCGCGCTACTTCAAGCTGGCCCTGGTGCGCGAAATCAAGGGCAGCAGTGGCGAGTTTCCCGGGCCCAAGGGCTCGGGCCTGAGCTACAGCCGGGTGCCGTTCCACATGATCGCCAACGACGGCAACCTGATGGAACACGCGGTGCCGTTCGACGGCAGCATGGACCTGGACGCCGACGGCGATAAGCAGAACCACAACGCCATCCTGCCGACCCAGGGCATTGCCGAGCGCTTCGACCTGATCGTCAATTTCGCCAAGAACGGCATCAAGCCGGGCGACAAGCTGTTCGTCATCAACCTGCAGGCCCATGCCGATGGCAAGGGACCCATCGAGCCGATTCCCCTGGCCGATGTGCTCTCGGAGAAATACCTGGCGGTGATCAAGCAGACCAGCAAGGGCCCGATGTGGGACAAGGGCGACCCGGCGGTGGGCAAGTTGCTGCAGTTCAACGTCAAGGCCTACACCGGCCAGGACCTGGCCATGAACCCGGCAGACTACGAACCGGCCAAGCCGGGCAAGGCCGAGGGCAAGGTGATGATCCCGCTGAAGATCCATCGGGCCAACGCCGCCGACATGGCGCTGCTGGCCAAGGCCCGGCACCGGACCTTTGTCTTCGGACGCTCCGACGGCACTGACGCGGCGCCCTGGACGGTCAAGACCGACGGCGGTTTCGGCTACCACATGGACCCTCGGCGCCTGAACGCCTCCACCCAGTTGGCCAACGGCCCCACGGACGCCGGTTGGTCCGGCTTCGGCACCCTGGAAGTGTGGAACATCAAGGCCGGCGGCAAGGGCTGGAGCCACCCGGTGCACGTGCACTTCGAGGAGGGCATCATCCTCAGCCGTGGCGGCAAGGCTCCGCCGGAATGGGAAAAATGGGCGCGCAAGGACGTCTATCGCATCGGCTCCGAAGCCGACGGCCTGGACAGCGTCGAACTGGCGATCAACTTCCGTGAGTTCGCCGGGACCTACATGGAGCACTGTCACAACACCCAGCACGAGGACAACTCCATGCTGCTGCGCTGGGACCTGGAGAAACCCGGGCAGTTGCAGTTGATGCCCACCCCCTTGCCGAGCTGGGATGGCGTGCGCTACGTCAACTCTGCGGCGCTGCCGACCTTCCGCAGCGGCGACGGCCTGGGCCCGCAAGTCACCGTGAAGCCATGAGTGGCCAACGTTCGGCCATGGCCCTGGACCGGGCACCGGGGGGGCTCCTGGGCCTGACTCTGGTGCTGCTCCTGATGCTCTGCCTGCTCAGCAGCGCCCAGCGTCCATCCGCTGCGGCGCCGCCCGTCGGCAGCGCCACGCCCTGGGGGCGGGACTACTTTCCCAACACCCTGCTGACCGACCAGGACGGCCAGACCCTGCGCTTTTTCGACGACCTGATCGCCGGCAAGGTGGTGGTGATCAACTTCATCTTCACCGGCTGCGGCGACTCCTGCCCCCTGGAAACCGCGCGCCTGCGCCAGGTGCAGAAGCTGCTGGGGGAACGGGTGGGCCAGGACATCTTTTTCTACTCCATCAGCATTGACCCGCTGTCCGACACGCCGGCGGTGCTCAAGCAGTACGCCGAGCGCTTCAAGGTCGGGCCGGGCTGGCGTTTTCTCACCGGCGACGTCGAGCAGATCACCGAATTGCGGCACAAGCTCGGGCTGTTTATCGAGGGTGTGGACAACGGCCGCAACAAGGACCACAACCTCAGCCTGATCATCGGCAACCAGGCCAGCGGCCGCTGGATGAAGGCCTCGCCCTTCGAGAACCCATGGATCCTCGCCGACCAATTGGCCAACACCTTGCACAACTGGAAAGAGCCCAGCACCGAACAGAGCTACGCCGATGCGCCGCAGATCCGCCCGCCGAGCACTGGCGAGGAATTGTTCCGCACCCGCTGCGCCTCCTGTCACAGCCTGGGGCCGCAAGACGGCCAGGGCCTGGGCCTGCGTGATATCGGCCCGGACCTGCTGGGGGTGACCGGCCAGCGCGACCCGGATTGGCTGCGGCGCTGGATCAAGGAGCCCGACCGCTTGCTCAAGGAGCAGGACCCGCTGGCCGTGGAGTTGTTCGCCCGCTACAACCGGGTGCCCATGCCCAACCTGCGGCTGGACGACACTTCGGTGACGGCGATCCTGGATTTTCTCCAGGCCGAGAGCCAGCGCCAGCAACCGTCGGTCGGTGCTATGGCCACGGGGGCCGGGGGCGGTGGAACGCGGCCCGATCCCGGTGGGCCGGGAGCGGCTGGGGTGCAGTAGCGGCAAAATGGCATTACAGGCGGTCGCGCCGTTCACAATCCGTCCGACGCGGGTGAACGGGGTGAACTATAAGGTTTTACCAAAAGCATCGAGGAACGCCTCCCATGCAGATGCTCAAGACCGAACAAGGAGCCACGCCGTCGCCGACGGCCGCGCTGCATCGCTGGCATGGACGCTTCAACCTGCTGCGCTGGTTTTCCGTGGTGAGCTTTTTCATCATTGGCGCCGTGGCCCTGGGCTTGGGGTATATCTCCACCCGCTTTGTGGTCACCGAGAGCATCGAGCGCGATGCCTTGCTTACCGCTCAGTTCATCCAGGCGATTGGCGCGGCCGAGGTGCGCCACGCGGCCATCAGCCCCAACCGGACCATGGGCGAGCTGCTGGACCCACGGCAGGACGAGGCCTACCCGGACGTCGACCCGCTGTGGCGCGCGGCGGCGCGCAATGAGTTCCTCGATCACGTGGAGCACCTGCCGGACATTCTCCTGGCCACCGTGTATGCCTTGGACCGCACGGTGATCTGGTCCACCAATCCGGAGTTGATCGGCGTGCGCATCGTCGACGATGACGAACTCGACGAGTCGTTCGAGATGAAGGTGCCGGTGTCCTCCAGCTACCACCAGATCGACGAGGAGCGCCCCGAGCAGCAACTGCTGCGCGAGCCCCAGTACCTGTTTATCGAGAACTACATCCCCATGTTCAACGCCGACCAGAGCAAGGTCATGGCCATGGTGGAAATCTACAAGGAGCCGGCCGACCTGGTGCAACGCATCCAGCGCGGCTTCAAGCTGATCTGGCTGGCGACCCTGCTAGGCGGCGCGCTGATCTACGGCGGCCTGTTCTGGATCGTGCGGCGCGCCGCGCAGATGCTGCAGAGCCAGGAGAAACAACTGATCACCAATGAAACCTTCGTCGCGTTGGGGGAGATGTCCTCGGCGGTGGCCCACAGCCTGCGCAACCCGTTGGCGACCATCCGCTCCAGCGCCGAGCTGGCCCAGGAAGTGGCCAGCCAGCCGGCGCAGAAAAACATCGGCGACATCATCAATCAGGTCGATCGCATGTCGCGCTGGGTGCGCGAGCTGCTGGTGTCGCTGCGGCCGGTGAACGACGAGCATGAAGCGGTGGACCTGGTGCTGGTCATCGACGATACCCTGAATGCCTTCGAACCGCAGATCAAGCGCTCCGGGGTCCAGGTGCGCTTCACGCCCCAGGGCTTCCCGCCGGTGGTCAGCCAGCAGGTGCTGCTGACGCAGATTCTCAATAGTCTGTTCGCCAACGCCCTGGAAGCCATGCCCAAGGGCGGCACCCTGACCATCGACATCGAACCCCAGGCTGGAGGGCGCTTGCTGATGGTGCTCAACGACAGCGGTAAAGGCATGACCGCGCAACAGCAGCAGATGGTCTTCAAGCCCTTTTTCACCACCAAGCAGGGCGGGCTGGGAGTGGGCTTGGCGTTGGTCAAACGCATCATGGAACGCTTTGACGGCTCGGTCGAACTGACCAGCCGCGAGCAGGAAGGAACCCGTGTCTGTCTGAACTTCAAAGTGGCATCGGGAGGGGAATATGGAGCACAGCATACTGCTGGTGGAGGATGATGAAATCCTCGCCGAGAACATCCAGACCTATCTGCAACGCAAGGGCTTCGAGGTCAACGTCTGCCATTGTGTGGAAGACGCCCTGGAGCAGTTGGAAAGCTGCGCGCCGGACGTGGTGCTGACCGACAACTCGCTGCCGGGCATGAGCGGTCACGACCTGATCCAGAAGCTGCGCATCAGCGCGCCGGATCTGAAAGTGATCATGATGACCGGCTACGGCAACATCGAGGACGCGGTGGTGGCGATGAAAGAGGGCGCCTTCCATTACGTGACCAAGCCCGTGGCGCTGCCGGAACTCAAGCTGCTGCTGGACAAGGCCCTGGCCACCGACCGTCTGGAGCGCACCCTGTCGTTCTACCAGGAGCGCGAGGCGCAGAAGTCCGGGGTCCAGGCGTTGATCGGCGACTCGTCGGCGATGCTCGACCTCAAGGGCACCATCGGCCAGTTGCTGGCCGCTGAACGGCGCATGCCCAACAGCGACTTGCCGCCGGTGCTGGTGGAAGGCGACACCGGCACCGGCAAGGAACTGGTGGCCCGTGCCCTGCATTTCGACGGCCCGCGGAGCAAGGGGCCGTTTATCGAATTCAACTGCGCGTCGATCCCTGCCAACCTGCTGGAATCGGAGCTGTTCGGCCATGAAAAAGGCGCCTTCACCGACGCCAAGGACCGCCGCCTGGGGCTGGTGGAGGCGGCCGACGGCGGCACCCTGTTCCTCGATGAAGTGGGGGAGATGGACCTGCTGCTCCAGGCCAAGCTGCTCAAGCTGCTGGAGGACCGGACCATTCGCCGGGTGGGTTCGGTGAAGGAGCGCAAGGTCGATCTGCGGATCATCAGCGCCACCAACTGCAACCTGGAACAGATGGTCCAGCAGGGCAAGTTCCGCCGCGACCTGTTCTTCCGCTTGCGCATCATCGCCATCAAGGTGCCGCGCCTGCAGGCCCGGGGTTCCGACATCCTGTTGCTGGCCCGGCACTTCCTGGCCCAGCACGGCAAGCGCTACGGCAAGCCCAACCTGCGCTTCAGCAGCCAGGCCGAGGACCTGATGCTGGCCTACAGTTGGCCGGGCAACGTGCGCGAACTGCGCAACATGCTGGAGCAGACCGTGCTGCTGGCGCCGAGCGAGGTGATTGCCGCCAGCCAGCTCAATGTCTGCTACGGCCTGGTGGACGAACCGCTGCCCCAGCGCGAAGTGGCCTTTGCCGAGCCACGGCCGGTGTACAACGAGATGGACAGCATGAACCTGCCCGAAGTGGAGCGCGACATGGTGCGCAAGACCCTGGACCGCACCGACTGGAACGTCACCAAGTCCGCGCGGTTACTGGGCCTGAGCCGCGACATGCTGCGCTACCGGATCGAAAAACTGGGCCTGATGCGCCCCGATAAACGTCAGTGGTAGGCGGCGCTACGGGTTCAACTGGGCCTCGCGGCGGCGACAGGTGAGCATGCAACTGGGGTCCGGCACTTCGCTGTCGACGTAAACCCCGCGCTGGCGGTCGTAGGTGCGGATAAACACCCGCAATTGCTGGTCGGCCAGCACCGGCACCCGGGAGTTGGCGAAGTCATGGGGCTCGCTGATCACCACGAAGTTCTCGGGCATCGCGGGTTCGTAGGGTTGGGGCGGTGCCGAGCCCAGGGGCTGGGGCTCGGGGTCCGAGAAAATCGGCGGCAGGCTGTAGTCGGGGCTGTCGTAACGGGCTTCGGCGGCGTGGCCGGTGGCGGCGAACCCCAGGCAGCAGAGCAGGGCCAGCAGCTTCGGATCAAGACGAATCATGGCGCACCTTTGCAGGGTTCCCTGCGGCACAGGCGAGATCACCAATTTAGCAGGCTGGCGCTGAGGCCCCGGGATATCCGCTGGCCGGTGCAGCCATGCCTGCCCGGATGCCGGCGAGGGCGGGGTTGAAGCCGCCATCGCCGATCATCCGGCGGGTGTGCCGTCGACGCCTCAGAACTGCTCGGCGTCCAGCTCGAACAAAGGGTCACTGCCCGCGCGGATGCTCTGTTCCAGGCTGAGGATGCGCGGCAGCAAACGGCTGAAGTAGAACCGCGCGGTGGCCTGCTTGGCGCCGTAAAACGCCGGGTCGGCACTCCGCTGTTGTTCGGCGACCTGGGCCATGCGCGCCCACAGGTAGGCATAGGCCACGTAGCCGAACAGGTGCAGGTATTCCACACAGGCGCTGCCAATGGCGTGGGGGTTGAGGCGTGCCTGTTCCTGCAGCCAGTCGCTGAGGCTTTCCAGGCGCTGCACCGCGTCCAGCAACTTGCTGCTGTAGGCCGCGCCGGCCTGCTGGGCGTAGTCGCGGATTTCCCCGGTGAACAGGCGCAGGGCCACGCCGCCGTTGCCCACCACTTTGCGCCCCAGCAAATCCAGGGCCTGGATGCCGTTGGTGCCTTCGTAGATCTGCGCGATGCGCACGTCGCGCACCAGTTGTTCCTGGCCCCATTCGCGGATGTAGCCGTGGCCGCCAAACACTTGCTGGCCGTGCACGCAGCTGTCCAGGCCGGTGTCGGTGAAAAACGCCTTGGCCACCGGGGTCAGCAGCGCCACCAGGGCTTCGGCGTTGTGCCGCTCCTGAGGCTGGTCGGCGAATTTGGCCAGGTCCAGTTGTTGTCCCACGTAGCTGGCAAAGGCGCGGCCGCCTTCGGTCATGGCTTTCATGCTGAGCAGCATGCGCCGCACATCGGGGTGGACGATGATCGGATCGGCCACCTTGTCCTTGGCCACGGCGCCGGCCGGGGAGCGGCTTTGCAGCCGTTCCCGGGCGTAGGTGCGGGCGTTCTGGTAGGAGGTTTCGGCGCAACCGATGCCCTGGATGCCGATCGACAGGCGCTCGTAATTCATCATGGTGAACATCGCCGCCAGGCCCTTGTTGGCCTCGCCGATCAGCCAGCCGGTGGCGCCGTCGAAGTTCATTACGCAGGTGGCCGAGGCCTTGATGCCCATCTTGTGTTCGATGGAACCGCAGCCTACGGCGTTGGCCGCGCCCAGGGCGCCGTCCTGGTCCACCAGGATTTTCGGCACCAGGAACAGCGAGATGCCCTTGGGCCCGGCGGGGGCGTCCGGCAGCTTGGCCAGCACCAGGTGGATGATGTTTTCGGTCAGGTCCTGCTCGCCGCCGGTGATGAAGATCTTGCTGCCGCTGATGCGGTAGCTGCCGTCGGCCTGGGGTTCGGCGCGGGTGCGGATAATCCCCAGGTCGGTGCCGGCGTGGGCCTCGGTCAGGCACATGGAGCCGGCCCAACGGCCTTCGTACATCGGCGGCAGGTACAGCGCCTTGAGGGCTTCACTGGCGTGGGCGTCGATGGCCAGGCAGGCCCCGGAACTCAGGGCCGAATACAGGGCGAAGCTGGAGTTGGCGGCATAGAGCATTTCTTCGAACTGCACCGCGAGCATCTTCGGCATGCCCATGCCGCCGTAGGCCGGGTTGCCGCTGAGGCCGACCCAGCCGCCCTGGATGTAGGTGCTGTAGGCCTCTTTGAAGCCTTGCGGCGTGCTGACCTGGCCGGCCTGCCACTGCGCGCCTTCCTCGTCGCCGCTGCGGTTGAGCGGGGCGATCAGGTTGGCGGTGACCTTGGCTGCCTCTTCGAGAATCGCATCGGCGGTGTCGGCGTCCACGGTGTCGGCCAGGGCCGGCAAACGGGCCCAGAGCTTGGGCGCGTTGAACACCTCATGCAGAACGAAGCGCATATCACGCAGCGGAGCGTTGAATTCGGGCATTGCAGGAACCTCGGGCAAAAGGGGAGGTTGAGCGGCCGTGGCCGCGTGAATAAAAAACGCAGACCTCGCCACCTGGTAGGAGCCGGCCGGGCGGCGCTCCGCTTGTCGGCGAAGGGGCCCATAAGCCTGGCGTCGCACGGGTGGACACCATCGCCGGCCAGCCAGCTCCTACAGGGGCGTGTATGCAGGCTAGAGGTTTTTCGCCATGTCGCGCAGGACGAATTTCTGGATCTTGCCGGTGGAGGTCTTGGGTAATTGGCTGAACACCACGGTGCGCGGCACTTTGAAGCCCGCCAAGTGCTCTCGGCAGAAGGCGATGATGTCCGCTTCGCGCACCTCCTGGTGATCGGCCTTGAGGGTAATGAAGGCGCAGGGTGTCTCGCCCCATTTTTCGTCGGGCCGGGCCACCACGGCCGCTTCCAGCACCGCCGGGTGGCGATAGAGCACGCCTTCCAGCTCGATGGTGGAGATGTTCTCACCGCCGGAAATGATGATGTCCTTGAGCCGGTCGCGGATCTCAATGTAGCCGTCCGGGTGGGTCACCCCCAGGTCGCCGGTGTGGAACCAGCCGCCCTCGAAGGCCTCGGCGGTGGCGCTGGGGTTCTTCAGGTAACCCTTCATCACGGTGTTGCCGCGCATGAAGATCTCGCCGATGGTCTGGCCGTCCCGCGGTGTCGGTTCAAGGGTTTTCGGGTCGGCCACCATCACCCCTTCCAGCGTGGGGTAGCGCACGCCCTGGCGTGACTTGATCTGCGCCCGCTGCTCCAGGGGCAACTCGTCCCAGGCCGCGTGCCAGGCGCACAGGGTCACCGGGCCATAGACCTCGGTCAGGCCGTAGACGTGGGTCACCTTGATGCCCATTTCTTCCACCGCACCGATCACCTTGGCCGGCGGCGCGGCCCCGGCCACCATGGCGTTGACCGGGTGGTCGATGGCGGCCTTGGCCGACTCCGGCATGTTCACCAGGGCATTGAGCACGATGGGCGCGCCGCACAGGTGGGTGACCTGATGCTCGCGAATCAGGTTGAGGATCTTCTGCGGATCGACCCGGCGCAAAAACACATGCACCCCGGCCAGGGCGGTGACGGTCCAGGGGTAGCACCAGCCGTTGCAGTGGAACATTGGCAGGGTCCACAGGTACACCGGGTGGTTGCCCATGGCCCAGGTCATCTGGTTGCCCAGGGCATTGAGGTAGGCGCCGCGGTGGTGGTAGACCACGCCCTTGGGGTTGCCGGTGGTGCCCGAGGTGTAGTTGAGGGCGATGGCCTGCCACTCGTCATCCGGCCACTGCCAGGCAAACTCGGGATCGCCCTCGGCAAGAAAGGCCTCGTAGTCCAGGTCGCTGACTGGCTGGCCTTCGCCGTATTCCGGGTCGTCCAGGTCGATCACCAGGGGCGGGTGGTCGAGCATGGCCACGGCAGCGTGGATCACCTCGGAGAATTCGCGGTCGGCGATCAGCACCTTGGCTTCGCCGTGGGCCAGCATAAAGGCGATGGCCTCGGCGTCCAGGCGCACGTTGAGGGCATTGAGCACGGCGCCGATCATCGGCACGCCGAAGTGCGCTTCGAGCATCGCCGGGATGTTCGGCAGCATCACCGCCACGGTGTCGTTCTTGCCGATGCCGCGTCCGGCCAGGGCCGAGGCCAGGCGCCGGCAGCGGCGGTAGGTCTGGGCCCAGGTGCGACGGATCGAACCGTGGATCACCGCCGGGTAATCGGGGTAAACCGCAGCGGTACGCTCGATGAAGCTCAAGGGGGAGAGGGCGATATGGTTGACGGCAGTCGGCGCCAGGCCTTGCTCGTAGATGGACATGGTTCGGGTACCCGGTGGCTGATTATTAGCTCTATTGGCCGAGGCTTGGATGGCGTGTGCTGTGTACCTGGGGTACCCACTGTAGGAGCCGGCTTGCCGGCGAAGGCGATCTCACGGGCCCCTTCGCTGGCAAGCCAGCGCCTACGGTCAGGCGTGCCCTACAGGCAGGTACGCAGCACACCCAGCGAAAGCTCGGTGACTTATCCGGGGTCTTTTATATACTGTTTGTCGATTGATATGGAAGTAATACCTGAGTTGTATAGTATTTGTACTATACGAATAATTCACTGTTTTGGCCCACAGGTTGATCGACCATGCCCAGCTCCACCCACTTGAGCCGCTGGCTGCACCTGCAGCGCGAAGGCCGCTTGCCGGACTCACCCTGGCTTGGCCATGACCCGCAACCCAGCCTGTTGCTGGACGCCGAAGCGCGGCCGCTGGACCTCAATCCAGCCTTGCGCCAATGGCTTGAGGGCGCGACCAGCGGCGAGGTCGCGGCGCTGCTGCCGGTCAATCACCCAGCCCTGGTGCGGGCCTGCCTGGAGCAGCAGCGGGCCATCGAACAGGTGGAGGCCCAGTGGGGCGAGCGGATCCTGCTCTGGACCTTTATCCCTGACCCGCACCGGCAACGGGTATTGGCCCGCTGCCAAGAGGCCACGACCCAGGTCCTGGCCGAGCGTGAGTCAGCCAAGGCGCGGCGCCTGTACCGGCTGATCACCGAAAACACCACCGACCTGATTTCCCGGCACACCCCGGACGGCAGCTTTCTCGACGCCTCGCCGGCCTCCTGGACCCTGCTCGGCTATTGGCCCGAAGAACTGCGTGGCCTGCTGGCCCGCAGCCTGTTCCACAGCCAGGACCTGGCCGGGCTGATGCAGCGCACCCAGGATGCCCTGGAGCAGGACGGCTACCACACCATGACGTACCGCATCCGCCATCGCGACGGCCATTACCTGTGGTTCGAGACCGCCTGCCGGGGGATCCGCGACACCTACACCGGCACCGTGGTGGAAGTGGTGGCGGTGTCCCGGGACATCACCGCCCGGGTCCAGGCTGAAGAGAACAAACGGCGGCTGGCGGAAGTGGTGGAGGCCAATCCCGACCCGGTGCTGTTTATCCAGCCGGGCGGCGCGGTGACCTACCTCAACCCGGCCGCCCGGCACACCCTGGGCCTGGGGGCCGAGCAGCCGATGCCCGAGCTGGTCGCGATCCTTAGCCAAGAGGTGCTGGGCCGCTTGCAACGGGAGGGTTGGGAGCGCGCTGAGCGCAGCGGCCGCTGGAGCATCGAGGCGCGCCTGCAACCCCCGGCCGGCGGCGCCTCGGTGCCGGTGTCGCTGATGCTCCTGGCCCATCGCGCCGCCAGTGGCGAGCGCTTCTATTCCCTGGTGGCCCATGACCAGAGCGAGCGTGAATTGCGCGAGGCCCAGCAGCGCCATCACCAGGACGAACTGGCCCACACCGCGCGCCTGGTGACCCTGGGTGAACTGGCCTCGGGCATCGCCCACGAGATCAACCAGCCGTTGGCGGCGGTGGTCAATTACGCCAACGCCAGCCAGCGCTATTTGCAGAACCTGGACACTCAGCCCGAGGCGGCCCGCAAGGTCGCCCAGGGCCTGGAGCGGATCGCCGAACAGGCGACCCACGCCGCCGAAGTGATCAAGCGTTTGCGCGCTTTTCTGCGCAAGGGCAGGCGCCAGGTCCAGGCCCTGGACATGGCCGACGTGGCCCGGGAAACCGTGCGCCTGTGTGCCTGGGAGGCCCAGGCCTGCCAGGTGACGATCGAGCTGCGCCTGGCGGATAATCTGCCGCCGGTGTACGCCGACCGGGTGCTGCTGGAGCAGGTGTTGCTGAACCTGCTGCGCAACGCCATCGAGGCCAATCGCGAGGTGCATCCGCAGCAGGCCTCCCGCATCGTTCTGGGGGCCGAGGCGGCTGCCGGGGGCGGGGTGCAGGTCAACGTCAGCGACCAGGGCCCCGGGGTGTCCGTCGAGCAGTTGCCGCAGTTGTTCACCCCGTTCTTCACCAGCAAGGCCAACGGCCTGGGGTTGGGGCTGTCCATGAGTCGCAGCATCGTCGAAGGTTTCGGCGGCGACTTGCAGGCCCAGCCCCAGGACCGTGGCTTGACGATGTGCTGTCGGCTACCGGCCAGCGCCCCGGCCGACCCCGATTCAACGTCCCACCCAACAACAGGAGCAAGGCAATGACCCCCATGGCGCAGCAGGTGGTGTACGTGGTCGACGACGACCCGGGCATGCTCGACTCCACCGTCTGGCTGCTGGAGTCGGTGGGCCTCAAGGCGCTGCCTTTCACCAGTGGCCGGGCGTTTCTCGAACACTGCGACCCCAGCCTCAATGCCTGCGTGCTGCTGGATGTGCGCATGCCCGGCATGGGCGGCTTGAATGTCCAGGAGGAACTGCGCCAGCGCGATATCCAGTTGCCGCTGATCTTTGTCAGTGGCCACGCCGACGTGCCCATCGTGGTCCGGGCGTTCAAGGCCGGGGCAGTGGACTTCATCGAAAAGCCCTACAACGAACAGCTGTTGCTGGACAGCGTGCAGCAGGCCTTGAGCCGTGCCGACCGCCACCAGAGCCAGAGCGCCGGGCAGGCCCGGGTACACGGCTTGCTGGAGAGCCTGACGCCACGGGAGAAGGACGTGTTGCTGCCGCTGGTGCAGGGCTACACCAATCGGGACATTGCCGAGCAGTTGGGGGTCAGCGTCAAGACCATCGACCTGTATCGCTCACGGGTGATGAAGCGCATGCAGGCCGAGCACCTGCCGGAACTGGTGGGCATGGCCATCGCCGCCGGCCTGGTGGACCCGCTGCAACTGCGCTGAGGCTCAGGCCACCGCACTGCGCACTGGAGCGCCGGCCAACAGGCGCTCGATGGCCCCGGTCAGCAGGTTTTCCAGCAGGGTTTCCCGCTCCCGTTCGGCCAGGGATTGCCCATTGAACCAACTGGGGGCGCTGTTCAACAGGTTGGCCAGCGCATGGCCGGTGGCCCGTCGTGCGCCTTCGCCAAGGTCGGGCGGGGTGTGCAGAAGGTCCAGCAGTTGCTGTTCGTAGCCTTGGCGCAACTGCTCGACCCGCGCTTGCTGGTCGGGGTTCAGGCAGCCGCTGTCGCGCTCCACCAAACGGAAATGCCGCGGCAGTTCCCGGTGCAGCTTGAGGTGGGCGCGGATCAGCGCCGGCAGGCAGTCGCCTTGCCGCTTGCGCCGCTGCAGGCGCTTGAGGGTGCTGTGCAGTTCGTCGTAGAACTCTTCGATCAGGTCCAGCAACAGGTGCTGTTTGCTCGGGTAATGGTGGTACAGCGAACCCGGGGTCAGGCCCAGGTGGCTGGCCAGCTCACGCATGCCGACCTGGCCAAAGCCCTTGCTGGCGAACAGCTCCAGGGCCTTGTCGCGGCTTTCGGCAAAGCGTGAGCAGCGCTCAGCCATAGGTATGGAAGCCTCGTCCGGTCTTGCGGCCCAGGTAGCCGGCGGCGACCATTTCCTTGAGCAGCGGCGCGGGGCGGTATTTGCTGTCGTTGAAGCCGTCGTAGAAGGCTTGGAGGATCGCCAGCAGGGTGTCGAGGCCGATCAGGTCGGCCAGGGCCAGGGGGCCGATGGGCTGGTTGCAGCCCAGGCGCATGCCGGCGTCGATGTCCTCGGCGCTGGCCAGGCCTTCCTGGAACACCAGGATCGCCTCGTTGATCATCGGCACCAGGATGCGGTTGACCACGAAGCCCGGGCGGTTGCCGGCGGTGATTGCGGTTTTGCCCAGGCGTTGGGCCAGGTCCAGGGCCAAGGCGTGGGTCCCGTCGCTGGTCTGCAGGCCGCGGATCACCTCAATCAGGCCCATCACCGGCACCGGGTTGAAGAAGTGCAGGCCGATAAAACGCTCGGGCTGGCTGACGCTGGCGGCCAATTGGGTGATCGACAGCGATGAGGTGTTAGAGGCGATCACGCACTCCGGGCTGACCTGGGCGGCGATCTGTTGCAGCACCCGCAGCTTGAGGTCGAGGTTTTCAGTGGCGGCTTCGATCACCAGTTGCACGTCACGCAGGGCGCTGTAATCGGTGCTGGTGCGGATCAGCGCCAGGGCGGCGTTTTTTTGCGCCTCGCTCAGGGTGTCCTTGGCCACTTGGCGGTCGAGGTTCTTGGCCACGGTGGCCAGGGCCTTGTCCAGGGCACCTTCGGAGATGTCCAGCAGGGTCACGTTGATGCCCGCCTGGGCACAGACCTGGGCGATGCCGTTGCCCATGGTGCCGGCCCCGATAACCGCGATAGTGTGCAGATTCATCTTCAACGCTCTTCCTTTGTTCGACGCCTTCGCAGAGCATGGCGCTTTCGCCAGGCAATGCGCTGTATGGGGGCCGAGTCTAGAGCCCGCCGACGCTTGGCGCCTATGCCGAAAGCGGTCAACCGCGCTGGCGTTTTTTGCCATGTCCACAGCCACTAGAGAGCCCAACCTTGATGCGGGAAAAGGATTCGGTCGCGGTCTATTTCGTCCAGGTGATGACCCACGCCATGCGTGATCAGCCCGAGCGCCTGGCGGCGGTGCTGGCCGAGGCGGGCATCGAACCGGCACTGCTGCAGGACCCGTTGGCGCGGGTGCCGGCCAGCGCCTTTGCAGCGTTGTGGCTGATCCAGATTCGGCAATTGCAGGACGAGTTTTTCCAGCTCGATTCCCATGGCATGCCGCCGGGCAGTTTCGCCCTGATCTGCCGAGGGCTGATCCAGGAACCCACCCTGGAAAAAGCCCTGCGCCAGTGCCTGGCCAATTTCAGCCTGTTCCTGCGCGACTTTAGCGGCAGCTTCAGTGTGCGCGGCAAGCGCGCGGTGATCAGCCTCGACAGCCGGGCCGGCGACCCAGACAGCGGGCGCTATGGCGAAGAAACCTTCCTGGTGCTGATCATCAGCTTGCTGTGCTGGTTGGGCGGGCGGCGGATAGCCATCGACCGGGCGGACTTTCGCCATGGGCGGCCGGCCCTGAGTGACGATCCGCTGCTGTGGGGGCCGAACCTGACCTTTGCCGCCGGGCGCACGGAAATCGAGTTTGCCAGCCGGTTTCTGCGTTTGCCGGTGGTGCAGGATCTGGCCTCGCTGAAAGTCTTTTTGCGCAGTGCGCCGCAGTGGCTGGTGATTCGTTTTCGCAACCAGCACGGGTTGGCGACCCAGGTGTATCAGCGTCTGCGCCAGAGCCATTACAGCCAGTGGCCGACCCTGGAGGCCTTTGCCGCCGAGGTGCAGATCAGCCCCAGCACCTGCCGACGGCGCCTGGAGCGCGAGGGGTGTTCCTTCCAGGAAATCAAGGACGAGGTGCGCCGAGGGTTGGCGGTGGACCTGCTGCGTCGCAGTGGCAGCAGCATCGTCGAGATTGCCGAACGCACCGGCTTCCAGGAGCCCAGCGCCTTCCACCGCGCCTTCAAGAAATGGACCGGCGAAAGCCCCGGCCGCTACCGCGCGCGCTTCCAGCCCGCCCCGCGTTAGCCGGGGGCCATGACGCAGAGCGTCACGGGCTGGCTCGTGTGGGAGCTGGCTTGCCAGCGATGGGGCCCTGAAGCCGCCATCGCCGGCAAGCCGGCTCCTACAGGGTGGGGTTGTTTGGGGTTTCAGGCGGGGCGGCGGCCGGGCATTTCGATGCCGTGCTGGTGCACGCGGCGGTACAGGGTGGCGCGGGAGATGCCCAGGGCATTGGCCGCTGCCGTGGGCTTCCAGCGGTGCCGCACCAGGGCGTCCAGCAGGGCCTGGCGTTCGGGGCTGGCGCCCGGTTCCCGCAGCACCTGTTCCGGCTCGGCGCCGCGCAGTTGTTCGGGCAGGTCATTGAGCTGAATCAGCTCGGCCTCGCACACCGCGCAGGCATAGCGCAGCACATGTCGCAATTGCCGGACATTGCCCGGCCAGCGGTACCCCAGCAGGCACTCCAGGGCCGCGCCGGCCAGTTGCACGGGCACGCCGCACAGGGCCGACTCCTCCTCAAGAATCCGCTGAATCAGGCGCAGCCGATCACTGCGTTCGCGCAGCGGCGGCAACTGAAACCGCGCGCCGCCCAGGCGGAAATACAGGTCTTCGCGAAAGCTGCCTTCCGCCACCTGGGTTTCCAGGTCGCGGTGCGTGGCGCAGATCACTTGGATGTCCACCGCCTTGCGCTGGGACGCGCCCAAGGGCGCCACTTCACCCTCGGCCAACACCCGCAGCAAGCGGGTCTGCAAGGCCAGGGGCATATCGCCAATTTCATCGAGAAACAGGGTGCCGCCATCGGCCTGTTGCAACAGCCCCTGCATGCCTTTGCTGGAGGCCCCGGTAAAGGCCCCGGCGACGTAGCCGAACAGCTCGCTCTCGATCAGGCTTTCGGGAATCGCCGCGCAGTTCACCGCGATAAACGGCCGGTCCCGGCGCTGGCTGGCCAGGTGCAGTTGCCGGGCGAATACTTCCTTGCCGGAGCCGGTTTCACCCTGGATCAGCACCGGCAGGTGACGGTCCTTGACCCGCACCGCCAGGCGCAGGCTGTCGGCCACCCGTGGGTCTTCCTCGCTTGGCAGTAAGTGGTGCTGGCGCGTCGGGTTTGGGCGCCGGGGTGCGCTGAGGCGGGCATGCAGGTCGTTAAGCAGGCACAGCGACGCGTCGCCGGCGCGGTGCAACAGTTGCGGGTCGAACACCTGGCCGATGTGCTGGGGCAGTTGCCCGTAGCGTTGCAGCAGGTAGTGCCGCGCTGCCGGGTTCAGCGCTTGCAGGCAGCCGTCGTCGTCCCAGGCAAACAGGTAGTCCGGCTGGCTGTCGACGTAGCCCGGGCTGCCGTGGGCCCGCAGCACCCAGTAACCCTGGGCGCTGCTCATGAAAAAGGCCTGTTCGATCTCCCGCGCGCTCTGCACCACCATCTGCCGGATCAGGTGTTGGGAGCGACGGTCATCGGGGGAGCGCACGGCCGACACATCCAGTACCCCGAGCAGTTCGCCCTGGGGGTCGAACACCGGTGCGGCGGAGCAGGTCAGGCCGATAAAGGCGGCGCGGAAGTGGTCGCGCTTGTGCACCGTGACCGGCGCCTTGGCAGTCAGCACCGCGGCCACGCCGCAGGTGCCTTCTTCGCCTTCCGACCAGCAGGTGCCCAGGTACAGCCCGGCCTTGCGGCAGTCATTGCGGATGGTGCTTTCCACCCGGTAGTCGATGGTCTGGCCCTGGGCGTCGGTGAGCAGCACGCAGTAGTCGGCGTCGCGCACGCGGCCGTGGAGGCGGGCCACTTCTTCGCTGGCAATGCGCAAGAACAGCTCGGAGCGCTCGCGGCATTCCTTGAGCACGTTGTGGGAAAGGATCCGCGGCCCTTGCAGCGAACCCGGGTCCAGGTGGTGCTGGTCCATGGAGCGGCGCCAGGAATCGAGAATCAGGCTGGGAACAGGCAACTGCGGCAGGTGCGCAGCGTTTTTCAAGACACGGCTGACGCAATCCACATGCGCCTTCGAGTGTGCGGAAAGCATTCAGGCCTCCGGTTCAGCTTCTTATCGTTGTGGGCGCATTAAGCGCCGATCCTCGGGTGGCGACAAGCGCCGCCTGCCCGAACGGCCACCCTGAGACGTCACGTCTCAGGGTCTCGCCGTTGGCCCGTGCAAGCTGACATGCCACGTCTCAGCGGCGGCAGGCATCAAGCGCTTTGCCATCGGCAAGCAACCGCTCTGCAACGGGCTTTTTCAAGTGTTTTTGCGCAACTGGCATCGGCCTTGCTCTAAGCCTGGTAACCCGTTCTGGCCACCCGCCCGACGGGCCACCCAATAATAAAAAAGAGGTGCCCTATGTCCTCCTGCCGAGGCCTGTTTCCTGTCCTGCCCGGGCTTGTGTCATGAGCCGTGTCATCAGCCGCCCGCCCTTGACCGTGGGCATCATCGCCAACCCGGCCTCGGGGCGCGATGTGCGCCGCCTGACCGCCAACGCCGGGCTGTTTTCCAGCACCGACAAGGTCTCGGTGATTCAGCGCCTGCTGGCGGCCTTTGGCGCCACCGGCATCGAGCGGGTGCTGATGCCCACCGACATGACCGGCATCGCCGCCGCCGTGCTGAAGAACAGCACCAGCCGCCAGGCCCGGGACAATCACTGGCCGGCCCTGGAGTTTCTTGACCTGACCCTGCGCCAGACCGTCGAAGACACCCGCCACGCCGCACGCTGGATGGCCGAGCGCGGGGTGTCCCTGATTGCCGTGCTGGGGGGTGACGGCACCCATAAGGCGGTGGCCGCCGAGGTCGGTGATGTTCCGCTGTTGACCCTGTCCACCGGCACCAACAACGCCTTCCCGGAGCTGCGTGAAGCCACCAGCGCCGGGCTGGCTGGCGGCCTCTATGCCAGTGGCCGAGTGCCGCCCGAGATTGCCCTGCGGCGCAATAAACGGCTGCTGGTGCGCGAGCCGGCAAGGGGCCTGTGTGAAGTGGCTTTGGTGGATGTGGCGGTGTCGCCCCTGGCCTTTGTCGGCGCCCGGGCCATCAGCCGCGGGGCGGACCTGGCCGAGGTTTTCGTGACCTTTGCCGAGCCCCAGTCCATTGGGATTTCCGCCCTGTGCGGGTTGTGGATGCCGGTCACCCGCCAAGACCCCCACGGCGCCTGGATGCGCCTGGATCCGAACGCCCCCGAGGCGCTGCTGGTGCCCCTGGCGCCCGGCCTGTTGCAGGGCTGTGGGGTGCTGGACGCCGGCTACCTGGCGCCTGATGTGCCTCAGCCCCTGGCGCTGGCCAGCGGCACCCTGGCCCTGGATGGCGAGCGCGAAATCGAATTCAACGCCCATGACCGGCCCACGGTCACCCTGGATGCCGGCGGCCCGCTGAGCATCGACGTCAACGCGGTCCTGGCCCACGCGGCGCAGCAACGCCTGCTGGCCATCGACCGCCACCACCGGCAACACCCCGTGAACCTTCAGCCCCAAGACACCCTGGAGAATAAAAATGTCGACACCCTTAACCACTGAACAACTGCTGCACGCCTACCAGGTGATGCGCACCATCCGCGCCTTCGAAGAACGCCTGCACGTGGAATTCGCCACTGGCGAGATCCCCGGTTTCGTCCACCTGTATGCCGGTGAGGAGGCCTCCGCCGCTGGGGTCATGGCCCACCTGCGGGACGACGACTGCATCGCCTCCAACCACCGTGGCCACGGCCATTGCATCGCCAAGGGCGTGGACGTGTACGGGATGATGGCGGAGATCTACGGCAAGAAAACCGGGGTCTGCCAGGGCAAGGGCGGCTCCATGCACATCGCCGATTTCGAGAAGGGCATGCTCGGCGCCAATGGCATTGTCGGGGCCGGTGCGCCGCTGGTGGTGGGGGCGGCCCTGGCGGCCCGGCTGCAAGGCACCGACGGCGTGTCCGTGGTGTTCTTCGGCGACGGCGGCTCCAACGAAGGCGCGGTGTTCGAGGCCATGAACATGGCCTCGGTGTGGAACCTGCCGTGCCTGTTTATCGCCGAGAACAACGGCTACGCCGAGGCCACGGCATCCAACTGGTCGGTGGCCTGCGATCACATTGCCGACCGCGCCGCCGGCTTCGGCATGCCCGGGGTCACGGTGGACGGCTTCGACTTCTTTGCCGTGCACGAAGCCGCCGGTGCCGCCGTGGAACGGGCCCGGGCCGGGGAGGGGCCGTCGTTGATCGAGGTCAAGCTGACCCGTTACTACGGTCACTTCGAAGGCGATGCCCAGACCTACCGCGCGCCGGATGAGGTCAAGCATTTCCGCGAGCACCAGGACTGCCTGATGCAGTTCCGCGAGCGCACCGTCCGCTCCGGCCTGGTCCAGGCCAGCCAGCTCGATCAGATCGACAAGGATGTGGACACCCTGATCGAAAACGCCGTGCGCAAGGCCAAGTCCGACCCCAAGCCGAGCGCGGCCGACCTGCTGAGCGACGTTTACGTCTCCTACCCCTGAATACTCCCTATAACAAGAATCGAGACCTCTATCATGGCGAGAAAAATCAGTTACCAGCAGGCCATCAACGAAGCCCTGGCCCAGGAAATGCGCCGCGACCCCAGCGTGTTCATCATGGGTGAAGACGTCGCCGGCGGTGCCGGTGCCCCCGGTGAAAACGATGCCTGGGGCGGCGTGCTGGGCGTGACCAAGGGCCTGTACCACCAATTCCCCGGGCGAGTGCTGGATACGCCACTGTCGGAGATCGGCTACGTCGGCGCCGCCGTGGGCGCGGCCACTCGCGGCGTGCGGCCGGTGTGCGAGTTGATGTTCGTCGACTTCGCCGGCTGCTGCCTGGACCAGATCCTCAACCAGGCGGCCAAATTCCGCTACATGTTCGGCGGCAAGGCGCAGACCCCGCTGGTGATCCGCACCATGGTCGGTGCCGGCTTGCGCGCCGCCGCCCAGCACTCGCAGATGCTCACCTCGCTGTGGACCCACATCCCCGGCCTGAAGGTGGTCTGCCCGTCGTCGCCCTACGACGCCAAGGGCTTGCTGATCCAGGCCATCCGCGACAACGACCCGGTGATTTTCTGCGAGCACAAAATGCTCTACAGCCTGCAGGGCGAGGTGCCGGAAGAGCTCTACACCATCCCCTTCGGTGAGGCCAACTTCCTGCGCGACGGCAAGGATGTGACCCTGGTGTCCTACGGGCGCACGGTCAACACCGCGATGGACGCGGCGCGCAGCCTGGCGGGGCGGGGCATCGATTGCGAGGTCATCGACCTGCGCACCACCAGCCCGCTGGATGAGGACAGCATCCTTGAAAGCGTGGAGAAAACCGGGCGTCTTGTCGTGATCGACGAAGCCAACCCGCGCTGTTCCATGGCCACTGACATCTCGGCCCTGGTGGCGCAAAAAGCCTTCGCCGCCCTCAAGGCCCCGATTGAAATGGTCACCGCGCCCCACACCCCGGTGCCGTTCTCCGACGCCTTGGAAGACCTGTACATCCCCGACGCGGCGAAGATCGAAAACGCCGTGCTCAAGGTCATCGAATGGAGCCAGCGCTGATGAGCCAGATTCATACCCTGACCATGCCCAAGTGGGGCTTGTCCATGACCGAGGGCCGGGTCGATGCCTGGCTCAAGGAAGAAGGCCAGGCCATCACCAAGGGCGATGAAGTGCTGGACGTGGAGACCGACAAGATCTCCAGCAGCGTCGAGGCGCCGTTCTCCGGCATCCTGCGGCGGCAGATCGCTCGCCAGGACGAAACCCTGTCCGTCGGCGCCTTGCTCGGCATCGTGGTCGAGGGCGAGGCCAGCGATGCCGAAGTCGACGCGGTGATCGAGGCGTTCCAGGCGTCCTTTGTGCCCGGTGATGCGGCGGACGAAGACTGCGGGCCGGCGCCGCAGAAAATCGAACTGGACGGCCGGGTGATCCGTTACTTCGAGCGCGGCGAGGGCGACGTCCCCCTGGTGCTGGTGCACGGCTTTGGCGGCGACCTGAACAACTGGCTGTTCAACCACGAAGCCCTGGCCGCCGGGCGCCGGGTGATTGCCCTTGACCTGCCGGGCCATGGCGAGTCGGGCAAGGTGTTGCAACGGGGCGACCTGGATGAGCTGAGCGGGGTGCTGCTGGCCTTGCTCGATCACTTGGACATTCCCGTCGTCCACCTGGTGGGCCACTCCATGGGCGGTGCGGTGTCCCTCAATACCGCGCGCCTGGCGCCGCAGCGAGTGCGTTCCCTGACCCTGATCGGCAGCGCTGGCCTGGGCATGGAAATCAACGGCGGCTACCTGCAAGGGTTTGTCGAGGCGGCCAACCGCAACGCCCTCAAGCCGCAACTGGTGCAGCTGTTCTCCAATGCCGACTTGGTGAACCGGCAGATGCTCGACGACATGCTCAAGTACAAGCGTCTGGAAGGGGTGGACGTGGCCCTCGGCCAGTTGGCCGCGAACCTGTTCGCCGATGGCCGCCAGCAAGCTGACCTGCGCGCCGTGGTGCAGGACGGGCAGCAGCCGGTGCTGGTGATCTGGGGCAGCGACGACGGGATTATCCCGGTCAGCCACAGCGCCGGTCTCAAGGCCCAGGTTGAGGTGCTGCCGGGGCAGGGGCACATGGTGCAGATGGAAGCGGCGGAGCAGGTCAACCGCCTGATTCTCGAGTTTATTCGCCAGCACTGAAGTTCACTGCGGCGGCCAGCGGGCCGTCGCAGCCATACAAGATCCAGGAGAAGCCAAGATGAGTGTTTCCCTCAAATCGACCCAAAGCATGCGTGCCGCCGTGTGGCATGGTCGCAACGATATCCGCGTTGAAGACGTGCCCCTGCCGGGCACGCCACCGGCCGGCTGGGTGCAGATCCGCGTCGAGTGGTGCGGCATCTGCGGTTCCGACTTGCATGAGTACGTGGCCGGCCCGGTGTTCATTCCGGTGGACGCGCCGCACCCCCTGACCGGGATCAAGGGCCAGTGCATCCTCGGCCATGAGTTCTGCGGCGAGATCGTCGAGTTGGGCGCCGGGGTCGAGGGTTTCAGCGTCGGTGAGCCGGTGGCGGCCGATGCCTGCCAGCACTGCGGCACCTGTTATTACTGCACCCACGGCCTGTACAACATCTGCGAAAACCTGGCCTTCACCGGGTTGATGAACAACGGCGCCTTTGCCGAATGGGTCAACGTACCGGCCAACCTGCTGTACAAATTGCCGGCCAATTTCCCGGCCGAAGCCGGGGCGCTGATCGAGCCCCTGGCGGTGGGCATGCACGCGGTGAAAAAGGCCGGCAACCTGCTGGGGCAGAACGTGGTGGTGGTCGGTGCCGGGACCATCGGCCTGTGCACCATCATGTGCGCCAAGGCCGCCGGCGCGGCCCAGGTCATCGCCCTGGAAATGTCCGGCGCGCGCAAAGCCAAGGCCCTGGAAGTCGGCGCCACCCATGTACTCGACCCCAAGGAATGTGACGCCCTGGCCGAGGTCAAGCGCCTGACCGGCGGTTTGGGGGCCGATGTCAGCTTTGAATGCATCGGCAACAAACGCACGGCCAAACTGGCCATCGATCTGATCCGCAAAGCCGGCAAATGCGTGCTGGTGGGCATCTTCGAAGAGCCCAGCGAGTTCAACTTCTTCGAACTGGTGGCCACCGAGAAACAGGTGCTGGGCTCCCTGGCCTACAACGGTGAATTCGCCGACGTGATCGCCTTTATCGCCGACGGCCGCCTGGACATCACGCCGCTGGTGACCGGGCGCATTCAGCTGGAAGAGATCGTTGGCCAGGGCTTTGAAGAACTGGTCAACAACAAGGAACACAACGTGAAAATCATCGTGTCACCGGGTCGCGTGTAGCACGCCCCAGCGGGCGATTTGGCGATGGCCGTGGGTGGCCATCGCACTTTTTTGGTTTTTTGCGTTCTATCACCAGGCCTGGCCGCGTTGATCCCCAATGCCGCCCGTGAATCCAGACCCGGTGCCGATGGCCTACGCTCCCTCTTCTTGCATGATGCAAACCCGACTTCGGCCCCTGTTTCTGGCGGGCTTCTTGATGCTTTGCGCCACCGCCTGCACCCAGCAGCAGGGGCGTGACATTGCCGAGCAGTTCCGCAAGGGCAAGCCCGACGAATTCTTCCAGACCAGCGTCGACCGCATGGCCACCCTGGGCATGCGTGACAACCTGCAGAGCCTGTACCTGTTGATGGGCAAGCTCTACCTGCGTAACCCGGTGCAGTGGCGCAAATCCGGCTACCCCGACGCCACCACGGCCCAGCGTGAAATCCGCAACGCCATCGAACAGCGCAAGCCGCTGCCGTCCCTCGGCGATCGCCGCGACCTGGCGGCCTTGAGCTATTCCCTGAGCCCGGAATTTACCGGCGACCGGGTGGGGGCCTTTATCTACGCCATCGGCAGCATGCTGGTCACCGCCCATGGCGGGCGCACCGAGTTCTACATGACCGATGCGATTGACCCGCTGTTCGTCAACAACGCCGCGCGCAACATTGAAAAGGCCACCTGGTTGCTGGGCCAGCGGCAGGATGCCAATGGGGTGCTGTTGCTGTTTTCCAATGAGATTTCGGAGGAGGGCAGCAACCTGAGTTTTGCGGTGGAGTTTGGCAAGATTGTGGCGCGCTTGGATTTGCTGAGCCAGATGCTGGATGAGCGGTATCGGCGGATTGGGTTGAACTATGCGCAGAGCCTGCTGTTCATGAATTTCTTGCCGGTGCAGTAGAGGGACATAAGCCACACGGGGACCTACTGGCTGGCCTGGTTTTGGCCAGCTTGGGTAGGGGGACCTAGGCGGCTACCACCGAAAGTTCGATGCGCTGACCCAGGGTGCGCAAGGCACGCTCTACGTGTTCGATCTTGGATCGATGGAGCAAATCGACCAAGCGGTCGACTTGCGGCCGGTTCACTCCCAGGCGCTTTGCAAGCTCCGTTTTGCTGACCTGTTGCTTGAGCATCGTGTTCCAGAGGGCCGCTTTGGCGACGGTCAGTGCGGGTAGCCGGACCAGGGGTTGGCCGGGTGCCGCCGGGGAGGGCTGTGGAATGGCCAACCGCTGATCGACGTACAGCGACAGCGCGGACTCCAGGGCGTCGACCGCTTCAGCCAACGCTTGCTCCACGGTATCGCCGGCGCTGGCCATTTCAGGCACATCCGCGCAACTGACCCAAGGGCCGCCCTCTTCCAGGTGTAGGGTCACCGGGTATTCATACATGTTTTTCGCCTCCCATCAGCCTGGGTCTCAATGGTTAAGCCCCAGGTCTTTAATGATCTTCTTTCTCAGGCCTTCGCTTATTTCCTTGGCGCCATGGTCTGGGAAGATCGTTTGACGGTTGCCCAGGTACACCTTGAAGTGGCTGCCCTTGGCCGGTGCAAACGTCACGCCTTGCGCTCGTAACCAGCGTCGAAACTCGCTGTACTTCATGCACAGTCCTTAGTGTCTCGACGGCGGCATTATGCAACATTTTTGTTGCGCATCAATGGCCGTCAGGACAGTCGTCATCCATGGAAAGATCCGGACAGAAAACCGCTGCTGTTGGCCTGTTCGATAGGCAGCGCTTGAGTGTCGAGGTAGCAGCGCAGGTGCTCGACATTCTGTCGTTGGCACTGACGAAGCGATGGCCGGGGTGTTCGCAGGTTAGGCGGCGAGGGCGAACTATAGGAACGACGCCAAGAGGCTGCAACAGACGCTGACCCGCAATGTTTGAGCGGTTATTTCGGGAGGCTGTGGAGGCCCAGGCGGCTAACCCGGCATCCCCGCCGGGGTTACCCACGGCTCAATGCCTGCGTTCGGCCATCCTGGTTAACGAGGCGCTTCAAATCAAAATCAAAAAGCCGGACGGCGACCTGCGTGCGCCCTGTGGCAGTTCCTTCTTCGGCTGCGGTAACGGAACGGTCAAGGGCCGATAGGGGGGCTTGAACACGGCGATTGGGGCCAGCCCTGATCCTGTCTATAGTCACTGTAAAGGCCATCAGCCTTGGCGAATGTCGACGTGCAGGGAGCGTGTGACGTGATAACTCGATTGCAAACACTCAAGTTGCTCCAGATAGCCATCGCCCTTCCGGCCTACACCGTGCCTGCAAGCACGACGGTCGCCTTTACTCTGTGGTTTGTCATCACGTCGACGATGAGTCTGTTCACTGCACATTCCATGACGGGCTGGGGGTGGATTCTGTTATGGCTGGTGTTGTTGCTGTTCTCGCAATGGGCATGCTGGAGCATTTTCGCCGACGCGCTGGAAGACCGCCCCTCCGTACGGCACCTGCCGCTGCTTTTACTGGGGGTTTTGTTGACGCTGGTAGTGGGGCTCAGTGCCTGGATTCTGTTTCATATAGGCCTCATCTGGCTGATGTGCGGATCGCAAGGGATTGCGGCCGGTGTCCTGTTGCTGATCAATTGGCTGCGAAAAAAACCTCAAGCAGGCGATATGTTCAGTCCATGAGTTCGCCCTACTGTACGCCCTGTGTTTGGCGGGAGACTTGGGAGTAGATGATCGCTATTGGCCCGAAGCAGGCCTGTTGCAAACGGCGGCGTTCACGATTGCATTTCGGGCGTTCTATCCTCTAAAGTAGAACAATTCCCATTTGCGAATTATCTCGATGCAAGCTTCTCACTCCTCCCAAGCTGATAGCCTGGACGCCCTTTACAAGGGCTATCACAGTTGGTTGCTGAGTTGGTTGCGGCGTCGTTTGGACTGTCCGCAGAATGCGGCAGACATGGCGCAGGACACCTTCGTTCGTCTGCTTGCCGTCGGCGCTTACACGGTTCCGCGAGAGCCGCGGGCGTTTCTCGCCACCATCGCTCGCCGTTTACTGGTTGATCGCAGCCGGCGTCAGAAACTCGAACAGGCGTACCGCGAAGAGCTTGAACGCCACGCCGAATACATGGAACTGGCTCCCTCTCCCGAACAAGTACTCGCGGCCGTGCAAGCACTGGAGCAAATCGCTCGGGCGTTGTCCCGGATGAGTGCCCGCGCTCAACAGGCGTTCATCCTTCGCCACTTGGAAGGCTATAGCCATGCTCAGATCGCGGAGCAGTTGCAGGTCTCGGTCAAGAGTGTGCAGAAATATCTGGTGCAGGCCCTGCTGCATTGCCACGCAGCGGCGGACCCTCTGTCTTGAGCGCAAGCCCGACATCCCCCCTGACACCCAAAGTGTTGCAGCAGGCGGCCTCGTGGCTGGTGTGCATCGACGGGCAACCGGATGATGCCCAGCTGCGCGAATACAACACCTGGCTGGAGGCTAGCGAGTTGCATCGCGAAGCCGTCCGGCAACTGCAGGGCAGCCTGGCACCCTTGCGTACGTTGCCCCGCGCTCCAACTCGCGCCGCCTTGAGCAGCATTACGCGCAAACCCGCACGCTTCCCGGTAAAAGCCCTGGTGCTGGCACTCACGCTTTTGCTGCCCGCAAGCCTGATGCTACAGCGGGCACCGGCGGCTTACTGGTTTGCGGACATTCGTACGGGCACAGGCCAATGGCACACCCAGCAACTGCCTGACGGTAGCCGTATCAGCCTGAATGGGCGCTCTGCCGTCGATGTGGATTTCGACGCCCACTCACGTACGTTGCATTTGCGTGGCGGTGAAATCCTGGTTGAAGTGGCCAAGGACGCCCAGCGCCCGTTCCTGGTCGTTACAGACGAAGGCAGCATCAGGGCTTTGGGCACGCGGTTTACCGTGGAACGTTTGGGCGATTCGACGCGCTTGGCAATGCTCGAGTCGAGCACACAGGTGATCAGCGCCGGTGACCGTCTGGATGTCCATGCCAGTCAGCAGGTGATGCTGGATGCGGGCGGCATTCATCCATTGAACGACGTCGACGGAGCCGGGATTGAGCAGGCGTGGGAACACCATAAACTGGTGGTCAGGCGCATGCCGTTAGCCCAGGTACTTGAACGCCTGAACCGCTTCCATAGCGGCTGGATGATGTACGACGCCACGGCACTGGCAGGCCTGGAAGTCACCGCCGTCCTCCCGGCGGATGACAGTGAGCGTGCGCTGCGCCTGCTCGCCCGCAGTCTGCCGATCAAGGTCGAAAAAATGACGCCTTGGGTTACCCGTATCGCCCTGAAAAAGCCGTGACCAGAGGCATAGTTTCTGGTCCGCTCAGTGCGCCGATAAAAAATATTCTCCTTTGGTTCCAGTTCTCATTTCTTGGCCGTCCTTGTACTAGCCAACACAACTAGAGACCTAGGAACATGCCTTCATCCACACGCTTTCGTCTTACCCTTGGTCAGCCCCGCGCACTGGCGTTGACCCTTCATTTGGGGATTTTCACTGCCCCCCTGCTCATTGCACAGCCGGTATTGGCGCAGCAGCAGGCCAAGCATTACGCCATACCTGCCGGCACCTTGGGCGATGTGTTAAGCCGCTATGCCCGAGAGGCCGGGGTGGATATTTCCTTTGCGGCTGCCCAGGTGAGCACCCTCAAAAGCCAAGGGTTACAAGGTCACTTTAGTGTCGATGAAGGCTTTGCCGTGCTGTTGCGCGGTCATGCGTTGCGCGCCCAATCCAGTGTCGATGGCTATCTGTTGGTCAGCACGCCGACCACGGGGCTGGAGTTAGGCCCAACCACCATCAGTGAATACCAGGACAGCGGCACCACAGAAGGCACGGGCTCATACACCACCGGTGCCACCCGCACGGCAACCAAGTTGCCTTTGTCACTGCGTGAGACGCCACAGTCGGTGAGTGTCATCACCCGTCAGCTGATGGATGACCAGCAACTGTCGACCATCAACCAAGTGCTGGCCTTTACCCCGGGTATCAGCACCAACCACCGCGACAGTGAGCGTTACACGTTTTATTCCCGTGGCTTTGCGATCCAGAACTTCCAGTACGACGGTGTGCCGTCGCAAGTGGCCAACGAATCCCAGCAGTACACCAGCGCACTGTCAGACATGGCCATCTATGACCGTGTCGAAGTGCTGCGAGGGGCCACCGGCCTGATGAGTGGTGCGGGTACGCCGTCGGCCACCATCAACCTGGTGCGCAAGCGTCCGACCAAGGACTTCCAGGGTTACGTTTCCGGCGAGGCGGGGACGTGGGACAAGTACCGCTCTGAAGTTGACGTATCCGGCCCACTGACGGAAACCGGCAACGTGCGCGGGCGTTTTGTGGCGGCCTACCAGAAGCAGAACTCGTTCATTGATTGGTACAAGCAGGAAAAACGCGTGGTTTACGGTGCGTTGGACATCGAGTTGAGCGACGACACGACGTTGCGTACCAGCCTGGATTACCAGAACAACGATGCCGATGGCACGACCTACGGCCATATCCCGTTGTTCTACAGCACCGGCAAGCAGACTCATTTCTCCCGGTCGTTCAACCCTGCCAGCCGTTGGGCATTCCAGGACAACACCAGCTACAACTTCAGCACCCTGCTGGATCACACGTTGGGTAACGACTGGAGCTGGAAAACCGCCTACAGCCACCAATACAGCTATCGCAAAGGGGAAGGGGCTTCCGCCAGTAATGGCGCGCCTGACCCGGTGACAGGCGCTGGCGCCAACGCCTACATCAGTCGCCTGGATAGCTACCAGACTCAAGACACCCTGGACACCTATGCCTCCGGCCCGTTCACCTTGGGGGGGCGCCAGCATGAGCTGGTGGTAGGTGCCAGCACCTCGCGCACGCACCTGAACTTCCCCGACTACACCAGCACCGGAGCGGATGGCGACTTTGCCCCGGTGGACAACATTTTCACCTGGGACGGTCGTCAGTTCGCTCGACCGAACTTCATAGAGAATGGCGGAACCGTTACGACCATGCAGCAAACCGGGGTTTACACCGCACTGCGTCTGAAACCCATCGATCCGTTGACCGTGATCCTTGGCACCCGCGTCAGTTGGTGGGACCAGGAAGATCGCGTCACCAGCCTTTCAAATCAGACCCAAGCTACCGACAAGACCCGTAAAACCGGGGTGGTCACGCCCTATGCAGGGATTGTCTATGACCTGAACGACACGTACTCGGCGTATGCCAGCTACACCAACATTTTCTTGCCGCAGACGTTCTACAAAACTGTCGACAACAAGTCCCTTGAGCCCTTGCAGGGCGACAACTACGAGATTGGCCTGAAAGGCGAGTTCCTGGACGGTGCGCTGAACGCCAGCATCGCGTTGTTTGATGTCGAGCAGAAGAACAGCCCTCAGGAAGTCGCCAACCCGAACTCCAATAAGGCGGCGTATAAAGCCATCAGCGGTACCAGCACGCGCGGTGTCGAGACCGAGATTTCGGGCGAACTGGCCACCGGTTGGAACATATTCGGTGGCTATACCTACCGTGAGTCCCACGATAAGGATGGCAAGCGTGTCGAGACCAACCAGCCTTTCAACCTCTTCAAGCTCGGTACCACTTACCGCTTGCAGGGAGACCTGGAGCGTCTGACCATCGGCGGCAACGTGACTTGGCAAAGCAAGATATACGCCGAGGGGCAAATTCCTCAGTACACCGGTCCAACTTACAAGGCGACACAGGACCCGTTTGCCGTGGTTGGCCTGTTGGCGAACTACAAAGTGGATGAGCACCTGACGGTCGGCCTGAATGTGAACAACCTGTTCGATCAGAAATATTACGACGGCATAGGTACCTTCGCGTCGGGCTCCTATGGCGAACCCCGCAACGCCGTGGTCAACGCCAAGTGGACCTTCTGAGGCGCTGATAGACCCGGTGTGGGCACTGCTGTCGGGGCCCTTCAGACACAAAAAAACCGCTGGGCGTTTGCCTGGCGGTTTTTTATGGCGCCGATCTCAGCGCGCGGTGGCGCTCGGCTTCTACCGGCCGTGCGCCCAAAGGTTTTGTGCCGCGCGATACTGGCCCGTACCAGGCCCTGTGGCACATCAAAGCTTGATCGGCTTTCCATGGACGCTTCCGTGCCGGTCGATGCAATATTGCGCCGACCGTTCAGTCACTCATCACCCTCTCGTCGAAGGCCGCCCCATCGACGGGTCATGCTAAGGAAGCACCCCGATTTATGACCGTCTCCGAACTGCTCGCCGCCATCCGTAAACCCTATGTGGAGACGCTTGCGCGTATCGCTGCACAGGGCGCGCTGCACCTTGAACCGGCCTATAGAAAAAGCGATGGCTCATTGGCGACAGAAGGTGCAATGGACACCCCCTGCCGGGTCGATGTGATCGCAGCGGAGGGGGAGAGCGCTGGGCAGCCGGTTCAGGTTGACTCCGAGTCCGAGCTGGCATTTGAGCCCATCCGTTTTGAGCTTGGGCAAACGGCGGTGGTCATCTCTCCCTTTGGTTGGGACTGGTTGCCCCTGGACGTGCGTGGCTTGAGTCTGGAGGCGGCCTCGCAGGTTCTCCGCACCTGGTTCTTCGAGTGGTTCGATGGGGAGGACGAGAACCCACCGACCGAAGAAGGACTGCAAGGCGTGGTGCACTTTGTCTCTGACCCGGAGCCAACGGGGGAGGGCTATAAGGTGAAGATTGATTTGGGCTCTGCGCCAGGTGTTGCGGTAGAGAGCCTGCTTTTTGCGTTGGCCGATACCGGCGCGACTGGGGTCTTTCTAGGATAAGGAGGGGGGCGTTCAGAGCGGCCGACCTGATGTCGCACCCGCCCCCCGGTAGGCGCTGGTTTGCCAGCGATGCTCAGCAACGACAACGCAAACCGCAGAATATCCTTAACCTTCAACGCCCCAATTTCTCCATCGCCGCATCCGCCAGAAAAGACGACCGGCTCTTGATATTGTGCTCGCGCACGAACCGGTCGATCCGCTGAATCACGTAGCCGGGCAAGGTCACGTTGACCTTCTCGGTTTTGCCCAGGTAAGGCGCGACGTCGATGTCCAGCATGCCCCAGCCCATCCCCGCAAAATCGGGGTTGGCGCGGTGCTGGCCGATGGAGGTGGGCAGGGGAATGGCGTGTCCTGCACGGGCCAGTTCTTCGAGCATGATGTGGGCGATTTCCATGGCGCCGCCGTACGCGGCCTCGAAGCTGTCGCCAGCGGTGACGGCTCCAGGAATGTCGGGAATCTGGATGCCGGTGGCCGTGTGTTCGTCGCCCCACTCGATGCAGATGGGATATTGCACGGGGATCTCCTCAGTAGATGAAGGCTGAAGGGGCTGCATCAGTCCAGCCAGTTTCCGGATGGCCCTGACCGTGCCCCGTGGCAGGTCCTTCTTCGGGTGCGGCACCGGAACGGTCTCGGGCCGGTAGGGATGCTTGAACAGGTGGTGGCTTCCGGTAACCCGGTCCAGTACCCATCCTGCGGCTTCAAGCTCCTTGATCAGCTGTCTGCTTTGCACCTCCATCTCCTTATCGGGGTCAGAGGCGCTTTATAACTCCAGGCGCATAGTAACGCAGGTTGAATTGTGTGTCTGGAGTTATGTATTGGGCAGTGTCGTTCAGGCATCTTGGCAAGCATGAAAGCGCTTTCGGCCAACGGCTGCCGGTCGCGAAGTACTGCAAGGGGGCGTTTTTTGAAAAAACCGCGCTTTGTACAACACTTAGGGTTCGCCTGTGGTTTTGCCTAGGTTCAGCGCGGCTGGAATGAAGGCATCAGGCCTGATTCTGGAGAAGAAAAATGCTCAACAAAAACACCATCTGCCTCTGGTACGACGGCACCGCGCAAGACGCTGCGCAGTTCTACGCCCAGACCTTCCCGGACAGCGCCGTACTCGCCGTTCATCACGCGCCTGGCGACTACCCGGCGGGCAAGCAGGGCGATGTCATAACGGTCGAGTTCACGGTCATGGGCCTCCCTTGCCTGGGATTGAACGGCGGGGCGGGGATCACGCATAACGAGGCTTTTTCATTCCAGGTGGCGACCGACGACCAGGCCGAAACGGACCGCTTGTGGAACGCGATTGTCACCAACGGAGGCCAGGCAAGCGTCTGCGGCTGGTGCAAAGACAAGTGGGGCGTGTCATGGCAGATCACGCCCCGTGTTCTGACCGCCGCGATCATCGACCCCGATCCCGCGGCGGCCAAGCGCGCTTTCGACGCCATGATGACCATGACCAAGATAGACATCGCCGCCATCGAAGCCGCACTGCGCCCCGCCTGATGGCGCACCCATCCCCCCTGTAGGAGCTGGCTTGCCAGCGATGCAGTCACCTGCTTACCCCGTGCACTTGGAAGCGGGTGGTGTACATAGCCGTTGCTGCGGGTGTGGCTACTGGCGGTTTCGCCCTTACGGCGAGTGACTTTGGGGGCCCCAAGTAACCAAAGGCCTCTGCCCCTGCATCCGGCCCCTCGCTAAGACTCGGCGTTCCCTCACTCCGGCATTGCTCCAGGGGCACGCCGCCACAGGCCATCCATGGCCTGATGGCGGCTAGCTCGGCATCCTTGCCGAGCTGCCCCCTGCGCAACGCCTGCGTTCGGCCTCCTGAAGGGGCAGGCAGATCAAAAGCCAAAGCCAGATCAAAGGCTGAAGCAAAGCCAAGCGTGTTTTACGCGCTTCTTGAACTCAACCCCGCTCAGGACTCCAGCGCCGTACGCCACTGAATCACCTCCAGCACCGCACAACCCTCGCGGGTCAACAGATGCACCCCACGGGTGACCCGCGTCAGATCGCAGTCGGCAATATCTTTCAGGTTAAGCGTGGACAGCGTGTCCATCAGATCCCGCACCACGGTGAAACGATGGGCCGCACTGCTGGCCAGATCGTTCAGAGAGGCTTGGGTGTCGAGGTAGAAAACGGCTTGGTTGGCGTCGTGGGTGTCGACGGCGGTAAAGCGCGAGTGTGCTTGGTCAATCATCGGTGCAGCTCCTGTGAGTGGAGCAATCACCTGAGGTGCCGGCTACAAGGGAAATGACGATTGTGCGGGTGTGTGACGACCGGGGATCCACCGCGCACAGCCGTCATAACATCCTGTCGCGGGCACCTGATAGGCGACTGCAAGAGTGTGTCGAACGCTGATGCTGCGTTGTAATCCCGACCGGCCAAGGTCGTCGCGGATGTTGCTGCGAGGGGGAACTATAGGGGCGGGGAGTGGGGGCGGCAACGGTGTACTGGAGGGGATGTTTGAGTGGGTGTGTCTAGCGGCAGCAGGGGTTGCGGCAATTATGTAAATACGTTTTAGATCGCGCTGTGTTTTTGTATGCAGGTGTGAGAGAACGCTATCGGCCAAAAGCGGACCATCAGCCCTGGTGGCAGTCCAGTGGACGTCTTGGGCTGACAAGCAAAATGGGGCCGGAGAGGGCCGTCTTCGCAAGGAGCGGGAAACCTCCAAATACGCATATGAGCTTTAAGGTAAGTGTGGAAGACTTCGCCGGATCGAAATTTAAGGCAAAAGTGCCGGTGAAGCCTGTTGCCACAAAGGAGAGGAAGACGCCAAAGCGTGTTGATATGCTCGACTCATGGGCGCGCCTGCCGGGTAGCTTTGGACATGGGAGCGGTGAGCCAGCAGATCATTGAATGGATAAGGCGACGTAATTCGTTTTGCTCACTCACGCCATCCGTGACGCTTTGCCTAACGCAATCGGCGGTCTATTTTGATGCGAGAACGAACCTGTTAGTGGAGAGTAGATGAGTACAACGACGGTCCTACAACTTCTCAAAACGGCGGAGCAAATACTTGAAGGTCTACGAAGCCTTATTATTCGTGCGCGCCCCCCATCGGTTTCACCAGATCGTTTGCGGGTCAGCCTTGTGCTAACTATTGCCGAGCAGTTTGAGGCAACGTTACATTTGGCTAATGCCCATATGAGTACGCACGCAGCCACTCATGTGAGGTCAATGATCGAGGCGCTCGTAGCTATGAAGATGCTTGGGACGAGTAACACCTATGTTGACCAGATGCGGTATGAAAAATTAAAAGGTGAGCGACGTGTTTACAAGGGAATACTTGCTGACCCTCATACTCCTGAACAATTGAAAATCTCAATAAAAGAAATGGACGATATCTGTCTTTCCGAGTGTGAGGTTTTTCGTGCTGCCGGCCTCAAACCCAAGAGAATAAGCGACGATATTGGCGCTGCCGGGTTAGGTCATTTAGTTGGACCATATTCGATGCTTTGTGCTTTCTCACATAACGATCTAGCTGCGCTGGCGTTCCGGCATCAGAATGAAACGAACATGGTCTATAAGCAGGCTGACTCACCTAAGTTCGTAGAGTCGATCATTTCCACCTCGTTGATGGTACTGATGGATGCAACTGATCAATTTGGCAGGCTTGCCAAATTTCCTGACAACCACTTCCATACAGTTTTTACGGAGATGAATACGAAGTGGGTTGATGTTCTTTCACGACGCGTGGGGTGAAGGTCTGGATTACGTGGTTGTTTTGAATCGCCTCTGATTTCCTGAAGGCATCCGACGGGCTCCTTTTGGCCGTTTTCTGCCTATCGTACAAGTAGCAACGGGTCATTTCGTAGGCTTCACAATTTCACCAATTCGCCGATATACCTTCTTGGTCATTTCTTCTGTGGAGTGACCTAGTAGGCGGCTCGCGTGTGTCAGCTCGATCTCGCTAGCAGCTTTGGGCCGGATATCCTTGAACTGAAACTGACGAATGCTCGTTGCCAGGGCGGGATCACCGTCAGCTGACGCTTTGATTGCCGCCTTATCTCGTGCGTCGTCCCACCGATTACGCAACATCTGCGGGCTCATCCGAAGTCCAGACGCGTTTGTTATCAAAGTTGACGAACGGAAAAGGGGACGGATCTATTTTCAAAATAAATCCGCCCCCTTTTTACCTCGCGCCCCCTTTTTACTGCAGAGCGCTGGAGCGCCAATCAGCGAATACTCCTCCCACCTTCAACCCACCTGCTCGAACCGCCGCCGCTTCAGGAACAACCCCACCCCCAGTGCAACGGCAAAGATCGACAATAACCCCAGGTCAAACCCAAACAAGCGGGTTTGGCTCGCGGCAACGCAGCCGACTGCGCCTATCGCTATCAGCAGTACCCCTAACCATTTGCGAAGGGGGTACGGCTTAACAAATCGGTCGAGCAGGAAGAACAGCACCAGTGCAACGACCAGTTGGGTAATGTCAGACATGTGTTTCTCCCGTCAGGTCTTGATGATCAGTGTCGAGGCGCTGCGTTGCGGGCCGATGCCGCCATTCACCTGCGCCTCAATGCTCACCAGTACGTCGCCTGCGTGATAGGTGGGCAGGGTTTCATTCACGTACATGCGCACACCGGCGCCGACAGGGGCGCCCACGTAGGGGGAGGCAACATAAGAGGTGGCGCCAGCGAACGCCGAGGCTGCAAGGTTGGCGATTTTGGTGCGTTGGGTGTTGAGAACATCACCCTGTTGCCGGGTCAGCGGCTCGGAGATGCCGATCATCATCAGGCACGGCAGGTTCTTGGCCAGCATCTTGTCGTACACCTCGACGACCTTGCGGTTGATCTCATAGTGAGCGCTTTTCGCCTCGCCAAAATGCAGCTCGCGCAGGCGTCCGCGTTCGCTGTCGATGAGGGTGACCTGCGAGACGTTGAACACGATCCCGTGATTGCCCATGTATTGGAAAGTCCCTTCGAACTTCATCGCACGCATCCTTTCGAGCAAAAGGCGGGGGTTGTCTAGAAAGCGCGCTGGATTCAAATCATTTCACCTGGCCGATCAGCCTGGATGCCCGGCCAGGAACACGTTAGATTCAGCCCCTAAAAGGATGACTCACCCCCATGGAGTAGAATTTTGCGCAAACTGATTGTGGTGCTCATGCTCGGGTTCCCGTGCAGTTTTCCGGTAATCGCGGGTGATGGCAGGGCGGTGGAAGTCTCGGCCTTTGGAGCGGTTGTTTCGTCGAGTCTTGCGGTGACTCTTTTCCCCGTCACGCTGACTGAAGACAGTCAAGGAAGTAGCCGCAATAGCTCAAAGGGAGGCGATTCCAAGATAGTTGCCGCTCGCAATGATGCTGCCGCTTTCGTCGCGAGTGATGGGGTTATTAGAGGCGCGAGCCTGGAGGCGGCGTTCGAGGTTTTGCGGATTGGGGATGAGCCGGCCACAGCCAGCGACATGATGCTGGCTGAAGCCGTTTTGGTTTACGAATCGCGCTAGCGAAACAGGGGGGCGACCACTATTGGCCAACCCGCTCACTGGGCTTTTTGCGTCCTTGTCAGCCCGTCTTGCATAGGTATAGGGGATATGCTTATCCGTCGAGTTTCGACCTTCAGAGGGCGAATGGAAAAATCGCCTGGCTGCATCACCTGCTGCCGAAGGTGGCTGGCAGTGGCTAAAGAAATCGAAAACCCCTGCATCTCGACTTGCCGATTAAATAGTGAGTTATGTGTAAGTTGCGGGCGAAGCAAGGAAGACATCAGAAAGTGGAAGCGCATGAAACGGCCTGAAAAAATGGCCGCTGTGCAAAAGGCGAATGTGCGCTTGAAAGGGCTGAAAAAAGCTCAGAGATAATTACTTGCCTTGGATGACAGCTTTGGGGCGTCTTCAGCCCGTTATGACAGGCAAATAGTCGGCCAGAGTCGATCCAAGGCAGCCCTTGATGTATATGTGTTGTCGCCATAGGTTACTGGCGTTCATGGAGGATTCTGACTGATGGCACGTGTAGGATTGATACTGACACCCGGTTTTGCGGACTGGGAATACGCTTTCATTGCTGGAACTGCGTCTCCGTTTTACGGGATCGACGTCAGGTTTTTTGCTTCTGTTACGGGGCAGTTTCGCTCGCAGGGTGGATTGGCCGTAACGGTCGATAGCAATTTGCAACAATGTCTGGACTGGAAACCGGACGTTGTTGTCGTCATTGGAGGAATGGTTTGGGAGCGTGAAGAAGCACCAGATGTTCGAGAGTTTCTGCATGCTAGTCGCTTAACTGGAGCGACAATTGCTGGCATCTGTGGGGGAACGCTGGCACTTGCCAGGGCTGGCCTTCTCAACACTGTTCCTCATACATCGAACAGCGCTGACTTCCTGCAACAGAATGCCGTAGGTTATGAGGGAGGCACGCTTTATCGAAGCAGTCCAGTAGCTTTGGTTGCAGACCGCATCATAACTGCTCCAGGCCCTGCACCCGTTAGCTTCACCTGCGCAGTGTTCGAAGCTGCCGGGCTATCTTGCGAGATCACTTCTCAATTCAGATCAATGTTGGCAGCGGAACATCGGTGACGGCGTCGTCCTAATAAACAGCCGATCAGGTGATTTGTTCGAGTGGCTGCTCATGGCCGTTTCCTGCCTGTCGTGATCATTGCTGGATGCAATATCTTCGGCCCGTCGACTTACCCTTTTGTTCATCACTGATAACGGTCTATTTAGGCGTTGCTCCAGGTGTTGCAGTGGTTGATTTTCTTTTTGCCCTGGCAGATTCCGGTGTTATTGGGAGGCTTGGATCGAGGTTGATTCCGGTTGTGGATTGAATCCGATAAATAAACGCCACCCTTGAGAACGCTGCGCCCGCTTCGCGGGCGTTCGCAGCCTTCGGCAACTCCTACAGGGACCGCGAACGGCGATAAAACAGGCCGGCAGGCCGCCGTCTTGCTCTTGATTTTGATCTGTAGCGCCCCGTTAACCACGATGGCCGAACGCAGGCATTTAGCCGTGGGTAACCCGGCAGGGATGCCGGGTTAGCCGCCATCAGGCCATGGATGGCCTGTGGCGGCGGCCCACGGATCAATGCCGGAGAGAGGGCATGCCGAGCCTAGGCGAGGCACCAAGTGGAGGGGCAAGAGCCTTTGGTTACTTTGGGCTCTTTCCAAAGTGACTCGCTGTAAGAGCGAAACCATAAGCCGCCACACCCACAGCAACGGATATGTCCCCAATATTCGCGGCCTACCTCAATGCACAATCTGCGCAAGAAACGCCTTAGCCCGCTCACTCTTCGGCGCCCCAAAAAAACGCCTCCGGCGGCGCATCCTCCACAATCCGCCCACCATCCAAAAACAACACCCGCTCCGCCACCTGCCGCGCAAACCCCATCTCATGGGTCACACACAGCATGGTCATGCCACTCCCCGCCAGCTTCACCATCACATCCAGCACCTCACTGACCATCTCCGGGTCCAGCGCCGAGGTCGGCTCATCGAACAACATGATCTTGGGCTCCATGCACAACGCCCGGGCAATCGCCACACGCTGTTGCTGCCCGCCGGACAGCTGGCACGGGTATTTGTCGGCCTGGTTCTCAATCCCCACCTTGGCCAGAAACCCCCGGGCCAGTTCCTCGGCTTTTTTGCGCGACAGGCCGCGGACGGTGATCGGCGCCAGGGTGCAGTTGTCGAGCACGCTCATGTGCGGGAACAGGTTGAAGTGCTGGAACACCATGCCCACTTCGCTGCGCACGCGCGCCGCTTCGCGGGTGGTTTGGGAGAGGTCGGTGTTGTCGATGAGTATCCGGCCTTTCTCGGCGATTTCCAGGCGGTTGATGCAGCGGATCAGTGTGGATTTGCCCGAGCCGGAAGGGCCGCAGAGGACGATGCGTTCGCCCTCGCGCACGTTGAGGTCGATGTCGTGCAGCACGTGGAACGCGCCATAGAATTTGTTCAGGCCGCTGATCTCCACCACCACTTTGCGGGTGTCGGTGGCGATGATCGGCGCGGTGGTCAACGGGGCAGTCTGGGTCAGCATGGTCGGGTCTCCGGCGATCAGTGGAAGCGGTCGGCGCTGTAGGGCGCCGGGTCGGTGAACGGCGTGGCGCCGGTGAGCATTTCCGCCAGCAGGCGGCCGCTGACCGGGCCCAGGGTCAGGCCGTGGTGGGCGTGGCCGAAGTTGAACCACAGGCCTTTATGGCGCGCGGCCGGGCCGATCACCGGGCACATGTCGGGCAGGCACGGGCGACGGCCGAGCCAGGGTTCGGCGTCGACCCGTTCGCCCAGGGGGTAGAAGCGGCGGGCCAGGGCTTCGCAGCGGCGCAGTTGGATTTCATTGATCGGGTCGTCGCGGTCGGCGAATTCAATGCCGGTGGTCAGGCGAATGCCGCCGACCATCGGCGCCAGCACGTAGCCGCCCACCGGGTCCAGCAGCGGGTGCTGCAAGCGGGTGCCCGGCAGCGCCGCGTAGTGCATGTGGTAACCGCGCTTGATCGCCAAGGGGATCTGGTAGCCCAGGGGTTCGAAAATCCCCCGCGCTTCAGGGCCCAGGGCGACCACCGCCTGTTCGGCGGTGATCACGCCGGCCTCGCTCTGCACCTGCCACTGGCCGTCGACCTGGCGCAGGCTCAGGGCATCGCCGATCACGAAGCGGCCACCGCGCTGCTTGAACAATTCGGCGTAGCCGCGGGTCAGGCCGCCCGGGTCGGTGACGGTCTTGGGGTCGAGCCAGTGCAGGCCGCCCACCACGTCGGGGTGCAGCCCGCTTTCCAGTTGATGGATCTGTTGGCGGTCGAGCACCCGGTAGTTCAGGCCGTATTCCGCCAGGGCCAGGGCGTCGGCCTGGGCCTTGGCGAAGGCGGCCGGGTCGTTGAAGGCTTCGATCCAGCCTTCACCCTGGATCAGGCCCTGCATCCCAGCGGGTTCGGCCAGTTGCATATGTTCGCTGACGCAGCGCTCGATCAGCGGCAGCATGGCGCGGGTGGCGCGGGCGAGGCCTTTGGGCGCGGAGTGGCGCCAGTATTGCAGCAACCAGGGGCCGGCCTTGGGCAGGTGGCTGAAGCTGTAGCGCACGTCCGATTGCTGGTTGAGGCCGTAGCGCAGCAGCTTCGATACGTCCCGGGGGAAGGCGTAGGGGATCACGCTGGCGCGCTCGATCAGCCCGGCGTTGCCGTGGCTGGTGCCGTTGCCCGGTGGCTGGCGGTCGAGCAGGATCACTTGCTGGCCGCGTGCTTGCAGGTGCAGGGCGGTGCTGACGCCGACGATCCCGGCGCCCAGAACGATGGTTTGGCAATGCATGGGGTCAATCCTTGGTACGCGGGCCGCCAGGGCGTCCCGCTGGAGTTCGGTCAGTTGAGGTGGCGGCTGAGGCGGCCTTCGAGAAGTTTCAGGCTGCGCCGCACCACTTCAACGATCACCAGGTACAGCACCGCGGCCCAGAGGTAGATCTGGAAATCGAAGCTGCGGGAGAAGGCCAGTTTGGTCACGCCCATCAGGTCGTAGATGGTCACCAGGGAGGCGATGGCGCTGGCCTTGATCATCAGGATCAGCTCGTTGCCCAGGGGCCCGATGGCCACCAGCAGCGACTGCGGCAGGATCACTTTGCGAAAGCTGGTCCAGCGAGACAGGCTCAAGGCCTTGCACGCTTCGCGCTGCCCCTGGGCCACCGCCAGCAGGCTGCCCCGCAGGATCTCGGCCTGGTAGGCGGCGGTGTTCAGGGTGAACGCCAGCAAGGTGCACAGCCAGGCATCGCGGAAGAACCACCACAGCCCCACGTCCTGCCAGAAGCCTTTGAACGAGCCCAGGCCGTAATACAGCATGAACAGTTGGGCCAGCAGCGGCGAGCCGCGGAAGAAGTACACATAGGCGCCGCTGAAGTGGCGCAGCAGGCGGCTGTTGGACAGGCGGGCGAGGGCGATCAGCAGGCCGAGCACGGCGCCGAGGCTGAAGGAGATCGCCACCAGCTTGCCGGTGACCAGCAGGCCGTCGATAAAGCGCGCGCCGTAGCGGTCCAGCAACTCGGGGCTGAGGAACAGGTTGAGCAATTCATCCAGGCTCATGGGCGCACGCTCCGTTGATGACGGTTGAAGTACTGCTCAAGGAAGCGGAACAGTTGCCCGGACAACGCCGAGAAAAACAGATAGCCGAAGCAGGCCACGGCGTAGAACAGCATCGGCTCCTTGGTCACGCGGACGGCCAGGTTGGTCTGGCGCATCAGGTCCACCAGGGAGATGGTCGAGACCAGCGAGGTGTCCTTGAGCAGTGACAGCCAGTTGTTCGACAGGCCCGGCAGGGCGATGCGGGTCAACTGCGGCAGCACCACCTTGGTGAAGGTGGTACGGCGCGACAGGCTCAGGGCCGAGGCGGCTTCGTACTGGCCCTTGGAAATGGTTTTGAAGGCGCCGAGCCAGATCTCGCTGGAGAACGCGGCGAACACCAGGCTGAAGGCGATCATCGCGGCGACAAAGGTGTTGATCGCCACTTCGCCGGGGTAGCCCATGGAGCCGAGGATCTTCTGTGCCGCAATCTGGCAGCCGTAGTAGATGATCAGCAGGGTCAACAGCTCCGGCAGGCCGCGAAATACGGTGGAGAAGGTGGTGGCCCAGGCCCGCACCCAGCGGTTTTTCGAGCGGGCGGCCAGGGCTACGGCGAGCCCCAGGGGCAGGCCGATGGGCACGCAGCTCAGGGCCAGGGCGATGGTGACCAGGGCCCCGGCCAGCAAGGCCGAACCCCAGCCGCCGCTGGCGAACGATAACAGTGACAGATGTTCGAACATGCTCGAACCCTCAGGACAAATTGAGCCTGCACGCCGGCGCCGCACTCAAGGGTGAGTGCAGGGCAGGGGTACTCGAAAGAGGCGGGCCGCCAAGCAGCCCGGGGCGGTCAGTAGATATCGAAGGCGAAGTAGCGGCTGGAGATCTTCTTGTAGGTGCCGTCGGCCACGATCTCGTCCAGGGCCTTGTTCAGGCGCTCGCGCAGGGCGTTGTCTTCCTTGCGCACGGCGATCGAGGCGTCGGCGGTGGTGCCATTGACGTCACCGATGATCTTGCAGCAGTCCTTGCCGGCGGTTTCGGCCCAGGCCAGCAGCGGAAACTTGTCGGCGATCACGCCGTCGACACGGCCGGCGGCCAGGTCGCTGTTGGCTTCGTCCAGGGTCGGGTAGAACTTCACGTCGGCACCGGCCGGGCCGTAATGGTCTTCGGCGTAGATGGCTTGGGTCGAGGACGACTGCGCGCCCACGGTGCGGCCCTTGAAGTCGGTCTGGGCATCGGTGATGTCCGAGTCCTTGGCCACGGCCACCGACAGCGGGGTGCGGTAGTAGTGGTTGGTGAAGGCGATTTTCTTCTTGCGCTCGTCGGTGGCGATCATCGAGGCCACCACGGCGTCGTATTTCTTCGCCAGCAGCGCCGGGATGATGCCTTCCCAATCCTGGGCGACGAGGGTGCATTGGACCTTCATGCGTTCGCACAGGGCGTTGGTGATGTCGACGTCAAAGCCGTGCAGCTTGTTGTCCGAGTCCACGTAGTTGAAGGGCGGGTAGGCGCCTTCGGTGGCGATTTTCAGCACTTCAGCCTGGGCGCCGGTAGCACCGGCGAGGACCATGGCACATGCACTGGCAAAGCGAACGACATTCTTCATTTGGCACCTCGATTATTGTTTTGGTCTGGCAGAGGATGTGTAACCCACGAACTCGTTATGCAGGGCGGCGGTGGCTTCCAGGCGGCGCTCGACGTCCGGGCCCAGTTGCTTGCACACCTCGTTCACCAGCAGGTGCACCAGCGACAGCATGGCTGCGGTGGACTCCCAGAACAGGTTGAACTCGGTGGGCACGCGGAACACTTCATCGGCGTTCTGCTCGGCCCAATCACAGAAGGTGTCGGTGACCAGGGTCACCGCAATGCCAGCCTCGCGGGCCTTGTGGCAGAGGTTGAGGGCGTGGCGCGAATAGCGCCGTGCCTCGAACACCACCAGGGCGCAATCTTCCGGCTGGCTCAGCAGCACCTCGGCGTAGTGCCCGGCGGCACCGTCCACCAAGTGCACGTCATCGCGCAGATACTGCAACAGGTGGACCATGGACGCGGCGATGCCGCGCTCGGTCTGGAACCCGGCGACAAACACCTTGCGCCGGGTCGCCAGGCGCTGGGCCACGGTGAGCCAGGCCGGGGTCAGGCTGTATTCATAGACTTTCATCAGGGCGCCGACTTCCAGCTCGAAGCTGCGGGGCAAACCCTGGGGCGCCTGGTTCGGCTGCTGACGGAATTCCTGCAGCCGATCGCCGACCAGCCACGGGCCTTCGCCGAGGTCGTTTTTTCAGGTCGTTTTTTTAGGTCTTTGAAATGGCTGTAGCCAATGGCACGGCAGAAGCGCCCGACGCTGGATTCGCTGACGCCGAGCTTGTCGGCAATGTCGGCGGCGGTCTGGAAGGGCAACTCGTAGAGGTTGGCCAGCATGTAGCTGGCAATCGCCCGGCCCGAAGCGGTGGCGTTGGGCAAGCTGCTTTCAAGGCGTTGTTTGATGGGCTGGCTCAAGGCTCGGTCCTCTGCTGGGGTGCCACTGGAGAGCGAAAGTGAATGTTTTCTGTCATTAAGTCAATATTTGACAGATAACTGGCGTGACGCGATAGTCAGGCCACTTCCAATAATCACTCCACTGGAGCCCGCGATGTCCGAAGCCACCCCCGTGCACGCCGAAATCGAGCACCTTGAGCTGTCCGAATTGACCCAGTTGTTGCAGCGCATTTTTCTGCGTCACGGCACCCGCGTCGAGGTCGCCCAGGTGCTGGCCGACAACTGCGCCCGGGCCCAGCGGGACGGCTCCCACAGCCATGGGGTGTTTCGTATCCCGGGTTACCTGGCGTCCCTGGCCAGCGGCTGGGTCGATGGCCAGGCGCTGCCGGTGGTGGAGGATGTGGCCAGTGGTTTTATTGCTGTGGATGCGGCCAACGGCTTTGCCCAGCCGGCCCTGGCGGCGGCCCGCGAGGCCCTGATCGAGAAGGCGCGCAGTGCCGGGATCGCGGTGTTGGCGATTCGCAATTCCCACCACTTCGCCGCGCTCTGGCCAGACGTCGAGCCCTTTGCCGAAGCCGGCCTGGTGGCCCTGAGCGTGGTTAATAGCATGACCTGCGTGGTGCCCCACGGCGCCCAGCGGCCGCTGTTCGGCACCAACCCGATTGCCTTTGCCGCGCCACGGGCCGGCGCCGAACCGATTGTGTTCGACCTGGCCACCAGCGCCATCGCCCATGGCGATGTGCAGATCGCCGCGCGCCAGGGCCAGCAATTGCCACCGGGCATGGGGGTGGACAGCCAGGGCCAGCCGACCTGCGACCCCAAGGCGATTCTCGACGGTGGCGCCTTGCTGCCGTTTGGCGGGCACAAGGGCTCGGCGCTGTCGATGATGGTCGAGCTGCTGGCGGCGGCGCTGACCGGCGGCAATTTCTCCTTTGAGTTCGACTGGTCCCAACACCCCGGCGCACAAACCCCCTGGACCGGCCAGTTGCTGATCGTCATCGACCCGAGCAAGTCCGGGGGCGGGCGCTTTGCCAGCCGCAGTGATGAGCTGGTGCGGCAGATGCAGGCGGTGGGGCTGGAGCGTTTGCCGGGCGACCGGCGCTACCGCAGTCGGGCCCAATCCCTGGTCCAGGGCATCCCCCTGGCCGCCGCCGAGCTGGCCAAACTGCGCCAGTGGGCGGGTTGAGCCGCAAGTCGTTCATCCTCTCGGGCCGGGGTCTGTAGGCCTTAAGTTTTGCTCCCGGTAGGGGCCCGGTCTTACGTCGAGTTTGCCGGGCCTTGCCCGCCACTCCAAAGCAGCCGCCGTTTAGCGCCAAGGCAGCATGGGCCGGGCCCCACGTCCTTTTGATAATCGCCTCCGACATCTCGTCCCCCGTTTGCGGAGCGCGCCATGCACAACAATAAGAACTGCCAGCACCGTCTGTTTCCGGCCTTGATCGCCGGCCTGTCTGCCTTTGGCCTGAGCACCGTCGCCGAGGCGGAAATCATGCTCTACGACAAAGACCAGACGACCTTTTCCACCGACGGTTACATCAACGCCTTTTACGTCAACAGCGACGTCGACCGTGCCGGCGACCAATTCGACCGGCGCCAGGCGCGGGTGAAGATGGGCTTTCTGCCCAACTACCTGGGCTTCAACATGAGCAAGCAGGTGGACGACCTCAAGCTCGGCGCCCGGGCGTCGTTCTGGGTGACCATCAACGACAGCGAAACCAACGGCACCGACACCGCCATCGATGTGCGCCAGTTCTATGGCACCGTGGCCAACCCGGAGTGGGGCGAGGTGTTGATCGGTAAGGACTTCGGCCTGTTTGCCCGTTCCAACATCCTGCTTGACGAGTTGCTCGCCGGTTACGGCCAGGTCAGCGACACCCTGGGGCTGGTGGACGGCGGCGGGGTGTCGTTCGGCAATATCGGCAGCGGCTACCCGTACCCGTTCCCCACCTCGCAGATCACCTACCGCACCCCGGTGATGGACGGCCTGCGGGTGGCGGTGGGGATCATGGACCCGGTGGACACCAACGACAGCAGCGCCCTGGGCAAGGCCTACCAGAAGAACCCGCGCACCGAGAGCGAGGTGACCTACCAGTTCGACCTGGGCGGGGCGAAAATCTACAGCTGGCTCAACGGCAGCTACCAGACCTCCGACAACACCGATTCCACCGTGGCCTCTGTGACCTCCAAGGGCCTGGGCTACGGGGTGCAGGCGAAGATGGGCGGCTTGTCCCTGACCGGTTCCGGGTTCCAGGCCAAGGGCATCAACCCGTTCTTCACCAACAACGCCGGCGAGGCCACGTTGCGTAATGTCGACAGCAAGGGCTATCTGCTGCAGGGCTCGTACAAACTCGGCAAGAACCGCCTGGCCCTGTCCTATGGCAAGACCAAGGACGACGGCAACGGCGTGGTCGGCAGCGGCGCTGACTATGAAACCCGCGGCATTGCCCTGTTTCACGACATCAACGACAACCTCAAGTTGGTGGCCGAGTACAACCAGTTCGAGATTGCCGGGCATGAAACCAGCGCCCAGAACGAAAACACCGACACCTTCGCCGTAGGTGCCGTGCTCACCTGGTAACCCCCGCCGTCGGCCCCGGCACGCGCATCGCGCCCGGGCTGGCGGCGTCTGTGGACCCACCGTGTAGGAGCCGGCTTGCCGGCGATGGCGATCTTGCGGGCCTCATCGCTGGCAAGCCAGCTCCTACAAAGACGTCGGCACCAACAGGGCAGGTAGGCCCGGGCTGGCGGCGTCTGTGGACTCACCTTGTAGG
>NZ_JALQCW010000063.1 GCF_023241715.1 Pseudomonas morbosilactucae
CACCTGGGCGTTGTCCAGGTCGGTGCCCAGGGCGAAGGTGATGGTCAGGGTGATCTTGCCGTCAGCGGTGGATTGCGAGGACATGTAGAGCATGTTCTCGACCCCGGTGATTGCCTGTTCCAGGGGCGCAGCGACGGTTTCGCCGATGACCATGCCTTTGGCGTCGATGAAGAAGGTTTCCGGAGCGCCGTAGACGCCGAGGTTCAGGCCCAGGGTGCCCTCCTCGTCGCGGATGTTCAGTTGATACGGGTTGTGGAATTCCGCCAACCACTTGCGCGCATCTTCGTTGACGTCCTTGTAGTTGATGCCATAAATCACCACGCCCTGCTGCGCCAGCTTGTTCAGCACCGGGTGCTCGACCCGGCAGGAAATGCACCAGGTGCCCCAGACATTGACCAGTGCCGGCTTGCCCAACAGGTCGGCGCGGGTCAGCAGACTTTTACCCTCGACCGCTCCCAGGGTGAACTCCGGGAACGGCTTGCCGATCATCGCCGACGGCAGCTCGGCTGGGTCCAGGTACAGGCCCCGGTACAGAAACACCGCCATCAGCAGAAACAGGGCCAGGGGCAGTACCATCATCCAACGTCTCATGCTGCCGCTCCTTCCATACCCAGCGCTTCGCGCACACGGCTTTTCACCTTGACCCGGTAACGCCGGTCCAACGCCGCCAGCAAGCCACCAAAACCCGTGAGCAAGCCACCGAACCAGATCCAGCGTACGAACGGCTTGACGTGCACCCGCACCGCCCAGGCGCCGTCACCCAGCGGTTCACCGAGGGCCACGTACAGGTCCCGGGTGAAACCGGCATCAATCCCGGCTTCGGTCATTACCGAGTTCTGCACCGTGTACAGGCGTTTCTCAGGGTGCAACACGGCCACTTCCTTGCCGTTGCGAACCACCCGCACCGTGCCTTTGTCGGAGGTGAAGTTCGGCCCTTCGAAGTGCTTGGCGCCCTCAAAAATAAAGTGGTAACCGGCCAGGTCCATGGCCTCGCCCGGCGCCAGGCGCAGGTCGCGCTCGGCGCTGTTCTGGCTCGAAAGCACCACGCCCAGGGCGCAAACCGCGATCCCCAAGTGAGCGATCTGCATGCCCCAGTAACTGCGGGTCAGGCTGGGCAGGCCCTTGATCAGGCCTTTGTGGCGGGTCTTGTCGAACAGGTCGCGCACCCCGGCCAGCAGCACCCACGCCGCCAACATAAAGGTCGCCAGCACCGCCCAGTTGAAGTCACCGTAAGCAATACCCGCCACCACCGCCAGCGCGGCGCTGCCAAGTAGCACCGGGGTCAGCATGCCGACCAGCCAGTTGACCGGGGTGTCTTTCCAGCGCACCAGCACGCCGATTGCCATCACCACCATCAACAGCGCCATCAACGGAATGAACAGTGCATTGAAGTACGGCGGGCCAACCGACAACTTGGCACCACTCAGCGCGTCCAGCACCAACGGGTACAAGGTGCCTAGCAGAATCATCGAGGCCGCCACCACCAGCACCAGGTTGTTGCCCAGCAGCAAGGTTTCCCGCGACCACAGGTTGAAGCCGACATGGCTCTTGACCACAGCGCGCGCAGGGCAAACAGGGTCAGCGAGCCGCCGACCACAAACAACAGGAAGATCAGGATAAACACGCCGCGCTCGGGGTCCGAAGCGAAGGCGTGCACCGAGGTCAGTACCCCGGAACGCACCAGGAAGGTCCCCAGCAGGCTCAAGGAGAACGCGGCAATGGCTAGCAACACCGTCCAGCTCTTGAACACGCCGCGCTTTTCCGTGACGGCCAGGGAGTGGATCAAGGCCGTACCCACCAGCCACGGCATGAAGGAGGCGTTTTCCACCGGGTCCCAGAACCACCAGCCGCCCCAGCCAAGCTCGTAATAGGCCCACCAGGAACCCAAGGTGATGCCGATCCCGAGGAAAGCCCAGGCAACGATGGTCCATGGCCGCGACCAGCGCGCCCAGGCCGCATCGAGCCGCCCACCCAGCAGCGCGGCGATGGCGAAGGCAAATGCCACGGAGAAGCCGACATACCCCATGTACAGCATCGGCGGGTGGACGATCAGGCCGATGTCTTGCAGCAACGGGTTGAGGTCGCGACCATCGGCCGGGATCTGCGGCAAAATCCGCGCAAACGGGTTGGAGGTGAGGATCAAAAACAGCAGGAAGCCGGTGCTGATCATGCCCATCACCGCCAGTACCCGCGCCAGCATCACTTGCGGCAACTGCCGGGAGAACACCGACACGGCGAATGTCCAGCCGCCCAGAATCAACGCCCAGAGCAGCAGAGAACCTTCGTGGGCGCCCCACACCGCGCTGAACTTGTAATACCAGGGCAAGGCGCTGTTGGAGTTGCTGGCCACATAGGCGACCGAAAAATCGTCGGTCATGAAAGCGTAGGTCAGGCAACCAAAAGAGAACGCCAGAAAGGCGAACTGGCCCCAGGCGGCGGGCTGGGCCAGGCTCATCCACAGCCGATCACCGCGCCAGGCACCCAGCAGCGGCACCACGGCCTGGACCAGGGCAAAACACAAGGCCAGGATCATGGCCAGTTGGCCCAGCTCCGGAATAAAAATGGCGGAAGTCATGGGTTAACCCTCTTTCGCTGGTGTCGGCGCCGACTGGCCGCTGTCTTTCAGGGCCTTGGTCACTTCTGGCGGCATGTACTTCTCGTCGTGCTTGGCCAGCACTTCGTCGGCCACCACTACGCCTTCGGCATTGAGCTTGCCCAGGGCGACGATGCCCTGCCCTTCACGAAACAGGTCCGGGAGGATGCCGCGGTAGGTGATGGTGACCGACTTGTTGAAGTCGGTGACCACGAACCTGACGTCCAGCGAGTCGCCCGAACGTTGCAGCGAGCCTTGCTCAACCATGCCGCCCGCGCGAATCCGCGTGCCCTGGGGCGCCTCACCGTTGGCGATCTGGGTCGGGGTGTAGAACAGGTTGATGTTTTCTTTCAGTGCGCTGAGGGCCAGGGCAACGGCGATGCCGATACCGGCCAGGATCGCCAGGATGATCAAAAGACGCTTTTTACGCAGCGGATTCACTTGCCATTCTCCCGGCGCAAACGACGCGCCTCTTGTTGCAGATAGCGCTTGCGGGCCAGGATCGGCACCGCCAGTTCCTGGGCCAGGATCACCAGACAAATGCCATAGGCCGACCAGACATAAAGGCCGTGATGGCCCATGGAGAGAAAGTCACCGAAGGATGCAAAACTCATCGTATAGCCTCCAGGCTGCGTTGGACTTCGGCCTTGACCCAGCTGGTGCGGGCTTCGCGCTTGAGCACCTCAAGGCGCATGCGCAGCAACAGCAGCACGCCGAACAAACAGTAGAAGCCGAGCACCGTCAGCAACAGCGGCAGCCACATTTCAGCGGGCATCGCCGGCCTTTCGGTGAGGGTGAACGTGGCGCCCTGGTGCAGGGTGTTCCACCACTCCACCGAGTACTTGATGATCGGGATATTAATCACCCCGACAATCGCCAGCACCGCGCAAGCCTTGGCCGCGCTGTCTCGGTTAGTGATGGCGGCGTTTAGCGCGATAAGGCCTGCGTACAAAAACAGCAGGATCAGCATCGAGGTCAGCCGCGCATCCCAAACCCACCACGAGCCCCAGGTCGGTTTGCCCCAGATCGCCCCGGTCACCAGCGCCAGGAAAGTAATCGAATGCCCGATAGGCGCAGCGCATTGCAGGGCGACATCGGCAAGTTTCATTTTCCACACCAGCCCGACCACACCACACACGGCCAGCATCACGTAGCAGGACTGGGCCAACATGGCCATCGGCACATGGATGTAGATGATGCGAAAGCTGTTGCCTTGCTGGTAGTCCGGCGGCGCGAAGGCCAGGCCCCAGACCACGCCGATACCAATCAGCAACAAGGCGGCGATGCTCAGCCAGGGCAACAGCTTGCCGCTGATGCCGTAAAACCATTTGGGTGAGCCGAGCTTATGAAACCAGGTCCAGTTCAAAGGAAGGTACTCATCAACCCACCCGGCACGTTGCGGATCAGAAAGCTGACCTCGCCGTTTTTCTGCAGGGAGCTGAAAGAGTAGGCGCGAGTCTGCTCGCTACCGGGAACGCCGAGGTTGACATACTGCCCTGGGAGGAATGCCAGGTTACCGAGTGCCTCGCCCTTGGTTGACAGCGCAATAGTACTGTCGGATAGCTGGCGTACCAAACTGATGCTGACCTGAAAGCTGGCCTGTTCGGTCTTGCAGACCTGCGACGAGGCCGGCACCCACACCACGCAGTCGCTCTCTGCACGCATCTGGCAGGTCAGCACATAACCCAGCTTAGCCTCTTCCTCGCTCAGCGCGTCTTCGATGTATTCCTGGCCCAGGTCGTAGCGGCCGGCATCGGCAAAGCACTTACAGGTACCGCAGGCGCCGTCGCGGCAGTCCAGCGGAATGTTGATACCCTGGCGGTAGGCGGCATCGGCCACGGTTTCGTCAGCAGTGACACCAATGAAGCGGGTGACCCCGTCCTCGAAATTCAAAGCGATCTTGTGCATGACGCACCTCGCGAATAGCAGCAATCAGATGTGGTAGATATCGATGACCTGACGGACGTAGTCGTTCTTCAGGACCACCTTCTTGGCCTTGATCAGCGGGCGTTCGCCTCGCAAATCAAGGGTGTAGAAGCTGGTGCCAAAGTAGCTGTCGGTGGTCTTGTAGCGAAAGCTCAGGGTGTGCCAGTTAAAGCGCAGGCGACATAGCTCGTCGCCTTGCTCGAGCAGTTCCAGGTTGCTGATGTTATGCGAGGTACGAGTATCGGGCATGGTCGCGCTGGAGCGCTCGGTCTTGATCCGGAATACCCGGTCTTCTAGGCCGCCACGATTGCCGTACCAGATCAGCGATATTTCCCGCTGTGGATCTTCGGTGAGCTGGTCGTTGTCGTCCCACGCCGGCATCCAGAAGGTTGCCTCGGCGGCATAGCACTGCAACCATTTTTCCCACTGGCTGTCGTCCAGGTAGCGCGCCTCTTCGTAGAGAAAGTCACGCACTTGCTCAAAGGAAATGCCCATTAAACGGTCTCCACTGGAATCAACTGCTGATCGGTAGCGAGTGCTTTGAGCATGGTTTCCTGCCAGTACTTGTGTTGCAGTACGAACAGGCCTTCATCTTCGGTACGCACGCCACTGAGCAGTGGGTGCAGATCGATTTCCTGGGCGGCGGCATCTGCACCTTCGACCCAGTGCGTGGCCCCACGGGACATGTCGTTCCAGCCACGCCCACCTTGGTAGCCCACCTGGCAGGAGCGGAATTCTTCAAGGTCATCGGGCGTAGCCATACCGCTGACATTGAAGAAGTCTTCGTACTGACGAATACGTTGCGAGCGCGCATCAGCACTCTCCCCCTTTGGGGCGATGCAATAGATGGTGATTTCGGTCTTGTCCACGGAAATTGGCCGTGCAATGCGGATCTGCGAGCTGAACTGGTCCATCAGATAAACGTTGGGGTACAAGCACAGGTTGCGCGAGTTCTCAATCATCCAGTTGGCGCGAGCCTGGCCGAAGTCTGCGGCCAGTTCGTCGCGGCGCTCGAACAGTGGACGGTCCTCTGGATTGGCCCAGCGGGTCCATAGCAGCAGATGCCCCTTGGCGAAGGAATAAAAACCGCCACCATTCTTGGCCCATCCACCGGCACTCATGGTTTTTACTTCATCGCCGGCCTCGCGCAGCTTGCGTTGGGCCTGGGTGGCAGCATAGTTCCAGTGCACGGCGCTGACATGGTAGCCGTCAGCACCGTTTTCGGCGGTCAGCTTCCAATTGCCTTCATAAATGTAGGAGGAAGAGCCGCGCAGCACTTCCAAGCCTTCGGGCGACTGGTCGACGATCATGTCGATGATCTTCGCGGACTCGCCCAGGTGCTCCACCAGTGGTACCACATCGGGATTGAGGCTGCCGAACAGAAAGCCGCGATAGGACTCGAAGCGAGCGACCTTTGTCAGGTCATGGGAACCTTCGCAATTGAAGCTCGCAGGGTAACCGGCATCAACGGGATCCTTGACCTTAAGCAATTTACCGGAGTTGTTGAAAGTCCAGCCGTGGAACGGACAAGTGTAGGATGATTTATTGCCGGTCTTGTGTCGGCAGAGCATGGCGCCACGATGGCTGCAGGCGTTGAGGAAAGCATTGAGCACCCCATCCTTATTGCGTGCGATGAAGATCGACTGACGTCCCATAGTGGTAGCGAGGTAGTCATTTTTCTCGGGGATTTGGCTTTCGTGTGCAAGGTATAGCCAGTTACCTTCGAAAATATGTTTCATTTCGAGGTCAAATAGACGAGGGTCTGTAAACATCTCGCGCTTGCAGCGGTAGACGCCCTTATTACGATCTTCTTCAAGTAACGAGTTAAGGTATTCGAACCCCAAGGACATAGCCGTAGCCTCCGTTTTTATTATTCAGGTCTACATAAACTAGCGCTTACTATCACAGATGGATATCCGATTACTGCTGACCACCATCCGTTTTTTGCTGAACTAACGTAAAGCAAGCTCATTCATTCGAAACAAATCGCGCCGAGGCAGCCAATCAAACCCGACGCATTAAAGTTTCAGACGGCAGCTCACCAAAACGATCCTTATAAAAACTCGAAAACCTCCCTAGATGAACAAAACCGTAGTCAAATGCTAATCCAGTTATGCTTTTAATATTGCATGTGGAATCAGTCAGGCATTCTCGAACCTTGTCCAGCCTTCTGCCTCTTATATACCTCTTTGGAGATACACCTACATACCGCTCAAACAGCGTATAAAAAACACGCACACCTACACCAGCCAAACCAGCCAGCTCCTCGACCCGCACATCCATATTGCCATCAATATAAGAGTCGATTGTCTCGAGCATTACGGCGATTGTTGCATTATGGCCTGCGCGAAGCACATTAGACTTCAACAAGCTCAGCATTTTAGCTGCAAAAATATATTGATAGCTTTTATCAACTCTATAAGCTCTATTTTCTGATTCAGCTTCCTTACGCATCATGTCTAGCAAGGCAGCTAGACCTTCAACGTCGGCTAAACTATAGAACGCTTCTATAAAACGAATGCCGTGCTTGGGATAGACCCATCGCTGTTCAGAGCAGACGTCTTCGAGAACCCTCAACGGCACCTTGAGGATAAACTTCTCACAATCTTCAGAGTACGTAAAATCCACTGGCTCATCTGGATTAATTACTATCAACTCACCCGCCCGAAGACAAAGACAACGCCCTTTAACACGCCACAAACAACTCCCGCGCAATAAAATATGGATATGATATACATCATTCAAGGCAGCGGAGCTTACCCTTGTACTTCCTCCGTAGGTGATTCGGCATAGATCAAGATCCGCCAAAGCACGGTAACTCAAGCCAACTCGCACACCTCGATAGTCAGTCAGAACCATAGAATGTCAACCCATGTATCTATTGACATAGTTCGAAACATTTCGCGACTTAGCAAATTCATATAATTAGACTCTGCTCGGCAATAAACAATACTCTCATCGCGACACCTTCGGATAATTAAACCTTACCACTGCAATGTGTCGCCTCACAAAACCTTCAATAGCAATAGGTGTGCCATACAAAAAATCAGCGTCACAGACGACCTCAACACTCGGACAATGTTCAAAATTTGAACACTTAAGATCACTCCGCGAACACTTTGGAACACGAATAGTAAGGACCACATAGAAACGCCCGATCATTTGGCTTAGCAAGCACGATCAAGAACTTTTAAGCCACCTAGCCACAGGTGTGGACATTGGAGTACGAAATTCAGCTCAATATTTACATCAATAGGAGCACAGATCTGAGCAGATGGAAATTTTTGCCGTCGACCAAGCTTACCTAGAAGCTGAGAGTGTATTCACCTTCATAGTTTTCAGTAAAAACCCAGCACATGGCCAACCACTCCACTGAAATGTGGCGATAGGGAAACTTTTATTACTGAAAGCAAAGTCGCATATGACCCTCTCCTAGCCGAGACTTTCAACCAGCCTGCCTAAACTTGGCATCTTCTGGATCATGGGCGATACCTTTAAGATGTCGTCCTCAATCACTTTCTATATTGGTGCATCCGATGCCACTCACTACCGACCAGCTCACTGAGTACTTGGATTTCGCCGAACAACTGGCGGAAATTGCTGCCGCAGCCATTGAGCCCTACTTCCGCACAGCAATCGAAGTAGAGGATAAAGGTGGTCGATTGTTCGACCCAGTCACCGCGGCCGACAAAGCGGCCGAGCAGGCCATGCGTGAACTCATCCGCAATCGCTACCCCACGCATGGAGTATTGGGTGAGGAAGAAGGCGTCTACGCAGGAGAAAGTGCACTGACCTGGGTTCTGGACCCAATTGACGGCACTCGCGCCTTCGTCACTGGACTGCCCATGTGGGGCACGCTTATCGCGCTCAACGATGGCCAGCGCCCGGTATTGGGAGTCATGAATCAGCCGTTTACCGGTGAGCGATACATCGGCAGCGCACAAGGCGCCTGGCGCAATGGTACAGCACTGAAAACCCGGACCTGCTCACAGCTCACATCTGCGAGGCTGATGTGCACAACTCCCGATATGTTCGACACCGTCAAAAGAAAAAACGCCTTTGAACAGGTGGCCAGCCAGGCGCAGTTGGTACGTTTTGGCGGTGATTGTTATGCCTATTGTATGTTGGCCTCTGGCTTCGTCGATGTGATCATCGAGGCAGCACTGCAGCCTTATGACGTACAGGCATTGATCCCGATAATCGAAGCTGCGGGTGGTCTAATGACGGCTTGGGATGGAAGTACGGCGCAAAACGGCGGCACCGTCGTGGCCTGCGGAGATCCCAAGCTGCACGCCCAACTGATTGAGCTTTTACAACATGCCAGCTAAGCAAAACGCAGGCCCGCCCGGAGAGTCGCCGGGCAACATAGACTCAGGCTATTGCAGACAACTGCTTTCGAATGTCCATTCGATCAAAATGCGCCCGCTTCTCGATGATTTTTCCATCTGAAATCGTGAGGATCATCATCAGGGAAAATCGCACTCTAGTCCCTTTTGGCTCAACGCCATCAAACACTCCAGTTTGCCGCCCATCGAACAACATGTAAGCCGCAACCTGATCGCCCTCGGCAAACAAAGCCTCGATCGTAAAACTGAAACCTTCAAAAGCGTCGAAATTCTTTTTCTCCGACTGAATGAAACCTGCAGAGCCAAGAATAGGCGTGTCCACTTGGGTATAAAACACAAAGTCTTCGTGGCAGAAGCTAGCCGCCGCCACGTAATCCTCGCGCTGAATAGCTGCATAGAACTTGTGAACCAACTCTTTGTTCGCTTCGACTGAAATATCTACTATCTCCTCGCTAAATCGTTGTCTCGTTAGGTGGATCAGAGACTGCAAGTCTCGCCATCCTCGGGTATGAGCAGTCGATCAGTCACACCTTTCTCTACGGAGAACTCACGAAGCTCCTTACGCGTCAGTACCGCATGGTTCACCAATTCCATACGGGTGGAAATTAGCATTGCCTGAGGCGCAGCACGGAAAACGTCATAGACGTCCTGCTTACCCATAATGATGGAGCCGAGCCCGATCACCTGGACATCGCCAGCGTTGAGTCGGCAGATGCTTAGGAACTGGATCCTTGCGATTGCGCCGATCCTTCAAGCGGCCGAAATCTCGCTTAGAACGGACACTGTACTTGATCACTCATCAAGTTGACGCAAAAATGCTCGGTAAACGCATCGAAGTTCGCCAACCCGCCATAACGACGGCCATAACCTCTCATATCAAACGCTCTCCGTAGGGAGAGTTTGTGCAAGGAGAGGTGCAACGGGCTTGTGCGATATCAACAACACGGCAATCACCGCAATCACACCGGGAACGGCGAAAACCACGAAATTGTGCTCAAAAGGCAAGCTCAGACTGAACAGAAATCCGCCCAGCAATGGTCCGGCCACTGCACCGCATCGGCCAATTGCAGCGGCCATGCTGACGCCGGTGGAACGCACTCGGGATGGATAAAGATCCGCAGCCAGGGTATGAACGACAGAGAGGCAGCCAACAGTTGATCCACCGGCAATTAGCAACAAGAGATACAGCGTGATGGCGCCCGGCTTGATGCCCAGCATTGATATGGAGATGGCAGCCAGGGCAAAAAACAGCGCCAGTGTCGTCTTGCAACCCCAACGATCCGCCAGCACACCGCTGATCAAGGTACCAATCAGGGAGCCCACGTTCATCACCACCAGAAACACAATACTCGAACCCAATGGATAACCGCCATTGCTCATCAATTTCGGCAGCCAGGTGTTCAGGCCATATACCATGAGCATGCACATGCCAAAGCTCAACCACAGCATTAACGTGCTTATACTGCGGCCATTACCAAACAATGCTGACAACGACGTTTTACCCGCGCCAACCTCTACAGTTGACTCCAAGACATAGGACACCGCACCGGTAGGGTTGTGCTCCGGATTGATCCGACGGAGCATTTTTGCCACTTCTGCCTGGCGGTTGCGATGCAGCAAATAGGCGACCGACTCGGGCAGCGTTTTATAGAGCAACGGCAAGGACAACAATGACAGCCCCGCCACATAGAACGGCGAATGCCAGCCCAGAAGCGGGATCAGGTAGATACCGGCCAGACCGGAAAGCAGCCCGCCTATCGCGAAGAAGCTGAGCATCAGGTTGATCAGTCGATTGCGACAGGAACCCGGCGACATTTCCTTGAGAATGGTCACCAGGTTTGGCACAACGCCGCCCAGCCCGGCGCCAGTGAGAAAGCGGCACACGGCGAAACTGGTGGCGTCGGTGGCGAAGGCGTTGGACAACGCTGCCAGGCTGAACAAGGCCACGCAGAATAGAATAATGCCGCGCCTGCCGAAGCGGTCGGCCTGAGTGCCCAAAGTGACCGCACCGAACATCATCCCGACCATGGAACTGGCGCCCAACATGCCCGCTTCACCCGGTGTCAGCGCCCATGCGGTCATCAAGTGGGGCAGCACCGAACCGTAAATGACCAGGTCGTAGCCATCGAACATCATGATGAACGAACACCAGAAAACCAGCAGGTAATGGAACCGGTTAAGTCGTGCAGAGTTGACAACTTCCAACGCATTGATTGAGCGCATAAACGTTACTCTTATTATTGTCATGGCCATGGCAGCGGGATCTTAAGACCCGATACCCCGTGAGGATTGCCAAGCGGAGTAGGCCTACTTCGTTTGCGTTTCGAGACGATATGGATAGAATACGAATAGATCAAATAGATAAATTTTTCTATCAAATATAAATACAGGCTATATACGGAGCGCCAGTGATCGACCTCAACCTTGTCCGGGTTTTTGTGACGATTTTCGAGACCGGCAGCGTCAGCGGTGCCGCCGAGCGCTTGCATGTGACGCAGCCGTCCGTGAGTTACGCGTTGTCCCGCCTGCGTACATTGCTCAATGAACCCTTGTTCAAACGCAGCCGGGACGGCATGCAGCCGACGTTCCTGGCCACTCAGCTGTACGCGAAGTTCCGTTACTCACTGTCGGAGATAGAGCGGGCCATTGCCCAGACCAGCCACTTTGATCCACGGGTTTCGACCCGGGGCTTTCGCCTGGCCCTGTCCGATCTTGGCGAGGTGTTTTTTCTGCCTTACATCCTCAAGGCCTTGCATGCGCAGGCCCCTGGCGCCGAGCTGGAAATCATCCAGATCGACATCGACAAGCTGGGCGAGTGGCTGAGTACCGGAAAGATCGACGCGGCCATCTGTAATCGCAGCGACTCCCCGCTCAATGCCAACTGTGATCTGATTTTTAATGAGCGTTATGTGTGCCTGATGTGTCAGGACCATCCGCGGATCGGCTCGACAATGACGATGGAGCAATACCTGCAGGAGAACCATGTCGTGGTTTCCGCGATGACCGGACACCATGTGGTGGAGGATCGTCTGCGCGAGTCCGGACTGGAACGCAAAGTCAGATTGCGGGTGCCGCACTTCAGTGTCTTGCCGGAAGTGGTCTCCAGCAGCGATCTGCTGGTAACCTTGCCCTCACGGGTAGCCACGATGTTCGCGACTCGCAGCCATACCCGCGTGGTGGAACTGCCCTTTAGCGTCCCGTCGATCGAAGTCAGCCTGCAATGGAATGATCATGACAGCGACATCCTCGCCCAACGCTGGTTTTGTGGACTGTTGAAAGACTCACTGGCAGGCCTTTGAATCAAACGGCGAGTAGAACCACTACGGCATGCATAAAATAGACAGCATCTATATTTAATCGAAAAAAACATCTATTTGATCTATTCAAGATGACGTCTTACTTTTGAGACCGACGTTTTGAAAGAGATCATCACGATGGCTTCGGTACATTCCACCACCTACGATTTGCTGCGCCGCCAAGGTATCACCACCGTCTTTGGGAACCCCGGCTCAAACGAGCTGCCGTTCCTCAAGGACTTCCCGAATGACTTCACTTATATCCTCGGCTTGCACGAGGGTGTGGTGGTTGGCATTGCCGATGGTTACGCACAGGCCAGCGGCACCCCTGGCTTCGTGAACCTGCATTCGGCCGCCGGCACCGGGAACGCCATGGGCGCACTGAGCAACGCCTGGAACTCGCATTCCCCGCTGATCATCACCGCTGGCCAGCAAACCCGCGCCATGGTCGGGGTGGAGGCACTGTTGACCAACGTCGATGCTGCCAACCTGCCGAGGCCGCTGGTCAAATGGAGTTATGAACCCGCCAGCGCCCAGGAAGTGCCGCATGCAATGAGCCGGGCTATCCATATGGCCTCAATGTCACCGCGCGGGCCGGTCTACTTGTCTGTGCCGTATGACGACTGGGCACGCGAAGCCGATCCACAATCTTCACACCTGTTGGAGAGGCGGGTTGTCAGTGCAGGGTTGCCGGGCGATGCCGTTCTGGCTGATCTGCTCGAGCAATTATCGACCGCCAAAAACCCGGTGCTGGTATTCGGGCCTGATGTCGATGCGGCAAAGGCAAACGAACATTGCGTGGCATTGGCAGAACGTCTCAAGGCGCCAGTTTGGGTCGCCCCTTCAGCGCCGCGCTGCCCTTTTCCGACGCGCCATCCATGCTTTCGCGGGTTGCTGCCGGCAGGCATTGCGGCCATTGGTAAGTTGCTTGAGGGTCATGACCTGGTCTTGGTGCTCGGTGCACCGGTGTTTCGCTACCATCAGTACGATCCCGGTCAGTATCTGGCTGAAGGAACACGACTGATTGCGGTCACCTGCGACCCACTGGAAGCGGCGCGGGCACCCATGGGTGATGCCATCGTGGGCGATGTCGGCTTGATTGCCGCCGCGTTGGCGGAACGCGTGAAGCCCTCCTCCCGAATAATGCCGAACCCATTGCCACGGCCTGAAGCGGTGGAGCAGCACGCCGGCCCGCTGCGACCGGAAGTGGTGTTCGACACGCTCGATGAAATCGCTCCGCAAAATGCCATCTACCTGAACGAATCCACCTCGACTACCGCACTTATGTGGCAACGCCTGGCCATGCGCAATCCGGGCAGTTACTACTTCGCCGCAGCCGGCGGCCTGGGTTTCGCGATGCCGGCGGCAGTGGGCGTTCAGTTGGCCGAACCGGAGCGTCGTGTCATTGCAGTAATCGGCGATGGCTCGGCCAACTACAGCATCACCGCCCTGTGGACCGCTGTTCAATACAACATCCCGACGATTTTCATCATCATGAACAACGGCACCTATGGCGCCTTGCGCTGGTTTGCCGGTGTTCTGGAGGTGGAAAACGTACCCGGCCTGGACGTTCCGGGCATCGACTTCTGTGCCTTGGCCAAGGGTTATGGCATGCAGTCGTTCAAAGCCGACGACCGCGGTCAACTTGAAGATGCACTTCACCAGGCCTTGGCGACGCACGCGCCGGTACTGATTGAAGTCAGCACATTAGCGCCGCAGAACTGAGGAGCATCGTCCATGTGGAACAATGCTCCGTTGAACGTCGCCGACTATCGCGAACTGGCCCGTCGGCGCTTGCCAAAAATGGTCTTCGATTACCTTGAAGGTGGCGCCGAGGACGAACAGGGTCTGCAACACAACCGCGAAATATTTCAGAATGTGCGGTTCAAGCCTCGGCGGTTGGTGGATATCAGCCAGCGCGAACTCTCGACCAGTCTCTTCGGCAAACGCCAGGCGCTGCCGTTATTGATCGGCCCGACAGGGCTCAATGGCGCGCTGTGGCCAAGGGGCGATCTGATTCTGGCGCGTGCGGCAAGCCGCGCAGGCATACCTTTTGTGCTGTCTACCGCCTCTAACCTGTCCATCGAGGATCTGGCCCGGCAGTGCGATGGTGAGTTGTGGTTTCAGCTCTATGTGGTTCATCGCACCCTTGCCGAACAGATGGTCGAGCGAGCGCTGGCGGCGGGTTACAAGACTCTGGTGCTGACCACCGACGTGGCGGTCAACGGTTACCGCGAACGTGACTTGCGCAACCAATTCAAGATGCCCATGAGCTATACCCCGCGGGTGATGCTCGACGGTTGTCTGCATCCACGCTGGTCACTCGATCTACTGCGCCATGGCATGCCCGAACTGGCCAATTTTGTCAGCAGCCAAGCGTCCAGCCTGGAGGTCCAGGCCGCTCTGATGAGTCGGCAGATGGACGCCAGCTTCGATTGGCAGGCATTGCGCTGGTTGCGTGACAAATGGCCTCACACCCTGCTGATCAAAGGCCTGCTGGATGCCGACGATGCAGCCCGATGCATCTCCGAAGGTGTCGATGGGGTGATTCTGTCGAACCACGGCGGGCGTCAACTCGACACCGCCATCTCACCTTTCGAAGTGCTGGCCGAAACCGTGCTCAAGGTCAGCCAACCGGTGCTGATCGACAGCGGCTTCCGTCGCGGAGCCGACATCGTCAAGGCGCTGGCCATGGGGGCAGGCGCCGTACTGCTGGGGCGCGCCACCCTGTATGGCCTGGCTGCGCGAGGCGAAGCCGGTGTCGAAGACGTATTGCGCCTGCTCAAGGCTGATATCGATCGGACTCTGGCTCAGATCGGCTGTCCTTGCGTGGAGCACCTGTCACCCGCGTACCTCGATCTGACGCCCGCGCCAGCACAGGCTGTTTTGGCATCGGCGCGGATTCATTCACTTGAACAAGCGAGAAAATAAACATGTCTGCCGCCAAGATCACCGGACTCAAGTCCCGTGCTGTGAACGTTCCCCTGACCTATCCCATTCATACCGCCGTCGGCACTGTCGCCACAGCCCCGCTGGTGCTGTTGGACCTGACGACCGACGCTGGCGTCACCGGGCATGCCTACCTGTTCGCTTACACACCGATTGCACTCAAGCCGCTCAAACAGATGGTTGATGACATGGCCAGCCTGATCGTCGATCAGCCCTTGTCACCGACCGACCTCGAACAGATGCTCAGCAAGCGCTTTTGCCTATTGGGTTTCACTGGCCTCGTGCGCATGGCCGCAGCCGGTATCGACATGGCGGCCTGGGACGCGCTGGCCAAGACCCAAGGGCTGCCGTTGGCGCAGTGCCTGGGCGGCAGCTTGCGGACAGTGAAAAGCTACGACAGCCACAGCCTGGACGGTGAAACCCTGGCGACATCAAGAGCCGTCGACGCCGCCGAGGCGGGCTTTCGTGCGGTCAAGACCAAGATCGGCTATGCCAGTCTGGCCGAGGATTTACGCGTCATTCGTAGCATGCGCCGCGCGGTAGGTGAGGATTTCTCCATCATGGTGGACTACAACCAGAGCCTGAACGTGCCCGAAGCCACTCGCCGAGGCCTGGCCCTTCAAGACGAAGGCCTGGCCTGGATCGAAGAGCCAACGCTGCAATACGACTATGCCGGGCATGCACGAATCTGCAAAGCGTTGAATGTACCGATTCAGATCGGCGAAAACTGGTTCGGCCCTGAAGAGATGTTCAAGGCACTGAGCGCAGGTGCCTGCGACCTGGCGATGCCGGACGTCATGAAAATCGGTGGCGTTACCGGCTGGCTGCGAGCAAGTGCGCTGGCCCAGCAATTCAGTCTGCCGCTTTCCAGCCACTTGTTTCAGGAGTTCAGTGCACACCTGCTGGCAGTCTCCCCCACCGCTGACTGGCTCGAACGGCTGGACATCGCGGGGGCCGTGATCGAACCGACGCTGACCTTCAAAAATGGGCACGCGGTGATACCGGACTTGCCGGGGGCCGGGATTGTCTGGCGCGAATCACAGATCGATAAATTTAGCGTCTAAGGGTGTGGAACAACACCTCCCGCCAACACGTTTTTGGGACAACGGGTTGGCAGGAAGTTTCAGATCTACTTGTCGGCTTGTGCTTCTGGGCTTTCCTCACTTCTTGCGGCATCCGAACCGAACGCCGGCATTGATGTCACCGGTAACGGTTGCGGCTGAACATAATGCACACGCGTCATCGGCTCCCGGTTGACCAGCAGCCGCAGCACATCAGGGCGTGAATAGTGACCCACAGGGTCGTAGGCTGCCTTGGCCAAACCAATGGCTCCCAAGTCAATATCCGCATAGAGGATCCCCTCCTCCGTTTCCGCCAGCGGCTTACAAAGCGGTGCGCCATCCGGGCCGTATATCATCGCGAAGCCGCCACCTTCCAGTAGCAACTCAGCTTTGTCCGGAGAGTCAATCAACTCTTCGATCATCTCCCTGGACACCGTGGCGCAGGGGGCCAGCACAAAACACTGACCTTCCAGCGCATAGACTTGTGAGGCGGCATTGTTGGCTTGAGCACTCAGTTGAAACGCAGCACCCCGGTATACCGAAAAGCTCGGCCAGGCCGCGATATGTACTTGTTCATGTTGAGCGTACATGGCGAACTTGGACAGCGGCTGGATATGCTCCGCGCAACACAACGCACCGATCCGTCCTAATGCGGTGTCGTGTACCGACAAGTCACTCCCATCACCCTCGCCAAAGACCGAGCGCTCCACGTGGGTCGGCTTGAGCTTACGCCGAGTGGCGACTAGCCTACCGCCATCGTCAATGATCGCCTGAGCCAAATACAAAGTGCCGCCAGAGCGTTCTGTGAAGCCCAGTACGACGTGGATTTTGTGCTGTGCTGCGGCCCTGCAAAGACGCTCGAAGGGTTCGCCGCTGACCTCCAGTGCATTGTCGAAATTGCGCTGAACGAAGCGCATGCCGCCGGCCGGGGAGTCCACCCAGATCCACCATGGATATCCAGGCAGCCACGCTTCGGGGAAAGCTACCAATGAGGCGCCCTCGGCCGCCGCCTGAGCAATCAGTCCGATAGTTTTGGCCACGCCAGCTTCCAGATCGAGGAACGCTGGGGCAGCTTGCACCGCGGCAACTTTGTACTGTTTTTTTTGTGCAGTCATGCTTGATCACCTTGCTTCGTCAGAAAATATGAGCCAGGCGCAAGTTCACCCGAAGGTTTTCCTGCGGACCATTACGTACATCGAGGTCCTGGCCCGCTTGAGCTTGCAGTTGCGTTTTCGGGGTAAGGAAATGCGCCCAGGTCAGCAAATAGCGCTTGGTATTCAGATTGTCGTCCAAGCCAACACCACCTAAATGATTTTCGCCTCCCGTGGTATGGAAGTAGCTCACCGCAAACTGGTCGCTGGGACTGAACACATAGCGTAAGTGCGTCTGCACTTCGAAAACCGAATCCTGACGGAGCGTGCGACCGAGAAAGTTGTCGTTCTTACCGAACTCATCGTGTTCCAGAGTAATTTCGCCGTACAACTTATGAGGAATAATTGCCTGCACGTAGTTGACTTCGAACGCGCCTTTCCAGCGATTCTCGCCGATGTTCATTGAGCCTTTTTCACCGTCATAACTGCCGAGCGGCAAGCCGATGTAACCACCGAGGCTGAAGTAGCGCTCGTTGACTGCATCGTTGAGGAGCCAGATATTGCTGCCAATGATTGGGTCGCCAAAATTGCTTTCAGACGCTTGGCTGTCACCACTCATTTTCAGGTGCCCATAGGGCAGGATCACCTGCGGTGTCACCAGGAAGCCGCCGAGTGAAGTCCACTTCACATACCGGGCCACCGCTATGTCGCTATCGAGTCGGAAATCTCCCGGGACATCATGGCCGTCCGCCTTCAATGCGTTGCGCTCGGCGTGTTGGTAGTACAGAACGCCAAGGTCTGTGCCCTCGGGTAAGGGAGCGGAATCTCCAGGATCGGTGGTAATCATCGCGGCGCTGGCACCAGTGGAAAACCCTATTAACAGCGTCGCCACTGCCCGTTTTAAACCTCGCCCAGGGCAGCAATATTTTAGCTCCGACTCGTATTTCATATCAGTTCACTCTTGTTATTGGAGAGTTGCAAATAGGGTTGCGATTTATCGAGCGGGGCCAGCCTGCCTTCCGAAGACCGACTGCATCGTCAGGCCGATCGCCAACAGATGAGCGTCTGAGTCGGGCAACCCGTCTATTTCCAGACCAACCGGCAGCGCGCTGCTTGGGCCTAGCCCAATAGGAAGTGTCAAACCAGGCAGACGAGCATTGCTGCCCGGATCAGCGTTGCGGATCATTCGTGCAAACGCCGCGAAGGTAGTGGCTTGAGGTTCGCTTTTGATCGCGACCTCGGGCGAGGTCGGAAACACCAAGGCATCGAGGCGATTGTCCTGTACGACTCTCATGTACATCTGCTTCAACGCAGGCACGCCTGTATGAATAGCCCAGTCATAGGCGGGTGCCAGATCAACAAGATTGCCATTGGCGTCGGGAATTTTTTGTGGGGTGATGAACCGGTCAAAAATTTCGCGTACATCGGGGCTGGATATCTGCGAAGCCAAGGTCTCAATGCTGACGCCGCTGCCGCTAACGGTCAGATAACTCTGGAGGCCTGTTTTGCCCTCGTACAACGCAATCGGCATCCCCACTTTGGCATCCAGTTCGAACACCCCGTGCATTGAAACAGGTACGAGCTGGAAGCCGGCGGCCTCAAGCTTTTTAAGCGCTAGGTCAGCGATGACTGCCACATCCGGTTGCAGGTCTTGCCAGAACTCGGCGGGGACACCCAGCCTTACCGCCGCGGCCTTCGGTGGTACTAATGGCTTGAGCCCGGTGATGACCTGATCCAGCAACACAACGTCCTCGACGCTGCGTGTCATGGGCCCTGCCGTGTCACGTGTATGGGATATCGGTGTAATACCTTGCTGGCTGTAGCGTCCTACCGTAGGCCTGAAACCTACACAGCCATTCAGTGCACACGGCTGGCGGATGGATCCTCCTGTATCGGTTCCCAAGGCTATCGGTATCAGCCTTGCGCCCACCGCACTCGCGCTACCCGAAGACGAACCGCCGGCAATCCGCGTCGGGTCGTAGGCGTTACGCACACCAACGATGCCTGGCTCATGAAAAGCAGTGTTGTAGCCTGATGTGCCGTAAGCCAATTCCTGCATATTGGTCTTGCCAATGACAATCGCGCCCGCGGCTATCAGGCGATCGACGATGGCCGCGCTAACCTTCGGATAAAAGTTAGCCAGAGCGGGGGTTCCCGCAGTATTGGCGAAGCCTTTGACCTGGATATTGTCTTTGATGGCGATAGGCACGCCGCCCAAGGGCAGACAAGGCTTGCCCTGCTGCAGGCCTTGATCATAAGCATCCGCTTGTGCAAGAGCGGCACGTGCGTCAAGCGAAATGAAGGTATTCAGGGCCTTATGGGTTTCGATACGCGCCAGCCAGCCTTCCACCAATTGGCGACTGGTGACGGTTTTCGAGCAAATCAGGTTTGCCGTTTCAACACCGGTCAACTCATAAAAATCAGCCGGTAGTACCCCGGCACTCGATACACTGGCGGCCAACGCCAACGGTGGTCCCATACCCCATATCAACTGTCGCATCACTCGTGTCCTGTCCAGTTGTCGGGCCCAAATGCCCTGCCACTAAACTAACGAGCGTGCCGTTTGCCCGCTTCCTCATTAATGAGGAGGCCATGCTAAAAATGTCGAGCCAGTTGAGTACGATTCGTGCAGTCGAGCTTGCACATGGCATTGTTCAAGTGGGTACGAACAGTGGTAAAGGCTATGCCCAACTGTCGAGCGACTTCCTTGTCGCTCGCGCCATTTGCGACCAATCGCGCAACATCGGCCTCACGCCCCGAAAGCCCTTGTGCAGAATGAATGGTCGGAGACAACGCACGTACGAAGTAAGGTGAAAGACTGTTGAGGATCCTCTCTTCCCTAAGTGTGAAGGTATGTCCTCCAGCACCCCGCCAAATACGCAAATCACCCACATCAACGCCACCGTCGAAGAAGTAAATATTCAGGCCATGGTACATACCCGCCGGCTTCAGAAAATCGACGTAGAACTCGCTGCCAAGGAGCTGCGGACGAGCGATCACATTGTCCACGTTGGTGGCCGACACGCAGGCGCGCAAGGCCGGAGTAACATTATCAGTCTGATAAAAGTACTGATCGTAGTTATCCAGCGCCTCATTGCTGATATTGACCGCAACGCTCTGGGTTGATTTCTTGCATTGTGCATCCCAGACAAACGAGGCCGCATAATCCGCGCCTACTAGCTCGGTCACGAGCTTAAGAACCTCTGCTCGCGCCTGAGTCTTACCGCGATATTCGCAGAGCCGCCAGATAATTTCGGCGACGCACTCCACTTCCGACTTGCTCAAATCTGTCGTGACCATTGCGATGAGCTCTCCCCGATCGGTTGCACCAACAAAACAACGTGTGCACAGCAAGATTCAGGCCCTTGCGCAGGTTACCCAGATCAGCGCCTCAGTGTGTCCAAAGGCTGCGAGCTTTCTCTCACAGATAAACTTTGAGGAAACAGATGCACGCTGGAAACCTTGCAAGGGTTAAACCGCGTTTTAGCTGCACATACTCGGGGGGGGGAAGCTAATGGAGTGGCAACCGATGTGTGCATTGATGAGCGCGATAAGACATACCGGCCCGCATTCTTGAAGACCTGGATGTGCTGACTAAAGAGGTGTGTGCTCATGTCCTGACTTCTCTGATTATTGTTATGGACCACTAATCGTATGCACGTAAAAACAGAGCGAAGGAGGTGACTCGATTTTACGTTCACATGAACGATATGAGCTGAGTTGCAACAGCACAAATAGATAGTTTGAAGAATGTATATAGTCCGTCTTTATAATCTTCACGATAGCCAAAACTCAGTAACACTCCGAAGGCACCGATCTCGATGTTTGACCTCAAGTCCGCTCGCAATTCTGACCTTCAGGGATCGTGCCGCACTCAATTTACATTAACCCTGAGGAGCATCACATTTGCCTATGGATTGGCAGGTTTCATCTGAACATAAACTATAAAAACGTCGTACTGACCGGAGACACCATGAGCTCTCATTCAACGCCCGAGTTGATCACCAGCACTCGAGTCAGCACTTTTTAGTGGGGGCGTGTCGTGTATTTTTTGTCGCAACTCCGGATGGCTTCGATGGCATTCACCGCCCCCTCAATCACTCATGTATTCGGACTTGACGCCTATCCTGACTACCAGAATTGTGGTGTAGAGATCGGCGCCATGGAGCTGTTGGGCGATAAATTCGGTCGATGGCCTACCATTATCGGATCGGTCACCTCATTCACTGTCGCGCACCTCGATACTGCATTTTCAGAATGCAGGCAGCTCGTCCATACGAAGAAAGGGATTGTGTGCGAAAGGCGGTCTGGGAAGCGCTACCATATCAAGGTCCGACGCGGGATTCTGGTCAAGCCCCTCCACCGTCACCAGGGCGTAGTCGTAGATGGACCTCTGGCCAAGTGTTGGCAGGTTGTTGCTTGGGGCTGCCTCCTCTTTTCACTGAGCCTGCTTAACCTCTCACTCCACACTTCTCGGGCCGATGGATATCTATCTGACGGGCTACGTTTACTTTGTCAGCCAGCAATCCGCACCCGCATGCCTCTGCGTCTATCCAAAAGTCTCATTAAATTCAATTGATTTTTCGGGCACGGAATCCCCCCAGGCAGCCATTGCTTCCAAAACACTTCGTAACTCATTGCCCAAAGGTGTGAGCTCGTACACCACACGCGGCGGCGTTTCCGCATAAGCAGTGCGTGTAACCAACCCGTTTGCCTCAAATTGCTTTAATCGATGGGTAAGGGTGTGCGCGCTAATCCCTTGTAATGCTCTGCGCAACTCAGTGAACCGCAGGGGGCCAGGTAGCAATTCACGGACGATCAGTGTTGCCCAGGGGCCGCCCATCAGCGTTAGAAAAACTGCCACACCACAACAGGGCGTTTCTCTGGTATTCATAAATTTTCACTCCACTTTCAATTTTTTCCAATAGTGCATTTGACGTAACTGATCTGATCATAGCATCGTCATCACTCTGTTTTCGAAACCAATACTGAAGGCTATATATGAAATACATTGTTCATGGCGCAACCGGAGCACAAGGCTCACCACTGTTCATGAAATTATTGAAGGAAGGGAAGAATGCGTTTGCGGCAGTTAGGGATCCTGCATCTCTAAACGGAACGCCGTCAGTCGCAATCGATTTATCCTCAGTAGATTCGCTTGTAGCAGCGTACCAAGGTGCTGAAGGTATTTTTGTTCACCTGCCACTCGGACCTGAGACAGTGCGTAAACAATTCGCACACAATATTGCTCAAGCGATCAGCATCGCTAAGCCATCTCGAATAGTCGTTTCGACCAGTGGTTGGAAGCTGGGGGTTTCAGGTGATGAAAGCGCGCTGCCGACTCTGGTTCGAGAATTGGAGAGGACGGGGGTTTCAATGGCAATTATTGCGCCACAGTTATACCTTGAGAATTTACTGTTGCCCGTGGTAATTGGAGTTGTTAAAACCGAGCATAAACTTCCTTATCCTCTAAGCGAGGACTTTCCTGTTTCCTGGTGTTCGCATCTCGATATCGCTGATGTAGCGATGTCGCTTCTTACCAGCCACTCTGTAACGGGCATAGTCGGAGTTGGGCAATTACCAGCTATCACGGGCAATGAGCTAGCTGAAGCTTTTGCCCAGCACTTTGGCCATCCGGTTGTATTTAACAGTCTAACTCCGGACGAGTTTGGCAAAAGAATCGCTCCTCTGTTTGGCGAAATAGCCGCTGCCGAGGTTGTTGAAGGATATAAAGCAAAAGCACTCTCTGCAAACTCGGAAATCGAGCAGCGTAATAGTGCGCAAACTCTTTTAGGAATTCACCCACGCACCGTTCAACAGTGGCTTTCTGAACTTGACATTTAAAACTCCAAAACCAACACATCAATAGACCAAGAGTAGAGTAGCGCTTTTTTTTGCACGAACCGACCAGTCTAAAAAAAGAGCTTCTACTTTTGATCTACGCTCAATAGTTTTGCGCACAACAACTTTAGAGAACTGAGATCACCGCATATCGTTGTATTTTTTAAAGCGAGCAATCGAGCAAAACGCTCCACCATCTCCTATATTCGATTCTATTTTTAATCCAAGCCCAAAACGAGAAATACAAAGTTTAATTGCAGATCATCATTAAACTTCACACCTAGCGAGAATAAGCGCTCAATTTTTTAGTTGTTTCACGCATCAAGTTGGTCAGCATCGGCAGATCACGCTCATCTTTACGATACTGAGGAATCGTCGCCGACGATCGACCCCCGAATTTTACCGTCAACAAAGAAATGGACTGCCAAACCAAAAGCACCTAGTACACGCTCGCCTTCACCTGTTGCCCAACCTCTGCCTTTAATAACCTTTAGCTCTTCTTTGAGTAACTTACGAGAAATGATTGTGGCGTCCGTATGAGCGAGAAACGCTCGTGCATAGAAACTCTGAAAACTTGCGTCCGATATCTCCGAATGTGAGTGGATAGATCACGCCAAGCTCAGGCCTGAACGTTAGAGTCGCATTTGCTTCGCTATAGGCGGTGATGAAATAGCCCCTACTACGCGGGCAGTAGACAGAAACAAGTGCTGTGCACATTGAGGCATCAGCAAGCTGACTAAGCGATTCTCCACTGCGTCCGAGGAGCACACTCGAATCACTGAGGGTTTTTCATCAGGACGTCGACTCTCGGCCCAAAGCTGTACTTACCGACACCGACCTCACTCGCCAGGCCGACTTCAACTAAAGACACCAGAATTCGATTAACGGTACTTCGGCTCTCGGAAAGCTCTGCTGCAAGCTCTCGAACGCCTCAAGGCTCCCCGCTAGCTCTCCTGACAAGGGCGTCCACTACCCGGATCAACCTGCTCGTGACAAAATTCAATACTTCTGGCCGGTTATTGGCCGACGGATATTCTTCCCGTAGCCAGGTGAAACGACAGGACGGAGTGACCGTTTTACATCCGCTGCAAGCGCTGCTCGCTACTGCTAGGCAACGTACCAAGCTTCCATCGCGTCAGAATCAACAAAGCTAACTCTCAGAACTCCTGGCTTGAGCGTTAGCCGTCTATACCGATTTCTTTGAGCAATCCGGCCTTGCAAATCAATAGCTCCTCAATGTACTCATCGCGATTCTTTTCGAAACGCAATGTAGGAATGGGCATTGAGATCGCGAAACGGCCTAACACCGTATCCAGAGCGACAGCCGTTGTAGTGATGCCCTCGATGAGTTCACCATGATCGCTTGAAACCCCGGCTTTGCGAATATCGTCCAGCTGATTCAACAGAGTCTGGGATACCGTCGTCTTCTGCTTGGTAGCGCTTTCAGTTGCAAACAATGCCTTCACATCCTCATCTTGGTCTAAAGCCAGAAGAGCCCGTCCAGCAGACGTTCCATAGAGCGGCGCATCCAGTTGGCCAAGACGTGGTATGACCTGCAACTCGCGATCAGCAACCACACGATCCTCAACGATCAGTTGGATGCCGGCAGGTCTCGAAAAGACAACCGTCTCTTGAACCCTCTCGCTCAGCTTATGCAGCCAAGGGCGAACGACAGTCATACGGTCGACATGTGCATTCGCGACAAGCCTCAACAAACCCGCGCCAAGACTGATTCCGCCAGCGCCTTGAATCCTAATCATTCCCTGCTCTTCGAGCGCTCCTACGATGCGTTGCACCGTTGAGCGAGGCAAATCTACAGCTTGGGCTATTTCGCCCAAACTCATACCGCCAACGCTTCTTCCCAATACATTCAGAATTTTTGCCGCGCGAGCAATCACCTGGATGCCCCCGCCACGCTCATCGTTACCCCCTGCTTGAACCCGCTCGTCCATCGACACCTCCAATATTTCGGTCACTGTACCATATTGCGATACAATTAAAATTTTCGGCACAGTTACCGCATTGCGATACAGCCGAATTGTGAGGTAGACGATGTTGCGTGAATTTTCAGTCGCAGGCCTATTGATAAGCCCAATGGTGATCTGTGTTGGCGCTGCGGCATCTCTGACCATGATCACGCACCTGCTGATTCCAGAATGGGTAATACGGCGATGGATTTGGAAGCGCTCATGGCTGGGGCTCTCGCTATTCGTCTGCTACATAGCCACTGCCGTCGCCTTTCTCGATGGTGGATGGAAATGAATTCGACAATCCGGATCTGCGTGACGTTACTGATCGCCAGCTGCGCCGTGCTGGCAGGGTCGTGGACATGGAACCATTACCGACTCTCACCCTGGACGCGGGATGGGCGAGTCCGGGCCGATGTCGTGGTCGTGGCACCCGATGTGGCGGGCTGGGTAAGCAAGCTTGAAGTGCGGGACAACCAGACGGTAAAAAAGGCGACTTGCTTTTTGAGATTGATCCCGCACGTTATCGCTCGCTCTTGAACGAGTCCAAAGCACGGATGGAACACGCAAAGCATGCGTGGGAGCTTGCAGCACTCCTGGAGCGCCGCAGTGTTCCACTGGCCAGCATCAACGCCATCAGCGCTGAGGATCTGGATAACGCCCATTCCCAAGTCTTGCTGGCCAAATCCCAATATGAGGTCAACAAGGCGCAGTGGGAAACCGCCAAGATCAACTTGTCCCGCACATCCGTAACAGCGCCCGCTGATGGAACTATCACCAACGTCAGACTGCAGGAAGGAAACTACGTGGCCCAGGGCACTCCCGCCCTCTCACTCATCAAAGACGACTCGTTCTACGTTACCGCTTACCTCGAGGAAACCAAGCTCCTCGACATCCGCGAGGGAGACTTGGCAGATGTCTCATTCATGACCGGAGGCCCGCCGATCACCGGCCATGTCCTGAGCATCGCCAAAGGTGTCGCCAACACCAATACACTGGCAGATCCAATGCTGCTGCCTCAAGTGCAACAGGCGTTCAACTGGGTGCGGCTGGCGCAACGCATACCGGTCGACATAAAACTGGATGCAAACACGGCTAGTACGCGCTTGATTGCTGGGATGAACGCATCAGTGAGGATTCACGAGCGGGCCGCTGAGATGGGCCACCCATGAGAGCCGCCCTGCTGCACTACCTGACTCCTGATCTGCGCAGCATAGTGTTCGCTTGCAAGGGGCTGTCTGCCGTTGCGCTCGCTCTAGCGATTTCAATGAGCCTGGATCTGGACAAACCATTCTGGGCAATGGTGGCGTCGATGATGCTGCAAGCTCGCCCCGAAGCAGGATTGGTCATCGAAAAAGCTGCGTGCCTTGTTCTGGGTTCAACGGTTGGCGCTGCAATAGCCATTCTGATCATGGACAATCTGACGCCTTACCCAGTGTTAGCCATCGGTGCACTTGCGCTTTGCGTTGCCGTCACATCTGCGATTGCCTCCACCATCCGGCATGTGAATTTTGTATTCGCAACGGCATTGGTGGGCGTTACAGCGATCCTGATTGTACTTTTTGCCATGGCCGATCCTGCAAACACCAGCAGCGGATCGATCTTTATGGTGGTACGCGCTCGGTTGAGTGAGGTTCTGGTCGGAGCAGGTAGCGCCATCTTGGCCAGCGTCCTGCTTTATCCCTTCAAGGTGCAGAAGGTGCTGGAGACGGGTATGAATCGCCTATGGGATTTGAGCCTCACCCACGTATCGGCGATTCTTCAGTCTCAATCAAATCCGGCAGCCGTCCATCAGCAGCGCATAGGCATCATCGCCTTGGCCACGTCCATAAATGATGACGCCAATGCAGGACGCTATGAACTGGCAAGCAATGTCGATGCAGCCCTACTCACCGCCAGCAACGCCTTCACCATCGTTGCCTGGGGGCAAACCATCGAGCGCATATTGAGTGATAACCCAAAGCAGTTACCGGGCATGCTGGCCCGTTTCGTCGATCAACACGCTCATGGCTGTAGCTCGCTGGAGACAGAGAGCCTGGATAACGTATCCGAGGCACTTTCAGCGATGCGTGGGGCCTGCGATTCAATCGCGAGAGGATCGCACCGGACGCAACGCTTTCCACGGTTCAATCGACATCGTGACTGGCTCGTCGGACTGAGATCGGCGCTACGAAGCTCACTTGTTTTCCTGAGCACTATCGGAATATGGATCATGTCGGGCGAACACGCCGCACTCATCATGATGATCGTGCTACCTGTTCTACTCTCCCAAATATTCTCATCACACCCGGCTCCACGCGTGGCTACTGCAAAGTTACTGGGTGGCGCGTTGATCGCCATCCCCGTCGCCATCTTGTTTGTGCTCAGCTTGCTCGCGCAGGGTTCGGCCGATTTCGAAATGTTGATCCTATGCTTTCTGCCCCTCTTTTTCTGGGACTGATAAGTATGACGTCGCCGACACTCGCACCCTACGGTCTCGGTTTGTGCCTCACTTTGGCGGTGCTCGTCCAGCCGAGTAACTACATGACATTCGCAATCGATCAGTGCCTGTCCACGGGACTGGGAATCGCTGCAGGACTCGGCTTGCTATATGTGGGATTTGATCTGTTAGGCCCGCCCAAACACCTATGGTTGCAGCGACGGATGATCGGTGCACTTAAGTTAGATCTGCAAACAATGCAAAAAAAACGGCTGTCAGCTGATTGGCTCAATCAACGTACGGCGGAGCGTTTGTCCTATCTCGCTGCCTATGAGCCGCAAACACCGGCCGGTAGGGCACTGACGCAGCGAGGGCTCAATGTGTTCGAGTCTGGCCACCGAATGAAGCCCACATCAGATGAGCAGTGAAAAGCTTCGAATTTGCCTCCATTCCTTAACAGCGAACTCAAAGGTCCCCCGAAATGCACAACCATCAAGCTGACGCAAACTACATGCGCGACCTGCAAGACGCCGCCCCCGAGATGGTCGCGGCTTTTTTCAATTTTGATAAAGCTGTATTCGATAAAGATGTCGGTAGCCTTAACCTAGCCACGCGGGAACTGATCGCCGTGGGAGTAGCGGTCACTACACAGTGTTCCTACTGCATTGCCGACCATGCCAAGCGAGCTGTCAACGCGGGTGCGTCGAAGCAAGATGTGGCTGAAGCGATCATGGTGGCGACGGCTCTTCGTGCCGGTGGAGGTATTACCCATGGCTGGCAAGCGATGAAGAGCATTGCTGAAACAAAGTAAGGGGTACAGCTATGCTTGGCCACGTGAAGCTACGATTCGGGCCAAGCTGCTGTTTACAGCTTTAAGAGTCGACGAGCCGCTCCATGTAGCTCGAGGATATGCTCATTCCAGTTGATCCATTTCTTCATTCCAATTATTGACGTCCTGCAGTTACGCCACCATCGACAGGCAATACAGTCCCGGTAATCCAAGACGCCTCATCTGAAGCAAGGAACAAAATAGCCTGGGCAACATCTGCTGGCTGACCATTACGCCCGAGCGGATGAAAAGCGTTAAAGGTCGGCAGTACCTCTGCAACCTGAGCTGCATCCATAAACGTTCCGTAAACCGGCGTCTCGACCACCGCAGGTGCAACGGTGTTAATGCGTATGTTGGAACCAGCGAGTTCTAGTGCAAGATTGCGTGTCAGCGCATGCACGCCGGCGTTTGCTGCGGAGTAAGCTGCGGACGGGGTGGCACCGACGGCTTGGATTGCCCAAAGGGAGCCTGTTTGCACGATTACCCCTCCTCCACGTTTCTGCATGGCTTTAGCCGAAGCCTGAGCCATGAAGAATTTGCCTTTCAAAATGATATCTAGGAAGGAGTCATACTCCTCCGGACTCACCTCAAGAAATGGTTTGGGATTGAAGATGCCTGCGTTGTTGATGAGGATATCTACCCCACCAAAGTTGTTGACTGCGGCATCAACCAGGGCTTGTGCTGTGGCTGGCTGTGCGATGTCCCCTGCGTAAGCGCGTACCATTTTGCCTGACGCATCGATTTCCAATGCGGCTTGAGCAAGCTTGTCAGCATCTCGACCACCGATCACGACGAGAGCGCCCGCTTGGACAAGACGTTTCGCGACTTCTTTACCGATACCCGAACTGCCTCCAGTAATGATGACTACCTTGTTAGAAAAACTTTGCATGTTTTAATCTCCGGGGTGGGATTTCGGATGATGGCCGGCGTATGGTGTTAAGTCCGCCGATACGCAGCTTCGATTACTGGCTTGGCATACATCCTGAAGAAAAGCGCCCTATCTGACGACCCATAAATTTTTGCTGATGAGATAGAAAAACTATCAATGACGACTCCCGCCTACCTGAATGCATTGCGAGCTTTCGAAGCAGCGGCGCGACACCAGAGCTTTTCAGCAGCCGCTGCGGAGCTGAACGTCACGCCCGCCGCCGTAGGGCAGCAAGTTCGAAACCTGGAATCATGGTTGGGCATTGCCTTATTCATGCGTGCAAGCAGCGGGACTGCTCGCCTGATGCTGACTGACGTAGCACGAACGGCCCTCCCTGATATCCGAGAAGGGTTTGATCGCTTGTCTATCGGATTGAGTCGCCTGAAAGACTCAAGCGTGCATGCGGGGCTCACGGTGACGGTAAGTCCAGCCTTCGCATCAAAATGGTTACTGCCACGAATTGAGCGGTTTCAACAGAAATATCCGGGGCTAGACGTTCTATTGGATACGAACGCTCGATCCGTGGACTTCCAGATTGAGCGTATCGATGTAGGTGTGAGGTACGGCGCGGGAAAATGGCCAGGGCTTACAGCTGTGCATCTGATGGATGAAGTTATGTTCCCTGTGTGTGCCCCGGACTTCGCCCGCCTGAAGAAGGGAAGACTTACGCCAAAGGCATTGGAACGCTGTACGCTAATTCACGACCTATCAATGGCCAACGACCGCGACTACCCCACATGGCGTATGTGGCTGGACGCTTCTGGGTTCACGAAGGTCAATTCAGACCATGGATTGCGGATCAACAACTCAGCTTCGGTTCTACAGGCCGCGATAGATGGGCAAGGCTTGGCGCTCGCCCGAAGCGTCATGGTCAAGGACGATTTGGCAGCGGGTCGTCTGATACGACCGTTCGCCGACAAAGGCGTGGACTGCCCTCTGACCCAGGCTTATTACATCGTTTACCGCCCCGAGTGCAGTGAACTGCATAAAGTGGAATCCTTTCGAAACTGGCTGCTCGCGGAGGCTGACCAACCAGTATCTCAGTCCTAACCCTTATTTCAGCACTCCCCCTTTAGCCCACACAACCTGGACTCCCGGGCCTGCAATAGGCAAGCCCGCTATGTGGCATGCCTTAAGATTTTCAATCGAATCTCACTACCTGCCCCCCCAAAAACTCGACCATCTCCGCTCGGTTCAAAAAACTGACTTCAACACGAGAAAAAAATTCCTAAAACCGCATCCAGATGAATAGCGGCGTGGAAACACGCCGCGTAGCTGAAGCGCTGCCCACAAATCCTATCGACGTAGAAAAACTTTGTTGTGAGTAACCCAGAATCTGGAAGAGTATGGATCTATACCAATAATTAATGCTTCATCTTAGTAATTTTGCTTGTAACCGATAAAGTTTTTCTATCCTCCAGGCTCTAGGCAATGACAATAACTACGATCATGAATAGAGACCTCATAAGCCGCCCACGCTGGATAATCCAATTGATCCTATGCCTGGTGGCATTCGCGGCAAACTCAATCTTTTGTCGGCAGGCGTTGATGAAGGATCAAATCGATCCCGAGTCTTTTACGGCGATTCGGTTACTCAGCGGCGGTTTGTTTCTACTGCTGCTGATCAGACTTCGCAACCCTCAAACCACTATCCGTGGAAGCTGGAAAGGAGGTTTTTCACTCTTCCTGTACGCCTATCTATTCTCTATCGCTTACGTTCAGCTAGGCGCAGGAATGGGGGCCCTGATTTTGTTCGGTGCGGTACAGGTCACCATGTTCATTTTTTCATGGGCGCAAGGTGAACGTTTTCAGAAGAAAGTGGTGATCGGCATGCTAGTGGCATCCTGCGGGTTACTTGTGTTGTTGTTGCCCAGCGCCAGTTCTCCCCCGCTGGGTAGCGCATTGCTGATGACAATTTCAGGAGTAGCTTGGGGAGCCTATTCGCTGCTCGGAAAGTCAGCTGTGAATCCGTTGGCGGAAACCACCGGTAATTTTTCGAGGTCTCTCCCCTTTTTACTTTTACTGTCTCCAGCAACCGTTTTCGGAAGTGGCCTCAATATGAGCCTTCCTGGAGTGATGTTTGCAGTTGCATCTGGCGTGCTTGCATCAGGTTGCGGCTATGCGCTGTGGTACAGCACTGTTAAGTACATCAGCTCTCAGCAAGCCGCCACTCTTCAATTAAGCGTTCCGATTCTTGCTTCGTTGGCGGGCGTACTGATTCTGAGCGAGCCGATATCGCTGCACCTATTGATGACATCAGGGGTCGTACTGGGCGGTGTCGCGCTGGCATTGTTGCCGAGCTCTTCGGCAGCAGGTCGTTAATCGCAAGGTGAACGTCTCTTGGATCCGCCCAGCTTGGACAACTGCCGAACGAATTTCTAGACAATTAACAGCGGTTTTGCGCTTTTATAGGATATGAAAACGACTAATCTCGACCGTATCGACTCAAGCCGATAGAGAATAAAAATCATGTCCAACAGATCAGGTTATCATTCGTGAAGTGACCCTCAATCCTATACCCCACATGGACGCAAACTTGATCGATGGCTGGATAAAGCCTGCTGGACAGCGCAGCGAAAACGAGCAGGTCTGCTTGGAACGATCCAACGAACTGACCAACGAACTCATGGCCGCCGATGTGCTAGTTATAGCCTCACCGATGTATAAATTCACTAACCCCAGCACGCTTAAAACTTGGCTAGACCATGTGATCAGGACTGGCGTGACGTTCAAATACACCCCCGCACGCCCTCAAGGCTATTAATCGACAAGCGCGCCGTCGTCCTAACTGCCCGAGGCGGAGTTCATGCTGATGACAGTTCGGATCACCAAGAGCCCTACCTACGTCAGATCCTGTTGTTTATTGGCATACACGACATCACCTTTATCCACGCCGAAGGGGTCAACCTCGGCAGTATTTTTCGTGAAAAAGGTATCAGGCACGCCACCACATTGCTGGCACGAACTGTTTGAGCCGTTACGTCCGGAATCCAACTCCAGTTGGTCTGCGTGTGGGAGCTTACTGAAGTACCGATTCGTCGCGAAACACTCGCTGTGAAATGAACGCCCACGGCGCACCCGTGCGATGGAGCGCCGTGAGTCTGTCGACTTCAGCCCTTCGTGAGGCCCGCGAGCACATCCGCTTTTTTCGTGAAGTCTGCCACCAGGTCGACCATGGCAGTCTTAACATACGCTGGAGCAGTTTGCATAGAACCCGCGTTGAACGGAGGATCTGGGTCATATTCGCTCATCAGTTGAGCACACTCGGCATAGGTCTGATCGCGCAGCTCAGCAACCATGCTCAGGCCAAAATCAAGCCCTGCCGTCACCCCAGCACCCGTAATTCTGTTACGGTCGCGTACAACACGCGCTTCGGTTGGAATTGCACCAAACCCGGCCAGAGCATCCCGGCACGACCAGTGCGAAGTTGCCTTAAAGCCCTTTAGCAGCCCCGCCGCGCCAAGGATAAGCGAGCCAGAACAGACACTGGTCACGTATTTCGCACGTGAGCCGCGATCGGCCATGAAGGCCAGTGTCTCGGCGTCCGAAGCAGCTGCCAAGGTGCCATCCGTGCCACCCGGAGTAAACAGCACAGTCAAATCGCGAGGACAGGTTTCGAAAGTATCGGTCGGTATAACGGTCAACCCTGCATCACTGGTTACTGGATCCAGCGATTTGGCGACGATGTAAATCTTGGCCCCCATGAGCGAACCAAACATGCAGTGCGGCCCGACAAGATCCATCACCGTCATGCCTGGGTAAACCAGCATTGCGATTTGCTCTTCACCCATCCAAGGCACATTAGCCATGTCGGGGCCCATATCAGGCATCTTGTGATCATGCATGGGCTTCTCGGCAGCCGACGCGTTGAGGGTGATGCTGGCAGCCAACGGTGCGAGGAGCGCACCAATGACCAGGTTACGACGCTGGTTATCGATCATGATGAATTCCTTAAAAGCTGGCAGTCAGCGTGAAATAAGCTGAACGCGGCTGGGTGGGCAATACCACTGGAGAACCCAGGTATTGATAGGTCTCGAAGACCTTGCGACCCGTCAGATTGACCGCCGAGACTGAGAGCGTATAACGGTCGAAATCGTAGGAGGCCTGCGCATCAAGCAGCGCGTACCCCGGCACAGAGACGGTATTCGGCAGGGTTAGCTCGCGTGCACTGAGCGCAGTGACGCCGGCACCAAATCCCAGCCCCTTGGCGGCACCATCAAGTATCCGATAGCGAGCTGCAAAGCGACCGCTGTGCCGAGGCACGCGCGGCAATCCGTCACCAACCGGAATCGAATTGTCGTCTGTCACTTCAGCCTGGGTGTAGGCGTAGTTGGCCAGCAATGAAAGGGCCTGAGTCGGCTCCCAGACCAGGTCTGCTTCTACACCGCGAGCGCGTTGCTCACCGCTCTGTACTGAATACCCCAAGATCGCGTTTGTAGGATCGGGATCAGGGGTGGAAACGTTGCGGCGTGTCTGCTCGAACGCTGCGAGAGTGCCGGTTAGGCCAAGATCTTTGAAGGCCAGTTTGACGCCAGCCTCATAGTTGCGAGAAAGCTCAGGCTTAGGTGTCTCCCGACCGTTGAAGTTGAACGCCCCCCTGAAGCCGGTGGAATATGCGGCATAGAGTGCAAGGCTCTGGGTTAGGTCATAGGTGATGCCCAGCCGTGGTGTCACACGGTGATAGGAGGTATCAACGCCCTGCTCTTGTTGCTTAAGGTTGAGCTGGGTGAGACGCAATGACCCCAACAGGTGGAAGCGGCCATAGGTCGCCTGATCCTGAAGATAGAGGGCTTTCGTCTCGTAGCGGTTGGTCTGGGTCACAATCGTTTCCGGCGTCGCGCCGTAAGAAAGCCCATAACGGGGGCTGGCCAGGTCAAGCTCGCCGATCAGCTCGGCATTGGAAACACCTGAGGTGAAGTCGGTACGGTCATAGCTGGCGCCCACCAACAGTTCGTGGGTGCCACCCAACGCTTCGAATCTGGAGCCCAGGTTGCTATCCAGCGTGCTCTCCCGGATGTTTGTTGGCAGGTAAAGCTTGAATATTGGGTACACCGTGGGTGTCGCAGGATTCGCCCCAAGAAGCTCCGGAAATATGAAGGCGCCGTTGTCGCGCATTTTGCCTTCGTAATACTGGGCGGTGACAGTCATTCGCGTGTCGTCGCTAAGCTCATGCTTGAGTTCGGCCGTGGTGGTTCGATTCTCGATGGTGGTGTGAGGCTGCCCTCTGGTCGAGCCTGGGAACGCATTGCGATCAATCTGACCACTCAATGCCTGGGCGGCTGGCAGTCCGGAAAATTCGAGCTGGCTGCGATCCTCGTACTGGCCACGCAGTAATAGTTCAGTCTCTGGCGAGAGTTGGAACGCGATGCTGGGTTGTACCGACCACTGATGGCCCTCGACGTGGTCAATCCAGCTGTCGTTTTCCTGATAATCGGCGGAAATCCGTGCGGCGACTTTGTCGCCAATAGGCGTGTTGAGATCCAGCGAAGGGTTTACCGTACCGAAGCTACCGGTACGCATCGACAGAAACGCGCTAGGCTCGGCCCCGGGCCGTTTGGAAATCACGTTGATCAAGCCACCCAGCGGCGCGCCAATGCCACCACCGTAAAGCGCTGAAGTAGGACCTTTAAGCACCTCAATGCGCTCGGTACCGATGAGGCTCGTCGGGTCAATGCTCGCCGCGGTGCCGCCGAAAGCCGGCAGCCCATTCATGTAAATCTCCGCCGGAAAACCGCGCACGATAGGCTGCGTGAACAGCGCCTCTTGAGGTTTGGTTGCCCTGACACCTGAGACATTTACCAGTGCGTCGGCAAGCGAATGACTGTCCTGCTCCCTGAGCATCGCGCGAGTAACGACTTGCACCGATTGCGGGACTTCGATCAAGGGAGTTTCAGTCCGCGTGGCCGAAGCAGAACTTGGCGCGCTATAACTTTCACCATTACCGGAAACGTTGATCGGCTCCAAGGTCCAGCTGCGCGACCAAAGCGAAGGATCAGATACTGCATCAGGTTGCGCGTAGGCGCCGTTATGCAAGCAGAAACCTGCGGCAAGGCAGACGGCATGTCGCAGAGGGTGAAGGCGAATGAAACCTAACGGGCTTGTCATAAGGGGCGTCTTTTCGGTCAGTGGGGCGTCCAGAGGCAGACGACCAGACTCTATAGCCCTGAGTTCCAACGCCGAAACTGCGACAGTTTGACACGCACATCCGCTCGCCCGGATAAGCGCAGCCTACCGCCCTCACACTTGCAGCTTTTATTTGAAAATAGTCGCCCGCCTCTATCTACAGGCTGCGTCAAACTGTCGCACTTGGTGCCTAGCTGCCAGCTCATTATGCTACCCGGGAAATGGTGTCATGAATAAGTTCTGCTAGTTCCGCCAACACCTAAACATAAAAATGATATTAGTCTTGAATATAATAATTCTTAATACCTAAAATCATTCTAATAAGCGAGTCGCCTTGTACGGGGGCCGACGAAAATCTCACGTAACTGGGGTGACTAGTTAAACGTCCTTAAAGTGTTTTGATTTCAGGAAATGTACGTCATGCCTTCTCCACTAACGTTGCCTCGCGCAAAGCGTAAATTTATATCGCGCTCTATATGGCCCCTATTGTCGGTAAGTCTTTTTGCTCTCAATCCATTGTCCTTAGCATTGGCAGAAGCCAAAAAATCAGAAGACTCGATACTGACCTTGGGCACCGTGACAGTGCAGGGCAACACCGCGGGCAGTGGTCCGCTGAGCACCAGCAGTGTGCTCAGCTCAGTGGATGTTCTTGGCGCTGACATACTGGAAAAAATGCCGGTCAACTACAGCTGGGAACTGTTCAGTCGGGCTCCCGGGGTGATGCTTACCGAGTTCAACCAAGGCACCACCTCCGGCAAAATTTCCTTTCGCGGTTTTAATGGCGAAGGCGAAGTTAACGCGGTCAAGTTGTTGATCGATGGCATCCCTAGTAATAGCAATGACGGCAATATGCCGTTTATGGACATGATTTTTCCGATGGAGCTGGACAGCATCGAAGTGGTGCGCGGTACCAGCGATGCCCGCTATGGCCTCAACAATATCGCTGGCAATGTCAATATGCTCACACGCACAGGCGGTGACTACCGCAAGGCGCGAATTCGCTATGGCAGCTACAACACGCGCGAAACTCAGCTCGCCGCAGGCATCGAAAGCAGCAATTGGACGCAGAACTACTTCTTCGCCTACCAAAAATCCGACGGTTACCGCGATCACTCCGAGGCTGACAAATTTTCGATGTCAGGAAAATGGTTCTATACCCCGGACGACAACAGCTATCGCATCGGCCTGATCGCGCGTCACTATGAAACCGAGGCGCAGGAGCCTGGTTATCTCAGTGAAGAGGATGCTCGCCACCACCCATCCATGACCAACAGCTATAACGCCACCGACAAAGGCACTCGGAGGATGAACCAGGTCAGCGTGCACTTCGATACCGAGGTGTCCGAGACACTCGCCTGGTCTGCAAAAACCTATCTCAACACCTTTGATGACCGGCGCTGGACGCAATACTGGCGCACCAGTTCTCAACAGGAGCGTGACGCTTACGAAACCCAATATGGCGCCCTCACCTCCCTGACTTGGCGCCCCGAAGTGAGCTGGCTGTACGACTTCGCCCTGGAAGGTGGCGCAGACATCCAGCGCCAACAAAACCAAAGCGAACGTTACCGAACCAAGGACCGCGCACGCCAGGCTCAAACCCGTGACCAGCAATTTGATTTCGACACCTACGGTGCTTACGTCCAGGCAGAGATCAAACCGTTTGAATCGCTCAAAATCATCCCGGCGTATCGCGTCGACAAGATCCAGGGCGACT
>NZ_JALQCW010000064.1 GCF_023241715.1 Pseudomonas morbosilactucae
GCAGAGCTGCTGGAACTGGTTGAGATGGAAGTGCGCGATCTGCTGAGCACTTACGACTTCCCAGGTGATGACACTCCAATCATCATCGGTTCGGCTCTGATGGCTCTGAACGGCCAAGACGACAACGAAATGGGTACCACCGCTGTTAAGCGTCTGGTAGAAACTCTGGACAGCTACATCCCAGAGCCAGAGCGTGCAATCGACAAACCGTTCCTGATGCCAATCGAAGACGTGTTCTCGATCTCCGGTCGTGGCACCGTGGTAACTGGTCGTGTTGAGCGTGGCATTGTTCGCATCCAGGAAGAAGTTGAGATCGTTGGTCTGCGCGATACTCAGAAAACTACCTGCACCGGCGTTGAAATGTTCCGTAAGCTGCTCGATGAAGGTCGTGCTGGTGAGAACTGCGGCGTTCTGCTGCGTGGCACCAAGCGTGACGACGTTGAGCGTGGCCAGGTTCTGGTTAAGCCAGGTACCGTTAAGCCGCACACCAAGTTCACTGCAGAAGTTTACGTTCTGAGCAAGGAAGAAGGCGGTCGTCATACTCCGTTCTTCAAAGGCTACCGTCCACAGTTCTACTTCCGTACTACTGACGTGACTGGTAACTGCGAGCTGCCAGAAGGCGTTGAAATGGTAATGCCAGGTGACAACATCCAGATGACTGTCACTCTGATCAAAACCATCGCGATGGAAGATGGTCTGCGTTTCGCTATCCGTGAAGGCGGTCGTACCGTCGGCGCTGGCGTCGTAGCCAAAGTCATCGAGTAATAGTCGATGATTTGAAAGAGCCCCCGCCTAGCGGGGGCTTTTTTATTGGGTTGACACCTATCTGGGGCGTCTATAGAATTGCGCCTCCTTTTAACGGGCGCAGTGCGCCCGGTGGGAATAGCAGCCGGAGTCTGAAATCCAATGCAAAATCAGCAAATCCGTATCAGGTTGAAGGCTTTTGACCATCGCCTGATCGACCAATCCACCCAGGAAATCGTGGAAACCGCGAAACGTACTGGTGCTCAAGTGCGTGGTCCAATTCCACTGCCTACCCGTAAAGAGCGGTTCACCGTTCTGGTCTCCCCGCACGTCAACAAAGACGCGCGTGACCAGTACGAGATCCGTACTCATAAGCGCGTACTGGACATCGTCCAGCCAACGGATAAAACCGTTGATGCTCTTATGAAGCTCGATCTTGCGGCCGGTGTGGAAGTGCAGATCAGCCTCGGCTAAGACTCGGTCTTAGTCGTGTAACGCTCTGAAATGGGCGGCCATAGCGGGTGAAAGCCCCGTACACTCATGAGGTTTACAACATGACTATTGGTGTAGTCGGTCGTAAATGCGGTATGACCCGTATTTTCACCGAAGAAGGTGTCTCCATTCCGGTCACGGTCATTGAGATCGAGCCGAATCGCGTCACCCAGTTCAAAACTGAAGAGACCGATGGCTATCGTGCAGTGCAAGTCACTGTCGGCGAGCGTCGTGCTTCGCGTGTAACAGCTGCTCAAGCTGGCCACTTCGCTAAAGCGAACGTTGCCGCTGGTCGTACCGTAATGGAATTCCGTCTTGAAGAAGGCGAGTACCAGGCCGGCGATCTGATCAACGCTGAAATCTTCGCTGCTGGTCAACTGGTTGATGTAACCGGTCAGTCCAAAGGTAAAGGCTTCCAGGGTACGATCAAGCGCTGGAATTTCCGCGGGCAAGATAACACCCACGGTAACTCCGTATCCCACCGCGTCCCAGGCTCTATCGGCCAGTGCCAGACTCCTGGTCGTGTATTCAAGGGCAAAAAAATGTCCGGTCATATGGGCGCTGAGCGCGTGACCGTGCAGTCCCTGGAAGTAGTGCGCGTGGACGCTGAACGCAATCTGTTGTTGGTCAAGGGCGCTGTTCCTGGCGCTACTGGCGGCAACCTGGTTGTACGTCCAGCAGCCAAGGCTCGCGGTTAAGGGGAAGCTGACATGCAATTAAATGTAAATGACGCTCAAGCGATCGAAGTTTCCGAACTGACATTTGGCGGCGAGTTCAACGAGACGCTGGTTCACCAAGCAGTCGTGGCCTACATGGCCGGCGGCCGTCAAGGTAGCAAGCAGCAAAAGACCCGTTCCGACGTTCGTGGTGGCGGTAAGCGCCCATGGCGTCAGAAAGGTACTGGCCGTGCTCGTGCCGGTACTATCCGTAGCCCAATCTGGCGCGGCGGCGGTACCACTTTCGCAGCTCGTCCACAGGATCACTCCCAAAAGCTGAACAAGAAGATGTATCGCGCAGCAATGCGTTCCATCCTTGCTGAGCTGGTGCGTACTGATCGTCTGGTCGTGGTTCAGGACTTCGCTGTTGAAGCACCGAAAACCAAAGATCTGCTGAACAAGCTGAATGGCATGGGTCTGACTGATGTCCTGATCGTGTCTGATGCTGTTGATCAGAACCTGTACCTGGCTGCTCGTAACCTGCCACACGTTGATGTTCGTGACGTGCAAGGTTCCGATCCAGTTAGTCTGATCGCATACGACAAGGTGTTGATCACCGTGTCGGCCGTGAAGAAATTCGAGGAGCTGCTGGGATGAACCAGGAACGCGTATTTAAAGTTCTGCTTGGCCCGCACGTTTCCGAGAAGGCTACGGTTCTGGCAGACAAGAAAGGCCAGTTCGTTTTCAAGGTTGCTACTGATGCAACCAAGCTGGAAATCAAGAAGGCCGTCGAAAGCCTGTTCAGCGTGAAAGTAGAGCGTGTTACTACCCTGAATGTTCTGGGTAAGAGCAAGCGCACTGCTCGCGGTCTGGGCAAGCGTAATGACTGGAAGAAGGCAGTTATCTCCCTTCAGCCAGGCCAAGATCTCGATTTCAGCAGCAGTGCTGAGTAAGGAAGGGGTGCATCATGGCAATCGTTAAATGCAAACCGACTTCCCCTGGCCGCCGTTTTGTGGTCAAGGTGGTCAACCAGGAGCTGCATAAAGGCGCTCCTCACGCACCGCTGCTCGAGAAAAAATCGAAGTCTGGTGGTCGTAACAACAATGGCCGTATTACCACTCGTCACATCGGTGGTGGTCATAAGCAGCATTATCGTCTGGTCGACTTCCGTCGCAACGACAAAGATGGCATCGCTGCCACTGTCGAGCGTATCGAATACGATCCAAACCGTACTGCTCACATCGCTCTGCTGCTGTACGCAGATGGCGAGCGTCGCTACATCATTGCCCCTAAAGGCGTGAGCGCTGGCGACCAGCTGATCGCAGGTGCTTTGGCGCCGATCAAGCCGGGCAACGCTCTGCAACTGCGTAACATTCCAGTTGGTAGCACCGTACACGGCATCGAACTGAAGCCAGGTAAAGGCGCGCAAATCGCTCGTTCCGCTGGTGCTTCGGCTCAGCTGGTTGCGCGTGAAGGCGTCTACGTGACCCTGCGTCTGCGCTCCGGTGAAATGCGTAAAGTCCTGGCTGAATGCCGTGCGACCCTGGGCGAAGTCTCGAACTCCGAGCACAGCCTGCGTTCGCTGGGTAAAGCTGGTGCCAAACGCTGGCGTGGCGTTCGCCCAACCGTTCGTGGTGTTGCCATGAACCCGGTTGACCACCCACACGGTGGTGGTGAAGGTCGTACCTCTGGTGGTCGTCATCCGGTATCGCCATGGGGCTTCCCGACTAAGGGCGCGAAGACTCGTGGTAATAAGCGTACCGACAAAATGATCGTCCGTCGTCGCAAGTAAATAGAGGGATACGACAGTGCCACGTTCTCTGAAAAAAGGTCCTTTTATTGATCTTCACCTACTGAAGAAGATCGAAGTGGCGGCGGAAAAGAACGATCGCAAACCAGTTAAGACCTGGTCGCGCCGTTCCATGATCCTGCCACAAATGGTCGGTCTGACCATTGCTGTGCATAACGGTCGTCAACATGTTCCAGTTCTCGTGAACGAAGACATGGTCGGCCACAAACTGGGCGAGTTTGCCGGTACCCGCACTTATCGTGGGCACGTGGCAGACAAGAAAGCCAAGCGTTAAGGGGTAAGGAACGATGGAAGTAGCCGCTAAGTTGTCGGGCGCTCGAATCTCCGCCCAGAAAGCCCGCTTGGTCGCCGACCAGATCCGCGGGAAGAAGGTGGGCGAAGCGCTCAACCTGTTGGCTTTCAGCAGTAAGAAAGCCGCCGAGATCATGAAGAAAGTGCTGGAGTCGGCCGTAGCCAACGCCGAGCATAACGAAGGCGCAGACGTTGATGACCTGAAGGTCTCCACCGTTTTCGTCAACGAAGGGCGTTCGCTGAAGCGCATCATGCCACGTGCCAAAGGCCGTGCTGATCGCATCGTCAAGCGGTCTTGCCATATCACTGTCAAGGTTGCTGACAAGTAACGGAGTCGAAGAGATGGGTCAGAAAGTACATCCCATTGGCATTCGCCTGGGAATCGTCAAGGAGCACACCTCCGTCTGGTACGCAGACGGTCGGACTTATGCGGACTATTTGCTCGCAGATCTGAATGTGCGTGAGTATCTCCAAGACAAACTAAAAAGCGCGTCCGTGAGCCGTATCGATATCCATCGTCCGGCCCAAACTGCACGCATCACCATCCACACCGCTCGTCCCGGCATCGTGATCGGCAAGAAAGGTGAAGATGTTGAGAAACTGCGTCAGGACCTGACCAAGCAAATGGGTGTGCCTGTGCACATCAATATCGAAGAGATCCGCAAGCCGGAGCTCGACGGTATGCTGGTTGCGCAGAGCGTAGCTCAGCAGCTGGAGCGTCGTGTAATGTTCCGTCGCGCTATGAAGCGCGCTGTACAGAACGCCATGCGCATTGGTGCCAAAGGCATCAAAATCCAAGTGAGCGGTCGTCTCGGCGGTGCTGAAATCGCGCGTACTGAATGGTATCGCGAAGGTCGTGTGCCATTGCACACCCTGCGTGCCGATATCGACTATGCCATCTACGAAGCTCACACCACTTATGGTGTGATCGGTGTGAAGGTTTGGATCTTCAAAGGCGAAGTAATTGGTGGTCGCCAAGAAGAACTGAAACCACAAGCACCAGCGCCTCGTAAAAAAGCTGCTAAGTAAGGGGTACGCCAAATGTTGCAACCAAAGCGTACGAAGTTCCGCAAGCAAATGACCGGCCACAACCGTGGTCTGGCATTGCGCGGTAGCAAAGTCAGCTTCGGCGAGTTCGCGCTGAAGTCTGTTGCTCGTGGTCGTCTCACCGCTCGTCAGATCGAGTCAGCGCGTCGTGCACTGACCCGTCACGTTAAGCGTGGCGGCAAGATCTGGATCCGTGTATTCCCGGACAAGCCTATCTCCAAAAAGCCCCTCGAAGTTCGGATGGGTAAAGGTAAGGGTAACGTGGAATATTGGGTTGCCCAGATTCAGCCAGGCAAAGTCCTGTATGAAATCGAGGGTGTTACTGAAGAGCTGGCGCGTGAGGCTTTCGCCCTGGCTGCTGCAAAGCTGCCGCTCGCCACCTCCTTTGTTAAGCGGACGGTGATGTGATGAAAGCGAATGAACTTCGTGAAAAATCCGCACAGCAGCTGAACGAGCAACTGCTCGGCCTGCTGCGCGACCAGTTCAATCTGCGCATGCAGAAAGCAACTGGCCAGTTGGGGCAGTCTCATCTGCTCTCGCAAGTTAAGCGTGACATCGCTCGCGTGAAGACTGTGCTCAACCAGCAGGCAGGTAAGTAATCATGGCTGAAGCCGAAAAAACTGTCCGTACGCTGACTGGCCGTGTTGTCAGCGACAAGATGGACAAGACCATCACCGTTCTGATTGAGCGTCGCGTTAAGCACCCGATCTACGGTAAATACGTTAAGCGTTCGACTAAGCTGCACGCGCACGACGAAACCAACCAGTGCCACATCGGCGACAAGGTCACTATTCGTGAAACTCGTCCGATGGCCAAGACCAAATCTTGGGCCCTGGTTGATGTTCTCGAACGCGCTGTGGAAGTCTAAGGGCTAAGGGTCGGAGAAATTATATGATTCAGACTCAATCCATGCTCGATGTGGCCGATAACAGCGGCGCTCGCCGCGTTATGTGCATCAAGGTGCTGGGTGGCTCCCATCGTCGTTACGCTGGTATCGGTGACATCATCAAAGTTACCGTCAAGGAAGCAATTCCTCGCGGTAAGGTGAAAAAAGGCCAAGTGATGACTGCTGTTGTAGTCCGCACTCGCCATGGCGTTCGTCGTGCTGACGGCTCCATCATCCGCTTTGATGGCAACGCTGCTGTTCTGTTGAACAACAAGCAAGAGCCGATCGGCACCCGTATCTTTGGGCCAGTGACCCGTGAACTTCGTACTGAGAAGTTCATGAAGATCGTCTCGCTCGCCCCAGAAGTGCTGTAAGGAGATCCGACATGCAAAAGATTCGTCGTGACGACGAGATCATCGTGATCGCCGGCAAAGACAAAGGTAAGCGCGGTAAGGTGCTTAAGGTTCTGGCTGATGACCGTCTGGTCGTCGGTGGCCTGAACCTGGTCAAGCGTCATACCAAGCCTAACCCGATGTCGGGCGTACAGGGCGGTATCGTCGAGAAAGAAGCGCCACTGCACGCTTCCAACGTCGCCATTTTCAACGGCGAAACCAACAAGGCTGACCGCGTTGGTTTCAAAGTAGAAGACGGCAAGAAAATTCGTGTCTTCAAGTCGACCCAAAAAGCGGTTGATGCTTGAACACTGCTAGGTAGAAGACCATGGCACGACTAAAAGAGATTTACCGGAAGGAAATCGCTCCGAAACTTAAGGAAGAACTTAAGCTTTCGAACGTGATGGAAGTTCCGCGCGTTACCAAAATCACCCTGAACATGGGTCTGGGCGAAGCGATCGGCGACAAAAAAGTCATCGAGCACGCTGTTGCTGACCTGGAAAAGATCACCGGCCAGAAAGTCGTTGTGACCTACGCTCGGAAATCCATCGCTGGCTTTAAAGTCCGTGAAGGTTGGCCGATCGGCGTCAAAGTGACCCTGCGCCGTGAGCGTATGTACGAGTTCCTGGATCGTCTGCTGTCGATCTCCCTGCCTCGGGTTCGCGACTTCCGCGGCCTGAATGCCAAGTCCTTCGATGGTCGTGGCAACTACAGCATGGGCGTGAAAGAGCAGATCATTTTCCCGGAAATCGATTACGACAAGATCGATGCTCTCCGCGGTCTGGACATTACCCTGACCACCACTGCTAAGAACGATGATGAAGGCCGCGCTCTGCTGCGTGCTTTCAAATTCCCGTTCCGCAACTGATTGGAGTAGGAAAATGGCCAAGAAGAGCATGAAAAACCGTGAGCTGAAGCGTCAGCTCACTGTTGCCAAGTACGCCACCAAGCGTGCAGCGCTGAAAGCTATCATCGTGGATCTGAACGCAAGTCCAGAAGCTCGTTGGGAAGCTACCGTAGCTCTGCAGAAGCAGCCACGTGACGCAAGCGCTTCGCGCATGCGTAACCGCTGCCGCCTGACTGGTCGTCCGCACGGCGTTTACCGCAAGTTCGGCCTTGGCCGTAACAAGCTGCGTGAAGCTGCAATGCGTGGTGACGTACCAGGTCTGGTTAAAGCCAGCTGGTAATAGCTATCGAAGTCCCGATGTCCAGGTTCGCAAGATCCTGACCATCGGTGGCCTTGAACATGAATCAAGCCCCTTTTGGGGCTTGATTCATTTCTGGGGTGTGTCTAGAATACCCGGCTCGCCTGAGCCCGTGTTTTTTGCCCGGAATTTCTCGGCGACAAGTAGTAGCCGCAAGGCTAATTTTTTTGTATTAGGAGCGTCTAGCCCATGAGTATGCAGGACCCGTTAGCGGACATGCTAACTCGAATCCGTAATGCCCAGATGGCTGAAAAGTCCGTCGTAAGCATGCCGTCTTCCACGTTGAAGGTGGCTGTAGCAAAAGTCCTGAAAGACGAAGGCTACATCGCGGGTTATCAGATCAGCAGCGAAATCAAACCTCTGCTGTCCATCGAGCTGAAGTACTTCGAAGGCCGTCCGGTCATCGAGGAAGTGAAGCGCGTCAGCCGTCCAGGCTTGCGTCAGTACAAGTCCGTTGAAGATCTGCCAAAAGTACGTGGCGGTCTCGGCGTGTCTATCGTCTCCACCAACAAGGGTGTGATGACTGATCGTGCTGCGCGCGCTGCCGGTGTCGGCGGCGAAGTTCTTTGCACTGTGTTCTAAGGGGGGATAAGCATGTCTCGCGTCGCTAAGAACCCCGTTAAGCTGCCAGCTGGTGTCGAAGTTAAATTCGCCGGCCAACAGCTTTCGGTGAAGGGTGCCAAGGGCACTCTCGAACTGAACGTACACTCGTCCGTTGAAGTGGTTGAGGAAGCTGGTGAGCTGCGTTTCGCTGCTCGCAATGGCGACCAACAAACTCGCGCAATGGCCGGTACCACTCGTGCGTTGGTAAACAACATGGTCCAAGGCGTAAGCCAAGGCTTCGAGCGCAAGCTCCAGCTGGTCGGTGTTGGTTACAAGGCACAAGCAAAAGGCACAGTGCTGAACCTGGCCCTCGGCTTCTCGCATCCAGTGGATTACGAACTGCCGGAAGGCATCACCGCTGAGACTCCTAGCCAGACCGATATCCTGATCCGGGGCATCGATAAGCAGCTGGTAGGTCAAGTGGCCGCTGAGATCCGCGACTTCCGTCCACCAGAGCCTTACAAAGGTAAAGGTGTGCGCTACGCGGACGAAGTCGTCCGTCGTAAAGAAGCCAAGAAGAAGTAGGGCATAGCAAATGACCGACAAAAAAGTTACTCGACTGCGTCGCGCTCGCAAAGCACGCCTGAAAATGCACGAACTCGAAGTCGTGCGTCTCTGCGTGTTCCGCTCTTCGCAGCACATCTACGCCCAGGTCATTTCGGCCGACGGCAACAAAGTCCTGGCAAGTGCCTCGACTTTGGATAAAGAACTGCGTGATGGCGCCACTGGCAACATCGACGCGGCCACTAAGGTTGGCCAGCTGGTCGCTACGCGTGCTAAAGCCGCTGGCGTCTCGCAGGTGGCTTTCGACCGCTCTGGCTTCAAGTACCACGGTCGCGTCAAGGCGCTGGCTGATGCTGCTCGTGAAGCTGGGCTGGAGTTCTAAGTTATGTCAAATAACGACCAAAAGCGCGACGAAGGCTACATTGAGAAGCTGGTTCAAGTTAACCGCGTAGCCAAAACCGTTAAAGGCGGCCGTATCTTCACCTTCACCGCGTTGACCGTGGTTGGTGATGGTAAAGGCCGTGTTGGCTTCGGCCGTGGCAAGTCGCGTGAAGTGCCTGCTGCGATCCAGAAGGCAATGGAAGCTGCTCGTCGCAACATGATCCAAGTTGATCTGAACGGCACCACTCTGCAGTACGCAATGAAGTCCGCTCACGGCGCTTCGAAGGTGTACATGCAGCCTGCTTCTGAAGGTACCGGTATCATCGCTGGCGGCGCTATGCGTGCTGTTCTCGAAGTTGCTGGCGTTCAGAACGTTCTGGCCAAGTGCTACGGCTCGACTAACCCGGTAAACGTGGTTCACGCCACTTTCAAAGGTTTGAAAGCAATGCAGTCTCCTGAGTCCATTGCTGCCAAGCGTGGCAAAAGCGTCAAGGAGATCTTCTGATCATGGCTACCGTAAAAGTAACGCTGATCAAAAGCATGACCGGCCGCATCCCTAACCACAAACTGTGCGTTAAGGGTCTGGGTCTGCGTCGCATCGGTCACACTGTAGAAGTCCAGGATACTCCCGAGAATCGCGGGATGATCAACAAGGCTTACTACATGCTGCGTGTCGAGGGTTAATCGATGAAACTCAATGATCTGAGTCCAGCGCCGGGTTCCCGTCGCGAAAAGCATCGTCCGGGCCGTGGTATCGGTAGTGGTTTGGGTAAGACTGGTGGCCGTGGCCACAAAGGTCAGACTTCCCGCTCCGGTGGCACCATTGCTCCAGGCTTTGAAGGCGGTCAACAGCCGCTGCATCGTCGCCTGCCGAAGTTCGGTTTCGTTTCCCTGAAGGCCATGGATCGCGCAGAAGTGCGTCTGTCCGAGCTGGCTAAAGTGGAAGGCGACATCGTCTCCGTGCAGTCCCTGAAAGATGCCAACGTGATCAACGTCAACGTTCAGCGTGTGAAAATCATGCTGTCCGGCGAAGTTACTCGCGCTGTCACCATCGGAAAGGGAATCGGCGCCACCAAAGGTGCGCGTGCGGCTATCGAAGCAGCTGGCGGCAAGTTCGAGGAATAAATGGCTAAGCAAGGTGCTCTCTCTGCGCTCGGCAAAGGCGGTATGTCTGAACTCTGGGCTCGTCTGCGTTTTCTGTTCCTGGCGATTATCGTCTACCGAATAGGCGCACACATCCCGGTTCCAGGTATCAACCCTGACCGACTCGCAGACCTGTTTCGACAGAATGAGGGGACCATTCTTAGCTTGTTCAACATGTTTTCCGGCGGCGCGCTGGAGCGGATGAGCATCTTTGCACTGGGGATCATGCCGTACATTTCGGCATCGATCATCATGCAGCTGATGACCGCCGTCAGTCCGCAGCTGGAGCAGTTGAAGAAGGAAGGTGAAGCTGGCCGTCGCAAGATCAGCCAGTACACCCGCTACGGCACTGTCATCCTCGCTCTGGTTCAAGCTATCGGCATGTCCGTTGGCTTGGCCGGGCAGGGTGTTGCGTTCACTGGTGACTTTGGCTTCCATTTCGTTGCGGTATCCACTTTTGTGGCTGGCGCAATGTTCATGATGTGGCTGGGTGAGCAGATTACTGAGCGTGGTGTTGGCAACGGTATCTCGATGTTGATTTTCGCAGGTATCGTCGCCGGTCTTCCGAGAGCGATTGGGCAGTCTTTCGAGTCTGCACGTCAGGGTGATATCAACATTTTCGCCTTGGTTGCCATCGGTTTGCTGGCAGTAGCGATTATCGGTTTTGTGGTGTTCATTGAGCGTGGCCAGCGTCGTATCGCTGTTCACTACGCCAAGCGTCAGCAGGGCCGCAAGGTTTTTGCTGCGCAGACTAGCCACTTGCCGCTGAAAGTGAATATGGCCGGTGTAATTCCTGCTATCTTCGCGAGCAGCATTTTGCTGTTTCCGGCTTCGTTGGGTGCCTGGTTCGGTCAGTCTGAAGGTATGGGCTGGTTGCAGGACATCTCGCAGTCGATCGCTCCTGGTCAGCCGTTGAATATTCTGCTGTTTAGTGCAGGGATTATTTTCTTCTGCTTCTTCTATACGGCGTTGATGTTCAATCCGAAAGACGTAGCGGAAAACCTGAAGAAGTCCGGTGCCTTTATTCCGGGCATCCGTCCAGGTGAGCAGTCGGCGCGCTACATTGATGGCGTTCTGACCCGCTTGACCATGTTCGGTGCTCTATATATGACGGCCGTGTGCCTGTTGCCCCAATTCCTGGTGGTTGCAGCAAACGTTCCGTTCTACCTTGGCGGGACCTCGTTGCTGATCGTGGTCGTGGTTGTTATGGACTTTATGTCCCAAGTACAATCGCACCTCGTTTCGCACCAGTACGAATCCCTGATGAAGAAAGCCAACCTGAAGGGTTACGGCAGCGGCATGCTGCGCTGACCCATAAGGTTCGAGGAGTTGGTGATGAAAGTTCGTGCATCGGTGAAAAAGCTGTGCCGTAACTGCAAGATTATTCGCCGCGAAGGTGTTGTTCGAGTAATTTGCAGCGCGGAACCGCGTCACAAACAGCGCCAAGGCTGAGTGTGATTGTGCTTCAAGCCCGGCAGCTAGTGCGCTGCCGGGTTGATTATTTGTTATTACAGCGATATTATCTCGCGCCCTATTTCTTGGCTTCCGGGGCGTAGGTAGCTGTCAATTGGAGTCCCACTGAATGGCCCGTATTGCAGGCGTTAACATTCCAGATAACAAGCATACTGTTATCTCGCTGACCTACATCTATGGTGTTGGTCGCACTACTGCACAGAAGATCTGTGCAGTGACTGGGGTAAACCCAGCAGCAAAGATCAAAGATCTGAGCGACGAGCAAATTGAACAGCTGCGTGGCGAAGTGGCGAAGTTCACCACTGAAGGTGACCTGCGTCGCGAAATCAACATGAAAATCAAACGCTTGATGGACCTGGGCTGCTACCGCGGTCTGCGCCATCGTCGTGGTCTTCCAGTGCGCGGTCAGCGTACCAAGACCAACGCGCGTACTCGCAAAGGTCCGCGTAAGCCGATCCGCAAGTAATCGCACCAGCGAATCGACAGGAATTTAGTCATGGCAAAACCTGCTGCTCGTCCTCGTAAAAAGATTAAAAAGACAGTGGTTGATGGCATCGCCCACATCCACGCGTCTTTCAACAACACCATCGTGACCATTACCGACCGTCAAGGTAACGCTCTTTCCTGGGCTACCTCCGGTGGTTCGGGTTTCCGCGGTTCCCGCAAGTCCACCCCGTTCGCTGCTCAAGTAGCTGCTGAACGCGCTGGTCAAGCTGCGCTGGAATACGGCCTGAAAAACCTCGACGTTAACGTCAAGGGTCCAGGTCCAGGTCGTGAATCCGCAGTCCGCGCTTTGAACGGCTGTGGCTACAAGATCGCCAGCATCACCGACGTGACGCCAATCCCGCACAACGGGTGCCGTCCGCCGAAGAAGCGCCGCGTGTAATCCAGGAGATTGTAAAGAATGGCTCGTTACATTGGTCCAAAATGCAAACTGGCTCGTCGCGAAGGCACCGATCTCTTCCTGAAGAGCGGCGTGCGCGCTATCGAATCCAAGTGCAACATCGAAGCAGCACCTGGTATCCACGGCCAACGCCGCGGTCGCCAGTCCGACTACGGCACCCAACTGCGTGAAAAGCAGAAGGTCCGTCGTATCTACGGCGTTCTCGAGCGTCAATTCAGCGGCTACTACAAAGAAGCAGCTGGCAAGAAAGGCGCAACCGGCGAAAACCTGTTGCAACTGCTCGAATGCCGTCTGGACAACGTTGTATACCGTATGGGCTTTGGTTCTACTCGTGCCGAATCCCGTCAGCTGGTATCGCACAAGTCGATCAGCGTAAACGGTCAAACCGTTAACGTTCCGTCCTACCAGGTTCGTGCTGGTGACGTGGTTGCTGTTCGCGAGAAAGCAAAAAACCAACTTCGCATTGTCCAAGCTCTCGATCTGTGTGCCCAACGTGGCCGCGTAGAATGGGTAGAAGTAGACACTGAGAAGAAGTCGGGCGTTTTCAAGAACGTTCCAGCTCGCAGTGATCTGTCCGCCGACATCAACGAAAGCCTGATTGTCGAGCTCTACTCCAAGTAAGGGCTAGAAAATAGGTGCATCCATGCAGATTTCGGTAAATGAGTTTCTGACACCCCGCCATATTGATGTGCAGGTTGTCAGTCCAACCCGCGCCAAGATCACCCTCGAGCCTCTCGAGCGTGGTTTTGGCCACACCCTGGGCAACGCGCTGCGCCGCATCCTGTTGTCCTCAATGCCCGGCTGTGCAGTAGTCGAGGCCGAGATTGACGGTGTGCTCCACGAGTACAGCGCCATCGAAGGTGTACAGGAAGACGTAATTGAAATCCTGTTGAACCTTAAAGGTCTGGCTATCAAGCTGCACGGCCGTGACGAAGTTACGCTGACCTTGTCGAAGAAGGGTTCGGGGGTGGTTACCGCTGCCGATATTCAGCTGGATCATGATGTCGAGATCGTTAATCCCGATCACGTAATCGCTAACCTGGCGTCTAACGGCGCCCTGAACATGAAGCTCACCGTAGCTCGTGGTCGTGGTTATGAACCGGCCGACTCGCGTCAGAGCGATGAAGACGAAAGCCGCAGCATTGGTCGCTTGCAGCTTGACTCTTCGTTCAGCCCGGTTCGCCGTATCGCATACGTGGTGGAAAACGCCCGTGTCGAGCAGCGTACTAACCTGGACAAGCTGGTTATTGATCTGGAAACCAACGGTACCCTGGATCCTGAAGAGGCCATCCGTCGTGCTGCAACCATCCTGCAACAGCAGTTGGCTGCGTTCGTCGACCTCAAAGGTGACAGTGAGCCAGTGGTAGTCGAGCAGGAAGACGAGATCGATCCGATCCTGCTTCGCCCGGTTGACGATCTGGAACTGACTGTACGTTCGGCTAACTGCCTTAAGGCGGAAAACATTTACTACATCGGTGACCTGATTCAGCGTACCGAAGTAGAACTGTTGAAGACTCCGAACCTGGGCAAGAAATCCTTGACTGAAATCAAGGACGTTCTGGCCTCCCGCGGTCTGTCCCTCGGCATGCGCCTCGACAACTGGCCGCCTGCAAGTCTTAAGAAGGACGACAAGGCGACTGCCTGATCGTCGTAATCACCGAACGTTGTGTTTGGTAAGGAATGAACCATGCGTCATCGTAAAAGTGGGCGTCACCTGAGCCGCACCAGCTCGCACCGCAAGGCCATGTTTCAAAACATGGCGGTGTCGCTGTTCGAGCACGAGCTGATCAAAACTACACTGCCGAAAGCTAAAGAACTGCGTCGCGTTGCTGAGCCGCTGATCACTTTGGCCAAGACAGACAGCCTGGCTAACCGCCGTCTGGCTTTCGACCGTACTCGTTCGAAAGCTATCGTTGGTAAGCTCTTCAACGACCTGGGCAAGCGTTACGCTACCCGTGAGGGTGGCTACCTGCGCATCCTCAAGTGCGGTTTCCGCGCTGGCGACAACGCGCCTATGGCGTACGTCGAGTTGGTTGATCGTGCTGCCGGCGGTGAAGCTGTATCCGCTGAGTAAGACGTCAGTCTGAAACGAAAAACCGGGCCTTGTGCCCGGTTTTTTGTTGTCTGATGTATTAGCTATTTCTATCGTTAGGCAATGTGTAATGCATTGGCTGTTGTCATATTCATGGTCAATAATCCTTGTCAGCCGATTAGCCGGCAGTTTCAAGCCTGACAGAGGAAAATAGAGCATGAGCCAGACCAAAACTCTTACTACCGCCAGTGGCGCTCCTGTCGCTGATAACCAGAACTCCCGTTCCGCCGGCCCTCGTGGCCCGCTGCTGCTCGACGATTTTCACCTGATCGAGAAGCTCGCTCACTTCAACCGTGAAAACATCCCAGAGCGCCGTGTACACGCTAAAGGCTCGGGTGCTTACGGTACCTTCACGGTCACTCGCGATATTACTCAGTACACCAGCGCCAAGCTGTTCGAGTCTGTGGGTAAACAAACGCCGACTTTCCTGCGCTTCTCCACTGTGGGTGGCGAGCGCGGCTCGGCTGACACTGAGCGCGATCCACGGGGTTTCGCCCTGAAGTTCTATACCGAAGAAGGTAACTGGGACATCGTCGGCAACAATACCCCGGTGTTCTTCATCCGCGATCCGCTGAAGTTCCCTGACTTTATCCACACCCAAAAGCGCCTGCCCCAGAGCAATCTGAAAAGCGCGCAGATGATGTGGGACTTCTGGTCTCATTCGCCTGAGGCGCTGCACCAGGTCACCATCCTGTTTTCGGACCGTGGCATTCCTGACGGTTACCGTCACATGCACGGCTTTGGTAGCCACACCTACAGCCTTATCAGCGCCACCGGTGAACGTCACTGGGTGAAATGGCATTACAAGACCAAGCAAGGCATCAAGAACCTCGCTCCGGCGGAAGCTGCGCGCCTGGCCGGGACTGATCCGGATTACGCCCAGCGTGACCTGTTCAATGCCATTGAGCGGGGTGACTTCCCTAAATGGAGTGTCTGCATCCAGATCATGAGCGAGGCCCAGGCTGCGGCTCATTACGAGAACCCCTTCGATGTGACCAAGACCTGGTCGCAGAAAGAGTTCCCGCTGATTGAGGTGGGTGAGTTGGAGCTTAACCGCAACCCGCTCAACTACTTTGCCGAGGTTGAGCAGGCTGCGTTCGGTCCAAGCAACATGGTTCCGGGCGTTGGCTTGTCGCCGGACCGCATGCTGCAAGGCCGCGTATTCGCCTACGCCGATGCGCACCGCTACCGTGTAGGCACCAATCACCAGCAGTTGCCGGTCAATGCACCCCTGAGCCCGGTAAACAGCTACCAGCGTGACGGTGCCATGGCCTTTGGCAGCAATGGCGGCGCAACACCTAACTATGAGCCAAACAGCTATGCGGACGCTCCTAAGCAAGCGCCACGTTACGCAGAGCCGGCCTTGGCCCTGAGCGGTGCTGCAGATCGTTACGATCACCGTGAAGACACTGACTACTACAGCCACGCTGGTGCGCTGTTCCGCCTGATGAATGACGAGCAGAAGGCGTTGTTGATCAACAACATCGCCGGTGCCATGGGCGGCGTCAGTACTGATGTGGTTCAACGCCAACTGCAGCACTTCTTCAAGGCAGATCCTGCTTATGGGGAAGGGATTGCTCGTGCATTGGGTGTATCGCTTAACTAACTCTAAATAAGAAGCAGAACCGCCCTCATTTGGGCGGTTTTTGCGTTATTTCGACTACTTTTCTCTGAAAATCTTCACTTTGTTAGCGTTTTTCAAGTGACCTTCCAGTCAGCTTGGTTCAAACTATCGGCTTTCAAGCAGGGAGATGTAGGGCGATGCAAGGTCACCCGGACGTAATCGATTACCTCAACACGTTGCTGACGGGCGAACTGGCAGCACGTGACCAATATTTCATCCATTCGCGGATGTACGAAGACTGGGGCTTCAGCAAGCTCTACGAGCGTATCAACCACGAGATGGAAGAAGAGGCACAACACGCCGACGCACTGATGCGTCGTATCTTGATGCTCGAGGGCACGCCGCGCATGCGTCCAGACGATCTGGACACCGGTACCACGGTCCCCGAGATGCTCGCCAGCGATTTGCGCCTGGAATACAAAGTGCGCGCTGCGCTGTGCAAGGGCATCGAGCTCTGTGAGCTGCACAAAGACTATGTCAGCCGCGACATTCTGCGTATTCAACTGGCCGACACCGAAGAAGATCACACCTACTGGCTGGAGAAGCAGTTGGGCCTGATCAAGTCGATCGGTCTGGAGAACTACCTGCAATCCCAGTTCTGATAGCCTGCCGACGTTCACTCAGGGTCGCGAGCGATCGCATCTGTTTCGTTGGCCAGTACTGCGGGTACAAAAAAGCCCCTGCCACTTCACAGTGACAGGGGCTTTTTCATGGGCTTCAGGCCTTGTCGCGCGTCAGCAGCGGCTTGAGGTAGTAGCCCGTGTGGGACTGCTCCATTTCCGCCACTTGTTCCGGTGTGCCCACTGCGATGATCTGGCCACCTTTCGAGCCCCCTTCAGGGCCCAGGTCCACCAGCCAGTCGGCGGTCTTGATCACATCCAGGTTGTGCTCGATCACCACCACGGTGTTGCCGTGGTCACGCAGGCGGTGCAGTACGTCCAGCAGTTGCTGAATGTCCGCGAAGTGCAGGCCGGTGGTCGGCTCGTCGAGGATATACAGAGTCTTACCGGTATCGCGTTTGGACAACTCGCGTGACAGCTTGACCCGCTGGGCTTCGCCGCCGGACAGGGTGGTCGCCGACTGCCCGAGCTTGATGTAGGACAGGCCCACATCCATCAGGGTTTGCAGCTTGCGCGCCAGTGCCGGCACTGCGTCGAAGAACACCCGGGCTTCCTCGATGGTCATTTCCAGGACCTCGTGGATACTCTTGCCCTTGTATTTGATCTCCAGGGTTTCGCGGTTGTAGCGCTTGCTCTTGCACACGTCGCAAGGCACGTAGATGTCCGGCAGGAAGTGCATCTCTACCTTGATCAGGCCATCGCCTTGGCAAGCCTCACAACGGCCGCCCTTAACGTTAAAAGAGAAGCGCCCGGGCCCGTAGCCGCGGGAGCGTGACTCGGGAACCCCAGCGAACAATTCGCGAATCGGCGTGAACAGCCCGGTATAAGTCGCCGGGTTGGAGCGCGGGGTGCGACCGATCGGGCTCTGGTCGATATCCACCACCTTATCCAAGTGCTGCAAGCCGTTGATGCTGTCGTGGGCTGCGGCTTCCAGGGTGGTTGCGCCATTCAGTGCCGTGGCGCTGAGGGGAAACAGGGTGTTGTTGATCAGCGTCGACTTGCCTGAGCCGGACACACCGGTCACGCAGGTCAGAAGGCCAATGGGGATCTCCAGGTCGACATTGCGCAAGTTGTTGCCCCGCGCGCCCTTGAGGGACAGCGACAGCTTCTTGTTGCGCGGCGTGCGTTTGGCTGGCACTTCGATCTTGACCCGGCCGGACAAGTATTTGCCGGTCAGGGAGTCGGGGTGTGCCATGACTTCCGCCGGCGTGCCCTCGGCCACGATTTGCCCGCCGTGCACACCGGCACCTGGGCCGATATCCACCACGTAGTCCGCCAAGCGAATCGCGTCTTCGTCGTGCTCGACCACGATGACCGTGTTGCCGATATCCCGCAGGTGTTTCAGGGTTCCCAGCAAGCGGTCGTTGTCTCGCTGATGCAGGCCGATGGACGGTTCGTCGAGGATGTACATCACCCCCACCAGGCCGGCGCCGATCTGGCTGGCCAGGCGAATACGCTGGGCCTCACCGCCGGACAGGGTATCGGCACTGCGATCCAGCGTCAGGTAATCCAGGCCGACGTTGACCAGGAACTGCAGACGCTCGCGGATCTCTTTGAGAATCTTGTCGGCAATCTCGCCGCGTCGCCCGGTCAGCTTCAGGGTGCCGAAGTAGTCGGTGGCATCGCCGATCGGCAGGTTGGTCACCGCCGGCAGGGTTTTCTCGCCCACCCACACATGGCGCGCCTCGCGACGCAGGCGGGTGCCACGGCAATCGGGGCAGGGCTGGGTGCTGAGGAACTTGGCCAGCTCCTCGCGCACGGTGGCCGATTCGGTCTCCCGGTAGCGCCGCTCGAGGTTTGGCACGATGCCTTCAAATGGGTGAGAGCGCTTGACGATATCGCCACGGTCGTTGAGGTACTTGAAGTCGACATTCTGCGTGCCGCTGCCATTGAGAAGGATCTTCTGCTGATCCGCCGGCAATTGGTTGAACGGCACCTCCAGGCTGAACCCGTAATGGGACGCCAGGGAGCCGAGCATCTGGAAGTAATAGACGTTGCGCCGATCCCAGCCGCGTATCGCACCCTCGGCCAGGGTCAGTTCGCCGTTGACCAGGCGCTTGATATCGAAGAACTGCTTGACCCCCAGACCGTCACAGGTCGGGCAGGCGCCGGCCGGGTTGTTGAAGGAGAACAGCTTGGGTTCCAGCTCGCTGATGGCGTGGCCACAGATCGGGCAGGCGAAGCGCGCGGAGAAGATGATCTCTTCACCCGGCTCGTCATCCATCGGCGCGACCAGGGCAATGCCGTCTGCCAGCTTCAAGGCGGTCTCGAAGGATTCCGCCAGGCGCTGCTGCAAGTCGGCGCGGACCTTGAAGCGGTCCACTACCACATCAATGGAGTGCTTCTTCTGTTTATCCAGCTTCGGCAGTTCATCCAGTTCACACAGCTTGCCGTTGACCCGGGCCCGCACGAAACCCTGTGCCCGTAGCTCTTCAAACACGGACAGGTGTTCGCCTTTGCGTTCACGGATCACCGGCGCCAGCAGCATCAGCTTGCTGCCTTCGGGCTGGGCCAGCACCAGGTCGACCATTTGGCTGACGGTCTGGGCTTCCAGGGGGATGTCATGGTCCGGGCAGCGAGGAATACCGACGCGGGCATACAGCAGGCGCAGGTAATCGTAGATCTCGGTGATGGTGCCGACGGTCGAGCGCGGGTTATGGGAGGTGGATTTCTGCTCGATGGAAATGGCCGGCGACAAGCCTTCGATGGTGTCGACGTCGGGCTTTTCCATCATCGACAGGAACTGTCGGGCGTAGGCCGACAACGACTCGACGTAGCGGCGTTGGCCTTCGGCGTACAAGGTGTCGAAAGCCAGTGAAGACTTGCCGGAGCCGGACAGGCCGGTGATGACGATCAGTTTGTCCCGTGGCAGGGTCAGATCGATGTTCTTCAGGTTGTGGGTTCGGGCCCCACGAATCAGGATCTTGTCCAAAAGCGGCCTCGGTCGGCGGGCGTCGAAAGCGTAGGAGTATAAAGCCAAATACTGGATGGATGCACACCATCAAATGGCTACTTTGCAGTGATGTCCTGCAGCGGCGCGGCAAAGCGTCACCCTATACCCCGTCAATCGATGGGACTGGTAGAATCGCCGCCGGTTCACACGAGGTTTATCCATGCACGATCCCCACAGCGAACGCATGAGTGGCAGCGAGACCCGCGCAGCAAGCGGGCTGGCGCTGGTGTTCGCCTTCCGTATGCTTGGCATGTTTATGGTGTTGCCGGTGCTGGCGACCTATGGAATGGATCTCGCAGGAGCGACCCCGGCCCTGATCGGCCTAGCCATTGGCGCGTACGGCTTGACCCAGGCGCTGTTCCAGATTCCTTTCGGGATCATTTCCGATCGTATCGGTCGCCGCCCCGTGATCTACCTGGGCCTGATCGTCTTCGCCCTCGGCAGTGTCCTAGCCGCCAACGCCGACTCGATCTGGGGCGTGATCGCCGGGCGCATCCTGCAGGGCGCCGGGGCGATTTCTGCAGCCGTCATGGCGTTGCTCTCCGACCTGACCCGCGAACAGCACCGCACCAAAGCCATGGCCATGATCGGCATGACCATTGGCCTGTCTTTCGCGGTGGCGATGGTGGTCGGTCCGCTGCTGACCAGCCGCTTCGGTCTGTCCGGGTTGTTCCTCGCCACTGGCGGCATGGCCCTGGTGGGGATCCTGATCATCGCCTTCATGGTGCCGCGCTCCACCGGTCCGTTGCAGCACCGTGAGTCGGGCGTGGCGCGACAGGCGCTGCTGCCGACCCTGAAACACCCTGACCTGCTGCGCCTGGACCTGGGCATCTTCGTGCTCCACGCCATGCTGATGTCGAGCTTCGTCGCCTTGCCCCTGGCCCTGGTAGAAAAAGCCGGCCTGCCCAAAGAGCAGCACTGGTGGGTCTACCTCACGGCCTTGCTGATTTCTTTCTTCGCCATGATCCCGTTCATCATCTACGGCGAGAAGAAACGCAAAATGAAACGAGTTTTACTCGGTGCGGTGACGACACTGATGCTCACCGAGCTATTCTTTTGGGAGTTCGGCGACAGTCTGCGGGCGCTGGTGATCGGTACCGTGGTGTTCTTTACCGCGTTCAACCTGTTGGAAGCCTCGTTGCCGTCGTTGATCAGTAAGGTTTCACCCGCGGGCGGCAAGGGCACGGCAATGGGGGTGTATTCCACCAGCCAATTCCTGGGTTCGGCGCTGGGTGGCATTCTCGGCGGCTGGCTGTTCCAGCATGGCGGTTTGTCGGTTGTGTTCCTGGGATGCGCAGGTCTGGCTGCACTCTGGCTGGTCTTTGCTGTTACCATGCGCGAGCCCCCGTATGTGACGAGTCTGCGTTTGCCTTTATCGCCCGAGGCGATCCGCGAAGCCGGTCTGGTCGAGCGCCTGAAGGCCGTCGTTGGGGTAACAGATGCAGTGATGGTGGCCGAAGAGGCCGCCATTTACATCAAATTGGACACCGAATTATTGGATCGCGCGACCCTCGAGCAGCTGGTCAATCCAGCGCCGTCGGCGTGCGAAGCCTAGGAGAACGTTATGGCCCGTGGGGTTAACAAAGTCATATTGGTCGGTACTTGCGGCCAGGATCCTGAGGTTCGCTACCTGCCTAACGGTAACGCCGTGACCAACCTGAGTCTGGCGACCAGCGAACAGTGGACCGACAAGCAGACCGGCCAGAAGGTCGAGAAAACCGAATGGCACCGTGTGTCGATGTTCGGCAAGGTGGCTGAGATCGCCGGTGAATACCTGCGTAAAGGTTCGCAGGTCTACATCGAAGGCAAACTGCAGACCCGCGAGTGGGAAAAAGACGGCATCAAGCGTTACACCACTGAAATCGTGGTCGACATGCAGGGCACCATGCAACTGCTGGGCGGCCGTCCACAGGGCGACCAGCAAGGCCAGGGCGGCATGTCCAACTCGGCACCGCGTCCACAGCAGTCCCGTCCACAGCCTTCGCAGCAGCCACAGCGTGAGTCGCGTCCAGCGCCACAGCAGGCGGCTCCGCAACCGGCTCCGGATTTCGACAGCTTCGATGACGATATCCCGTTCTAAGGTCGCCCCTTTCGGTATCGACCCATAAAAAAACCGCTCCTTGAAGGGAGCGGTTTTTTTTCGTCTGCAGGTTCTGCCTCAGTACTGCGCCTGGCCGGGCGGAAGCAGTTGAATCAGCCGCGGTTGGCGAGGAACTCGTCGGTCGGCAGCACCTTGGCATAGGCGAACGCCAGGGATGCCATGGCCGCCAGGTGCACTTCCTGGGCTGGGACCACTTGGCCATCGAATTCCAGTTCGCGGCAGGCGCAGGCGTCATGGATCACGGTGACCGGGTAGCCGAAGTCGGCGGCAGCACGGGTGGCGCCTTCGATGCACATGTTGCTCATGCTGCCGGCGATCACCAGTTCGTCGATGTTGTGCTGCTCCAGCAGTGCCTTGAGTTCGGTGTTGTGAAAGGCGTTGACCGCGTGCTTGAGCACCACCGGTTCCTCAGGGCGGTTCAGGACCTTGGGGTGCAGTTGTGCGCCTGCTGACCCAGGGGCGAAGAAGGGCGCGTCGGCATCGGCGAACTCATGGCGCACATGCACCACCAGCTCACCGGCCTGGCGCGCGGCAGCGATCAGGCGTGCAGCGTTGTCGGCTGCGGCTTCAACCCCGGCCAGGGGCCACTTGCCGCCCGGGAAGTAGTCATTCTGGATATCAATTACGATCAGTGCTGGTTTGGACATGAGGGCTTTCCTTGATGAGCGTGTGGGACCAGTATGGTCGCCCGCGCCGCCTCTGAGGATTGGCCGCACCGACAATAAGCGAGGGAAAACTGACAATGGTTGCGCAATCGCCCAGCGTCGAATTGGGCCTGCTGATCTACCCTGGGGCGCAGATGGCGGCGGTCCATGGGCTGACTGACCTGTTCGCCGTGGCCAACCGGCTGGCGACCCAGCATTCGGATGCGCCGTTGCCGCTGTTGCGGGTGAGCCATTGGCAGGCCGACGGTGACGGTGCGCCGCAGCGGGTGTTCGACAGCCATCCTGGAGCCGTGGGCCCATTGCTGGCGGTACTGATTCCGCCGTCCATTGCCACATTGCCTGATGCGGCCTCGTTGTCACCGCTGATCGAGTGGCTGCGTGCCCAGCACAGCAATGGCGCGACCCTGTGCTCGGTGTGTATCGGGGTCTTTCTGCTGGCGGCCAGCGGCTTGCTCGATGGTCGGGACGTCACCACTCACTGGACCTACGCGCCCCTGCTGGCCGAGCAATACCCCGCGCTCCGGGTCAAGGCCGACTCGCCGATCATCGATGACGGCGACCTGATCACCAGCGCCGGCCTGATGGCGTGGGCCGAATTGGGCTTGCGTCTGGTCGACCGTTTGTTGGGCCCCAGCCTTGCCAGCCGCACCGCGCGCTTTCTGGCGGTGGAGCATCGGGCCAGTACCCAGCAATGCGGCAGCCATTTCGCGCCGATCCTCGGCCATGGCGATGCGGCGGTACTCAAGGTCCAGCATTGGTTGCAAGCCAGCGGCGCGGTGGAGGTGTCGATTGGCGCCATGGCCCAGTGCGCGGGGCTTGAAGAACGCACCTTCCTTCGGCGCTTCCGTGGCGCCACCGGCCTCAAGCCCACCGAGTATTGCCAGCATGTACGGGTCGGCAAGGCCCGGGAAATGCTCGAGTTCACTAACGGCACCATCGATCACATTGCCTGGACCGTGGGCTACCAGGACCCGAGTGCGTTTCGGGCGGTTTTCAAGAAAATCACCGGGCTGGCACCCAGCGCTTATCGGCTCCGTTTCGGCGCAGGCGCATCGGTGGTCGCTGCCAGCGGCGACTAGCGCCGTCGTGCAAAATACCGGGCGCTCAGGGTCGATCGTGCAAAATCAAACAGGCCCGATGCCACCTTTCCCGCCTTGGCCGCTGGATTGCTCGGGCGTCGCGGTTGGCCTGAACCCTGCAACCTTGAGTGGCATTCTCTGAACTCAAGGCCTAGGCCAAGGTGGACCGATGATTCCGGCAGACGATAAAAAGCGCGTCGTGGCTCACTCCATCCGGCCCCAGGCGCCCCAGCATGAAGTCGATACCAACCAGGCCCTGGCGCGCTGGTTGGCGCAAATTCTCGGCCTGCGCTTCTCGCCCCGGCACGGCCCGGCGGACAAAGTGGGCCCCAGCCTTTATTGGTTGCCGACCCAGACCCTGGTGGGCCCTGAAGCCGCCCGGCGGTTGGCGGTCAAGGGCCCTGAAGACCTGTGGGGCGGTTATGTCGAACATGACTTCATCTGCACCAAGGCCATTACCCACGGCCTGCTCAACGCCGACGCCGCGGCCCCGCCAGGTTGGTCGCCGTTGTTCGCCGAGCGGGTGCGTGCGGTGGTGTTGCAAGGGCTCAGTGTCTTTTCCCTGGCTGATGCCCGGCCTGCTGCGGCCCAGTTGCTCCGCAGCGGCGCCATACGCCTGAAGCCGATCCACGCGTGCGCCGGGCGGGGGCAACAGGTTATCGAGAGCCTGGAGGGTTTTGAGCAACTCCTGGCCCAACCCGAGATTGCCGAGCTTTTCCAATCCGGCGTGGTGCTTGAGCAGGATTTGAGCGAGGTGGTGACCCACAGCGTCGGCCAGTCCTTTATCGGCGGCTTGACGCTGAGCTACTGCGGCCAGCAATACCTCACCGAGGATGGGCATGGCGAGCAGGTCTACGGCGGTTCCGACTTGTTGGTGGTGCGCGGCGACTACGACGCCTTGCTGGCGTTGGCGCTGACGGCGGATGTACGCCTGGCGGTGCAGCAAGCCCAGGTTTTCGACGCCGCGGCGGACGAAGCCTATCCGCAGTTTTTTGCCTCCCGGCGCAATTACGACATCGCCCAGGGCCTGGATGCCCAAGGGCAACCCTGCAGCGGAGTGCTGGAGCAGTCCTGGCGCATGGGCGGCGCCAGCAGCGCGGAAATCGCCGCCTTGCAGAGCTTCGTCAATGACCCGGCGATGAAGGTGATTCGCGTCTCCTCTGTGGAGACCTACACCGATCGGCCGCTGCCGGCGGATGCCATCGAGGTGTATCGCGGCCCGGCGCAAGACAGTGAATTTCTACTCAAGTACGTGAGGGTCCAATCCTATGACGGCTAGAAGTGAAAGCATTCAGATCGACATCGACGACGAACAAATGAGCGGGACCTTCCTCAGTCCCAAATCCAAGGTGCCGGGGGTGTTGTTTGTCCACGGCTGGGGAGGGAGCCAGGAGCGAGATCTGGAACGCGCCAAAGGCATTGCCGGGTTGGGCTGCGTCTGCCTGACCTTCGATCTGCGGGGGCATGCGGGCACCGGTATTCCGTTGTCTCGGGTGACCCGTGAGGACAATCTGCGGGACTTGCTCGCTGCCTATGATCGGCTGCTGTCGCACCCGGCCCTGGACACCTCGGCGATTGCCGTGGTCGGCACCAGTTACGGTGGCTACCTGGCAAGCATCCTTACCTCCCTGCGACCGGTACGCTGGTTAGCGCTGCGGGTGCCGGCGCTGTATCGGGATGAGCAATGGCACACGGCCAAGCGCGATTTGGACAAGGCCGACCTGCTGGCCTACCGCAGCCATCGGGTGCCCGCCGAAAGCAATCGGGCGTTGCATGCCTGTTCGGACTTTACCGGGGATGTGCTGTTGGTGGAGTCCGAGACCGACGACCACGTCCCCCACGCCACCATCATGAGCTACCGCGCCGCCTGCCAGCAGACCCACTCGTTGACCCATCGCATCATCGACGGGGCCGACCACTCTTTGAGTGACCCCGTGTCCCAGCAGGCTTACACCTCGATCCTTGTGGACTGGATTACCGAGATGGTGGTGGGCGAGCGCTTGAGCATCATCCAGCAACGTTGAGCCTGAATCCTGCCTACCTGTTTGACTGGCCGGGCGAGCCCGGCCAGCGATGGCAGGTGCCCGTGCCGATCAGGACGACGGTTTTTCCACCCGCAGCGCCTTGGCCTTGGCTTCCACCAGCAGGTACATCGCCAGCGCCACCAGTAACGGCAAGATGAAGTAGATGGCTCGATAGGCAATCAGCCCGGCCAGCAGGCCACCGCGGGAAACCTCGTGTTGCAGCAGCGCAACAAACACCGCTTCCAGCACCCCCAGCCCCGCAGGAATATGGGTGATGGCCCCGGCAATCGCGCTGATCAGCAACACCCCCAGCACCAACGGGTACTCCAGCTTCCCCGGGAGCAGGGTAAAGATCACCGCTGCCATCAATGACCAGTTGAGTGCGCCCAGGGCCAATTGCAGCAAGGCCATGCGGGGCGATGGCAGGTTGATTTCCGTGCCGCGTATCGACCACTCGCGCCGCCGAGAGAACTGGCAGGCCAGGAGATAGCCGCCGCTGACCAGCAACAGCAGCACCCCGACGACCTGCAAGGCGCCGCTGCTCAAGCTCCAGCCCGGGGGCATCGATACCAGGCCGCTGGCAAACACCACCCCGGCCACGGCCATGTAGCCGAACCAGTTGGTGGCCAGGCTCAGGCCGAGGATCTTGGCGATGTTGCCCTTGCTCACCCCCAGCCGCGAATACAGCCGATAACGCATGGCGATGCCACCGACCCAGGCGCTGAGGTTGAGGTTGAAGGCGTAGCTGATGATCCCCACCGGCAGAATCTGCCGCCAACCCAGGTCCTGGCGGATGTAGGTCCGGCCGATCAGGTCGAAGCAGGCGTACACCAGGAAACTGGTCAGGGTCAGGGCCGCAGCGATCAGCAGTGTCGGCCACTTGAAGTCGGCCAGGGTGCTGAACACTTCGTGCCAGTCGATCCGCCGCGCCAGCAGGGTAAACAGTACGATCAGCGCCAGGAAGAACAGCACGGTCAAAGGCTTTTGCAGGCGGCTCCATAATGATTTTTTCTGGGGCGCTGAAGACGCGGCAGCCTGGGAGTGGCTCATGGCTGCGACTCCTGGCGGGGGTGGGTGACGGCTTGCAGTCGCGGTTTGTGCGCGGGCAGCCCGCCAGCCCAGGCCGGAAAGTGCCGCAGGCAGTGAAACACCACAAAGCCCACGGTGAGCCGCCACAGCCGGCCGCGGGGCGCAGGGTTGGCGGTGACGGCCTTGCAGTGGTCGCGGCTCAGGCAATCAAGGCGCTCGAACAATTCATGATTGAACGCCCGGTCGCGGATCAGCACATTGGCCTCCAGGTTCAGCGCCAGGCTCAAGGGGTCGAGATTGCTTGAGCCCACGGTGCTCCAATCGTCGTCCACCAGGGCCACCTTGCCGTGCAGCGGACGCTGGCAGTATTCGTGGATGCTCACCCCGTCCTTGAGCAGGTAATCGTAAAGTAGGCGTGCGGCGAACTTGGCGATAGGCATGTCCGGCTCGCCTTGCAGAATCAAACGCACCTCGACCCCGCGCCGCGCTGCGTTACGGATCTCCCGCAGCAGGCGAAAACCCGGGAAGAAGTAGGCGTTGGCGATCACCACCCGCTGCCGGGCGCCGCGCAGCACATGCAGGTAGACCTCTTCGATGTCTGAGCGATGTTCACGGTTGTCCCGGTACACCAGGCGCACCTGCCCCTGATGATCGGTCTGTGCCAACTCGGCGCGGCGCCGGGAACGACGCTGCCACCAATACCGGGCCCGGGCCGGGCGGCCGCTTTGCTGCAAGGCGAAATGATGGATGTCGATCACCGCCGGGCCTTCGATCAGCACCGCGTAATCCTGCTTGGCTTCCGGGCCGAAGTCGGCCAGGTGGTCGGCGGAAAAGTTGATCCCGCCGATGAAGGCCAGGCTGCCGTCCACCACCACGATCTTGCGGTGCAAGCGGCGGAACCAGTTGGTGCGCACGCCGAGGATGGGGCGCGCCGGGTCGAACATCTGCAGGCGCACGCCGGCCGAGCTCAAGGCACCGAGGAAGCTCCGGCTCAGTTCGCCGCAGCCGAAACCGTCGAGGCTGACGCTGACCCGCACTCCACGCTGCGCGGCCTCGATAAGGATCTGCTGCAGCTCGTTGCCGACCTTGTCTTCGAAGAGGATGAAGGTCTCCAGGAGGATTTCTTCCTGTGCCTGGCGCAGGGCCTCAAACACCCTGGGAAAGTAGGCTTCGCCATTCTCCAGTAACTCGATCCGATTGTTGTTGTGCCAGCCATATTCCAGGTCGACGGCAGGTGACGGCGCGCTCGGCGCGGCCTCCGCGAGCTGATCCACAACGTTTTTTTCCAGCGGTGCGCTGTTCATAGTTCGACCTCCACCGCCAGCGGAGCATGGTCGGACAGATGGGACCAGGGGTGGGCCGCCAGCACTTTGGGCTGGTGGATTTTCAGGTTGCGGACATAAATCCGATCCAGGCGCAGCAGCGGCCAGCGCGCCGGAAAGCTGCGAGCCGGCTTGCCCTGAGTACTGACGAACACTTCCTGCAGGCCGCTGGGGGCGAGGGTGATATCGGCGCGCTGGCGCCAGTCGTTGAAGTCCCCGGCGACAATCAGCGGGGCCTCCGGCGGAATTTCGGCGATCCGTTGCAGCAGCAATTGCAGTTGCTGCTGACGGTGGTTTTCGCGCAGCCCCAAGTGCACGCAAATGGCGTGGGTTTCTCGATCCTGGCCCGGCAGGCGCAACACGCAATGCAGCAGGCCACGGTTCTCGTGGCCGGAAAGGGACACATCGAGGTTGTCGTACCGCACGATCTGGAATTTCGACAGTAGGGCATTGCCATGGTCGCCCTCGGGGTACACCGCGTTGCGGCCGTAGGCGAACTGCGGCCACAGGCTGTCGGCGAGGAACTCGTACTGGGGCATGTTGGGCCAGTTGCTGTAGCGCTGGGGGTGGCCCTCATGGGTGCCGTGGATTTCTTGCAGGAACACCAAGTCGGCGGCCACGCTGCGCACCGCGTCCCGCAATTCCGGGAGGATGAAGCGGCGGTTGAGGGCGGTGAAGCCTTTATGGGTATTGACGGTCAGCACCCGAAAGCGAGTCAGGGCCGGAGTCTGGGCGAGGCTTAGCCGCGTTGCGGAGTCGGCACTCATAGGCGCGACCTGGGCGTGGCGGCTCGAGGGGCGGTCATATCGAAGTGATTCGCTGCCATGTCTGCTCCAATGCGTGGGCCTTGGATGACCCCGGTGAGTGGATGACTGTGCTGCGAGGGAGAAAGTTTCGACGCGTCTACGGACGGTGATCCATGGACGGCCTGTCGATTTTCAGAGGGGGAGCGCTACGCTTGTCGCTCAGGCCAAAGCGAACTTGCCGGGCATTTGCCGATCAGTTCCTTACAGACCTTGCCGAAGGAGCCTTCCGTTGTGCTGAAACTCAAGACCGCAATGTTGTTGGGTGTGCTGCTGTTTATGGGCAGCAGTGAGCTGGAGGCTGCCCCCGCTACAGCGGCCGATGAGCCCGCCGAAAAAACCGAGTTGCTGGTCGAGGGTGGCTTGCTCGGAGCCATCAGTTCGAGCATTGGAGAGGTCCAGGACAAGCTCGACCTCAACGAAAACCTGATCGATGCCTGGCGTCTGCGGGCCGACCGCGCGGCGGACGAAGTCGGGCGCCTGGTCAATCCCCCCACGGACCGCTCCAACTGGAGCGTGGCCGGGGATTTCTTGATGTTGTCCGGGGTCTGGATCGGCGCCTTTGCGGTGTTGACCCTGCTGGGCGGCATCTTCGCCAGGCGCCTGGGCCTTCAACGCCTGTTGCGCACCCGGGAACGCAGCCAGTCGGTACTCGGTTATTTACTCCCCTACACACTCCCCGCACTGATTTGCCTGCCCTTAACCCTGTATATCAGCCACCTGGTGCCCAGCTCGGTAGGGCGGGCGCTGGCGCTGTGTTTCGCCTATGCCACCAGCAGCGGGATCTTTTCCACTTCGGTGCTGTTGTGCCTGGTGGTGCTGTTCAATCGCGGGCACAAGCGTCCCGCGGTGCGACTCATCCGCGCTTACTGCCCGAAACCGCTGTTCCTGATCGGCTTCTTTGCCGCCCTCAGTGACGCCCTGGTCAGTCCGCAGATCGCCCGGCAACTGGGTGGCAATATCACCAGCAGCGTGGCGGTGTTCACGGGCCTGGCGGCGTCCCTGACCTTTGCCATGCTGGTGATCCGTCTGCGCCGGCCGGTGGCCCACCTGATTCGCAATCGCCCCCTGGCCCAGCGTCTCAAGCAGCCGGCGTTGCAAGAATCCCTACGGATTTTTTCCGGGCTCTGGTACTGGCCGATTCTGTTGATGGTGCTGGTGTCTGCGGTGAACCTGATCGGGATCGGCGAAGACAACCAGAAGGCCCTGCGCTGCGCCCTGCTGACCACGGTGCTGCTGATTGCCACGGTGTTTCTCAGCACGATTTTCCAGCACCTGTTCAAGTCCCGAAGCGCTCGGGCCTTGCAGCACAGCAGCGCCTACAAAGAGCGCCTGCTGAGCCTGTTGCACGCCTTGTTGCGGATTGTCATGGCCATCGCCTTTATCGAGGTATTGGGGCGGATCTGGGGCCTGTCGTTGTTCGAGTTCGCCCAGCGCAATACGGTGGGCCGGGCCATCAGCGATTCGTTGAGCCGCATCGGCCTGATCTTCCTGGTCACCTGGCTGCTCTGGGTGGTGCTCGAC
>NZ_JALQCW010000065.1 GCF_023241715.1 Pseudomonas morbosilactucae
GGGAATCCCCGGCCTGCCTGTACCAAGGTCCCCGAAACTGGGTAGTGATGAGGTTATTGCAGAGGGCGTGCCAGTTTTCTCCGCGGGCGCGTTTATTCTTCGCCTGAGTGCCGCAAAGCCCCGGAATACGGGGCTTTTGCGTTTTCGAAGGCAAGGCTTTCGGATATGAAGATCCACTGCGCCGCCGCTGTCGGCGTGCCCGATCGAGGTTCACGGCGCCTTCAGGCAGTGCAGGCAGCCCATTGCGGTGCACAAAAAAAATCGCGGGCAACCCCGGCTCCCGTAGGAGTGGGCTTGCGCGATGGCGATGTGGCCGGTCAGTACGGCTTAGGCTTCATCGCCCTCGTCGTCATCACCGCCATCGACCTTCATTCCCAGCTCTTTGATCTTGCGAGTCAGGGTGTTACGGCCCCAGCCCAGCAGCACGGCGGCGTCGCGACGGCGGCCGGCGGTGTGCTTGAGGGCGGTCTCGATCATGATCCGCTCGAAGCTCGGCACGGCGCTGTCCAGCAGGCTCGATTGGCCGCGTGCCAGGGCCTGGTCGGCCCATTGGCGCAGGGCCTGTTCCCAGTTGGTCACTGGCGCCGAATCCTGAGGCAGGCTCAGCAGCTCCGGCGGCAGGTCGCTGATGTGCACTTCGCGTCCCGAAGCCATCACCGTGATCCAGCGGCAGGTGTTCTCCAGCTGACGCACGTTGCCCGGCCACGGCAGGTTCTTCAGGTATTCCTCGGTTTCGCTCTTCAGCAGCTTGGGCTCCACCGCCAGCTCCTGGGCGGCGCGGCTGAGGAAGTGCTTGGCCAGGGTCGGAATGTCTTCACGACGGTCCGACAGGCGTGGAATGTGGATGCGGATCACGTTGAGGCGGTGGAACAAGTCCTCACGGAATTTGCCTGCATGCACCAGGGTTTCCAGGTTCTGGTGGGTCGCCGCGATGATGCGCACGTCGACCTTGACCGGGGTGTGTCCGCCGACCCGGTAGAACTCGCCATCGGCCAGTACCCGCAGCAAACGGGTTTGGGTTTCGGCCGGCATGTCGCCGATTTCATCGAGGAACAGGGTGCCGCCGTCGGCTTGCTCAAAGCGTCCGCGCCGCAGGTTGGCCGCGCCGGTGAAGGCACCTTTTTCGTGGCCGAACAGCTCGGACTCCATCAGGTCCTTGGGGATCGCCGCCATGTTCAGCGCAATGAACGGCGAGGCCGCCCGCGGGCTGTGGCGGTGCAGGGCGTGGGCCACCAGTTCTTTACCGGTACCGGATTCGCCGTTGATCAGCACGGTGATATTGGAGTGGCTCAGGCGCCCGATGGCACGAAACACTTCCTGCATCGCCGGTGCTTCACCGATGATTTCAGGGGTGCGGGCCAGGGTCGGAGCCACTTCCAGGCCTTGCTGTTCCTGGGCGTGCTGGTTGGCGCGCTTGACCAGGGAAACGGCTTCGTCGACGTCGAACGGCTTGGGCAGGTACTCGAAGGCGCCGCCCTGATAGGACGCGACAGCGCTGTCCAGGTCAGAGTGGGCGGTCATGATGATCACTGGCAGGCGTGGGTGCAGCTCGCGAATCCGCGCCAACAGATCAAGGCCGCTGGCACCGGGCATACGGATGTCGGAGATGATCACGTCCGGCTGCTGGCGCGCCAGGCGACTCATCACCCCGTCGGCGCTGTCGAAGCTTTGGGTGGTCATGCCTTCTTGTTGCAAGGCTTTTTCCAGGACCCAGCGGATAGAACGGTCGTCATCGACGATCCACACGGTTTCACTACGGCTCATGTCGATGGGGCTCCTTGTTCCAGTGGCAGAAAGATCGAGAACGTGGTGTGGCCGGGATGGCTGTCACATTCGATCAGGCCCTGGTGCTGGCTGATGATGTTCTGAGTGATGGCCAGGCCCAGCCCGGTACCGTCCGGGCGGCCGCTGACCATGGGGAAGAAGAGGGTGTCTTGCAGCTCGGGCGGGATCCCCGGGCCGTTGTCGATGATTTCGATCTTGGTCACCAGGCGATGGCGCACATGGCCGATGGTGAACTGGCGCATGGTTCGGGTGCGCAGGCTGATGCGGCCCAGGCGCAACTCGTTCTGGCTGCTGATGGCCTGCATGGCGTTGCGCACGATGTTGAGCACCGCCTGGATCATCTGTTCGCGGTCGATCAATACATCGGGAATGCTTGGGTCGTAGTCGCGCACCAAAGTGATGCAACCCTGGCTTTCGGCTTCCACCAGGCTGCTGACCCGCTCCAGCACTTCATGGATGTTGGTCATGGCCAGGGACGGCAGCTTGTTCGAGCCGAGCATGCGATCCACCAGGTTTCGCAGGCGGTCGGCCTCTTCGATGATGACGTTGGTGTAGTCCTTGAGGCTTTCTTCCGGCAGTTCCCGGGCCAGCAACTGGGCCGCGCCGCGAATCCCGCCCAGGGGGTTCTTGATCTCGTGGGCCAGGCCGCGCACCAGCATCTTGCTGGTTTCCTGCTTGGACAGCTGGGCCTCTTCCTTGGTGATACGCAACAGGCGATCACGGGGGTGGACTTCCAGCAGCAGCAGGGTTTCGCCGTTACTGAGGATCGGCGTCACCGCGTAGTCCACGGTCAGGGTCTGGCCCGTCAGGGCGGTGAGCATCGCTTCGCGCTTGGTAAAGGGGTGGGCCTGCTCGACAGCCTGGCGCAGGGAGCTCAGGGCTTCGGCCGATTCGGTGAACAGTTCGCTGATGAATTGCCCATGGCTGCGCTGGCCGCTGATGGCCAGGAGCATTTCCGCCGCCGGGTTCATGTACTCAAGGCGTAGGTCGGCATTGAGCAGGATGGTGGCGGTGGTCAGGTTGTCGAGGAGCAGCCTGTGCAGTTGGTCGCTGATGGTCATGGGTACTGGTTGACCTCTTTTGAAGCAAGACGATCCGGGGCCGGTCCCGGATCGCGCGCGCGGGTAAAGCGCTGATATGGAGAAAATGCAAAAACCAAACCAAGGCTCCGCAAAGAAGCGTTAAAAGCCTGAAACAGGCGTTTGAGGCTCGATTGCGTGGCGTCCGTCCGGCTTTTCAGCGGTTTTTCGACCCAAAATGGGCAGTCGGGTGCCACGGGGTGCAATGGATTGCACCAATATAGTGCCGTTAGCTGAACGGCGTTGAAAAAGGCTCGGGTTCCTGTGCTTGCCCGGCTTTATCGGCGACGGGCCCGCTGCAGATGGAATACCTCGGGCTCGCTCTGTTGCACGACCTGCTCACCCTCCAGTACCTGCACCTCCAGGCTATGCCGGCCGCGGTCGACATCCACCAGCGACAGGTGGGTCCGCTCGCTGGGGCGGGTGTAAGGCCGGCCGTCGAGCAGCAGGCGCAGGCGGTGCTCGGGGCGCAGTGCGGGGTGCAGCTTGATATCGACGCTGACGCGGCCGTTGTTGGCGCGCAGGGTTGTGGGCAGGTTGCGTATCTCCAGTACGGAATACGCAGGGTCGGTGGCGTCGACGTGGCGGTGGCTCTCGGCGCTGGCCGGCAAGCTGGCCAGCATCAGGCAAAAAAGATAAATGCGCATGGAAGGTCGGTCTCTGGCTGTGCAGCCGTCATCTCTTGTTCGGGTACGGATTGACCATAGAGCAGCGACAAGGCTCGGGTCGGCAGCCTTAACCTTTGCTCACACAATGGGTGAAAATCGCCCATAAAAAAGGCCTCCCGAAGGAGGCCTCTCGTTACGCCGCTTGCGCGAGCGCGACTGGATTAGCAGCTGTAGTACAGCTCGTATTCCAGTGGGTGTACGAAGGTGCGTACTTTGATTTCTTCTTCGCTTTTCAGCTCGATGTAAGCATCGATGAAGTCGTCGCTGAAAACGCCGCCTTTGGTCAGGAACGCACGACCTTTGTCCAGCTCTTCCAGGGCTTCTTTCAGGCTGCCGCAAACTTGTGGGATTTCTTTGGCCTCTTCAGGCGGCAGGTCATACAGGTTTTTGTCAGCAGCGTCGCCAGGGTGGATCTTGTTCTGGATGCCGTCCAGGCCAGCCATCAGCAGTGCAGCGAAGCCCAGGTACGGGTTGGCTGCTGGATCCGGGAAGCGAGCTTCGATACGGCGAGCGCGTGGGCTGGACACGTAAGGAATACGGATCGAGGCGGAACGGTTACGGGCCGAGTAGGCCAGCATCACTGGAGCTTCGAAACCTGGGACCAGACGCTTGTAGGAGTTGGTCGACGGGTTGGTGAAGCCGTTCAGGGCCTTACCGTGCTTGATGATGCCGCCGATGAAGTACAGGGCGGTGTCGGACAGGCCGGCATAGCCTTCGCCAGCGAAGGTGTTCTTGCCATCTTTGGCGATGGACAGGTGAACGTGCATACCCGAGCCGTTATCGCCGTACAGAGGCTTAGGCATGAAGGTTGCGGTGCGGCCGTAAGCGTCAGCCACGTTGTGTACGCAGTACTTCAGGGTCTGAACTTCGTCAGCCTTGGCTACCAGGGTGTTGAACTTCACGCCGATTTCGTTCTGGCCGGCAGTCGCCACTTCGTGGTGGTGAACTTCGATGACCAGGCCCATTTCTTCCATGGCGTTGCACATGGAGGTACGGATTTCGTGGTCGTGGTCGAACGGCGGAACTGGGAAGTAGCCGCCTTTGACGCCTGGACGGTGGCCTTTGTTGCCGCCTTCCACGTCCTGGTCGGACATCCACGAGCCTTGCTCGGAGAAGATTTTGAACATGGAACCAGAGATGTCGGACTTGAACTTCACTTCGTCGAAGATGAAGAACTCAGGCTCTGGACCTACAAATACGGTGTCACCGATACCGGTGGACTTCAGGTATTCCTCGGCACGCTTGGCGATCGCACGTGGGTCGCGGTCGTAGCCTTGCATGGTCGAAGGCTCGATCACGTCGCAAACCAGGATCAGGGTCGGCTCTTCGGTGAACGGGTCCAGCACGGCAGTGCTGTCGTCCGGCATCAGGATCATGTCGGAGGCTTCGATGCCTTTCCAGCCAGCGATGGAGGAACCGTCGAACATTTTGCCTTCTTCGAAGAAGGCGTCATCCAGCGCGTCGCGAGCCGGCATGGTCACGTGGTGCTGAGTGCCTTTGGTATCCGTGAAGCGCAGATCAATCCACTTGACGTCATGATCTTTGATGAGTTGAACCGACTTCGACATATGTCCTCCGGGGTGGCTTCGGGCTAAGTAGTGGAGTGCCCTTAGAATGTGGGTGATGCCGGCGCGAATACTCTGCCAAGGCAACCTGCCTCACAAGGGAGCAAATTGCATGCCAGTGCCCCGAGTTGGGTTTTTTGCCCCAAATCCACGCATATAAAGGCTAATTGGCCTGGATTTGGATTTTTAGCGCACCGCAATGTGGCGCTGGATTCTGAAAATGACCTGTTTTGGTGCGGCTAAAACCAACTGCACATTAACTGGTTAAACCTTGAGCAATTTCCGCTATAATCCGCGCCCCCCTTTTTCGGCTGGCCCTGCGCGCGCTGTTTTCATGAAACTAATAGTTAAAGTTTTCCCGGAAATCACCATTAAGAGCCGCCCGGTACGGATGCGTTTCATCCGCCAGTTGGCCAAAAACATCCGTGCCGTGCTCCGCGATCTGGACCCGGCTGTGGTGGTCAATGGTGTGTGGGACAACCTTGAACTGGAAACCGCCCTCAGTGACCCCAAAGCCTTGAAGGAGCTGACTGAGCGCCTGACGTGTATGCCGGGTATCGCGCATTTCCTGCAGGTCGACGAGTACCCGCTGGGCGACTTCGACGACGTCGTTGCCAAGTGCAAGCAGCACTTCGGCGATGCCTTGCCCGGGAAGATTTTTTCCGTGCGTTGCAAGCGCGCCGGCAAGCACGAATTCAGCTCCATGGACGTGGAAAAATACGTTGGCAGCCAGTTGCGTCGTCAGTGCGGCGCCGCCGGGATTTCCCTGAAAGACCCGGAAATCGAAGTGCGTATGGAAATTCGCGACCAACGGTTGTTCGTGATCCATAGCCAGCACAACGGCCTGGGTGGCTACCCGCTGGGTGCCCTGGAACAGACCCTGGTGTTGATGTCTGGCGGTTTCGATTCCACGGTGGCGGCCTACCAGATCATGCGCCGCGGCCTGATGAGCCACTTCTGCTTCTTCAACCTGGGCGGGCGTGCCCACGAATTGGGCGTGATGGAAGTCGCGCACTATATATGGAAGAAGTACGGCAGCTCCCAGCGCGTGCTGTTTGTCAGCGTGCCGTTCGAGGAAGTCCTGGGGGAAATCCTCAGTAAAGTCGACAACAGTCATATGGGCGTCATTTTGAAGCGTATGATGTTGCGCGCGGCGTCCCGAATCGCCGATCGCCTGGAGATCGACGCGCTGGTGACCGGCGAGGCGATTTCCCAGGTGTCGAGCCAGACGCTGCCCAACCTGTCGGTGATCGACTGTGTGACCGAGAAGCTGGTATTGCGCCCGCTGATCGCCAGCCACAAGCAGGACATCATCGACCTAGCGCAGGAAATCGGCACCGCCGACTTCGCCAAGCACATGCCCGAGTATTGCGGGGTCATCTCGGTGAACCCCAAGACCCACGCCAAGCGCCCGCGTGTGGAGCATGAAGAGAAAGAATTCGACATGGCGATTCTGGAGCGTGCGCTCGAGAACGCCAAACTGGTACCGATCGATCGGGTGATCGACGAGTTGGGCCAGGATTTGCAGATTGAAGAAGTCAGCGAGGCGTTGGCCGGTCAGATCGTCATCGACATCCGTCACCCGGATGCCGAGGAAGATGACCCGCTGCAACTGGCTGGCGTCGAAGTACAAGCGATGCCGTTCTATGCACTGAACGCGCGCTTCAAGGAACTGGACCCTACTCGCCAGTACCTGCTGTATTGCGACAAAGGCGTGATGAGTCGCCTGCATGCTCACCATTTGCTCAGTGAGGGGCATGCCAATGTGCGCGTTTATAGACCGAGCTAAGTGCCCGGGGATGTTTGCCTGTGGCCTGCGTCACCGGCCCCCCGACGCCGCCGCCAAGCTGTAACGGCAAGGCCTGACTCTATTGTTAATCGCTGCCATCTGTTGTCAGCACACCGAATCCTCTGATCGAGATACACAAGTGATCGAAAATCTACGCAACATCGCCATCATTGCTCACGTTGACCATGGTAAAACCACCCTGGTAGACAAACTCCTGCGTCAATCCGGCACCCTGGAGCGCAACGAGCTCAACGACGAGCGCGTGATGGACTCCAACGACCAGGAAAAAGAGCGCGGTATTACCATTCTGGCGAAAAACACCGCCATCAACTGGAACGGCTACCACATCAACATCGTGGACACCCCGGGCCACGCCGACTTCGGCGGTGAAGTTGAGCGCGTAATGTCGATGGTTGACTCCGTGCTGCTGCTGGTCGACGCCCAAGACGGCCCTATGCCGCAAACCCGTTTCGTGACCAAGAAGGCGTTCGAAGCCGGCCTGCGTCCGATCGTGTGCATCAACAAGGTTGACCGTCCAGGCGCGCGTCCGGACTGGGTTCTGGACCAGATCTTCGACCTGTTCGACAACCTGGGTGCCACCGAAGAACAGCTGGACTTCAAAGTCGTCTACGCCTCGGCCCTGAACGGTATTGCCGGTCTGGACCACAACGACATGGCTGAAGACATGACCCCGCTGTACCAGTCGATCGTCGACAACGTACCCGCGCCGTCTGTTGACCGTGATGGTCCGTTCCAGATGCAAATCTCCGCTCTGGACTACAACAGCTTCCTGGGTGTTATCGGTGTTGGCCGTATCGCTCGCGGTACCGTCAAGCCGAACACTCCGGTCGTGGCTATCGGTGCCGACGGCAAGAAGCGCAACGGTCGTATCCTGAAGCTGATGGGTCACCACGGTCTGCACCGTGTGGACGTTGAAGAAGCAGCTGCAGGCGACATCGTGTGCATCAGCGGTATGGACTCGCTGTTCATCTCCGATACCCTGTGCCACCCGGATACCGTCGAGGCGATGAAGCCTCTGACCGTTGACGAGCCAACCGTTTCCATGACCTTCCAGGTCAACGACTCGCCATTCTGCGGTAAAGAAGGCAAGTTCGTGACGTCCCGTAACATCAAGGAACGTCTGGACAAAGAGCTGCTGTACAACGTTGCACTGCGCGTTGAAGAAGGCGACTCGGCTGACAAGTTCAAGGTTTCCGGCCGTGGTGAGCTGCACCTCTCGGTACTGATCGAAACCATGCGTCGCGAAGGCTTCGAAATGGCTGTAGGCCGTCCAGAAGTGATCATCCGTCTGGTTGACGGCGTGAAGCACGAACCGTTCGAAAACGTCACCATCGACCTGCCGGAAGAATCCCAAGGCAAGGTCATGGAAGAGATGGGCCTGCGTAAGGGCGACCTGACCAACATGGTGCCGGATGGCAAAGGCCGTGTTCGTCTGGAATACAACATCCCTGCTCGCGGTCTGATCGGTTTCCGTAACCAGTTCCTGACCCTGACCAACGGTGCTGGCATCCTGACCTCGATCTTCGACCGTTACGACGTGATGAAGTCCGGCGACATGTCCGGCCGTCAGAACGGCGTTCTGGTTTCGGTTGAAACCGGCAAGGCGCTGACCTACTCCCTGGAAACCCTGCAGGCTCGTGGCAAGCTGTTCGTTGAACACGGCCAAGAGATCTACAACGGTCAAATCGTTGGCCTGAACAGCCGCGACAACGACCTGGGCGTCAACCCTACCAAGGGCAAGAAGCTCGACAACATGCGTGCTTCGGGTAAAGACGAAACCATCGCTCTGGTTCCACCTGTTCGCTTCACCCTGGAACAGGCTCTGGAATTCATCCAGGACGACGAGCTGTGTGAAGTGACTCCTAAGTCCATCCGTCTTCGCAAGAAGATCCTGGACGAAAGCGAGCGCACCCGCGCTGCCAAGAAAGCCAAGGCATAAGCTTTAGCCCCGGCTAAAAAAACGCCCCCGACCGCAAGGTCGGGGGCGTTTTTGTTTGTCTGGCGAAAACACCGGCCAAGGCGGGCGCCAATCAATGGCGCGCCGGCCTTGGGTCAGAAGCGTTCCAGGGTCCGGCGGCCCGTCTCGCGTTCCACTGCCTTGGGCTTGTAGGCGCAGTAACCTGGGCGTGGGCCGATGCGCGGGTGGTTGCGGCAGGTATCCGGGCGCTTGTCATAAATGGTGCACAGGCGGCTCTTACGATCCAGATACAGGCAGTCGTTGTTGCTCATGCGCTGCAGGGTGAAGATCTCGGACTTCTGGTTGTAGCGCTCGACAATGCCTTCTTTCTGCAGGCGCTTGGCGATGTTCTTCGGCGGATCGCCCAGCTCGAACTCATCGACGATGCCGATGCGCACCAGGTCTTTGATCTTCACTTCCACCGGCAGCGTGCAGCAGCTGGAAACGCAGGAACCGCACATGGGCGCGGTGAATTTGGCCCAGGTATCGAGTCGGTCGATTTCCGCGGCGGCGATCAGGTTGGGCTTCATCATGGGGCGTTTCCAGCGTGTTTCAGGGCGCGCGATCATACCGGGACTGGTGAAATTTTAAACAGCCTTTTGACGGATATTTCTGATCGGTGCCAAGGACATTTCCTCTCGGCACGGCATCTGCATCTTTTTAGCCGTCGCCGACAGGGAGATCGGGTCACTGACCGGGCCTTGGCAAAAAAGCGCCGAACCAGAGCCTTTGCCTCCTGTCAGACCGACTAGGCTCAGACCATTCCATGCTCACTGTCTATCTCGCTCGAGGTCGTATCGATGACTCAGGAACCACTAGTTCGCGACGCAGAGGTGGCCGCATTCCGCGAAGCCGTCTTGACCAAACTCACTTACGCGGTGGGCAAGGACCCGGATCACGCCTTTGACCATGACTGGTTTGAAGCCATCGCTCTCGCGGCCCGTGATCACATGGTCGAACACTGGATGGACCACACGCGGCAGATCTACCGCAAAGGCCAGAAGCGTGTGTATTACCTCTCCCTGGAATTCCTCATCGGCCGTCTGCTCTACGACAGCCTGAGCAACCTCGGGTTGCTGGACGTGGCCCGCGAAGCCCTCACCGAACTGGGTGTGGACCTGGAGCGCATTCGCTTGCTGGAGCCCGACGCGGCCCTGGGCAACGGCGGCCTCGGGCGCCTGGCGGCGTGCTTTATGGAAAGCATGTCGACCCTGGGCATTGCCGGTCACGGCTACGGCATTCGTTACGAGCACGGGTTGTTCCGCCAGGCCATCGTCGATGGCTGGCAGCAGGAACAGACCGAGCACTGGCTGGATTTCGGCAACCCCTGGGAGTTCGAACGCCCGGAGGTGATCTACCCCATCGGCTTTGGCGGCGGCGTGGAAACCGTGACCGACGAGGCCGGCCACACCAAGCAAGTCTGGACGCCGGGGGAAACCGTGCGCGCCGTGGCCTATGACACGCCCGTGGTGGGCTGGCGCGGGGCCAGTGTCAACACCTTGCGCCTGTGGCGAGCGCGGGCCATGGAAGATTTGCACCTGGAGCGTTTCAACGCCGGCGACCACTTGGGCGCGGTGGCGGAAGTGGCTCGGGCCGAAAGCATCTCCCGGGTGCTGTACCCGGCTGACAGCACCGAAGCGGGGCAGGAACTGCGCCTGCGCCAGGAATACTTCTTTGTCTCGGCGTCCCTGCAAGACCTGCTGCGCCGGCACAAAAACATGCACGACTCGGTGCTCAGCCTCGGCGAGCACGCGGCCATCCAGCTCAACGACACGCACCCGTCGATCGCTGTGGCCGAACTGATGCGCCAACTGGTGGACTTGCACGGCATTGCCTGGGAAGCGGCGTGGCAAGTCACCGTTGAAACCCTGTCCTACACCAACCACACCTTGCTGCCCGAAGCCCTGGAAACCTGGCCGGTGGGCCTGATGGAGCGCATGCTGCCGCGGCACATGCAGATCATCTACCTGATCAACGCCCAGCACATCGATTCGCTGCGGGCCAAGGGCATCCACGACTTTGACGTGTTGCGCGCGGTGTCGCTGATCGAAGAAGACAACGGCCGCCGAGTGCGCATGGGCAACCTGGCGTTCCTCGGGTCCCACAGCGTCAACGGTGTGTCCGGGCTGCACACCCAACTGATGCGCAGCACGGTGTTTTCCGAGTTGCACAAACTCTATCCCGATCGAATCAACAACAAGACCAACGGCATCACCTTCCGCCGCTGGCTGTACCAGGCCAACGCTGAGCTGACCTCGATGATGGTCGACGCCCTGGGCCCCGAGCTGCTGGATAACCCCGAGGAGTTGTTGATCGGGCTGGAACCCTTCGCCGAGAAGCCCGGCTTTCGCAAGCAGTTTGCCGAGCAGCGGTTGCACAGCAAGCGGGCGCTGGCGGCGATCATCCATGAGCGCCTGGGGATTGCGGTCAACCCGGCGGCGATGTTCGACGTGCAGGTCAAGCGCATCCACGAGTACAAGCGCCAGTTGCTCAACCTGCTGCACACCGTGGCGCTGTACCAGGCCATTCGTGCCGAGCCGGAAATCGACTGGGTGCCACGGGTGAAGATCTTCGCCGGCAAGGCGGCGGCCAGTTATCACCAAGCCAAGCTGATCATCAAGCTGACCAACGACATTGCCCGTACCGTCAACAACGACCCCACCGTGCGCGGCCTGCTCAAGGTGGTGTTCCTGCCCAACTACAACGTCAGCCTGGCGGAAAGCATCATCCCGGCGGCGGACCTGTCGGAGCAAATTTCCACCGCCGGCTTCGAGGCCTCGGGCACCAGCAACATGAAGTTCGGCCTCAATGGCGCCCTGACCATCGGCACCCTGGACGGCGCCAACGTGGAAATGTGCGAGCAGGTGGGGGCCGAGCATATGTTTATCTTCGGCCTCAGCGCCCAGCAGGTGGAGGCACGCAAGCGCAATGGCGAGTTCAGTGCGGCCCCGGACATCGCCGCGTCCCATCGCCTCAACGACGTGTTGCAGGCGATCCGCGGCGGGGTGTTCTCGCCGGATGACCCGTCGCGCTACACCGGCTTGATTGATTCGCTGATCCAGTACGACCGCTTCCTGGTCTGTGCCGACTTCGATTCCTACTGGAGTGCCCAGGCCCGGGTCGAGGAGCGCTGGCACGATTCCAAGGAGTGGTGGCGCTCGGCGGTGCTCAACAGCGCGCGCATGGGCTGGTTCTCCTCGGACCGGACCATTCGCGAGTACGCCACGGAAATCTGGAAAGCCCTGGAGTAACCCGGGCGCGGATTTTTGCTGGTAAGTGTGCGCAAGGCCCAACGACAGTTGGGCCTTGTCGATATACTGAGCGCCAGTTTTGACCTGCCGCAGCAGTGCCTCTTGTCGCCATCGTCCCCCACCGTACCTGCCTGATCGGCAGGCGCCGGCTGGTCGGTGAGGGCGCCAGTGCTGCCCGCAGGTCTTCAAACGCCGACGCCTCTTGCGGCGGGCCGCTTAGGGATATCGACCATGCAATGGATTTTCATACTGACGGGGCTGGTGCTGGGCGGAGTGCTCGGTGAGTCCTTCAGCGGTGTGCTGATCGGCGCTTTGCTGGGGCTGGGCCTTGGCCAAGCCCTGCGTCTGACGGCCTTGAGTGCCCAGGCGGCAAAGCAGCAAGAGGAGCTGGACCAGGCGCGGCAAGCGGTGCTGAACCTGGGCCAACGCCTGGGCGCCCTGGAGGCGGCCACTTCACCGGCTGACGCTGCATCTACGGCGCCCAGCTTCAGCGCGGCCGCCGAGCCTGTGCCTGAGCCACGCTCGCCCATTGTCCAGGCACCGCCAGCGGTCGACCCGCAACCCGCCAGTTCCGGCCTGGTGTGGGTACTGCCGGCAGAACTCGAACCCCAGACCCGCGCGCCTGCAGAGGCCAGTCAGCCGTTGCCGGCTAATATCTGGACCCCGCAGCCAGCGGCCCAGGATGCGTCGCCCACACCCCGTGAAACGCCGCCACCGCCCCTTCGTCCAGCCGCGTCCATGCAGCGTGAAGAGCCTCTTGAAGGGCCCCGGCGTGCGGCTCCGGCCATCGTCCTCGAACCGAACCTGATCGAGCGCGCCATCGAAGGGGCGCGCAACTGGCTGTTTGGCGGTAACACCGTGTTGCGTGTGGGGGTGCTGCTGTTGTTCCTTGGCCTGGCCTTCCTCTTGCGCTACGCCACTGAAGGCATGGTGGTGCCGATCGAAGTGCGTTACGCCGGGGTCGCCGCTTGCGCTTTGGGCTTGTTGGGGCTGGGTTGGTGGCTGCGACTGCGCAACAGCTATTACGCCTTGATGTTGCAAGGCACGGGGATCGCGGTGCTGTACCTGACGGTGTTCGCCGCCATGCGCCTGCATCCGCTGTTGGACCCGGGCGCGGCCCTCGGTCTGTTGGTGGCGGTCACGCTGTTCTCGGCCATCCTGGCGGTGACCCAGGACGCCTTGGGCCTGGCTGCGGCGGCGGCCCTGGGCGGGTTCGCTGCCCCCATCCTCACGTCCACCGGCGCGGGCAGCCATGTGGCGCTGTTCAGTTATTTCGCCCTGCTCAATGCCGGGATCCTCGCCATTGCCTGGTTCAAGGCCTGGCGCCTGCTCAACCTGATCGGTTTTGTCGGCACCTTCGGCATCGGCTTCGCCTGGGGCTTGAGGTCCTACACCCCTGAGTTGCTGTGGAGCACCGAGCCGTTCCTGATTCTGTTCTTTGTCATGTACCTGCTGATCGGCCTGCTGTTCGCCCGGCGCAAGCTGCTGGAGCTCAGCGATGCGCCCGCGGACGACAGTCGCCAGGCGCTGCTGCACTGGTCTGCCCGCAAGGGTGACTACGTCGATGGCAGCATGCTGTTCGGCCCGCCGCTGGTGGGCTTTGGCTTGCAATGGGCGCTGGTCCAGCACTTGGAGTTCGCCGCCGCCTTCAGCGCCCTGGCGCTGGGCCTGATCTACATGGGGCTGGCCCGTTGGTTGTCCGGCGGCCGTGCCTTGCTGCTGGGGGAAACCTGCCTGGCCCTGGGGGTGATCTTTGCCAGCCTGGCAATTCCCCTGGGGTTGGATGCCCGCTGGACCAGCGCGGCCTGGGCAGTGGAGGGTGCGGGCATCTTCTGGCTCGGCCTGCGTCAGCAACGGCCCTTGGCCCGTGTCTTCGCTTTGCTGCTGCAGGTCGGTGCGGCCCTGGCATTTCTCAGTGAATTGCGCCCGGGTGAGGACAGCCTGCTCGACGGCGCGCCTCTGGGGGCCTTGCTGCTGGGGGGGGGCCTGTTGTTCAGCTTCCTGCAACTGCGCAAGGCGCAGCCTGAGCACGTGGCGAGCTGGGAACTGGCAGTGGCGCCGATGCTCGCTGTCGCTGGCTTGAGCTTTGTCTACCTGCTGGCACCGCTGTTCCTGCAGGTCCATGGCACGGCCATCAGTTGGGCCTTGGCGGGCTTGGTGACCCTGGTGGCCGGCCTGCGCCTGCAATCGCGGACTTTCCTGTTCAGTGCCTTTGGCGTGCAACTGCTGGGCGGTGCCTTGTTCCTGTTGCGTCTGCAAGGTGCCGACGGCGACTCGGCGGCGGTGTTCAGTGCCGGTTGGAGCGGGCTGCTGAGCGCCTCGCTGATTGGTCTGGCGCTGATCGGCGGCATGCTTCTGGCGGCTCGTGACGACATGGTGCGCAACGACCCGCGGCTGCTGCGCGGGTTGTCGGTGGTGCTGCTGGCCGGCTTGTTGATGATCAACCTGGCGGTGCTGTTCGTCCTGCCTTGGCGCACGGCCAGCGGTGTCTGGGCCGCCAGTGGTGTGCTGATCATCTGGCTGAGCCTGTACCTGCAACAACGCGCGAGCTTTGTGTTTGGCCTGCTGTTGCAGGTGATCGGCGGCGTGGCTTTCCTGTTGGCCAGTGCCGATTGGTTCGGCCCGTTGCCGGGCGAGGGGCTGCGACCCCTGGCCAATATGAACTTCGGCACGCCGCTGGTGCTGGCCTTGGCGGCGCTGGTGGGTGCCTGGCGCTTGCAGCGTGGCGACCAGGGCTCGGCGTTCGCCACCTTGCCCCTGGGGCGCCTGTCCGATCTGTTGTTGGCCTGGGGCGCCGGCTGGTGGGCCCTGGCCCTGGTCAGGGAAGTGCTGGTGTTCGCCCCGCCGCACCTGCAAGGGACCTTGTTGTTGCTGGTCGCCGCTGTCAGCGTGGCGCTCTGCACACTGCTGGCAGCGCGTTTGAAGTGGCCGTCCCTCGGGCTGCTCAGCGGACTGTTGATGCCGGCTGCGTTGCTGGTGCTGCTGAGTGCCTGGCAGGGCCGCTATCACCCGGCGGCGGATGCCGGTTGGCTGGTCTGGCCGCTGTTATTTGCCGTGCATTTCTTCAGCCTGCGGCGCCTGGCGACGATGCTGCCGGCCCAAGTGCTGAGCGCCGCCCATGTGCTGGGCTGCTGGATGCTGCTCGGGGTCCTGGCCCTGGAACTGCGCTACGGCCTGCTGCTGTTGTCCGAGCACTACAACGCCTGGCGCTGGCTGGGCTGGGCGCTGCTGCCGAGCCTGTACCTGGTGCTGATGGCGACGCCGCGCAGCCTGCCTTGGCCGGTGGCCGCCTACGCCCGTGAATACCGGGTGTACGCTGCGCTGCCCCTGGCGCTGCTGATGCTGGGCTGGTTCTGGCTGGCCAATCTGTTCAGCGATGGCAGTGCCGAGCCGTTGCCTTACCTGCCGCTGCTCAATCCGCTGGAACTGGGGCTGCTGTTTGCTGTGTTCGGTGTGTTTGTCTGGTCGCGCAGCGCGGCGCAGGTGCTGGCGATCCCGGCCGAGCGGGTCGAACGTATCAGCCAGGGGGTGGCGGCGTTGTCGTTGTTCGCCTTCTTTACCCTGCTGGTGATGCGCACCGCCCACCATTGGGGCGGTGTACCGTTTCAGGCGGATGCACTGCTGGAGTCGATGCTGGTGCAGGCGGGCTTGTCCATCGTCTGGACCCTGATTGCCCTGGGCCTGATGATCGGTGGGCATCTGCGCCACCGGCGCGAGGTCTGGCTGGTGGGCGCCGCGTTGATCGCGGTGGTGGTGGCCAAGCTGTTCCTGGTGGAATTGAGCAACCGCGGCGGGCTGGCGCGGATCGTGTCGTTTATCGGCGTGGGCGGTTTGCTGTTGGTGGTGGGTTACTTTGCCCCGCTGCCGCCCAAGCGCGCCGAAGCCGAGCCGGATCAAGCCGCGCCGGTCAATGCAAATGAAGGAGTGTCGTCTTGAGTCGGATGTCGAGCCTGGGCTGGTTGGGGGCTGTCGGGTTGTGTGTGGCGCTGTCGGCCACGGCCCAGGAAACACCGGGGGATTTTAAGTCCCAAGCGCCGTTGGCCCTGAGTGGGGAGGGGCCCTGGTACCGCCTCGACGTGCCGTTGGCGCTGCAACTGCATGCCAGCCATAGCGATCTGCGGGACATCCGGGTGTTCAACGCTGCCGGTGAGCCCCAGGCGTACGCCCTGGCCCGTCAGCAGGCGCAGACCACCGAACAGCGTAGCCTGCACGAGGTGAAGTGGTTCCCGCTGTACAACTCGGCCGAGGCCAGCGATGCCACGCCGAGCGTGCGCGTGCAGTCCAACGCCAACGGCACCCTGGTGGAAGTACAACCCTCCACCCAATTGGAAGCCGGCGAGGAAGTGCTGCGTGGCTGGCTGCTGGACGCCAGTGGTATCCATGCACCATTGCAGCAACTGGTGCTGGACTGGACCAGCGAGCGTGATGGCTTCCAGAACTTCAGCATCGAAGCCAGTGACGACCTGCAGCATTGGCAAGCCTGGGGTGAAGGCCAGGTGGCCCGCCTATCGTTTGCCGATGAGCGCATCGAGCAGCATGAAGTCGGCCTGCCCGGGCAAACTGCGCGTTACCTGCGGCTGCTCTGGAACAGCCCCCAGCAGGCACCGGTGTTGACCTCGGTGCAACTGGAAAGCACCAGCACCAGCAGCGTGCCCTCGCCGCTGCAGTGGTCCCAGCCGTTGGCGGGGCAGACGGCCAAGGCCGGTGAATACACCTGGGAGTTGCCCGCGGACTTGCCCCTGGAGCGTCTGCAAGTGGCGCTGGACCAGGCCAATAGCCTGGCGCCGGTAACCCTCTATGGCCGGCAGAACAGCAGCCAGCCCTGGCAGGTGCTGACCAGCGGCCTGCTGTATCGCCTGACTCAGAATGGCCAGGACGTGCAGCAGAACGAATTGCAGTTGGCGGGGCAGAAGTGGCGCCAGTTGAAGCTGGAAGTGGATGAGCGCGGCGGTGGCCTGGGTGCGCAGGCGCCGGCTTTGCGCTTTGCCGTGCGTGGTGTGCAGTTGGTGTTCCTGGCGCGGGGCGCGGGGCCTTATCGCCTGGCCCTGGGCAATCCGGCTGCGGGGCCGGCGAATCTGCCTTTGGCCACCCTGATTCCTGACTACAGCCCGCAGCGCCTGGCAGGCCTGGGCCAGGCCCGGGTCGAGGGCGCTCCGCAACAGGTTGCACCCGTCATTGCGGCAGTGCCGGTGGCGCCGACGACCGATTGGAAGAAGATCGGCCTGTGGACGGTGTTGTTGCTGGGCGTGCTGGCGCTGGCGGGTATGGCCTTCAGCCTGTTGCGCAAGCCGGTTGCCAAGCCCTAGGAATGACGTCGCCGCTGATCGTCGGCAAGGCGCTCCGGGGAGGGGGCGTTTTCGCGGTTTCTGGCTAGCCTCAAGCGGGTGCATGAACTCAATCAGGCACTTCCCTGTCTGAGAGGAGGAAATGCGCCACGACTCGCGCTAAACTGCGCGGGTTTTTACCCCCCATTCCTCCGGAGCCGTCCATGTCCCGCGTTACCCTGAGTCGCTATTTGATTGAGCAGACCCGCAGCAACAACACTCCTGCCGATCTGCGCTTCCTGATCGAAGTGGTGGCGCGTGCTTGCAAGGAGATCAGCCACGCCGTGTCGAAAGGCGCCCTGGGTGGTGTTCTGGGCAGCATGGGCACTGAGAACGTGCAAGGCGAAGTGCAGAAGAAGCTCGACGTGATCTCCAACGAGATCCTGCTCGAAGCCAACGAATGGGGCGGTCACCTGGCCGGCATGGCGTCCGAGGAAATGGACAATGCCTACCAGATCCCGGGCAAATACCCGAAAGGCGCCTACCTGCTGGTGTTCGACCCACTGGACGGTTCGTCCAACATCGACATCAACGCACCGGTTGGCACCATCTTCTCGGTACTGCGCTGCCCTAACGAATACCTGAGCCAGAACGAAGCCCTGAACGAAAAGGCCTTCCTGCAGCCAGGTACCGAGCAGGTCGCTGCCGGTTACGCCATCTACGGCCCACAGACCATGCTGGTGCTGACCCTGGGCGACGGCGTCAAAGGCTTCACCCTGGACCGTGAAATGGGCAGCTTCGTGCTGACTCACGAAGACATCAAGATCCCGGAATCCACCCAGGAATTCGCCATCAACATGTCCAACGAGCGTCACTGGGAAGCCCCGGTCAAGCGCTACGTTGATGAGCTGCTGGCCGGCGACACCGGTCCACTGAAAAAGAACTACAACATGCGCTGGGTCGCTGCCATGGTGGCTGACGTGCACCGTATCCTGACCCGTGGCGGTCTGTTCATGTACCCACGTGACAGCCGCGAGCCGGAGAAACCGGGCAAGCTGCGCCTGATGTACGAAGCCAACCCGATGTCGTTCCTGGTGGAACAGGCCGGCGGCGCGTCCACCGACGGTCACAAGCGCATTCTCGACATCCAGCCTGAAGGCCTGCACCAGCGTGTAGCGGTGTTTCTTGGCTCCAAGGAAGAAGTGGCTCGCGTCACCGCGTACCACAAGGAATAAAACATGGCCGCGCCCTGGCAGCCCTTGCTCGATTGGTGGTTCGGTTCAGCCGACAAACCGGCGGACATCGTGGCAGACAAGGGCCGGCTGTGGTTCGGCAAGCATGACAGTCAGGACCTTGAGGCGCGTGAGCGCTTCGGGGCCTTGGTGGAACAGGCACTGGCCGGCGGATTGACCGAGTGGACGCAACGTCCCCAAGGTTGGCTGGCCCTGGTGCTGTTGCTCGATCAGCTCCCGCGAATGATCTTTCGCGACACCGCCCAAGCCTTCTCTGGTGACCCGCGTGCTCAAGCGCTGGTGGCCTAGGGCATCGCCGCGGATTTTGACCGGCAATTGCCGGCCATGCAGCGCAGCTTCATCTACCTGGTGTTCGAGCATTGCGAGCATCTGGCGGTGCAGAACGAAGGGGTTTCGCGTTTTGCCGCGCTGCACGATGAGCAACCGCTGGAAGACCGCGCCGTGTTCGCCGACCACTTGGATTACGCCGAACGGCACCAGAAAGTCATTGCCCGCTTCGGGCGCTTCCCCCATCGCAACGCCATCCTCGGCCGCGAATCCACCGCCGAAGAACGGGCCTTCCTGCGCGAGCCGGGCTCGCACTTCTGATCGCGACATCGACATCGCCGGCAAGCCGGCTCCTAGATCGCCGTTGTCGGTGATGCTAACAATTCACCCCTTGCTTGAAATCCCAACAGTCGCTTAATCAGCAACGACTGCAGGTCTTTGCGTGTGTCCGCGATGATGTGGATGTAAACGGTCTGCTCCCGCACTTCATAGATCACCCGGTTCATTCCGGAAAGAACCTGGCGGTAGCGGCGAAGATCAAGCTGCTGGATTTCGGCGGGGACGCTGCCGGCGTAAGGCGTGGTCGCCAGTTGGGCCACAACGGTTTTCAGGTGCAGGTAGGTGCTGTGCCAGGTCTGCGTGGAAAACTGACGGATTACGTAGCGTTTAAGCTCTTTGAGGTCGTTTTCTGCCGAGCGCAGAATGACCACCTGGAAATTCACTGCGGATCGTCCGCCTCCAGGTCGGCAAACACGTGGTCTGCATCACGGAACTGGCCGGCCTCGATTTCCCTGTTGCCCAGGGCCAGCAGTTTCAGCAACGCCAGGGTTGCTTCCTGCTCTTCGAAACTTTGTACATCCATCACCACCAGCTTGGCTTCACCGTTCTGAGTAATGACCAGCGGCTCGCGACTCTCTGTCAGTTGCTTGACGATCTCGGCGGTGTGGCTTTTCAGATAACTGATGGGCTTGACCTGGGATGACAGCTTCATGGAAAGGGCTCGACTGGAAAGGCAGGGCTGAGTTTAGCCTTAATTCACCCCTGTAGTGGGGCCCCTGACCACTGACTGTGTTGCGGATTGTCGACAAACCGCTCCTACCCTTGTAGGAGCCGGCTTGCTGGCGATGCGGTGCCTTAGATGCGGAAGCTGCCCACCAGTTGCTTGAGGCGGGACGCTTGCTGCTCCAGGTCGGAGCAGGCGCGCAGGGTGGCCTGGAGGTTTTCCACGCCTTCCTGGTTGAGGGTGTTGATCTCGCTGATGTCGACGTTGATCGACTCCACCACGGCGGTCTGTTCTTCGGTGGCGGTGGCCACGGACTGGTTCATGCCGTCGATCTCGCCGATGCGCTGGGTCACGCTGAGCAGGCGCTCGCCGGCCTGGTTGGCGATGCCGACGCTGCTCTCGCTCTCGCGCTGGCTCTCGGTCATGGTGTTGACCGCCTCGCGTGCCCCCACTTGCAGCTCCTCGATCATCTTCTGCACTTGCTGCGCCGAGTCCTGGGTGCGGTGGGCGAGGTTGCGCACTTCATCGGCAACCACCGCAAACCCGCGTCCGGCTTCACCGGCCCGGGCGGCTTCGATGGCGGCGTTGAGGGCCAGCAGGTTGGTTTGCTGGGAGATGCTGGTGATGACTTCGAGAATCTGCCCGATGTTCACGGTGTTGCTGTTGAGGGTCTCGATGTTGCCGCAGGAGTCGCTGATCTTCGCCGACAGTTGATGCATGGCCGAGATGGTTTTATCCACCACTTGCTGGCCGTCTTCCGCCAGGCTGCGGGCGTCGCTGGAGTGCTGCGATGCCAGGGCCGCGTTCTGGGCGATTTCCTGGGCGGCGGCACCGAGTTGGTTGATGGCTGCGGCCACGCTGTTGGTGCGCGAGGCTTGCTGGTCGGAGTTGAACATCGACGAGTTGGAGGCCGCCACCACCCGCAGCGCCACTTCGTTGACCTGGCCGGTGGCCGAGGACACTTCGCGGATCGAGCCGTGGATGCGTTCGACGAAACGGTTGAAGGACTGGCCCAGGGCGCCGAATTCATCGTTGCCATGGATGGTCAGGCGCTTGGTCAGGTCGCCTTCGCCTTCGGCGATGTCATGCATGGCGCGGCCCATCACGTGCAGCGGCTGCATCAGCATGCGGATCAGCATCCCCAGCAGGCTGATGATGATCACCACGGCAATGGCCATGGCGATGATCGCCGAGGTGCGAAACTCGCTGAGCATGGCGAAGGCGGTGTCTTGTTCGAGCACCAGGGCCACGTACCAATTCGCCGAGGGCACGCCTTTGACCTGGGTGAAGGAGATGAACTGGGTCTTGCCGTTGACCGTGACTTCCTTCATCCCCGGGCTGACCTGCGGGGCGCCATCGGGATAGGCCTCGCTGAGGCTCTTGAGGATCAGCTTGCTCTCGGGGTGGATCAGGATCTTGCCGTCAGCGCTGACGATAAAGGCATGGCCGTGGCCGCCGAAGTTCAGCGAGTTGATGATGGCGCTGACGCTGGACAGGTCGATGTCGGCACCGGCGACGCCGATGAACTGGTTCTGGTGCTGCACCGGTGTGGCCACGGTGATCACCAGCTTGCCCGACGAGGCGGCGATGTAGGGTTCGGTGACAACGGTCTGGCCGGCGCCGGTAGCCGCCTTGAACCAGCCGCGGGCGCGCGGGTCGTAATCCGCCGGGCGGTTGCCGGCGGGTACCGAGAACATCACGCCGTCCTGGCCGCCGAAATAACTGAGCTGGAAATTGCCGGTGTAGGCGGGCAGGCCGACGCTGCGTTTCAGGCTGTCGGCGCCGTTGCCGTCCACGGCGATCTGCTGGGCCAGGGACTGCAACAGCTGCATGCGGCTTTCCAGCCAGGTCTGGATGTTGCTGGTGGTCAGGCTGCCCAGTTCCTGCATCGAGGATTCGGTGCTGCTGCGCAATGCCTGGCGCTGGCGGTAGTCGTTGAACAGGATGAAACAGGCAAATGCCACGGCGACCACAAGGGCGGCGGCAAGCAGGATCTTGTGGCTGAATTTCATGTTTCTGGTCATGGGGGGAAAACTACCGCGAGGGGGTCAACGAATATTGGCAATTTGCCATATGACGGGGTTTTACGCTGCATTTATGTCGACTTGCCAGCGCCAAAGATTAGTCAGTTTCGGGGAAAGCCGACGAAATGCTTTTTGCCGGGCAAAAGTGCCTGATTTATGGAGCAAATCTGCGAATTGGTCCGCAATAAATACCCGCTTCACTGGGGAACCAGAAGGGGGTTTTCTCTTCTAAGCTTCTGGTTGGCTGCCATGCCTTCCCCCGTCCGCCCAGGAGTTCACCATGTCGCTGCGTTCTCTCGCTCTGTTGTCGTTTTGCGTGCTGTTGGCTGCGTGCAGCAAGGTCAATCAGGAAAACTATTCCAAGCTTTCGGCAGGCATGCCCAAGGCCGAAGTTGAGCAACTGCTGGGCAAACCGACTGACTGTTCCGGCGCGCTGGGCATGTCCAGCTGCACCTGGGGTGACAAAAACAGCTTTATCAGCGTGCAGTACGCCGGTGACAAAGTGCTGATGTTTTCCGGGCAAGGCCTGAAGTAAACCGGGGCTGCGTGCCCACGGGAGAAAAATAATGATGCGTTTTGTATTCACCCTTCTGGTCGGCCTGATCTTGGCCGGATGCGCCACGTCCCGGGACGATTCGCTGGCGCCCAAGACCGTCAACCACGTCGACCTCAAGCGTTACCAAGGGACTTGGTACGAGTTGGCGCGGTTGCCGATGTACTTCCAGCGCAACTGTGCGCAATCCGAAGCCCGCTACACCTTGCTGCCCGAGGGCAATATCGCGGTGCTCAACCGCTGCCTGACGCCGGAGTGGCAATGGGAAGAGGCCCGGGGCACGGCCAAGCCCCAGGTGCCGGGCAAGACCGACAAGCTCTGGGTCGAGTTTGACAACTGGTTCTCTCGATTGCTGCCTGGCGTGGCCAAGGGCGATTACTGGGTGCTGTACGTCAGCGATGACTACAAGACGGCCATTGTCGGCAACCCGAACCGGCGCTACCTGTGGCTGCTGTCGCGTTCGCCGGAGGTCAGTGAGACGGTACGCGAGGATTTGCTGAGCAAGGCGCGTCAGCAGGGCTATGACACCACGCGGCTGATCTGGCGGGTGTCGGATTCGGCCATGGCCAAGACCTCGAAATAAACCGTTACCCGTAGCCGCCGGCAAGCCGGCGCCTACGGGCAGAGGTTCAGTTGAGGAGGTCGCGCAGCACCTGGGTGAAGGCTCGGCTGCTGTCCTCTTCTTGGGCATGGCGGCCCTCACGCACCACCCATTGCCCAGCCACCATCACATCGCGTACCTGGCGATCACCACCAGCGAACAGCCAGCGGTTGAGAATGCCATCGCCGTCGGCGGTGGCCAGGTACGGATCGTTGCCATCGAGCACCAGCCAGTCAGCCCGTTTGCCCACTTCAAGGGCACCGATCGGTTGCCCCAAGGCCTGGGCGCCGCCGTCCAGGGCCGCGTCGTACAGGGTGCGCCCCACCATCGGCTGATCGCTGCGGTACAGGCGGTTACGCCGCTGATCACGCAGGCGCTGGCCGTATTCCAGCCAACGCAGCTCCTCCACCACACTCAAGGACACATGGCTGTCGGAGCCGATCCCCAGGCGTCCGCCCTGGGCCAGGAAGTCCACGGCCGGGAAGATCCCGTCACCGAGGTTGGCTTCAGTGGTCAGGCACAAGCCGGCAATGGCCCGGCTCTTGGCCATAAGGCTGACTTCTTCCGGGTTGGCGTGGGTGGCGTGGACCAGGCACCAGCGCTGATCGACCTCGGTGTTTTCATACAGCCATTGCAGCGGGCGGCGGCCACTCCAGTTGAGGCAGTCATCGACTTCCTTTTGCTGTTCGGCAATGTGGATATGCACCGGGCACTGACTGTCGCTGGCGGCCAGGACGTCGCGGATCTGCTCCGGCGTCACCGCGCGCAGCGAGTGGAAACACAGGCCCAGGCGTTGCGCCGGTTGTTGCGCCAGCAGCGGCTGCAGCCGGGCGTGCAGGGCCAGGTAATGCTCGGTGCTGTTGATGAAACGCCGCTGGCCGTCGTTGGGTGCCTGGCCGCCAAACCCCGAATGGCTATAGAGGACTGGCAACAGGGTCAGGCCGATGCCGGCCGCGCTGGCCGCCTGGCTGATGCGTAGCGAGAGTTCGGCTGGGTCGCTGTAGGGGCTGCCGTTGTGGTCGTGGTGCACGTAGTGGAATTCCGCCACCGAGGTGTAACCGGCCTTGAGCATCTCGATGTACAACTGGCGGGCGATGATTTCCAACTGCTCGGGGCTGATCTTGCCCACCAGCCGGTACATCAGGTCGCGCCAGGTCCAGAAGCTGTCGTTGGGGTTGCCGGCCACTTCCGCCAGCCCGGCCATGGCCCGCTGAAAGGCGTGGGAGTGCAGGTTGGGCATGCCTGGCAACAGCGGGCCCTTGAGCCGTTCCGCGCCTTGCGCGCTGGCGTTGGCCTGGATGTGGGTCAGTTGGCCATCGGCGCCGACCTCAAGACGTACATCATTGGCCCATCCACTAGGCAGCAGCGCGCGTTCGGCAAAGAAGGCGGACATGGTTCAATTACCCCATCGTGTGTTTATTTGTATATACATATACAGACGTTTGCCTGCCCGGTAAACTCCGGCAAGCTAGCCACCTTCTACTTTCGAACAAGGATTCCCTGTGCCGACTCCGACTGCCAACTCACCGCTGGCCGCCCACCTGGGCGATAGTCCGGCGCCCTTGTACGCCCGCGTCAAACAAATGATCACGCAGCAGATCGAGAGCGGAAACTGGCCGCCCCATTACCGCGTGCCGTCGGAAAGTGAGCTGGTCAACCAGTTGGGTTTCAGCCGCATGACCATCAACCGCGCGCTGCGCGAGATGACCGCCGAAGGCATGCTGGTGCGCATGCAGGGCGTGGGCACCTTCGTCGCCGAACCCAAGAGCCAGTCGGCGCTGTTTGAAGTGCACAACATTGCCGACGAGATCGCGTCCCGCGGTCATCGCCACACGTGCAAGGTCATCACCCTGGGCGAAGAGGCTGCCGGCTCCGAGCGCGCCCTGGCCCTGGACATGCGTGAAGGGCAGCGGGTGTTCCATTCGTTGATCGTGCATTTCGAAAACGACATCCCGGTGCAGATCGAAGACCGCTTCGTCAACGCGCTGGTGGCGCCGGAGTACCTCAAGCAGGACTTCACCCTGCAAACCCCCTATGCCTACCTCAACCAGGTCGCGCCGCTGACCGAAGGCGAGCACGTGGTCGAGGCTATTCTCGCCGAGCCGGAAGAATGCCGGCTGTTGCAGATCGAGCGCGGCGAGCCGTGCCTGCTGATTCGCCGCCGCACCTGGTCCGGGCGCCAGCCAGTGACCGCCGCGCGCTTGATTCACCCCGGTTCCCGTCATCGTCTGGAAGGGCGTTTTCATAAATGAGCCAGTTGCACCTTTTACGCGCGGCCGATTACCCGCGCATGCCGTGGAAGAACGGCGGCGGTAGCACCGAAGAAATCACCCGCGACGCGGGCCAGGGCCTGGACGGTTTTGGCTGGCGCCTGTCGATTGCCGATATCGGCGAGTCCGGCGGGTTTTCGAGCTTTGCCGGATATGAGCGGATCATTACCGTGCTGCAAGGCGTGGGCATGACCCTGAACATCGACGGCCAGGATGCGCGGCCCTTGCTGCCGCTGGACCCCTTCGCCTTCAGTGGCGCCAGCCACGTCAGTTGCACCTTGCTCGACGGGCCGATTCGCGACTTCAACCTGATTTACGCCCCCGACCGTTACCGCGCCCGCTTGCAGTGGTTCGAGCGCGAGCAGCGCTTCTTTACCCAGGCCACCACAGTGCTGATCTTCAGCGCGGCGCCCCAGGTGCTGGTGGAGTTGGACAACGTTGCTACCCAGGAACTGGGGCAGCACGATTGTTTGAAGCTAGAAGGTAACGCCGGCGTGCTGGAAATCGCCGTCAGTGGCCTGTGCTGTGTGATTGAACTGAGCCACGCCTGAACCACGCCTGGCCCCGGCCTGATCCGGGGCCGCTGCCCTTGCCTGTATTCCCCCGCCCTTCTTGAAAACCCTTCCGGGCCTGACCTTTGACGCGTCGCGCGTCGACACCCCGCATTGCTTTTTAAATGGCGCTGACGGCTGTTTCCTGGGCGCACCAATTTGTTACCGAATGCCCCAGGCTGGCGCAAAACTCGCGCCAGGTAACGATCGTTGCCCCGTGCAAAAAAACCTCGTTAAAAAAATCCCTTCAGCCAAAGCCTTTATTTAGGCGGCTTCTAGCCATTTCCCCAGGTTTCTTCAGCGTCGATTTGGCGAGTTGGCCGCTTGATTGCATATGCTTGTATGTACAAGTAAATATGTGTGCGTAAGAGTCGACGCAATCCTCTTCGCACCGTGCCTGATTTGTTTGTCGCGCACAGGCTGCGCGCAAGCTTCCCCACCCACTGCCTGGGTGGGTCCGGACTGATCGCTGAGGAGTTTCTTTCGTGACCGAGAACACCAACACCAAGTACCGCAACGTTGAGATCCGCGCCGCCCGTGGCAACCAGCTCACGGCCAAGAGCTGGTTGACCGAAGCACCGCTGCGCATGTTGATGAACAACCTCGACCCGGAAGTCGCGGAAAACCCTAAAGAGCTGGTGGTGTATGGCGGTATCGGTCGCGCGGCGCGCAACTGGGAGTGCTACGACAAAATCGTCGAAAGCCTGACTAATCTGAACGACGACGAGACCCTGCTGGTGCAATCCGGCAAGCCGGTCGGCGTGTTCAAGACCCACAGCAACGCGCCACGCGTACTGATCGCCAACTCCAACCTGGTGCCGCACTGGGCCAGTTGGGAGCACTTCAACGAACTGGATGCCAAGGGCCTGGCCATGTACGGCCAGATGACGGCCGGCAGCTGGATCTACATCGGCAGCCAGGGCATCGTCCAGGGCACCTACGAAACCTTCGTCGAAGCCGGTCGCCAGCACTACGATTCCAACCTCAAGGGCCGTTGGGTCCTGACCGCCGGCCTGGGCGGCATGGGCGGCGCGCAACCGCTGGCCGCCACCCTGGCCGGTGCCTGCTCGCTGAACATCGAATGCCAGCAGGTCAGCATCGATTTCCGCCTCAACAGCCGTTATGTCGATGAGCAAGCCACCGACCTCGACGACGCCCTGGCGCGCATCGCCAAATACACCCAGGAAGGTAAGGCGATCTCCATCGCACTGCTGGGCAACGCGGCGGAAATCCTCCCGGAACTGGTCAAGCGCGGCGTGCGCCCGGACATGGTCACCGACCAGACCAGCGCCCACGACCCGCTCAACGGTTACCTGCCGGCCGGCTGGACCTGGGACGAATACCGCGCCCGCGCCAAGACCGAGCCCGCTGCCGTGGTCAAGGCCGCCAAGCAATCCATGGCCGTCCACGTCAAAGCGATGCTCGCCTTCCAGAAAATGGGTATTCCGACCTTCGACTACGGCAACAACATTCGCCAGATGGCTCAGGAAGAGGGCGTCGAGAATGCCTTCGATTTCCCGGGTTTCGTACCGGCCTATATCCGTCCACTGTTCTGTCGCGGCATCGGCCCGTTCCGCTGGGCGGCGCTTTCCGGTGACCCGCAAGACATCTACAAGACCGACGCCAAGGTCAAGGAGCTGATCCCGGACGACGCCCACCTGCACAACTGGCTGGACATGGCCCGTGAACGCATCAGCTTCCAGGGCCTGCCGGCGCGGATCTGCTGGGTTGGCCTGGGCTTGCGCGCCAAGCTGGGCCTGGCCTTCAACGAAATGGTGCGCAGCGGCGAGCTGTCGGCACCGATCGTTATCGGTCGCGACACCTGGACTCCGGCTCCGTGGCCAGCCCGAACCGTGAAACCGAGTCGATGCAGGACGGTTCCGATGCCGTTTCCGACTGGCCATTGCTCAACGCCTTGCTCAACACCGCCAGCGGCGCGACCTGGGTGTCCCTGCACCACGGTGGTGGCGTCGGCATGGGCTTCTCTCAGCATTCGGGGATGGTCATTGTCTGTGACGGTACTGATGAAGCGGCTGAGCGTATTGCCCGGGTACTGCACAACGACCCGGCCACCGGGGTGATGCGTCACGCCGATGCCGGCTACCAGATCGCTATCGACTGCGCCAAGGAAAAGGGCCTGAACCTGCCGATGATCACCGGCTGATACCGCTAGGGGCCGGCTTTCGCCAGGGTGGTGTGCTTGAGGGCGCCATCGTCGGGCAGTCGGCTCCTACTGGGTTTGTGTGCAAAACAATCCATCAGAGGTTGAACATAAATGGCTGCAAATGACGCACGTGCAAGCAACAAGCCGTTGATCGAAAGGCGTTCGATCGACTACATCCCGGAAGCGGAAAGACACGGTCGTCTATTGAGTCAGTTCACCCTGTGGCTGGGTGCCAACCTGCAAATCACCGCGATTGTCACCGGGGCCCTGGCCGTGGTGCTGGGCGGTGATGTGTTCTGGTCGTTGATCGGCTTGCTGATCGGGCAACTGCTCGGCGGCGGGGTGATGGCGTTGCATGCGGCGCAAGGGCCCAAGCTTGGCCTGCCGCAGATGATTTCCAGCCGCGTGCAGTTCGGTGTTTATGGTGCGGCTATCCCGATCGTGCTGGTGTGCTTGATGTACCTCGGTTTCACCGCCACCGGAACCGTACTTTCCGGTCAGGCCCTGGGCCAGTTGTTTGGCGTCAGCGACAGCGTCGGCATCCTGATCTTCGCCAGCGTCATCGTGCTGGTCACGGTGCTCGGGTATCGGGTGATTCACTTCATCGGCCGGGTCGCCAGCGTCATTGGGGTGATTGCCTTCGTTTACCTGTTCAGCCGCTTGATGGGCCAGGCGGATATCGGTGCATTGCTGAACATTCGCCACTTCAGTTGGAGCAGCTTCTTGCTCGCGGTGTCACTGGCGGCCTCCTGGCAGATCGCTTTCGGTCCGTACGTGGCGGACTATTCACGCTACCTGCCGAGCAGTATTTCTTCGGTGAAAACCTTTCTCGCTGCCGGTGCGGGTTCGGTGATCGGCGCCCAAGTGGCGATGATCCTCGGTGTGTTCGCCGCCGCAACGGCCAATGGGCAATTTGCCGGTCACGAAGTGGCCTACATCGTGGGTCTGGGCGGAACCGGTGCTACCGCTGCGTTGCTGTACTTCAGCATCGCGTTCGGCAAGGTCACCATTTCCACGCTGAACTCCTACGGCAGCTTCATGTGCATTGCGACCGTCATCAGCGGGTTCCGTGGGCACCTGCAGGTATCGCGCTTGCAGCGCCTGATATTCGTGCTGCTGATCGTCGGCACTGCGACGCTGATTGCGTTGCTCGGCCAGCACTCGTTCCTCGGCGCGTTCAAGTCTTTCATCCTGTTCCTGCTGGCGTTCTTCACGCCTTGGAGCGCAGTCAACCTGGTGGATTACTACTGCATCACCCGTGAGCGTTACGACGTACCGGCGCTGGCCGATCCGAACGGTCGCTATGGCCGTTGGAACGTTTTGGGTATCAGCGTCTATGTCTTCGGGGTGCTGGTGCAGCTGCCGTTTATCTCCACCAAGTTCTATACCGGCCCGCTGGTAGAGACCCTGGGGGGTGTGGATATCTCCTGGATCATCGGTCTGGTGATTCCCGCTGCCCTGTATTACGTGTGTGCAAAAAAATGGCACGGTTCCGTGCCCGATCACCTGATTCTGCCGGTCGAGCAGGACAGTGATGTTCAGCCTGAAACCCGCGGTGCCGGTCGCGCTGCGGCGCAGGCCTGATTGGACGTGGACAGGGCTGGATGCCTCTTGACTGCCGTAAGCCCATTCATGATTAGGAGCGTCACACAATGAGAATGCAAAAGACCCTGCTGACCACGTTGCTGTCCCTAGGCCTGGTGGCCGCATCCGGTGCCCAGGCTGCGGGTTGGTGCGAGTCGGGCAAGCCGGTGAAATTCGCCGGTTTGAATTGGGAAAGCGGCATGTTGCTGACGGATGTCCTGCAGTTCGTCCTGGAGAAGGGCTACGACTGCAAGACCGACAGCCTGCCGGGCAACTCCATCACCATGGAGAACGCCCTGAGCAGCAATGACATCCAGATTTTCGCCGAGGAGTGGGTGGGCCGTAGCGAGGTCTGGAACAAGGCCGAGAAGGCCGGCAAGGTGGTGGGCGTCGGCGCGCCGGTGGTGGGGGCCATCGAAGGCTGGTACGTGCCGCGCTATGTGATCGAAGGCGATGCCAAGCGCAAGCTGGAAGCCAAGGCCCCGGGGCTGAAAAACATTGCCGACCTGGGCCAGTATTCTGCGGTGTTCAAAGACCCGGAAGAGCCGAGCAAGGGGCGCTTCTATAACTGCCCGGCCGGCTGGACCTGCGAGCTGGACAACAGCGAGATGCTCAAGAGCTACGGCCTGGAAAGCAGCTACACCAACTTCCGTCCGGGCACCGGCCCGGCCTTGGATGCGGCGGTGCTGTCGAGCTACAAGCGTGGCGAGCCGATCCTTTTCTACTACTGGTCGCCAACCCCGCTGATGGGCCAGGTGGACCTGGTCAAGCTCGATGAAAAGCCTGGCGTGGACAAGAGCGTGAGCATCAAGGTCGGTCTGTCCAAGACCTTCCACGAACAGGCCCCGGAACTGGTGGCCGTGCTGGAGAAGGCCAACCTGCCGATCGACCTGCTCAACCAGAACCTGGCGCGCATGACCAAGGAGCGCATCGAGTCGCCGAAACTGGCGAAAATCTTCCTCAAGGAACACCCTGAAGTCTGGCACCCCTGGGTGAGTGAAGAGGCCGCCAAGAAAATCGACGCAGCCTTGTAGGCCGGATTTTTCCGGCGGTCCGCAAGGGCCGTCGGATGCGGCGCCACACCCCTTTGATCGAGAGCCTCCTATGTTTCCTGAAAGCTTCACCTTTTCCATCGCCGACTGGGTCAACGGCTGGGTCGACTCCCTGGTGACCAATTACGGCGACGTGTTCCGGCACATCTCCGACACCTTGTTGTGGGCCATCGTCAACCTCGAAGGGATGCTGCGCGCAGCGCCCTGGTGGCTGATGCTGGCGATCGTCGGTGTGGTGGCCTGGCACTCGACCCGCAAGCTGGTGACCACGGCGGTGATTGTCGGCTTGCTGTTCCTGGTGGGCGCGGTGGGGCTCTGGGACAAGCTGATGCAAACCCTGGCGCTGATGCTGGTGGCCACGCTGATTTCGGTGCTGATCGGCATTCCCCTGGGAATCCTCTCGGCCCGCAGCAACCGCCTGCGTTCGGTGCTGATGCCGTTGCTGGACATCATGCAGACCATGCCCAGCTTCGTGTACCTGATCCCGGTGCTGATGCTGTTCGGCCTGGGCAAGGTGCCGGCGATTTTTGCCACGGTGATCTACGCTGCGCCGCCGCTGATCCGCCTCACCGACCTGGGCATTCGCCAGGTGGACGGTGAAGTCATGGAAGCCATCAACGCCTTTGGCGCCAACCGCTGGCAGCAGCTGTTCGGTGTGCAACTGCCCTTGGCCCTGCCGAGCATCATGGCCGGGATCAACCAGACCACCATGATGGCCCTGTCGATGGTGGTGATCGCCTCGATGATCGGTGCCCGTGGCCTGGGCGAGGATGTACTGGTGGGGATTCAGACCCTCAACGTCGGGCGCGGCCTGGAAGCCGGGCTGGCGATCGTGATTCTGGCGGTGGTGATCGACCGCATTACCCAGGCCTACGGTCGGCCACGCCATGAGGTGAACAAATGAGCAACCCAGCCATCAGCAAGATCGAAGTCAAAAACGTATTCAAGATTTTCGGCAACCGTTCCGCCGAGGCGCTGGCGATGATTGGCCAGGGCAAGACAAAGGACCAGGTGCTGGCTGAAACCGGCTGTGTGGTCGGGGTCAACGACCTGTCCCTGAGCATCGGCACGGGCGAGATTTTCGTCATCATGGGCCTTTCCGGTTCCGGCAAGTCGACCCTGGTGCGCCACTTCAACCGCCTGATCGACCCCACCAGCGGCGCGATCCTGGTGGACGGCGAGGACATCCTGCAATACGACATGGAGGCCCTGCGCCAATTCCGCCGGCACAAGATCAGCATGGTGTTCCAGAGCTTCGGCCTGCTGCCCCATCGCAACGTCCAGGACAATGTGGCGTACGGCCTCAAGGTGCGTGGCGAGAGCAAAGAAGTCTGCGCCGAGCGGGCGCTGCACTGGATCAACACCGTGGGCCTCAAGGGCTACGAGAAGAAGTACCCGCACCAGCTGTCTGGCGGCATGCGCCAGCGGGTCGGCCTGGCCCGGGCCCTGGCGGCGGACACTGACATCATTCTGATGGACGAGGCCTTTAGTGCCCTGGACCCGCTGATCCGCGCCGAAATGCAGGACCAGTTGCTGGAGCTGCAGAAGACCCTGCACAAGACCATCGTGTTTATCACCCACGATCTGGATGAGGCCGTGCGCATCGGCAACCGCATCGCGATCCTCAAGGATGGCCGGCTGATCCAGGTCGGCACGCCGAAAGAGATCCTGCATTCGCCGGCGGATGAATACGTCGACCGTTTCGTCCAGCGCCGCGCTGCCACCGTGTAGGAGCCGGCTTGCCGGCGAAAGGTCCGGCAAAGCGGTACAGAACCCAAGGTTTGCATGAAGAGGTCCACGATGTCCCAGGCTGAAAAAATCGTCATCGCCAACGCCCCTCTGGGGTGGCAGGAGGTGGTCGCCGTTGCCCGTCATGGCGCACAGCTCGAGCTGTCGGCCGCGGCCTGGGCGCGGATCGACAACGCCCAGGCGATCGTCCAGCGCATCGTCGCCAGCGGCGAGCGCGCCTATGGCGTGAACACCGGCCTGGGTGCGCTGTGCAATGTGTCCCTGCAAGGCGAGCAACTCAGCCAACTGTCGCGCAACACCCTGCTCAGCCATGCCTGTGGCGTGGGCGCGCCCCTGGCTGACGAACAAACCCGGGCGATCCTCTGCGCCGCCATCCTCAATTACAGCCACGGCAAGTCCGGCATCCATCGGCAGGTGGTCGCGGCCCTGCTGGCCTTGCTCAATCGGGGCATCACCCCGCAAGTGCCGTCTCAGGGCTCGGTGGGTTACCTGACTCACATGGCCCACATCAGCATCTGCTTGCTGGGGGTGGGGCAGGTGAGTTACCGCGGGCAAGTGGTCAGCGCCGCCCAGGCCCTGGCCGAAGAGGGGCTGGAGCCTGTGCAACTGGGGGCCAAGGACGGCCTGTGCCTGGTCAATGGTACGCCGTGCATGACCGGCCTCAGTTGCCTGGCCCTGGCCGACGCCCACCGCCTGCTGCAATGGGCCGACGTGATCGGTGCCATGAGTTTCGAGGCCCAGCGCGGGCAGATCGCGGCGTTTGATGCAGAGATCATCGCCCTCAAGCCGCACCCGGGCATGCAGCGCGTGGGCGATAACGTACGGGCGTTGCTGGCGGGCAGCGAAGTCATCGCCGCCAGCCTGGGGATTCGTACCCAGATGCTCTGAGCATCCGTTCCATTCCCCAGGTGCACGGCGCCGCCCGGGACCAATTGGCCCATGCCACGGCGCAGATCGAGACCGAGCTCAATGCCGCCACGGATAACCCGTTGCTGCTGGGTACGCCGGAGCGTTACCGGGTCATGTCCCAGGCCAACCCCCATGGCAGTCGGTGGCCCTGGCGGCAGACTTGCTGGCGATTGCCATGGCCGAGATCGGCTCGATTGCCGAGCGCCGCCTGGATCGCCTGATCAACCCTCACGTCAGCGGCTTGCCGGCGTTTTTGGTGAGCAACCCCGGGGTCAATTCCGGAATGATGATCGTGCAGTACGTGGCCGCCTCGTTGTGCGCGGAAAACCGCCAACTGGCACAGCCGGCAGTGCTCGACAATTACGTCACCTCCGGGTTGCAGGAGGACCATTTGAGCCTGGGCACCAATGCCGCCTTGAAGCTGTTGCGGGCCCTGGAGAACTGCACGCAGATCCTCGCCATCGAGTACCTGCTGGCGGCCCAGGCGTTCGAGTTTCTCAAGACCCAGCGCTTTGGCGCAGGCACCGACATCGCGTGGCGGCTGTTGCGCGAGCAGGTGCCGCCCTATGACCAGGACCGCTGGCTGGCGCCAGACATCGCCTGTGCGGCCGCGTTGCTCAAAGACCCGGCTGCGCTGCAGCGGGCATTACCCCATGTGCACTGAATAGAACCCGACCATCGCCAGCGTGCCAAGGCGCCACAGCTCAAAAAAGCCTGTGGCGACGGATAACGGAAGCTTCCGGAGCGACTGGCAGTTATTACAAAACTCTCAAAAGGAGCATGAATGTGACTGCGCTTAACCTGATTCCCGGCCAACTGACCCTGGCCCAACTGCGTGCCATCTACCAGCAGCCGACCCGCCTGACCCTGGACGACAGCGCCTCGGCGCAAATCGATGCCAGCGTCGCCTGCGTCGAGCAGATCCTGGCCGAGAATCGCACCGCCTATGGCATCAACACCGGTTTTGGCTTGCTGGCCTCGACCCGGATTGCCAGTGACGACCTGGAAAACCTCCAGCGTTCCCTGGTGCTGTCCCACGCCGCCGGTGTCGGGCAGCCCCTCAGCGACGACCTGGTGCGCTTGATCATGGTACTCAAGGTCAACAGCCTGAGCCGTGGTTTTTCCGGGATCCGCCGCGTGGTGATCGACGCCTTGCTGGCGCTGATCAACGCCGAGGTTTACCCGCACATTCCGCTCAAGGGGTCGGTGGGCGCGTCCGGCGACCTGGCGCCGCTGGCCCACATGTCCCTGGTGCTGCTGGGGGAGGGCAAGGCCCGCTACAAAGGTGAGTGGCTGGACGCCACCGCCGCGCTGGAAGTGGCCGGCCTGAAGCCGCTGACCCTGGCGGCCAAGGAAGGCCTGGCGCTGCTCAACGGCACCCAAGTGTCCACGGCGTTCGCTTTGCGCGGCCTGTTTGAAGGTGAAGACCTGTTCGCCGGCGCCCTGGTGTGCGGCGGCCTGACCGTGGAAGCGGTGCTGGGCTCGCGCTCGCCGTTCGACGCGCGGATCCATGCCGCTCGCGGCCAGCGCGGGCAGATCGATTCGGCTGCGGCCTATCGCGACCTGCTCGGCGACAGCAGCCAGGTGTCCCAGTCGCACCAGAACTGCGACAAGGTCCAAGACCCGTACTCCCTGCGTTGCCAGCCGCAAGTGATGGGTGCCTGCCTGACCCAATTCCGCCAGGCCGCTGAAGTGCTGGTGGTCGAAGCCAACGCCGTGTCGGATAACCCGCTGGTGTTCGCGGCCGAAGGCGATGTGATTTCCGGTGGCAACTTCCACGCCGAACCGGTGGCCATGGCGGCGGACAACATGGCCCTGGCCATTGCCGAGATCGGTTCCCTGAGCGAGCGCCGCATCTCCCTGATGATGGACAAGCACATGTCCCAGTTGCCGCCGTTCCTGGTGGGCAATGGTGGGGTGAACTCGGGCTTCATGATTGCCCAGGTCACCGCGGCGGCACTGGCCAGCGAGAACAAGGCGCTGTCCCATCCCCATTCGGTGGACAGCATCCCGACCTCCGCCAACCAGGAAGACCACGTGTCCATGGCCCCGGCTGCCGGCAAACGCCTGTGGGACATGGCCGAAAACACCCGTGGCGTACTGGCGGTGGAATGGCTGGCGGCGTGCCAGGGCCTGGACCTGCGCGAAGGCCTGAAGACCTCCACCAAGCTGGAACAGGCCCGCAGCATCCTGCGTGAGCAGGTGGCGTTCTATGAGAAGGACCGTTTCTTCGCGCCGGACATCAACGCCGCGAGCGAACTGCTGGCCAGCCGCTGCCTGAATGAATTGGTCCCGGCCAAGCTGCTGCCAAGCCTGTAACTGCACCACCCTCCTGTAGGAGCCGGCGTGCCGGCGATCCGCACAACGCGGTGTGCCCGCCACACCGCCATCGCCGGCAAGAGCTGGGTGCCCAGCCGGCTCCTACACGTTTCTCGGGATAACAATAAATAAGGAAGAGAAATGCACCAGCAAGAGAAGGGTTTGAAACGCGGGCTGTCTGCCCGACATATTCGCTTTATGGCACTGGGGTCGGCGATCGGCACCGGGCTGTTCTACGGTTCTGCCTCGGCCATCCAAATGGCGGCCCGGCGGTGCTCCTGGCCTACTTGATCGGTGGCGCCGCGGTGTTCATGGTGATGCGCGCCCTTGGCGAAATGGCCGTGCACAACCCGGTGTCCGGCTCGTTCGGTCAGTACGCCAGCACCTACCTGGGGCCCATGGCCGGCTTTATCCTCGGCTGGACCTACGCCTTTGAAATGATCATCGTCTGCCTGGCCGACGTCACCGCCTTCGGCATCTACATGGGGTTCTGGTTTCCCGAGGTGGCCCGCTGGGTCTGGGTGCTGGGCATTGTCTTTCTGATCGGCGGCCTGAACCTGTGCAACGTCAAAGTCTTTGGCGAAATGGAGTTCTGGCTGTCGTTGCTCAAGGTCGGCGCCATCGTCGCGATGATCCTCGGCGGCTTCGGCATCATGCTGTTCGGCATTCATTCGGCGGGCGAGACTCAGGCTGGCGGCCTGAGCAACCTGTGGGCCCACGGCGGCTTCATGCCCAACGGCATCGGCGGTCTGATTGCCTCCCTGGCGGTGGTGATGTTCGCCTTTGGTGGCATCGAAATCATCGGCATCACCGCCGGTGAAGCCAAGGACCCACAGCGGGTCATCCCCAAGGCGATCAACGCCGTGCCGCTGCGCATCCTGTTGTTCTACGTGCTGACGCTGTTTGTGCTGATGGCCATCTACCCGTGGCCGCAGATCGGCAGCCAGGGCAGCCCGTTCGTGCAGATATTCAACAACCTGGGCATCGGCTCGGCGGCGACCATCCTCAATATCGTGGTGATCTCGGCGGCGGTCTCGGCCATCAACAGCGACATCTTCGGTGCCGGCCGCATGATGTACGGCCTGGCCCAGCAAGGGCAGGCGCCCAAAGGGTTTGCCCAGTTGTCGAAACAGGGCGTGCCGTGGATGACCGTGGTGGTGATGGGCGCGGCTTTGTTGGGTGGCGTGCTGCTCAACTACCTGATTCCGGAAAACGTGTTCCTGCTGATTGCCTCGATTGCCACCTTCGCCACGGTCTGGGTGTGGCTGATGATTCTGTTCACTCAGGTGGCCATGCGTCGCTCGATGAGCAAGGAGCAAGTCGCCGAGCTGAAATTCCCGGTACCGTTCTGGCCCTATGCGCCAGCGGCGGCCATCGTGTTCATGCTGTTTGTATTTGGCGTGCTGGGTTATTTCCCCGACACCCAGGCCGCCCTGATTGTCGGCGCCGTGTGGATCGTGCTGCTGGTGATTGCCTATCTGCTGTGGGTCAAGCCTGCAGCCGGGCAAGCCGCCAGGGTTCACCGCGACCCGGCTTTGTCTCACCGTTAACTTATGGAGGCGTTGATGAAAACGCTTTGGCAACACTGCCACGTCGCAACCATGGCCCAGGGCACGTACTCGATCATCGAGGATGCCGCCCTGGTCACGGCGGGTGCGCTGATCGAGTGGATCGGCCCGCGTAGCCAGGTGCCGGCGGCGGACTACGCCCAGGTGCATGACCTGCAAGGGGCGTGGGTCACCCCCGGGCTGATCGACTGCCACACCCACACGGTGTTCGGTGGCAATCGCAGCGGGGAATTCGAGCAACGGCTGCAAGGCGTGAGTTACGCCGAGATTGCCGCGGCCGGCGGTGGCATTGCCAGCACCGTGCGCGCCACGCGTGCCGCCACCGAGGATGAGTTGTTCGCCAGCGCTCACAAACGCTTGCGCAGCCTGTTGCGCGATGGCGTGACCACGGTGGAGATCAAGTCCGGCTATGGCCTGGACCTGGCCAGCGAGCGCAAATTGCTGCGGGTGATTCGTCGCCTTGGCGAAGCGCTGCCGGTCAGCGTGCGCGCCACCTGCCTGGCGGCCCACGCGTTGCCGCCGGAGTTTAAGGACCGTGCGGATGACTACATCGACCACATCTGCAGTGAGATGCTGCCGGCCCTGGCGGCTGAAGGGCTGGTGGACGCCGTGGATGCCTTCTGCGAATACCTGGCGTTTTCCCCCGAACAGGTGGAGCGGGTGTTTAAAGTTGCCCGGCAACTCGGCCTGCCCGTGAAGCTGCACGCCGAGCAACTGTCGTCGCTGCACGGCTCCAGCCTGGCTGCACGTTACCAGGCGCTGTCGGCGGACCACTTGGAGTTCATGACCGAAGACGATGCCATCGCCATGGCCGCCTCGGGCACCGTTGCGGTCTTGCTACCGGGCGCGTTCTACTTTCTGCGGGAAACCCAATTGCCGCCGATGGACGCCCTGCGCAAGCACGGGGTGAAGATCGCCATCGCCAGCGACCTCAACCCCGGTACCTCACCCGCGCTGTCGGTGCGCCTGATGCTGAACATGGCCTGCACCCTGTTCCGCATGACCCCGGAAGAAGCCCTGGCCGGTGCCACGCTGCACGCCGCCAGCGCCCTGGGCATGGGCCATAGCCACGGCTCACTGGAGGTGGGCAAGGTGGCGGATTTTGTCGCCTGGCAAATCGATCGTCCCGCCGACCTGGCTTATTGGCTGGGCGGTGATCTGGAAAAACGTGTCGTGCGCCACGGCGCTGAAGTGACTGTGTAGGAGAAGGCTTGTGGATAAGGTTCTGAGCTTCAAACAAGGCCGGGTGCCGCTGCTGATCAGCATGCCCCATGCCGGCGTGCGCCTGACGCCCACGGTGGCCGCCGGGCTGGTGCCCGAGGCGCAAAGCCTGCCGGACACCGATTGGCATATCCCGCTGCTGTACGAGTTCGCCGAGGCATTGGGAGCCAGCACCCTGGCGGCCGAGTATTCGCGGTTTGTCATCGACCTGAACCGGCCGTCCGACGATGCACCTTTATACGTCGGTGCCACCACCGGCCTCTATCCCGCCACCCTGTTCGACGGCGTGCCGTTGTTCCGTGAGGGGCTGGAACCGTCGAAGGCCGAGCGGGCGGATTATCTGCAGCAGGTATGGATGCCGTATCACACCACCCTGCAGCAGGAGCTGGCGCGGCTTAAGGCCGAGTTCGGTTATGCCTTGCTGTTCGACGCCCATTCGATCCGTTCGCTGATCCCCCATCTGTTCGAGGGCCGGCTGCCGGACTTCAACCTGGGCACCTTCAACGGGCACAGCTGCGATGGCCAGTTGGCCAGCCAGCTGGAAGCGGTTTGCGCGGGCCACAGCGACTACACCCACGTGCTCAACGGGCGCTTCAAGGGCGGCCATATCACCCGCCACTACGGCAACCCGGCCGAAGATATCCACGCGGTCCAGCTGGAGCTGTCCCAGGCAACGTATATGGAAGAGTTCGAACCGTTCCGTTATCGGGCAGACCTGGCGGCCCCGACCCAGGTGGTGCTCAAGGCCCTGCTGCAAACGTTTTTGAGCTGGGGGCAGCAGCGCTACGCCTGAATGGGCGCGCTCGATTGGCAGCGGGCCGGCGCCTCTCGGCTGCACCTTTTGCCAGCCCGGTCGCTGCGGGCTGGCCGGCGGTTGGGGCAGCGAAGCCACAAATTCTTCAAGGGCATGCTGATTACGCGATTCGGGTTTATGATGCCGAACGGCAAAATAATTGAAGTCCCCCCAGGGATGAACCCGACCCCTTACGGAGCGCGTGATGCAGACTTTGTACCCGCAGATCAAACCCTACGCCCGGCACGATCTGGCCGTCGACGAGACTCATGTGCTGTATGTCGACGAAAGCGGTTCTCCGGAAGGTTTGCCGGTGGTGTTCATCCACGGTGGCCCGGGCTCCGGTTGCGATGCCGCGAGCCGTTGCTACTTTGATCCGAACCTGTACCGCATTGTCACCTTCGACCAGCGCGGTTGCGGTCGTTCCACGCCCTACGCCAGCCTGGAAAACAACACCACCTGGGACCTGGTGGCCGACCTGGAGCGCATTCGCCTGCACCTGGGTATCGACAAATGGGTGCTGTTCGGCGGCTCTTGGGGTTCGACCCTGGCCCTGGCCTACGCTCAAACCCACCCTGAGCGGGTGCACGGTCTGATTGTGCGGGGCATCTTTCTTGCCCGTCCCCAGGAAATCGAATGGTTCTACCAGGCCGGCGCCAACCGCCTGTTCCCCGACTATTGGCAGGACTATGTGGCGCCGATCCCCCAGGATGAGCGGCATGACCTGCTCAGCGCTTTCCACAAACGTCTGACCGGCACCGACCAGATCGCCCAGATGCACGCGGCCAAGGCCTGGTCCACTTGGGAAGGTCGCACCGCCACCCTGCGCCCCAACCCGCAGGTGGTGGATCGTTTCACCGAGCCACAGCGTGCGCTGTCCATCGCCCGGATCGAATGCCACTACTTCACCAATAACGCCTTCCTTGAGCCCAACCAGTTGATTCGCGACATGGGCAAGATTGCCCATTTGCCCGGGGTGATCGTGCACGGCCGCTACGACGTGATCTGCCCGCTGGACAATGCCTGGGAACTGCACCAGGCCTGGCCCAACAGCGAACTGCAGGTGATTCGCGACGCGGGCCACGCGGCTTCCGAGCCGGGCATCACCGATGCCTTGGTGCGCGCTGCCGATCAGATGGCCCGGCGCCTGCTCGACCTGCCTCTCGAAGAAGCATGAGGGGGCTGTTGCAGCGCGTTGGCAACGCGCGGGTGGAAGTCGCCGGCGAAATCGTCGGCGCGATCGATCGGGGCTTAATGGTGCTGGTGGCGGTGGAGCCTGGGGACACCCGGGCCAGCGCCGACAAATTGCTGCATAAGCTGCTTAACTATCGGGTGTTCAGTGACGCCGAGGGCAAGATGAATCTGTCCTTGGCCGATGTGGCAGGCGGTTTGTTGCTGGTGTCGCAATTCACCCTGGCCGCGGACACCAAAAGCGGGTTGCGCCCGAGCTTTTCCACGGCCGCTGCACCCGCCTTGGCCGAGGAGCTTTTCGACTACCTATTGGGCAAGGCGCAACAGTTGCATGGCAAAGTGGCTGCGGGGCGTTTTGGCGCCGATATGCAGGTGCATCTGGTCAATGATGGCCCGGTAACCTTCCTGTTACAGGTCTGAAAGCGCCTGAAACATCTTTTTCCGCCGATTTGGGCCGCAAACAGCTGTTTTTCGCGATAAATACTTTGTTACCCCTGATGCGTTGTAACGCGGCCTACTAGATAATCGCGCGCTACGGGGATCAGCGTTCGTTGGTCCATTTTGATTTAGGTAGAGACTTGTCCGCGACCGTTTGGGGAATCATTTAGCCCCATCGGAGTCGGAACAATGCTCGCCAACCTGGCATATAGATAGCTGGCCGTTGGTTTTTTGATCTGTTTTCGGCGAGGGTTGCTCGTGATTGTTAGTCCCTGTAATGCACCAAAATTGTCGGCCAAAGGGTTACGAAACGCGTTGCTGACAGGCTCTGCACTGCTTTGCCTGTTGGGCGCCGGCCCACTGATGGCTTTCAATCTGGATGATGTATCGGCCAAGGCTAAAGAGCTGGCCGGGCAGAAGTACGAAGCCCCGCGCAGTAACCTGCCGAACGAATTTCGTGAGATGAAGTTCGCGGATTACCAAAAAATCCGTTTCCTCACTGAAAAAGCCGAATGGGCCAATCAAAAGACCCCGTTCAAGCTGTCGTTCTATCACCAGGGCATGCACTTCGATACGCCGGTGAAAATCAACGAAATCACCGCCAACACCGTTGAAGAGATCAAGTACGACCCGAATCGCTTCGATTTCGGCGACCTCAAGTTCGATCCCAAGGCCACCGAAAAGCTCGGCTATGCCGGCTTCCGCGTGCTCTACCCGATCAACAAGGCTGACAAGCAAGACGAGATCATGACCATGCTCGGCGCGAGCTACTTCCGCGTCGTTGGCAAAGGCCATACCTACGGTTTGTCTGCCCGTGGCCTGGCGATCGATACCGCCTTGCCGTCCGGGGAAGAGTTCCCGCGCTTCACCGAATTCTGGATTCAGCAGCCCAAGCCGACCGACAAGCACCTGGTGATCTTCGCCTTGCTGGACTCGCCACGGGCTTCCGGCGCCTATCGCCTGACCCTGCGTCCGGGCAGCGACACCATCGTTGACGTCAAGGCTCGTGTCTTCCTGCGGGACAAAGTCGGCAAGCTGGGCATCGCTCCGCTGACCAGCATGTTCCTGTTCGGCGCCAACCAACCGTCGAAAGTCCTCAACTACCGTCGCGAGCTGCACGACTCCAGCGGCCTGTCGATCCATGCCGGCAATGGCGAGTGGATCTGGCGCCCACTGAACAACCCGAAACACCTCGCCGTGAGCAACTTCTCGGTCGAGAACCCGCGTGGTTTTGGCCTGCTGCAACGCGGTCGCGACTTCAGCCACTACGAAGACCTCGACGACCGCTACGACAAGCGCCCAAGCGCCTGGATCGAGCCGAAGGGCGATTGGGGCAAAGGCACCGTCGACCTGGTCGAGATTCCGACCGCCGACGAAACCAACGACAACATCGTGGCCTTCTGGAATCCGGAAAAGCAGCCTGAGCCAGGCCAGCCGATGGACTTCGCCTACCGCCTGCACTGGACCATCGATGAAGCGTCCCTGCATTCCCCGGACAGCGCCTGGGTCGAGCAGACTCTGCGTTCTACGGGTGATGTGAAACAGTCCAACCTGATTCGTCAGCCGGACGGCAGCGTGGCGTACCTGGTGGACTTCGAGGGCCCATCCCTCAAGGCCCTGGCCCAGGATGCCCAGGTTCGCAGCCAGGTCAGCGTCGGCGACAACGCCGAACTGGTGGAAAACAGCGTGCGCTACAACCCGGAAACCCAGGGCTGGCGCTTGACCCTGCGCTTGAAGATCAAAGACCCGAGCAAGTCCACCGAGATGCGTGCTGCACTGGTGCGTGACGTGGTCGAGTCCGAGCCGGTCAAGGCGACAGTGCCGGCCTCCAGCTCGGCTGTAGCCAAGGCGGACAAGGTCGCGGCCAAGCAGCAGGAGAAGAAAGACAAGGAAGCCAAGCAGGCTGAAGCCAAACAGGCCGATGCCAAGCCGGCGAAAGATGCCAAGGATAAGGACAGCAAAGACGCCAAGCAGCCTGCTGCTGCGGACGCGGCCCCAGCCACACCGGAACCGGTTAAAACTGAACAAGTCTTGACCGAGACCTGGAGCTACCAGTTGCCTGCCGATGAGTAACTCTCAAGCCCAGCCAGAGTCTCTGCTCGAGTACCTGGCGCACCTGCCGATGAGCGATGAGCAGCGCGCGGAACTCGCGGGCTGCACGTCCTTCAGCGAACTCCACGAGCGACTCTCGTCCTCGACCTTCGACGCTCCTGCCGATGCCGCCCAGGCTTCGGTGGGTCGCCGGCTGACCCTGAGCACTGCCCAGGAACTGGAAGAGGCCGAGATGCTGGCCGTCGACGCCAGCGGTCGGGTCTGCCTCAAGGCCACGCCGCCGATCCGTCGGACCAAGGTGGTTCCGGAGCCGTGGCGCACCAATATCCTGGTGCGTGGCTGGCGCCGCCTGACCGGGCGCACCAACCCGCCGGCACCGCCGAAGGATGAACGTGTGCTGCCGGCTGCGCGCTGGCGCACCGTGGGTTCGATCCGTCGCTACATTCTGTTGGTGTTGATGCTCGGCCAGACCATCGTCGCTGGCTGGTACATGAAAGGCATCATGCCGTACCAGGGCTGGTCCTTCGTCGACCTGGAAGAAGTCCTGCACCAGCCGTTGATGCAGACCGCGACCCAAGTGCTGCCCTATGCCCTGCAAACCAGCATCCTGATCCTCTTCGGGATTCTCTTCTGCTGGGTCTCGGCGGGTTTCTGGACCGCGTTGATGGGCTTCCTCGAACTGCTCACCGGCCACGATAAGTACCGCATCTCGGGGGCCAGCGCCGGTAACGAGCCGATCGCCAAGGACGCGCGCACTGCGCTGGTGATGCCGATCTGCAACGAAGACGTGCCTCGGGTGTTTGCCGGTTTGCGCGCGACCTTCGAGTCGGTGGCTGCCACCGGTGACCTGGATCGCTTCGACTTCTTTGTCCTCAGCGACAGTAACGATTCCGATATCTGCGTGGCCGAACAGCAGGCCTGGTTGGACGTCTGCCGGGAAGCCAAGGGCTTCGGCAAGATTTTCTACCGTCGCCGTCGCCGTCGGGTAAAGCGCAAGAGCGGCAACCTCGACGACTTCTGCCGTCGCTGGGGTGGCGATTACAAGTACATGGTGGTGCTCGACGCCGACAGCGTAATGAGCGGCGAATGCCTGACCAGCCTGGTGCGCCTGATGGAAGCCACGCCGGACGCGGGCATCATCCAGACCGCGCCACGGGCGTCGGGCATGGACACGCTGTATGCGCGCATGCAGCAGTTCGCCACTCGGGTCTACGGCCCGCTGTTCACCGCCGGCCTGCACTTCTGGCAGTTGGGCGAATCCCACTACTGGGGCCACAACGCGATCATCCGCATGAAGCCGTTTATCGAGCACTGCGCCCTGGCGCCGTTGCCCGGCAAAGGGGCCTTCGCCGGTGCGATCCTGTCCCACGACTTCGTCGAAGCAGCGCTGATGCGCCGTGCCGGCTGGGGTGTGTGGATTGCCTATGATCTGCCGGGTAGCTACGAAGAGCTGCCGCCGAACCTGCTGGATGAACTCAAGCGTGACCGTCGCTGGTGCCACGGCAACCTGATGAACTTCCGCCTGTTCCTGGTCAAGGGCATGCACCCGGTGCACCGTGCGGTGTTCCTTACCGGTGTGATGTCCTACCTGTCGGCGCCGTTGTGGTTCTTCTTCCTGGTGCTGTCCACGGCCTTGCTGGCGGTCAACACCCTGATGGAGCCGCAGTACTTCCTCGAGCCTCGGCAGCTGTATCCGCTGTGGCCGCAGTGGCACCCGGACAAGGCCATCGCGCTGTTCTCCACGACCATCGTGCTGCTGTTCCTGCCGAAGTTGCTGAGCATCATCCTGATCTGGGCCAAGGGTGCGAAAGAGTTCGGTGGCAAGTTCAAGGTCACCCTGTCGATGCTCCTGGAGATGCTGTTCTCCATGCTGCTGGCGCCGGTGCGGATGATCTTCCACACCCGGTTCGTGCTGGCCGCGTTCCTCGGCTGGGCCGCGACCTGGAATTCGCCGCAGCGTGACGACGACTCCACGCCCTGGAGCGAAGCCGTGCGTCGCCACGGTCCACAGACCCTGCTGGGCTTCTGCTGGGCCCTGCTGGTGATCTGGCTGAACCCGAGCTTCCTCTGGTGGCTGGTGCCCATCGTCGGTTCGCTGATGCTGTCGATCCCGGTGTCGGTGATCTCCAGTCGTGTCGGCCTGGGCCTGAAGTCCCGTGACGAAAGCCTGTTCCTGATCCCTGAGGAATATGCGCCGCCACAGGCCTTGCTGGCGACTGATCAGTACACCCATGAAAACCGTTGGCACGCGCTCAACGACGGCTTTATCCGGGCCGTGGTCGATCCGCAGCAGAACGCCCTGGCCTGCGCCTTGGCGACCTCGCGCCACGGTCTGGCCGAGCCGATCGAATGGCTGCGTACCGAACGGGTGCGCCACGCCTTGAAAGTCGGCCCGGCGGGCTTGAACAACAGCGAGCGCCTGGCGCTGTTGAGCGACCCGGTAGCCCTGGCGCGCCTGCACGAGCAGGTGTGGAGCGAAGGTCATGCAGACTGGCTGAGTGCCTGGCGCCAGTCGGTGGACGCCGACCCTCATGCGCCGCTGCTACCGTTGCAGCCGCTCACCGCCCAGGCTGTTCCGGCCTGAGTCAAAGCCCCGCTTTAGAGCGGGGCTTTTTTTTGCCTGGACCGGCGGTCGCCCTGCGACGTTTTTGTCACAAACAAATCCTGCCTAAACCCTTGTGCAAATGAGCGAGTGCGTTAGCATCGCTCCCCGAATTGGAGCGCATGGACAACAAACTGTCCGTATCTGTTGGTTTTCCAAGGAAAACCCGGCGCGCGCCCGGCACACAATAAAATGGGTTCAGGGGACATAACGATGAAAAAGTACCTTTCGATGCTGCTGCTCGGCGTCTCGGCGCTGGTTGCGGTCAATGCGGCCCAGGCAGGCGCCATCGATGACGCCGTTAAGCGCGGCACGCTGAAAGTCGGCATGGACCCGACCTACATGCCGTTCGAGATGACCAACAAGCGCGGCGAGATCATCGGTTTCGAAGTCGATCTGCTCAAGGCCATGGCCAAGTCCATGGGGGTCAAGCTGGAAATGGTCTCCACCGGTTACGATGGCATCATCCCGGCCCTGCTGACCGACAAATTCGACATGATCGGCAGCGGCATGACCCTGACCCAGGAACGTAACCTGCGCCTGAACTTCAGCGACCCCTTCATTGTGGTTGGCCAGACCTTGCTGATCCGCAAGGAACTGGAAGGCACCATCAAGTCCTACAAAGACCTGAACAGCGCCGACTACCGCATCACCTCCAAGCTGGGGACCACCGGCGAGATGGTGGCCAAGAAGCTGATCGCCAAAGCCAAGTACCACGGCTATGACAACGAGCAGGAAGCCGTGCTCGACGTGGTCAACGGCAAGGCTGACGCCTTCATCTACGACGCCCCGTACAACGTGGTGGCACTGAGCAAGGTCGGCAACGGCAAGCTGGTGTTCCTCGACAAGCCGTTCACCTATGAGCCCCTGGCCTTCGGCCTGAAGAAAGGCGACCACGACAGCCTGAACTTCATCAACAACTTCCTGCACCAGATCCACGAAGACGGCACCTACGATCGCATCCATGACAAGTGGTTCAAGAGCACCGAGTGGCTCAAGGACATGGAATAACGCGGCATCCCTTCGCCGGCCAGCCGGCTCCTGCAGAGTGATGTGTGGGAGCCGGCGGGTCGGCGAAAGCGTCTGAATTGGCGACACCCACCCCGGAACCTGCACAGCAATGAAACAGAACAAAGCCCAATGGCCCTGGCACCTGCTAACGGTACTGGTGTTGATCGGCCTGGCCGGCGCCCTGTATTACGCCACCTCGCTGATGTCTTACGAATGGCGTTGGAACCGTGTGCCGCAGTACTTTGCCTATCAGGCCGAGGAGTCCCAGCGGGCGGCGGAGATCTCCACCGTCACCGAACTGGTGCGCCAGGGCGGCAAGGCTGAAGTCACCTTGCGCAACGAGGCCGGTGAAGAGCAGCGCCTGAGCGTCGATGACAACAGCCTGCAAGTGGCCCGTGGCGACGACGTGGCGGAAGGCGATGTGATCGGCGTGACCCGGCATTGGGCCGCAGGGCCGCTGTTGTGGGGCTTGTGGACCACGGTGTGGTTGTCGCTGGTGTCCGGGGTGCTGGGCCTGCTGATTGGCTTGGGCACGGGGCTGTGCCGCCTGTCGAGCAACCCGACCCTGCGTGACCTTTCGGCTATTTATGTCGAGCTGGTGCGCGGAACGCCGCTGCTGGTGCAGATATTTATCTTCTATTTCTTTATCGGCACGGTGCTCAACCTGTCCCGGGAATTTGCCGGGATTGCCGCGCTGTCGCTGTTCACGGGCGCCTATGTGGCGGAAATCATCCGCGCCGGGGTGCAGTCCATCGCCCGGGGCCAGAATGAGGCCGCGCGTTCCTTGGGGCTCAGTGCCGGCCAGTCCATGCGTCACGTGGTGTTGCCGCAGGCCTTCAAACGCGTGCTGCCGCCCCTGGCCGGGCAGTTTATCAGCCTGGTCAAGGACACTTCCCTGGTGTCGGTGATCGCCATCACCGAGCTGCTCAAGAGTGGCCGGGAAGTCATCACCACCTCGTTCTCGCCGTTCGAAATTCTGTTCTGCGTGGCGGGCCTGTACCTGTTGATCAACCTGCCGCTGTCGAAGATGGCCAGCCGGCTTGAGCGGAGGCTCGCGCAAAGTGATTGAAGTCCGCGATCTGGTAAAAGTCTTCGACACCCGTGGCCAAGTGGTCCGGGCCGTGGATAACGTCACCACTCAGGTGGCCAAGGGTGAAGTGCTGGTGGTGATCGGTCCGTCCGGTTCCGGCAAGTCCACCTTCCTGCGTTGCCTCAATGGCCTGGAAGAGTTCGATTCCGGCTCGGTGAGCATCGACGGCCTGCAACTGGCTGACCCCAAGACCGATGTGAACGCCTATCGCCGGGAAGTCGGCATGGTGTTCCAGCATTTCAACCTGTTCCCCCACATGACCGTGCTGGAGAACCTCTGCCTGGCGCAGAAGGTGGTGCGCAAGCGCGGCAAGAAGGAGCGCGAGGCCAAGGCCCTGGCGTTGCTGGAAAAGGTCGGCATTGCGCAGAAGGCCAATGAGTTTCCGTCGCGCCTGTCCGGTGGCCAGCAGCAACGGGTGGCGATCGCCCGGGCATTGGCCATGGAGCCCAAGGTCATGCTGTTCGATGAGCCGACCTCGGCCCTGGACCCGGAAATGGTCGGCGAAGTGCTGGACGTGATGAAGACCCTGGCCGTGGAAGGCATGACCATGGTCTGTGTAACCCACGAAATGGGCTTTGCCCGGGAAGTGGCGGATCGGGTGCTGTTTTTCGATCACGGCAAACTGCTGGAAGATGCCGCGCCGGAGGTGTTCTTCGCCGCGCCGAAAGACCCTCGCGCCCAGGCCTTTTTGCGCCAGGTGCTGTGACCGCTCCAAGCCGGCTCCCACATCCCCTGTAGGAGCCGGCTTGCCGGCGAAGCCCTTCAAATCAGACCCTGAAGCGCCCCACCAAGGTCTGCAGATGAGTCCCCAACCGCGCCAGCTCGACGCTGGAGGCCGCGGTCTCTTCACTGGCTGCCGAGGTCTGCTCGGACACGTCCCGTACATTCAGCACGCTGCGGTTGATCTCTTCCGCCACGGCGCTCTGCTGTTCGGCCGCTGCGGCGATCTGCTGGTTCATGGCCTGGATCGCTGACACGGTGCGGGTGATGTTCTCCAGGGAACTCCCGGCACGGCGGGTCAGTTCGACGCTGCTGTCGGTCAGGCTACGGCTGTTGTCCATGATGCTGGCCACTTGTTGGGTGCCGCTTTGCAGGCCGACGATCAGCTCTTCGATTTCCTCGGTGGACTTCTGGGTGCGCTGGGCCAGGCTGCGCACTTCATCGGCGACCACGGCGAACCCGCGACCGGCTTCACCGGCCCGGGCGGCTTCGATGGCGGCGTTGAGTGCCAACAGGTTGGTTTGTTGTGCCACTGACTTGATCACGTCGAGGACGCTGCCGATCTTGTCGCTTTCCTGCTTCAGGTGGCTCATGGCGTCGGTGGAATTGCCCACCTCGCTGGCCAGGCGCTCGATCTGGGCGATGGCTTCGTTCACTACTCGATCACCCTCACGGGCTTGCTGATCGGCAGCCACAGCGGCTTCCGAGGCCTCCTCAGCGTTGCGCGCCACTTCTTGAACGGTGGCGGCCATTTCATTCATGGCGGTGGCGACCTGGTCGGTCTCGACTTTCTGGTTGTTGACCCCGGCGCTGGTCTGCTCGGTGACGGCCGACAGCTCCTCGGCGGCGCTGGCGATCTGGGTGACCCCATCGCTGATGCCACCGATCAGTTCCCGCAGGTTCAGGGTCATGCGCTGCATGGCACTTTGCAGTTGCCCCAGCTCGTCGCGTCGCTGCACGTCGAGGTTCTCGCTGAGGTCTCCCGAGGCCACGCGCTCCACGACTTTCAGGGTTTGCTGCAGGGGCACGACTATCTGCCGGGTAATGCTCCAGGCGGCGATCACGCCAAACACCAGGGCCAGCAGGGTGACAATTGCCAGGGTGCTTTTGGCTTGTGCCGCGTCGCTGTCACGCTTGTCGGTCTGTGCGCTGGTGAGTTGCTTGCTCAGCTCCATCAGGCGCGAGCCCTGGTCCGCCATGCGCTTGAGGGCGACGGCACTGGCTACTTGGGAATCACGGAATTCGCTGACGGCGGCGCGGTAGCCCTTGAGGGAGTCGGTGGCCTGTTGCAGGTTGGCGATGTGTTGCTCTGGCAGCTTGGCCGGCAGGCTGACCAGGTTGTTCAGGGCATTGTCGATGGCGTCCAGGGCAGGGCGTTCCGCTTCGACCTTGCCGCTGTAGGTGTAGCCGCGGACTTGGAAGCGCGCTTGCTGGATCAGTTTGGAGAGGTCGATCACGCTGTTGAACTGGGCCACGCTGTCGCCCTGCAACAGCGATTTTTCTACTTCGGCCACACGTGCTACGGCGTTATCGGCGGTGGCGCCCAGTTTGCTCCGGGCCGCTTCACGGCTGTCGGTGGCGCGGGTCATGTCGGTGAAGGCGGCCTTGTACTCGGCGACGGCGGCCAGTTGCTGGTCGATCATGCTGATGCTTTCAGGTTGCTCCAGCTGGGTGCGGGCTTTCTGCAAGCCCTCGTCGAGCTGTTTGAGCAAGCCGGACACCTCGGCGGGGCCCTTTTCGCCACGGGTCATTTCGTAGTTCAGGCGGGCGATCCGCAGGTCTTTGGTCAGTTCGTTGAGGCTGGAGATATACCCCAGCTTGTCGCCGCGCTCGATCACGCTGCCCAGGCCCGTCCAGCCGGTGGCGGTGATCAATACCGTGAGCAGCAGCACCAGGCCGAAGCCGGTCCCCAGTTTTCGATTGACGCTTATATTCCCCAGGGTTTGGGCGAGCCAGCGGTACATGGGTGAACTCCCTTCTTGCCGATTGGGTTTATCCAAGGTTTATCGGCGGGCGCGGGCGTTCCTGTAGCGTCGGTTTGTCGGCGCCCGCGCTGGCGGGTCGCGGGCAAACCAGTCATTTCGAGGGAGGGGCTTAGAACAGGCGGGAGAGCAAGGCGGTGACGGCGGTTTCAACTCGCAGGATGCGCTCGCCCAATTGCACAGGCGCAAGGCCGGCCTTGCCCAGCAGGTCGATCTCGTAGGGGATCCAGCCGCCTTCCGGGCCGATGGCCAGGGTCACGGGTTCATCCAGGCCCCGTGGGCAGGGCGGGTACTGGCCGGGATGCCCTACCAGGCCCAGGGTGCCATCGGCGAGGGCTGGCAGGCGGTCTTCGACAAACGGCTTGAAGCGCTTTTCGATCAGCACCTCAGGCAGCACCGTGTCCCTTGCCTGTTCCAGGCCCAGGATCAGCTGTTCGCGCACGGCCTCGGGTTCCAGGAAGGGCGTCTGCCAGAAGCTTTTCTCGACCCGGTAGCTGTTGACCAGCACCAATCGAGGCACGCCCATGGCGGAGACGGTCTGCAATACCCGGCGCAGCATCTTCGGGCGCGGCAGGGCCAGGACCAGGGTCAGCGGCAGTTTGCCGGGTGGCGGCTGGTCGAGGCTGACCTGCAACTCGGCTTCACGGGCTTCCAGGCGCAGTACTTCGGCCGAACCCATCAGGCCGCCGATGCGTCCGACCCGCAGGCTGTCACCCACGGCGACGCGATGCACGTCCTGCATGTGGGTCAGCCGGCGATCGCTCAGGATGACCCGGTCGGCCGCAATGAAGTCGGCCTCTTCGAGGAGCAGCAGGTTCACGCTTGGGTCGCTGGCGGCTGGTCGTTGTGATCGTCAGCCGGCGCATCGTCCGGGTGCTCGCCACGTTTGCTGATCAGCCCGGCGAACAGCACGCCGATCTCGAACAGCAGCCACATGGGCACGGCCAGCAGGGTTTGCGAGAAAATGTCCGGCGGGGTCAGGATCATGCCGACCACGAAGCAGCCGATGATCACGTAAGGCCGGATTTTTTTCAGGTAGACGACGTTGACCACACCGATCCATACCAGCAGGACCACGGCCACGGGGATCTCGAAGGCTACGCCAAAGGCGAAGAACAGGGTCATCACGAAATCGAGGTAGCTGGTGATGTCGGTCATCATCTCCACGCCGGCGGGTGTGGCCGCGGCGAAGAACTTGAAGATCAGTGGGAACACCAGGAAGTAGGCGAAGGCCATGCCGGTGTAGAACAGCAGGATGCTCGACACCAGCAGCGGTACGGCGATGCGTTTTTCATGCTTGTACAGGCCGGGGGCGATAAAGCCCCAGATCTGATGCAGGATCACCGGGATCGCCAGGAACAGCGAGACCATCATGGTCAGCTTCAGCGGCGTCAGGAACGGCGACGACACGTCAGTGGCGATCATCGTCGCGCCTACCGGCAGGTATTGGCGCAGCGGCGTCGAGACGAAGGTGTAGATCTGCTGGGTGAAGGCAAACAACCCGGCGAAGATGATGAAGATCGCCGCGACGCAGCGTAGCAGGCGGGTACGCAACTCGGTGAGGTGCGACACCAGCGGCATGTGTTGGTCGTTCTCTGGGATATCGCTCATGGGGCTCGCGGCGGCAATGTAGGGTCGTGGGGTGGCGGTGTGACAGGCGCCGGTTCGCTGGCCGCTGGCGGCACGCTGGGCGTCGTTTCAACGAGAGCGTTGGCCAAGGGCGCGGCCGGGGCCTGCGCTGGCGTTTCGATGCCAGGGGCGTGAATCGTCGGCTCGACCACAGGCTCGACCGGGGTCGGCTGTTGCTGGGTCGGGGAGAGGATTTTTCGCGCTTCCTGCTCCAGCGACAGAATGTGCTCGTTGTGCAGCTGCCGACGGATTTCATCGGCACCGATTTCCCGTTCAACTTCCTGTTTTATTGCGTTGAAACTGCGCTTCAAGCGACCGACCCAGAGGCCGGCGGTACGCGCAGCGCCGGGCAGGCGCTCGGGGCCGAGCACCAGCAGGGCCACCAGGCCCACCAGCAGCAGTTCAGAGAAGCTGATACCAAACATTAGTCAGTGCTCACGAGTCTTTGCGGATCGGCTCTTCGACTTTCTGCGCCTGCACGTCGATGGTGTGCGGCGGGTTGGCCTGAGCGGTGGCATGTGGCTGGACCGGTGGCACAGGTTGTGCGGTCGGTGGTACCACGGGCTCGGCGGGTTTTTCGTCGTCGTTCATGGCCTTGCGGAAACCCTTGATCGATTCGCCGACGTCGGTGCCCAGGTTCTTCAGCTTCTTGGTGCCAAACACCAGAACCACGACAACCAGAATGACGACCCAGTGTTTCCAGTCAAAAATGCCCATGCTGCGTTTCCTCTTAGAAAGTTGTTCAGGCGGACGGTCGCGAGGCTTTCTCAGCGTGTCCGGACAGACCGAAGCGGCGGTCGAGTTCGTCGAGAACGGCCTGCGGATGTTGCCCCAGTTGGGCCAGCATGACCATGCTGTGGAACCACAGGTCCGCGGTTTCGTAGATCACATCGCTGCAGTCACCGCTGACGGCGGCGTCCTTGGCCGCGAGGATGGTTTCTACCGACTCTTCGCCGACTTTTTCCAGGATCTTGTTCAAACCCTTGTGGTACAGGCTGGCCACGTAGGAGCTGTCGGCGGCTGCGCCCTTGCGCTCTTCCAGCACTTGGGCCAGACGGTTGAGGGTGTCGTTCATGTTCAGTGTCCTGCCGAGTAAATCGCGTGCGGGTCTTTGAGGACCGGTTCGACGGTCTTCCACTGGCCTTCTTCGAAGACGCGGTAGAAGCAGCTGTGGCGGCCGGTGTGGCAGGCGATGTCGCCGATCTGTTCGACCATCAGGATGATCACATCGGCATCGCAGTCCAGGCGCATTTCATGGAGCTTTTGCACGTGGCCGGACTCTTCGCCCTTGCGCCACAGCTTGCCACGCGAGCGTGACCAATAAATGGCGCGCTGCTCGGCGGCGGTCAGGCTCAGGGCCTCGCGGTTCATCCAGGCCATCATGAGTACGCGCCCGGTCTTGTGATCCTGGGCAATGGCCGGCACCAGGCCGTCCGCGTCCCATTTGATCTCGTCCAGCCAATCTTTCATCTTCGACTCCGACTACCAGGCCCAACCCGTTGGTTGCGCCTCGGCGATGTGAACTTGAACAGTTTGCCAGCAGCCCGCGCCAGTGGCTATCGGCGCACGACCAGATACAAACCCACGGCAATCATGATCCCGGCCGGCCAATGGCTCAGCTCCTGCAGCGGCCCGCCGGCGGCCAGCACCGCGCCACCGCCCAGATGGGCACAGCCCAGCAGACGCAGGAACCAGTCGTCCTTGCGCTGACGCCACGGCGCCGGCGGATCGGCCGCATGGGGCTGGGACATGCGCTCCAGCAGATCGCGGGTCATGTTGGCCAGGTGCGGCAGCTGCTCGACCTGGCTGTGCAGGTTGCCCAGCAGGGTTTTCGGGCTGACGCGCTCGCGCATCCAGCGTTCCAGGAAGGGTTGGGCGGTGTTCCACAGGTCCAGGTCCGGGTACAGCTGGCGGCCCAGGCCTTCGATGTTGAGCAGGGTTTTCTGCAACAGCACCAACTGCGGCTGGACTTCCATATTGAAGCGCCGGGCCGTCTGGAACAGGCGCATCAGCACCTGGCCGAAGGAAATATCCTTTAACGGTTTTTCGAAGATCGGTTCGCACACGGTGCGAATCGCCGCTTCGAATTCGTTGAGTTTGGTTTCCGCCGGGACCCAGCCCGAATCGATGTGCAACTGCGCCACACGGCGGTAGTCGCGTTTGAAGAAGGCGAACAGGTTGCGTGCCAGGTAGTCCTGGTCTTGCGGGGTCAGGCTGCCGACGATGCCGCAGTCGATGGCGATGTACTGCGGGCTCCACGGGTTGACGGTGCTGACGAAAATGTTGCCCGGGTGCATGTCGGCGTGGAAGAAGCTGTCGCGGAACACCTGGGTGAAGAAAATCTCCACGCCACGCTCGGCCAGCATCTTCATGTCGGTGCGTTGGTCGGCCAGGGTCGCCAGGTCGGTAACCTGGATGCCGTAGATGCGCTCCATGACCAGCACTTTCGGCCGGCACCAGTCCCAATAGACTTGCGGCACGTACAGCAGCGGCGAACCTTCGAAGTTGCGCTTGAGCTGGCTGGCGTTGGCCGCTTCACGCAGCAGGTCGAGTTCGTCGTAGATGGTTTTTTCGTAGTCGCTGACCACGTCCACCGGGTGCAGCAGGCGGGCGTCGGCCGAGAGTTTTTCAGCCGCGCGGGCGAGGATGAACAGCCACGCCAGATCCTGGGCAATGATCGGCTTGAGGCCTGGGCGGATGACCTTGACCACCACTTCTTCGCCGCTTTTCAGTTGCGCGGCATGCACTTGAGCCACCGAGGCCGAGGCCAGGGGCTCGACGTCGAAGCGGCTGAACACCTCGCTGATCTTCTGGCCCAGTTGCTCCTCGATCAGGGCCATGGACTTCTGCGAGTCGAAGGGCGGCACCCGGTCTTGCAGCAGCATCAGTTCGTCGGCGATGTCTTCCGGCAGCAGGTCGCGGCGGGTGGAGAGGATCTGCCCGAACTTGATAAAGATCGGCCCCAGGTCCTGCAACGCCAGGCGCAAGCGAGCGCCACGGGTCAGCGTCAGGGTCTTGCGCGGGAACCAGCGCCACGGCAGGGCGAAGCGCACGGCCAGGAGGAACCAGGGCAGGGGCAGGGCGAACAGCAGGTCATCGAGGCGGTAGCGGATCACGACGCGCTGGATGCGCAACAGACGGCGGACGGCAAGCAGCTTCATGCGTTATCGCTTGGGTCAAGGGAGCGGGCAAGGCGCTCGAAGCGCGCCTCGAGACGTTCCAGGTCGAGTTTGGCCTGGTCCAGTTCGCGAAAGCGGGCTTCGGCTTCGCGCTGGCCCACCAGGGTGCGTGATTCTTCCGCCAGGTATTCGGCGAGGTTCTGGTTGAGGCTGGCGAACCCTTGCTGGTACCAGCGAGCGCGGCTGCGCACGTGGCCGCTGAACAGTTGCGTGGCCACCGGGCCGAGCCAGCGCGAGAGTTCGTATTCCCAGTCCAGCTCCAGGTCCTGGAGGACGGCGGCCAGCTCCAGCAGCACGCTGCTGTCGCCTTCCAGTTCCACCTCGGGGCCGTGGAGGATGGCGGTCTTGTCCTTGCTCAGCGCCAGGCGCAGCAGGCTCGAGGCCGGCGCGCGCAAGGTGCAGTCGCTGTCGGCGGCCCAATGGGAGGCCAGCATCAGGCCTTCATCGCTTGGCAGGATAAACAGCTGCAGGGCCGGGTTACGGCAATCCACGGCGATGACTTTACCGCTCAGGTGCTGCAGGCGCGGCAGGGCCGTGCTATCGAGACGCAGCACCCGGTTGATGCCGGTCTCGACGCTGGCGAGCAAGCCGCTGAGCAACATCAGGGCTTGATGCCGCGGTGCAGGGCGACGATGCCTGCGGTCATGTTGTGGTAGGTCACGCGGTCGAAACCGGCCTCGACCATCATCGACTTCAGGGTTTCCTGGTTCGGGTGCATGCGGATCGATTCGGCCAGGTAGCGATAGCTTTCCGAGTCGTTGGTGATCAGCTTGCCCATCAGCGGCATGAAGGCGAAGGAGTAGGCGTCATAGGCCTTGGACATCAGGGTGTTGGTCGGCTTGGAGAACTCGAGCACCAACAGGCGACCGCCGGGCTTGAGCACCCGCAGCATGGAGCGCAGGGCGTCTTCCTTGTGGGTCACGTTGCGCAGGCCGAAAGCGATGGTCACGCAGTCGAAATGGTTGTCCGGGAAGGGCAGTTTTTCGGCGTCGGCCTGGACGAACTCGATGTTGCCGGCCACGCCTTTGTCCAGCAGGCGGTCACGACCGACCTTGAGCATGGAGGCGTTGATATCGGCCAGGACCACTTGGCCAGTCGGGCCAACCAGGTGGGAGAACTTGCGGGTCAGGTCGCCGGTGCCGCCAGCGATGTCCAGCACTCGGTTGCCAGCACGCACGCCGGACAGTTCGATGGTGAAGCGTTTCCACAAACGGTGCATGCCGCCGGAGAGCAGGTCGTTCATCAGGTCGTACTTGGCGGCGACAGAGTGGAACACCTCAGCGACTTTTTCCGCCTTCTGGCTTTCCGGAACGTTCTTGAAACCGAAGTGAGTGGTGGGTTCGGCATCGCTGCCTTTGCGCTGATCAGTCATATCGCTGTCACCAAAAGAGAATGCGGGACATTCTAATGCCGGTGGCGGTCTTTGTCTTGGCAAGGCTGAATGTAAGATAGTCAGCCGCCGGGACGTTTTGACGCAGCCAAGGTCAAGATGCTTCCGCCAAGTCCCTATCGAACAGGAGCCCTTTAATGGCCCATATCAGTGTTGAGCGTGCCCATGGCCTGGGTAAGGAAGCCGCCCGAGCCAAGGCGGAACAGTTGGCACAAAAACTGGCTGACCAGTACGGCCTGGAGCCCAAGTGGGCAGGTGACACCCTGAACCTCAAGCGTTCTGGGGTCAAAGGCGCGGTGCAGGTGGGGGATGACTCGATCAAGGTCGATGTTGAACTGGGCCTGTTGATGTCGGCCATGAGCGGCATGATCAAATCCGAAATCGAAAAAGCCCTGGATAAAGCCCTGGCCTGAATCTGCATGCAGGGGCGGGCGTGGCAGCAATTGCCGCCGCTCCTGCATGGAGCGCACAGGGTTTTATTGCATTCGTTAGGGTGCCGATTCTAATTTTTCTCACTACTTTTGGCCTCACTCCCACTTCCGTGGGCGGTTCCTCAAACCTTCCAAGCGTGAGGTGCACCATGGCCAAAGTCATTCTGAAGAAAAAAGTCGATGTTCAATCGACGGCTCTGAACGAAGTCAAATCCTATGCCCGCAAGATCTGGCTGGCAGGCCTGGGTGCTTACGCCAAGGTCGGCCACGAGGGCAGCGAGTACTTTCAAGAGTTGATCAAGACCGGTCAAACAGTTGAAAAGAAAGGCAAAAAAGTTGTGACTGAACAACTTGAAGCCGCCAACAGTCAGATTGATAGCGTCAAGGGCGACGTCAGTAGTCTCAAGGGTAAAGTCGAAGTGCAGTTGGACAAGGTTGAAAAGGCCTTCGACAGCCGTGTTGCCAGTGCCTTGAATCGCATCGGCATTCCGTCTAAACATGACGTTGAGACACTCTCTGCTAAGCTCGATGAGCTGACGGCATTGCTCGAACGTGTCGCACGCAAACATTAAGGAGAACGGGATGGCTGGTAAAAAGAATACTGAAAAAGAAGGCAGCTCGTGGATCGGGAAAGTCGAAGAATACTCCCGTAAAATTTGGCTCGCCGGTTTGGGTGTGTATTCGAAGATCGACACTGACGGCAGCAAGCTCTTCGAGACCCTGGTCAAAGATGGCGAGAAAGCTGAAAAGCTCACCAAAAGCGCAGTTGGCAAAAAAGTCGACGCCGCCAAAGACTCCGCCTCCACGGCCAAATCGCGCATCAGCGATGTCAAAGACCGCGCCCTGGGCAAGTGGGATGAGCTGGAAGGGGCTTTCGACAAGCGCCTGAACAGCGCCATCTCGCGTTTGGGCGTTCCTAGCCGCAATGAGGTCAAGGCGCTGCACAGCAAGGTCGATACCCTGACCAAGCAAATCGAAAAACTCACCGGCGCCAAGGTCGCCCCGGTTGCGGCCAAAACCGCAGCGGCCAAACCCGCTGCTGCTACCAAGCCTGCGGCCAAACCGCTGGTTAAAGCCGCGGCCAAACCGGCTGCGAAACCTGCCGCCAAGGCACCTGCCAAACCGGCCGCTAAAACCGCTGCAGCCAAGCCTGCGGCCAAACCGGTCGCCAAGCCGGTGGCAGCCAAACCCACGGCCAAACCTGCAGCCAAGCCAGCAGTGAAAGCCGCAGCGGCCAAACCTGCAGCCAAACCCGCCGCCAAACCGGCAGCGGCGAAAAAGCCCGCAGTGAAAAAACCTGCCGCCGCCAAGCCTGCAGCTGTGGCCAAGCCGGCAACACCCGCAGCGACCAGCCCAGCGAACTCCGCTGCCGCTCCAGCCCCTGCTGTGACCCCGACTGCCGCGCCGGCTCCAACGACGCCAACCAGTCAGTCCTGATTGCTTCAGGGCTAATGAAAACGCCCCGGCCTGCAAAGGTCGGGCGTTTTTTGTTGGTGCCGGTTGCTGATTATTCGTGTTCTTCCAGGTAGCGCAGGGCCATCTGTTCCGTGGCCTGTTTGGCGGCGGGCAGCAGGTGTGGGGCCACCAGCATCATGATCTGGTAGACCACCAGGCGCACTTCGCCTTCCCGGTCGAGAATCCGCTGGTAGTCCAGGGAGAACAGCAGGGTCATGGTGATCTGCTCCACCAGTTGCCCCAGCGCCTGGGTATCACTGACCAATTGCCCCGAGGCCTTGAGGCGGGCCAGCAACGACGCCAGGGTGCGCTTCAGGGCGTTGAGCAGGTTGCGGATGCCCTTGGCCAGTTTCGGCAGGCGCCCGGCCAGGTTGGACAGGTCCTGGAACAGAAAGCGGTAGTGGGCCAGGCGCTCGACGATCAGGTGCAGGAACAGCCAGTAATCTTCCGCGGCCAGGAGCACATCGGCGGGCGGATCCAGCAGCGGCGCCAGCTCATTCTGAAAGCGCTCGAACAACCCGAGGATCAACGGCTCCTTGCCGTGGAAGTGGTAGTACAGGTTGCCGGGGCTGATGCCCATCTCGTTGGCAATTTCCATGGTGGAAACGTTGGGCTCGCCCTTGTGGTTGAACAACTGCAGGGCACATTCGAGAATTCGGTCGCGGGTTTTCATCCGGTCTTCTTGTCGTCCATTGCGGCCACGGCTCCCTTGGAGCCGTGGGGCCAGAGAGGGCGTCAGCGCACGCGCACGTAGGTGCCGGGCGCGCTTCCATCGGTGGATAATTCTGGTTGCCCAGGGTGGTGAGGGTTTCGCGCTGGGCGCCGGAGTGCTCCTGAATCCAGCCCAGCCACTGGCTCCACCAACTGCCCTCGATGTGCTTGGCGTCGTAATACCAGGCCCGTGGGTCGCTACTGAGTTTTGGGTTGTCCACGTAATTGGCCTTGGGGTTGCCCGGCGGGTTGAGAATGCTCTGGATATGCCCGCTGTTGGACAGCACGAAGCGCCGATCCCCGCCCAGCAATAGGGTCGAGCGGTAGACCGCGTCCCACGGCGTGATGTGATCGTTGATCCCGGCGACGTGGAAGCTGTCGACATTGACCTTCTGCAGGTCGATCGGGGTGCCGCAGACTTCCAGGCCCCCGGGATGGCTCAACGGGTTGTGCTTGAAGAAGTCCAGCAGATCGCCGTGCAGGGCGGCGGGCAGGCGGGTGTTGTCGTTGTTCCAGTAGAGGATGTCGAACGCCGGTGGCTCTTTGCCCAGCAGGTAGTTGTTGACCCAGTAGCTCCAGATCAGGTCGTTGGGCCGCATCCAGGCGAAGACCTTGGCCATGTCCCGACCGTCCAGCACGCCCTGCTGGTAGGAGCGGCGTTTGGCGGCTTCCAGGGTCTGCTCGTCGGCGAACAGGGTGGCCGGGCTGTCCATCTGGCTGTCCAGCAGGCTGACCAGGTAGGTGGCGCTGGCGACTCGACGCAACTGGCGCTTGGCCTGTAGATGGCCTTGCAGCGCGGCAATGGTCAGGCCGCCGGCACAGGCACCGACCAGGTTCACTTCACGGCTGCCGGTAATCGCCCGGCAGACGTTCATGGCTTCTTCAGTCGCTTCGACGTAGCTCGATAGGCCCCATTCGCGGTGCCTGATGTCCGGGTTGCGCCAACTGATGATGAACACCTGCAGGCCGTTCTTCAGGGCGTACTGGATGAAGCTCTTGGGCGGGCTGAGGTCGAAGATGTAGTACTTGTTGATTTGTGGCGGCACGATCAGCAGGGGCTTGGCGTACTGCTTTTCACTCATGGGCTTGTACTGGATCAGCTCCAGCAACTCGTTGCGAAACACCACCGAACCCGGGGTGGTGGCAAGGTTACGGCCCACTTCAAAGGCGTGCTTGGTGACCTGGCTCGGCAAGCCGTTGTTGTGCAGCAGGTCATCGAGCAAGTGGCTCATCCCGCGAATCACGCTGTTGCCGCCGGAGTTGAAGAGTTCCTTGATCGCCAGGGGGTTGAGCAGGGTGTTGGACGGTGCCACGGCATCGTTGAGCAAGGCGAAGGCAAAATGCGCCCGGGCCTTGTCATCGCTGTTCATGCTGCTGTCGTCGATCCAGCTGCGGATTTGCTTTTGCCAGCTCAGGTAGGCCTGCAGGCTACGTCGGTAGAACGGGTTCAGGGTCCAGGTGGGGTCGGCGAAGCGATTGTCGTCGGGGTTGTGCTTGTGCAGGGTCTCGCCCAGCAGCACACGACCCAACTGGCCACCCAATGCCAGCGCGTGACGTGCGCTGTGCAGCGGGTTGCGCAGGCTGTGGGCGGCCACGCTGCGCAGCGTCGAGAACAGATCCCGGCCGCGCAGACCGGTGATCGCGCTTTGCGCATTGATGTACGCAGCGGGGGTGGGCAACGAGCCCGCCGCAGGTTTGTCTCGCATGAGTCCACACTCCTTCGTCAAACCAGCCACCAGCAGCCAATCCAAGACAGACAACATAGTCGGTCCTGGCCCTTCTTGCGCGCGACGGTCCTGTCGATGGCGCCTTTCTCTCAGTGTTTGCCGAACGGTGCCGGATGCGGATGCATGACTGCTCGCTGCCGTTCTTCTTCAAGAAATTTCATGATGATGGGGGCGACGGCCTCGGCCCGGGTGATCAGGAACAAATGGCCGTCGTCGATTATGTGTAGCTGGGCGTTGGGAATTCGCCAGGCCAGCAAGCGCATATTGATCAGGGGAATCAGCGGGTCATCGTCGCCCGCCAGCACCAGGGTCGGCTGATGGATCTTGTGCAGCCAGTGGATGCTGGTCCAGCCCATTCCGGCGAACAGTTGCCAGTAGTAGCCCAGCTTGCCGGCCGAACGCACCTTGCCGCGTGTTCAGCGGCCAGGCTTGGGTCGCGACGAAAGGAGCCGCCGTAGATCAGTGGCGCAATACGGATCACATGGGAGGGCTGTATGTAACGCCGAGGGCTGGCCATCAGCATCAGCACCTTGGGTTTGCCCGGCACCATAAACGCGCCGGCAGCCGTGGCGGCCAGCACCAGTTTCTTGCAGCGCTCGGGGTAGTCGTAGGCAAACTGCTGCGCCAGCGCGCCACCCCAGGACACGCCCACCACATTGACCTGACCGTAGTCGAGGTAGTCGAGCATGCGCGCGGTCAATTTGGCCAGGCCGGGGAAGCGATACGGCCGGCTTGGTGTGGATGAGCCGCCGACCCCCGGGACGTCGAAGGCGATCACCTCCAGGTCGGGGTCCAGTGCCTGGACAAAGGGGAACACCAACTCCAGGTTGGCGCCGATGCCGTTGAAAATCAGCAGCGGCGTCAAATGGGGTTTACCGGGCCGGACTGCGGTGCGGATGGTTTGGCCATCCAGGTCGACGGTGCGGAATATGAAAGGTTGAGGCATGCCGTAGCCCTGTGAATTAAACCGCCGGCAAAGCCCTGGGGGCTTCGTCCGGATGACTCGAGGCCGAGCCTCGTTCCGCTAAAAGGGCTGGCGGCACAGCCCTGTGCCGCTTGGTTGAGCGCTGGGTCGACGACTCAGCGCTCGTGTACGTAGGTGCCTGGCGCCGCTTCGGCGGCCGCATGCTTCTTGTTCCCCAAGCTGGTTGGCGAAGGTTTGAGATCCCCCGAACGCTGCGCTTGCCAGGCCTGCCAGTGCAGCCACCAGGAGTCGGTGTGCTTGCTGGAGTTCTCTTGCCAATCTTCGGCCTTGGCCGGCATGTCCTCGCTGGTCATGTAGCGGGATTTCGGATTGCCCGGCGGGTTGAGGATGCTCTGGATATGGCCACTGCTGGACAGCACGAACTCCACGTTGCCACCAAACAGCTGAGCCGATTTGTAGCAGGACTTCCACGGCGTGATGTGGTCGTTGGTGCCGGCCAGGGAAAAGATGTCGGCCGTGACTTGCTTGAGGTCGATTGGCGTGCCGCACACTTCCAGTGCATTGGGCCGGGTCAGTGGGTTGTTCTTGAACATTTCGATCAGGTCGCCGTGGAACGCCGCCGGCAGCCGGGTGGTGTCGTTGTTCCAGAACAGGATGTCGAACACGGGCGGCTCGTTGCCCAGCAGGTAGTTGTTGACCCAGTAGTTCCAGATCAAATCGTTGGGGCGCATCCAGGCGAACACCTTGGCCATGTCGCGTCCTTCCAGGACGCCGGCCTGATAGGAATGGCGCTTGGCCGCTTCCAGGGTCTGCTCGTCGACGAACAGCGCGACCTGGGTATCCAGGGTGGTGTCCAGCACGCTGACCAGCAGGGTCAGGGCGTTGACCTTCTTCTCTCCCAGCGCCGCGTAGTGGCCCAGCAGCGCGGTGCAGGTGATGCCGCCGGAGCAGGCGCCGAGCATGTTTACATCTTTGCTGCCGGTGATCGCGGTGACCACGTCGACCGCTTCCTTGAGGGCTTCGATGTAGGTGGACAGGCCCCACTCGCGCTGAGCCTTGGTCGGGTTGCGCCAGCTGACGATAAAGGTCTGCACGTTGTTGCGCAGGCAGAAGCGCGCCAGGCTTTTATCCGGGCTGAGGTCGAAAACGTAGAATTTGTTGATCTGTGGCGGCACCACCAGCAGGGGGCGCTCGTACACCTGTTCGGTGATGGGGCGGTACTGGATCAGCTCCAGCACATCATTGCGGAACACCACGGCGCCCTCGCTGGTGCCGAGGTTCTTGCCGACTTCGAACGCATCCATGTTGACTTGGCTGGGCATGCCGCCGTTGTGCACCAAGTCCTTGGCCATATGGGAGAGGCCGTCCAGCAGGCTCTTGCCACCGGTTTCGAAGAAGCGTTTGACCGCCGCGGGGTTGGCTGCGCTGTTGGTCGGGGCCATGGCTTCGGTCATCAGGTTGATCACGAAGTGGCCGCGGCTGATGTCCTGGGCAGACAGGCTGCTGTCGTCGATCCAGTCGTGGAGCTCCTTGCGCCACGCCAGGTAGGTTTGCAGGTAGCGTTTGTAGAGCGGGTTCTGGCTCCAGGCCGGGTCGTTGAAACGGCGGTCGTCGCTTTCTGGCTGGAGGGTCGATTTGCCGAAGATCACGTTCTTCAGCTCGATGCCGAAGTGAGCCACGTGCTTGACGCTATGGATGGGTTGTTTGATGGCCTGGGTCAGCACCATTCGAGCAGAAGTCAGCAGATCCTTTCGACGCAAGCCAATGACCGGATTGAGCCCCAGGGTGTTTTCCGAGGCTTGATTTTTCAGGTCATCGTTATTCTTGTTACTCATCTACGACGCTCCATTGTCCTGAGACGAGTACCGGACCTGCTGTGTAGTGACACAGCGCAATGCCAGGTACTACTGCTCGGGTAACCGTTAATTCCGCATCGCTGCTTTTAGTTCAGAAAGCATTGCAGGGAACTTGCCAGCTCCATTGGTTACCCGAGTTTAATTTTTTTCGCAAGCAGGCCAATCGTTGGCTGTGCAGCGGAGCATTCAAGCAGATGGAATTAGAAAATGCGCTCTAAAGGGTCCGAGCCTTGAGCTAGAGCATCAGTTTGACCACGGACTCGTTGGGGTCGCGGGATTTTCCGGCGGCTTTGAGTTCGTCGATATAGTCCTGCCAGAGCGCGTCCTGGCGTAAGGCCAGCTGGTACAAATAGTCCCAGGTGAACAGGCCGCTGTCGTGGCCATCATCGAAGGTCAATTTCAGTGCGTACTGACCGGCTGGTTCCACCTTGCTCAGGCCGACGCCGATCTTGCCAAATTGCAGGATGGGTTTGCCGTGGCCCTGGACCTCGGCGGAAGGAGAATGCACCCGCAGGAATTCGGCAGGCAGGTGATAGACCTCGTCCGGCGCATAAGTCAGCGTCAGGGTTTTCGAGGCTTTGTGCAGGTTGATGGCAGTAGGGAGTCTGGTCATCGCAGCAGATTACAGGTGGGGAGCTGCAAGCTTCAAGCTGCAAGAGGAGCGGCTCCTGCTTGCAGCTTGGCGCTTCAAATGTGCCGCTTACAAAATGTACCGCGACAGGTCTTCGTTCTCTGCCAGTTCGCCGAGGTGGCTGTTGACGTAGTCGGCGTCGATGCGGATCGGCTCTTCGCTGTGGGCGCTGGCCAGGTCGCCAGCGCTGAACGACACCTCTTCCAACAGGCGCTCAAGCAGGGTGTGCAGGCGACGGGCACCGATGTTCTCGGTCTTCTCGTTGACCTGCCAGGCGATCTGCGCCAGGCGCTTGATACCGTCCGGCATGAACTCGATGGCCAGGCCTTCGGTTTTCAGCAGCTCGCGGTACTGCTCGGTCAGGGACGCGTGAGGCTCGCTGAGGATGCGCTCGAAGTCTTCCGGCGAGAGAGCCTTGAGTTCGACGCGGATCGGCAGGCGGCCTTGCAGCTCGGGCACCAGGTCGCTCGGTTTGCTCAGGTGGAAAGCACCGGAGGCGATGAACAGGATGTGGTCGGTCTTGACCATGCCCAGCTTGGTGTTGACGGTGCAGCCTTCGATCAACGGCAGCAGGTCGCGCTGCACGCCTTCGCGGGACACATCGACACCACCGGCGTTACCGCGCTTGGCCACTTTGTCGATTTCGTCGATGAACACGATGCCGTGCTGCTCAACGGCTTCCAGGGCCTTGGCCTTGAGTTCTTCGTCGTTGACCAGGCGGCTGGCCTCTTCGTCGCGCACCAGTTTCAGCGCTTCCTTGACCTTGAGTTTGCGGCTCTTGCGCTTGCCCTTGCCCATGTTGGCAAACAGGCTTTGCAACTGGTTGGTCATTTCTTCCATGCCCGGTGGCGCGGAGATGTCGACGCCGCTGACTTCCGCGACTTCGATTTCGATCTCTTTGTCGTCCAACTGGCCTTCACGCAGGCGCTTGCGGAACAGTTGGCGGGTGTTGGAATCCTGGGAAGGGGCTTCGTCGTTGTTGAAGCCCATGCGTGCTGGTGGCAGCAGGGCATCGAGGATGCGCTCTTCGGCGGCGTCTTCGGCGCGATGGCGAACCTTGACCATTTCCTGTTCGCGCAGCAGCTTCATGGCCGCGTCGGCCAGGTCACGGATGATCGATTCCACGTCACGGCCGACATAGCCGACTTCGGTGAACTTGGTCGCTTCGACCTTGATGAACGGAGCGTTGGCCAACTTGGCCAGGCGGCGGGCAATTTCAGTTTTGCCGACGCCGGTAGGGCCGATCATCAGGATGTTCTTGGGGGTGACTTCAACACGCAGCTCAGCCGGCAGCTGCATGCGGCGCCAGCGGTTGCGCAGGGCGATAGCGACGGCGCGCTTGGCATCGTCCTGGCCGATGATGTGGCGGTTGAGTTCGTGGACGATTTCGCGGGGAGTCATGGACATAGTAGTTGGCGGTCCTCAAGCAAGAATGAATGCCGTGGCGCAGGGGAAATAAACCCTGGCGCCGAAACAGGCTTATTCCGCGAGATCCTGCTCCTCAATGGTTTGGGTGTGGTTGGTGAATACACAGATGTCGCCGGCGATGCCCAGGGCGGTCTCGACGATTTCCCGGGCCGACAAGTCGGTTTTTTTCAGCAGGGCGCTGGCGGCGGCCTGGGCGTAAGCGCCACCGGAACCCATGGCGATCAGGCCGTCTTCGGGCTCAACCACGTCACCGTTGCCAGTGATGATCAGGGAGGCGTCTTTGTTGGCCACGGCAAGCATGGCTTCGAGGCGGCTCAGGGAGCGGTCGGTACGCCATTCTTTGGCCAGTTCGACGGCGGCGCGAACCAAGTGGCCCTGGTGTTTTTCCAGTTGGCCTTCAAAGCGTTCGAAGAGGGTGAAAGCGTCGGCAGTGGCCCCGGCAAAGCCGGCGATCACTTGGCCGTGGTACAGGCGGCGAACTTTTTTCGCGTTGCCTTTCATCACGGTGTTGCCGAGAGAAACCTGGCCGTCGCCGCCCATGACGACTTTGCCGTGGCGACGAACTGAAACGATGGTGGTCAAGGGGGTGTCTCCACGCAGCGGGGCGAAAATGCCCTGATGGAAACTCATATGGGGGTGGCGAGAGGTTTTTCAACCGGGGGGCGTTTTCAGGGACCAGCGGTATTTTCAGGAGGACTGGGGCAAGGGCGTCGCGGGCCAGCCGCTCCTACAAGGCGTTGTGTAGGAGCGGCTGGCACGCGATCAACCGCGCGGCGTTGGGCTCAGCGGCTTTGACGCTGTTGTAACAACAGATTGCTGAAGCCGGCGCCTGATAGTTGCTTCTGGGCCACGGTCAGCTGTTCGCGGTTGCTGAACGGACCGACCAATACCCTGTACCAGGTTTCGTCTTTCACCGTGCCGGATTCCACCGACACCGATTGCCCCAGCAGAATGATCTGCGCTCTTACCTTGTCGGCATCGGCTTCCTTGCGGAACGAGCCGGCCTGGAGGAAGAACTTGGTCACCGGTGCCGCCTTGGCCACGGGGGGCGCTGGCGGCGGCGTGATGCCAGCCAGGGCTGCCTGGGCCCGGGCTGTGTCGATCTTCGCCGCTTCGGCTGGGGTCACGGGCGTGGTGGGAACGTCAGGCACCTGGGGCGTCGGCAGGGTTTTTTCCGGCACGGCTTCTGGCGGCACGATGACCTCCGATTCCGGCAGCAAGGTGTAGAAGTCGTACTTGGGCTTCACTGGTTGCTGCGGGCTTGGCGGGGTCTTGTTGGCCTCGGCGATCTTGCTGGCTTTCTGCTGCTCGATCTTCTCGCGCTTGACGCTGTCGCTGCCTTTGCCCGGCTCCAGCTTCATCAGGAACACGATAAAGGCGCCGACGGTCAGGCCGATGGCGAGCCACAGCCAACCCGGAATCGGTTGTTTGGCTGGGGCTTGGTACCGGCTGGCGCCACGCTTGGGTGCAGGTTTTTTCTTGGCAGCCAACTTACATGCGCTCCAGAGTTTCCAGGCCCAAGAGTTCCAGGCCTTGCTTGAGGGTGCGACCGGTCAGGGCCGCCAGGCGCAAGCGGCTCTGCATCTGGGCCGGAGTGTCGGCACTGATGATCGGGCAGTTTTCGTAGAAGCTGGAGAACAGCCCGGCCACGTCGTACAGGTAGGTGCAGAGGATGTGCGGTGTGCCCTTGTCGGCCACGCTGTTGAGCACTTCGCCGAACTGCGCCAGCTTGGTGGCCAGTTCCTGTTCGTGGGCCGCTTCGAGCACGATCTGCCCTTCGACTTCGCTGAAGTCCTTGCCCAGTTTGCGGAACACACTGGCCACCCGGGTGTAGGCGTAGAGCAGGTACGGCGCAGTGTTGCCGTCGAAGTTCAGCATCAGGTCGAAGTTGAAGCTGTAGTCGCTGGTGCGGTGCTTGGACAGGTCGGCGTACTTGACCGCGCCGATCCCTACCGCGTGGGCGATGGCGCGCAGTTCGGTTTCGGCCACGTCCGGGTTCTTGTCCTTGACCAGGGTATAGGCGCGTTCGCGGGCTTCGGTCAGCAGGTCGATCAGCTTCACGGTGCCGCCGTCGCGGGTCTTGAACGGACGGCCGTCGGCGCCATTCATGGTGCCGAAACCCATGTGCTCCATTTCCATCGGATGGGTCACGAAGCCGGCCTGGCGAGCCACGGCGAACACTTGCTGGAAGTGCAGGGCCTGGCGCTGGTCGACGAAGTACAGGGCGCGATCGGCCTTGAGCACGTTGCTGCGGTAGCGCACGGCAGCGAGGTCGGTGGTGGCGTACAGATAGCCACCGTCCGCCTTGACGATGATCACCGGCAGCGGCTCGCCTTCAGCGTTCTTGAACTCGTCGAGGAATACGCATTGGGCGCCGTTGCTTTCCACCAGCATGCCCTTGGCCTTGAGGTCGTTGACCACATTGATCAGGTCGTCGTTGTAGGCGCTTTCGCCCATCACGTCGGCCATGGTCAGCTTGACGTTCAGCAGCTCGTAGATTTTCTGGCAGTGGGACAGCGAGATGTCCTTGAACTTGGTCCACAGCGCCAGGCAATCCGGGTCGCCGGCTTGCAGCTTGACCACCAGGCCGCGGGCGCGATCGGCGAACTCTTCGGATTCGTCGAAGCGTTGCTTGGCGGCACGGTAAAAGTTCTCCAGGTCCGAGAGTTCTTCGCTGGTGATGGGGTTTTCCTGCAGGTAGGCCATCAGCATGCCGAACTGCGTGCCCCAGTCGCCCACGTGGTTCTGGCGGATCACGGTGTCGCCGAGAAACTCCAGGACCCGCGCCACGCCGTCACCGATGATGGTCGAGCGCAGGTGGCCAACGTGCATTTCCTTGGCCAGGTTGGGGGCCGACAGGTCGACCACGGTGCGTTGGGCCGGGCCGGACTTGCGCACGCCGATATGGGCGTCGGCCAGGGCGGCGTCCAGGCGGCTGGCCAGGGCCTGGGTGTTCTGGAAGAAATTGATAAAACCCGGGCCGGCGATTTCTGCCTTGGTCACGTTGTCGTCAGCGGGCAGGGCGGCGATGATTTTTTCGGCCAGGTCCCGTGGTTTCATGCCGGCAGGCTTGGCCAGCATCATGGCGATGTTGCTGGCGAAGTCGCCGTGGGTCTTGTCGCGGGTGTTTTCTACCTGGATCGCCGGCGTCAGGCCTTCTGGCAACACACCTTCGGCGACGAGTTGGGTGATGGCTTGCTGGATGAGCTGGCGAATGGTGTCTTTCATGGTCTTCTCTTTCGACCGCAGGCGCGGCGGCGCTTCGATGCGCAGGTGGAAAAACTGGGCATTATCCGTTGCCGGAACGGGCTTGCCAACCTTGGCGGGCCGCTTATGGATATGCGGTGGCTATTCGATCATCTTCGTGGGCTGGCCCGGGAAGCACCCAGGCAATCAATACAAATCCACTGGGTCCACATCCAGCGACCAGCGCACCTGGCGCCCGCTGGGCATCTGTTCCAGCACCAACAGCCAGTTGCTCAGCAGCCTGTGCAGGGGCGCCCGGGCATTGGCTTGCAGCAACAATTGAGCGCGATAGCGCCCGGCGCGACGCTCCATCGGCGCGGGTACCGGCCCCAGCAATTCGATGCCGCCCAGGTTTTGCTCGGTCAATAACCGCTCGGCTTCACTGCAAGCTTCATCGAGAAAGGCCTCGGCCTGGCCCGGCTTGTGGGCTTCGGCCCGCAGCAGTGCCAAATGGGCAAAGGGCGGCAGGCCAGCGGCGCGTCGCTCGCTCAGGGCTTGCTCGGCAAAGGCGAAATAACCCTGTTCGGTGAGTTGTACCAGCAGTGGGTGGTCGGCCAGGTGGGTCTGGATGATCACTTTGCCCGGCTCTTCCGCGCGCCCGGCGCGGCCGGCCACCTGGACGATCAGTTGGGCCATGCGCTCGCTGGCGCGGAAGTCGCCGGAGAACAGGCCACCGTCGGCATCCAGGATCGACACCAGGGTGACCCGGGGGAAGTGATGACCTTTGGCGAGCATCTGGGTGCCGACCAGGATGCACGGCTGGCCTTTCTGGATGGTAGCGAACAGCTGGTTCATCGCGTCCTTGCGCGATGTGCTGTCGCGGTCGACCCGCAGTACCGGGTAGTCGGGAAACAGGATGCCCAGGCGCTCTTCGGCGCGTTCGGTGCCGGCCCCCACGGGGCGCAGGTCGACCTTGCCGCATTGCGGGCAGTGCCGAGGCACGCGCTCCACGTGGCCGCAGTGGTGGCAACGCAGTTCGCCGGAGCGCTGATGCACGGTCATGCGGGCGTCGCAGCGGTTGCACTCGGACATCCAGCCACAGTCATGGCACAACAGGGTCGGGGCAAAGCCGCGGCGGTTGAGAAACACCAGGACCTGTTGCCCGGCGGCCAGGGTCTGACCGATGGCTTGCTGCATCGGGCCGGAGATGCCGCTGTCCAGGGGCCGGCTTTTGACGTCCAGGCGCAGGAATCGCGGCTGCTTGGCGCCGCCGGCCCGTTCGTTCAGGCGCAGCAGGCCGTAACGGCCGGTGTAAGCGTTGTGCAGGCTTTCCAGGGACGGCGTGGCCGAGCCGAGGACGATGGGGATGTTCTCCTGGCGCGCCCGCACCAGAGCCAGGTCGCGTGCGTGGTAGCGCAGGCCTTCCTGCTGTTTATAAGAGCCGTCGTGTTCTTCATCGATGATGATCAGCCCGGGATTCTTCATCGGCGTGAACAGCGCCGAGCGGGTGCCGATAATGATATCGGCCTCGCCGTCCCGGGCTGCCAACCAGGCGTCGAGACGCTCCCGATCATTGACCGCCGAATGCACCAGGGCGATGCGTGCGTTGAAGCGCTGCTCGAAGCGGGCCAGGGTTTGCGGGCCGAGGTTGATCTCGGGGATCAGCACCAGGGCCTGCTTGCCGGCTTCGAGGGTTTCGCGGATCAGTTGCAGATACACCTCGGTCTTGCCGCTGCCGGTGACCCCGGCCAGGAGGAAGGCGTGGTAGCTGTCGAAGCCCGAGCGGATGGCCTCGTACGCTGCGCGTTGTTCGCTGTTGAGGGGCAGTTCCGGTTGCGCCAGCCAATGCTCGTGGCGCCCGCTTGGGGCGTGGCGGCGAATTTCCACTTGCACCAGGTCTTTGGCCAGCAGCAGGTCGAGGCTGTCTTTGCTCAGCATCAGCTTACTCAGCAACTGGTGAGCCACGCCGTGGGGGTGCTGGGCCAGGGTCGCCAGGGCTTCCCGTTGCCGAGGCGCGCGGGCGATACGCGGGTCGTCGAGCTTGGCGCCCGGCGTCACCGACCAGAAGCGTTCCTGACGGGCTTCGGCCAACTCGCCCTGGCGCAGCAGCACGGGCAATGCCCAGCTCAGGGTGTCGCCGAGGCTGTGCTGGTAATACTGGGACGTCCACAGGCACAGCTTGAACAGCGCGGGCGGCAGGGGCGGCGTGGCATCTAGCAGGGCCAGGGCCGGCTTGAGCTTTTCCGCCGGGACTTCGCTGTGGTCGGCAACCTCCACCAGAATGCCGATCATCTCGCGGCGGCCGAAAGGCACGCGCAGGCGCATCCCTGGGTGCAACTGGGCGCGCAAGACCCCAACTGGAGCGCGGTAGTCGAACAGGCGACGCAGAGGCGAGGGCAGGGCGAGGCGCAGAATGGCGTCGGGCACGCGGGGAAATCTCAATGAACAGGCGGTAAAGAAGGCCCGGAGCCTAGCAGACGGTCGGTGTAAGGGACAGCTTGCGTGATTGACACGGTCTGGTAGAATTCGCGCCCTAATTCGTGCGGTATTCAACAATAGTGTTGGGTGGCGGCACGCTAGCCTGAGGAAGACACCATGAAAGCCGATATCCATCCAGTATACGAAGCCATTACCGCTACTTGCAGCTGCGGTAACGTCATCGAAACTCGCTCCACCCTGGCCAAGCCTCTGAGCCTGGACGTGTGCAACGAGTGCCACCCGTTCTACACCGGTAAGCAAAAGACCCTGGACGTTGGCGGCCGTGTCGACAAGTTCAAGTCGCGCTTCGGTGCTTTCGGCGCAACGAAAAAGGCCTAAGGCTGATCGTTCTGGAAAGCCGATACAGACTTTCCTCGCTGATCAAAAAGGCGTCCCTGGTGGGCGCCTTTTTTGTGTCTGCGATTTGCCTTACAAGGGCCGAGGCGTTTTGCCCGAAGCCGGGACCGCTGAGTCCGGTGCAGGTGCAGCGGGTGGTGGATGGCGACACCTTGCGCCTCAAGGATGGCCGCAGTGTTCGTTTGATCGGCCTGAATGCGTCTGAGCTGGGCAGGCGAGGTGTGCCGGCCGAGCCCTTTGCCGTCGCTGCCCGCCAACGCTTGCAGGCCCTGGTCAAGGCCAGTGGCGGGCGTGTGGGGTTGCAGTTGGGGCGTGAGCGCCAGGACCGTTATGGGCGAACCCTGGCCCACGTCTATGGGCCGGGCGGCAATAATTTCGCCGCGCAATTGCTGGCTGAAGGCCTGGCGTTTCAGATTGCCATAGCACCGAACGTCGAGCTGATGGCTTGCCAGCAACAGGCTGAACATCGCGCACGAGCTGCCGCGCGGGGGCTCTGGCGTCGTTCGCCGGTGCTGGCAGCGCAGCACATCAAGGCGTCGGGCTTTGCGCTGGTAGGTGGTCGAGTGCGCAAGGTGCAGCGCAATCGTGGCGGGGTTTGGCTCGAGTTGTCGGGCTCACTTGTCGTGCGTATTGCACCCAATGCGCTGAAGCAGTTCGACGTTGCCACGCTCAAGGGGCTCCAGGGGCGCAGAATCGAGGTGCGGGGCTGGGTGCGGGAGCGTTTGCCCGGCGCGGGTGGAAAATCGGCCGCGTCACGCTGGATCCTGTCGATATCGGCGTCTTCCATGCTCAGAATCATCCGATAAACAAAAAACTGTAGACATTTTTTTGCTGGATTGTGAACAGTTGAGCCCTTGTGTTCCGTGCCTCTTGGCCCAAAGTCTTACGCCAGGGCCCTTGACAGGGGTGACTGGTCAGTCTTGTAGGGACTTTGCGACACGCGTATCCTCGGCGGTCCGTCTGTCCAACAGTAAAAAGCGGAATGCCCACATGTCTGATTTGAAAACTGCCGCTCTCGAATATCATGCCCATCCTCGTCCAGGAAAGCTGAGTGTCGAGCTCACCAAGGCCACTGCTACCGCACGCGATCTGTCGCTGGCCTACAGCCCCGGCGTAGCCGAACCAGTCCGCGAAATCGCCCGCGACCCTGAACTGGCCTACAAATACACCGGCAAAGGCAACCTGGTTGCAGTCATTTCCGATGGCACCGCGATTCTCGGCCTGGGTAACCTGGGTCCATTGGCTTCCAAGCCCGTCATGGAAGGCAAGGGCGTGCTGTTCAAGCGCTTCGCCGGCATCGACGTGTTCGACATCGAAGTCGACTCCGAAAGCCCGCAGGCCTTCATCGACACCGTCAAGCGTATCTCCATCACCTTCGGTGGCATCAACCTGGAAGACATCAAGGCACCTGAGTGCTTTGAGATCGAACGCGCTCTGATTGAGCAGTGCGACATTCCAGTGTTCCACGATGACCAGCACGGCACCGCTATCGTGACCGCGGCCGGCATGATCAACGCCCTGGAAATCGCCGGCAAGACCCTGGCTGACGCCAAGATCGTTTGCCTGGGTGCGGGTGCAGCGGCCATCTCCTGCATGAAGTTGCTGGTGAGCATGGGTGCCCAGATCGAAAACATCTTCATGGTTGACCGTACCGGCGTGATCCACTCCGATCGTGACGACCTGAACCAGTACAAAGCCGTCTTCGCTCACGCGACTGACAAGCGCACCCTGGCTGACGCCCTGCAAGGCGCTGACGTATTCGTCGGCTTGTCCGGCCCGAACCTGCTGAGCGCTGAAGGCCTGAAGTCCATGGCGCCAAACCCGATCGTGTTCGCGTGCTCGAACCCTGATCCGGAAATCTCGCCAGAGCTGGCTCACGCCACTCGTGATGACGTGATCATGGCGACCGGTCGTTCCGACTACCCGAACCAGGTCAACAACGTACTGGGCTTCCCGTTCATCTTCCGTGGTGCCCTGGACGTTCGCGCCAAGCGCATCAACGAAGAAATGAAGATCGCCGCGGCCAACGCCCTGCGTGAACTGGCCAAACTGCCAGTGCCTCAGGAAGTGTGCGACGCCTACGGTGGCATCAAGCTGGAATTCGGTCGTGAGTACATCATCCCGAAGCCAATGGACAAGCGCCTGATCACCCTGATCTCCGATGCCGTGGCCAAAGCCGCCATCGAGACTGGCGTGGCTACCCTGCCGTATCCGAAGAACTACCCACTGAAAGATGTGGATGACGTGTTTAACGGTTAATAGCAGCCCATAAAAAACCCGGCCTTTGAGCCGGGTTTTTTATGGGGGCGTTTCAAGTGGCAAGCTACTAGCTGCAAGTGAGGGCGTTTTACCGCTTACCGCTTATCGCTTATCGCTTATCGCTTGAAGCTTACCGCTGCTCCTCGCCCCTAAAACAAATCGATCGGGGCTGCTTCATCGGCCGGCAGCGGGCTGCCTGGTGCGCTGCCATTGCCCAGCTCATTGACCGACGGAGGCGTGTCTTCGCTCTTGAACAGTTCGAAGTACGCATTCGGCGTGCCCGGCGTTGCCGCTCGACCGCTGACCGGGTCTACGCGCAGGCTGAGGATGCCTTCCGGCTCGGCCTGGGTGTGGGGTGGCTTGCCCTTGAGGGCGGCGCCCATGTAGTTCATCCAGATCGGCAGGGCCACGGTGCCGCCGAATTCACGGCGACCGAGGCTTTCCGGCTGGTCGAAGCCGGTCCATACGGTGGTCATGTAGTCCGCGTTATAGCCGGAGAACCAGGCGTCCTTGGATTCGTTGGTGGTCCCGGTCTTGCCGGCCAGGTCCGTGCGGCCCAGGGCCAGGGCGCGGCGCCCGGTCCCCAGCTTGATCACGTCCTGAAGCATGCTGTTGAGGATGTAGGTGGTGCGACCGTCGATGATCCGTTCGGCGACGGCTGGCGCCTGTACTGCCGGCTGTGCTGCGGTTTCACCTGGCAGACTGTTGACCGTGAAGCCCTGCTCGCTCGGCGCAGCAATGCCGCTGCTGGCGCTGGTGCCGCCGGGTACGCTAGGCGGGTTGGCGGTGAACAGGTTCTCGCCGTTACGGCTTTCGATCTTGTCGATGATGTACGGGGTGATCTTGTAGCCGCCGTTGGCGAAGGTGCTCCAGCCGGTGGCAATTTCCATTGGTGTCAGCGTTGCGGTGCCCAGTGCCAGGGACAGGTTGCGCGGCAGGTCCTGCTTGTTGAAACCGAATTTGCTGATGTAGTCGATGGTGCGATCGATCCCCAGGCTCTGCAGCAGGCGGATCGACACCAGGTTGCGCGACTTGTACAGCGCTTCCCGCATGCGGATTGGGCCGAGGAAGGTGTTGGTGTCGTTCTTCGGACGCCAGACCTTGTCCAGGTATTCGTCGACGAACACGATTGGCGCATCGTTCACTAAGCTGGCTGGTGTGTAGCCGTTGTCCAAGGCGGCGCTGTAGATAAACGGCTTGAAGCTGGAACCGGGCTGGCGCTTGGCCTGTACGGCGCGGTTGTAGTTGCTTTGCTCGAAGGCGAAGCCGCCGACCAGGGCGCGGATGGCGCCGTTCTGTGGGTCCAGGGACACCAATGCGCCCTGGGCCTGTGGGATCTGGCTGAATTTCAGGGAGTTGTCTGCCTGGCGTTGCACGCGAATCAGATCGCCGACCTGGGCGACGTCGGATGGCTGTCGTGGCGCGGCGCCCATGCTGTTGGTGTTAAGGAACGGCCGGGCCCATTTCATGCTGTCCCAGGCCACGTGTTCCTCGCCGGTGCGGGTCAGCACCTGCAGGCCGTTTTTGTCCACCTGGGTGACGATGGCCGGATCAAGGCCGCTGATGCTGCGTTGCTTGGTCAGCTCCTGGGTCCAGGCGGCCTGGGTCTTGCCCGGCAAGCGCGATTCCGGCCCGCGGTAGCCGTGGCGCTGGTCATAGGTCATCAAGCCGCCGTGGACGGCGGTGTTGGCCATTTCCTGGAGGTCGCTCGGCACCGTGGTGGTGACCCGGAAACCTTCGGTATAGGCATCGCTGCCATAACGGCCGACCATTTCTGCCCGTGCCATTTCAGCGATGTACGGCGCGTTCACTTCCGGGGTCGGTACGTGATAGCTGGCGTTGAGCGGTTCATTGATTGCGGTGGTGTAGGCCGCTTCGTCGATCTTGCCGAGCTTGTACATGCGCCCGAGGATCCAGTCGCGACGCTCCTTGCTGCGTGCAGGGTTAGCCAGGGGGTTGAAGCGCGACGGGGCCTTGGGCAGGCCGGCAATCATTGCCATCTGGGCCAGGCTGGCCTCGCGAATCGACTTGCCGTAATACACCTGGGACGCCGCCTCAATGCCGTAGGCGCGGTTACCCAGGTAGATCTTGTTGACGTAGAGCTCGAGGATTTCGTCCTTGGTCAGCTGCCGTTCAATCTGCAGCGCCAGGAGGATTTCGGTGGCCTTGCGCGAAAAGCTGCGCTCGCTGGTCAGGAAGAAGTTCTTCGCAACCTGCATGGTGATGGTGCTGCCGCCGGATTGAATGTGCCCGCTCTTGACCAATTGGGTCGCGGCACGCATCAGGCTGCTGGGATCGACGCCGTAATGGTTGGCGAAGTTATCGTCTTCAGCACTTAGTAACGCATTAATGAAGTTGGGGGGAATGTCCGCGAAAAGTATGGGATTGCGCCGCATTTCGCCAAATTCTGCGATCAATTTGTTGTCGCTGCTGTAGACCCGCAGGGGAATCTGCAACTGGATACTTCTAAGGGCCTCTACCGAAGGAAGGCCAGGACTAAGATAGAGATACGCGCCGCTCAGAGCGAGGAGCAGCCCGCAGAACACAGCGACGATGGACCATCCGAAAAACTTCAGCAGACGAATCAAGGCTTTTGGATTTCCAGGGCAGGGAATGAATTAGGCGTCAGGGGATTCACGGTAATCAGGGATCGACCCACGCAGCAGGTAAAAGCGGAAAAAAACGCTGGGCATTATAAGCATTTTTCCGCCGAAGGCGTCAGTTGCCCGGGTCTCAAGGCGCAACGCTGGGTGCAATGGGCATTGAGTCACCCGTAAGTCACGGATAGACATGGGGAAATAGTGGTGCTTGGACTCATCGGTAAAAAGTCGAGTTCCCTGCTGGGAGTCGATATTGGTTCCGCCTCGGTCAAGCTGCTTGAACTGAGCCGCAGCGGCCAGGGCTTTCGGGTCGAGGCCTACGCAGTGGAGGCGTTGCCGTCCGGCGCGGTAATCGAACAGCGCATTGTCGAGCTTGAGGTCGTAGGTGCGGCCCTGTCCCGGGCCCTGCTTAAAAGTACTTCCACCCAGAGAAACGCGGCAGCGGCGGTGGCCGGGTCTGCCGTCATCAGCAAACGGATTGAGATGCCCGCCGACCTGGATGATGACGCCCTGGAAAGCCAGGTCAGGGTCGAAGCGGCTCAATACGTTCCCTATCCCTTGGAAGACGTGGCCTTGGACTTCGCGGTCCAGGGCCCCTTTCCGGGCAACCCTCAGCGGGTCGAGGTGCTGCTGGCGGCTTGCCGCATCGAGCATGTCGAGGCCCGTGAGGCGGTGTTGGGTTTGGCTGGGCTGACGGCTCGTCTGGTGGATATCGAGACGTTGGCGCTGGAGCGCAGCTGTCATCTGTTGCTCCAGTCTCTGCCGGGTGCAGCGGAGCTGCGGATGGTGGGATTGCTGGACATCGGCGCCAGTACCACGACCCTCAGCGTGCTGCACCATGGGCGCGTCATCTATAGCCGTGAGCAAGTAACTGGCGGGTTTCAACGGGCGCAGTCCGCTCTGGAGGCAGTGCCTCAGGGCCCGCTTCTCGCAAGCTTGCCGGGTGATTGTTCCCAGGCCGTGTTGCAACCCTGCGAGGCTGAGCTGTTGCAACAAGCCTCGCGTGCGTTGCAGTTGTTTGCCGAGTCCCTTGAGTCGCATCCGCTGGATTGCCTGCTGCTGGCGGGTGACAGTGCGGTGCTCCAGGGCTTGGCGCCTCTGGTTGAGGTGCAGTTGGGCGTGCAGGCCAGAGTTGCCAACCCGTTTGTTGGGATGTCGATGGGCGGTCGGGTCGATGCCGAGGCGTTACAGCGTGATGCTTCGGGGTTGTTGATCGCCTGTGGGCTGGCCTTGAGAGGCTTTGAGTGATGGCTCTGATCAACCTGCTGCCTTGGCGCGATGAACGACGTGAGCAGCGCCGCCGGCAGTTCTATGGGGCGTTACTCATGCTGCTGTTGGTGGCGGCCGGAAGCATCCTGCTTGCCGAGCGTTTTATCGGTAGCGCCATTGAGCGGCAAGTGGCGCGTAACCAGTACCTGGCCCGGGAGCATGCCCGGCTCGATGAGCGGCTGCTCAGGCTCGATGAAGTCAAGGCGCAGCGTCAGCAGTTGCTGGAGCGGATGCAGGTGATCGAAGGGCTGAAGAACAACCGACTGATCAGCCCCCGAATCTTCGATCAGTTGGTTCGCACCCTGCCTGATGGGGTGCATTTCAGGCGCGTCAGCCTGGTGGATCAAACCCTGACCCTCAGTGGTGTGGCCGAGTCCAATCATCGGGTGTCGGCGTTGCTGCGTAATCTGCAGGCCTCCGCCTGGTTCGCGGCCCCCAGCCTGTCGGAGGTTCAAGCCGCAGAGGCTTCCCCGTCTGAGTCGGCCTATGGGTTTCAACTGACGGTGCACCCAGTCCTGGCGCCTTTCACGGGGGCGACGCCATGAGCGTGTGGGCATGGTTGGGAGTGGTTAGCCTGGACAGAGAAAACATCGGCGCGCTGCCGGCCATGGGCAAGGCCGCTGTCGGGCTGTTGCTGGCGCTGCTGGTGTTAGCGGTTGGTTACGGAGTGTTCCTGGCGGTTCCTTTGGTGCAGCTCGATCAGCGTCGGGCCGAGGAGGTGGCGCTCAAGCAGCAGTTCGCCGCCAAGGCGCTGCAGGGCGCCAACCTTGAGCGCTACCAAGAGCAGTTGCAGGTCATGGCGACTGACTTCGCGGTGTTGGTGGGGCAATTGCCCAGTGACAGCGAAATACCGGGCGTGCTGGAAGACATCACTCGTGTCGGCTTGGGCAATGGTCTGGTGTTCGAGGCCTTCAAGGTGCAGCCCGGGGTGCCTCGGCCGTTTTACCTGGAGCTGCCGATCCGGATCACCCTCAGCGGTGCTTATCATGATCTGGCCGCCTTCGTCAGTGGCGTGGCCAGTCTGCCGCGGATCATCACCTTGCATGACTTCGAGATAGAGCCGCTGGAGCCCGGTAACGGCTCGCGCTTGCGCATGAGCATCCAGGCCAGGACTTACCGTTACAGCGATCGAGGCGAGTCGTCATGAAGTTCGCTCGCGTCTTGATTGCCGGATGGCTGTGCGCTGGTTTGCTTGGTTGTGGTGCCAATGACTTCAGTGATCTTGATGCTGAGATACAGCGGATGCGCATGCAGGCGCCGGGTGAGATCGAGGCCGCACCGTCAATCCGCACGTCCCCCTCTTTTGTTTATGCCGCTGGTGGGCTGCGTAGCCCCTTTCAGTCCAGGGCGTCCGTCGTGGCTCATCAGGGCGTGAACCGCTTTGGGTCCGACCCGGCGCGCCGCAAGGCCTATCTCGAGGGTTTCGATATTGAGCAGTTCGAAATGGTCGGCACCCTTGCCAATGCGGCGGGGGTGTTTGCCCTGCTGCGCGGTGCGGGTGGGGTGCATCGGTTGATGGTCGGTGACTACTTGGGACGCAATCACGGGCAGGTCGTCGCAATCAGTGAAGTTCAGGTGGAGGTGATCGAGAGGGTTCCCGATGGAGCGGGTGCCTGGCTGGAGCGATCACGGGTCATTTCCTTGAAAGAGCACGTTTAGTGGGACTTCTTTATGAACAGGTTTCTTTTCGCTCTTGGCGCAGCGCTATGGACAGCAATGCTGGTGTCGCCGAGTGCAACTGCTACTCCCCAAGTGCCAGAGGTGAGTGTGGTGGCTGGGGCATCGCGCACGATGGAGCACAAGGCGTACAGCGGGGACAAGCTGTCGCTGAACTTTCAAGGCATTGAGGTGCGGGCGGTGCTGCAACTGATCGCTGACTTCACCGGGCTCAACCTGGTGGCCAGCGACACGGTGCAAGGCGGCATTACGTTGCGTTTACGCGATGTGCCTTGGGATCAGGCCCTGGATCTGGTGCTCAAGAGCAAGGGGCTCGATCAGCGCATGGTCGGCAACGTATTGCTGGTGGCGCCCGTGGACGAGATCATCGCCCGCGAGCGTCAGGAGCTGCAATTGCACCGGCAGCTTGAAGACCTGGCGCCCTTGCGTCGCGAGTTGTTGCAGGTCAACTACGCCAACGCCTCAGACATTGCCCAGTTATTCCAGTCCGTGACCCGTGGAGGAGAAGCACCCGATGAGCGGGGTTCGATAGCCGTCGATGAGCGGACCAACAACATCATTGCCCTGCAGACCCAGGACCGTCTCGATGAGTTGCGCCGCATTCTTGCCCAGCTGGACATCCCGGTGCGCCAAGTGATGATCGAGGCGCGGATTGTCGAGGCCAACGTCGACTTCGACAAAAGCCTGGGGGTGCGCTGGGGTGGTTCGTGGCGAGGCAAGGGCGGCTGGAATTTGTCCGGAAGCCAGGGCGGTGCGGGTGGTTCGAGCATTGGCACGCCGGGCAGCGGACTGGTTAACGCCCCGTTCGTCGACTTGGGGGTTGCGGCCAGTACCTCGGGTATCGGCGTGGCCTATATCACTGACAATGTCCTGCTGGACCTGGAGCTGAGCGCCATGGAAAAAAGCGGCAATGGCGAGATCGTCTCCCAGCCCAAGGTGGTCACGGCCGACAAGGAGACCGCGAGAATTCTCAAAGGCACCGAAATTCCCTTTCAGGAAGCCAGCTCCAGCGGGGCTACCTCGGTGTCCTTCCGGGAGGCATCGCTGTCCCTGGAGGTCACGCCGCAGATCACCCCGGACAACCGGGTGATCATGGAGGTCAAGGTGACCAAGGATGAGCCGGATTACCTGAACAAGGTCCAGGAGGTGCCGCCTATCAAGAAGAACGAGGTCAATGCCAAGGTCCTGGTCAACGATGGCTCGACCATTGTCATCGGTGGGGTTTTTTCAAATACCCAAAGTAAGGTTGTAGATAAAGTGCCATTTCTTGGCGATGTGCCGTATCTTGGCCGCCTTTTCCGGCGTGACGTGGTGTCGGAGAAAAAATCCGAGCTGCTGGTATTTCTCACTCCACGTATCATGAACAACCAGGCGATTGCTGTGAGTCGTTGATTCTGTGCGAAATTTGATTCTTGTTGGGCCAATGGGGGCTGGCAAAAGCACCATTGGTCGCTTGCTGGCCAAAGAGCTGCGCCTGCCATTCAAAGATTCCGATAAGGAAATTGAACTGCGCACGGGCGCCAATATCCCGTGGATCTTCGATAAGGAAGGCGAACCCGGCTTTCGTGATCGCGAAGAGGCGATGATCGCCGAGCTGTGCGCATCCGACGGTGTGGTCCTGGCCACGGGCGGCGGCGCAGTGATGCGTGATGCCAATCGACGAGCCCTGCACGAGGGCGGTCGAGTGGTTTATCTGCATGCCTCCGTCGAGCAGCAGGTAGGGCGCACGGCACGGGACCGCAATCGTCCCCTGTTGCGCACCGCCGATCCGGCCAAGACCCTGCGTGACCTGCTGGCCATTCGCGATCCGCTGTATCGGGAAATCGCTGATCTGGTGGTGGAAACCGATGAGCGGCCGCCGCGAATGGTGGTGCTGGACATACTGGAGCGCTTGCAGCAGCTTCCTCCCCGTTAATGCCGCGGGCGAAATGCGCTATCCTCGCCGACGCGTCGCAAGCCCTCTGGGATGTGGCGCAAGGCTATCAGGCAGCGTCAGAAAACCAGGCACTGCCCGTCGTTTAATGTGGGGCAGGGCGCCTGCTTCCATCTTCATTGTGGGGACACATGCAGACACTTAAGGTCGATCTCGGCGAGCGCAGCTACCCGATTCATATTGGCGAAGGTTTGTTGGATCAGCCCGAGTGGCTGGTGCCACATATCGCCGGGCGGCAAGTGGCGATCATTTCCAATGAAACCGTCGCGCCGCTGTACCTTGAGCGTCTGACCCGCAGCCTTGGGCAATTCTCGGTGATCTCGGTGGTGTTGCCCGATGGCGAAGCCTTCAAGAACTGGGAAACCCTGCAACTGATTTTCGATGGCCTGCTCACTGCCCGGCACGACCGTCGTACCACCATCATCGCCCTGGGCGGCGGTGTGATCGGCGACATGGCCGGTTTTGCCGCTGCTTGCTATCAGCGCGGCGTGGACTTTATCCAGATCCCCACCACCCTGTTGTCCCAAGTGGACTCGTCGGTGGGCGGCAAGACCGGGATCAACCATCCCCTGGGCAAGAACATGGTCGGAGCCTTCTATCAGCCCAATGTGGTGCTGGTCGATACCGCCAGCCTCAATACTTTGCCAGCACGCGAGCTTTCCGCGGGCCTGGCGGAAGTCATCAAGTACGGCCTGATCTGTGATGAGCCGTTTCTCACTTGGCTGGAAGAAAACGTCGACCGCTTGCGGGCACTCGACCAGCCTGCGCTGACCTATGCCATCCAGCGCTCTTGCGCGGCCAAGGCGGCGGTGGTTGGGGCTGATGAGCGTGAGTCCGGGGTGCGCGCCACCTTGAACCTGGGCCACACCTTTGGCCACGCCATCGAAACTCACATGGGTTATGGCGTGTGGCTGCATGGTGAAGCGGTGGCTGCCGGCACCGTCATGGCCCTGGAAATGTCCGCGCGCCTAGGCTGGATCTCCAGCCAGGAGCGCGATCGCGGTATTCGCCTGTTCCAGCGTGCGGGCCTGCCGGTCATCCCGCCTGAGGAGATGACTGAGGCAGATTTTCTCGAACACATGGCAATTGACAAGAAAGTGATCGACGGTCGTTTGCGTCTGGTGCTGTTGCGCCGCATGGGCGAAGCCGTAGTGACCGACGATTATCCGAAAGAGGTTTTACAGGCCACGCTGGGAGCGGACTACCGCGCCCTGGCTCAGCTTAAAGGTTAATAAGATCACGATGACTAGTTTGCACGCCGACGAGGCTTTCCTCGGCCATTACCAGTTGAGCCACGACCCTTTCGCTCCACGGGTCCCGGGTTTCAAATTCTTTCCTGCGCAACGCAAGCCGGTGTTGGGTCAATTGCATCACCTGGCGCGTTACAGCCAGTTGTTGCTGGTGGTCACTGGCCCGCAAGGCAGTGGCAAGACCCTGCTGCGCCAGGCGCTGGTCGCCAGCACCAATAAGCAGTCGGTACAGAGCGTGGTAGTGTCCGCTCGTGGTGCCGGTGACGCCGCCGGTGTGCTGCGTCAAGTGGCCCAGGCGTTGAACGTCGCCCAGGCTGAGATCGGTGCGATTCTGGCCCAGGTGGTGCAGTTGGCGCTGACCGGTCAGGAAGTCTATCTGCTGGTGGATGATGCCGAGCAGTTGGATGAATCGGCCCTCGAGACCTTGCTGGCGTTGGCGGCGGGCGCACCGGAAGGGCGCCCCCATGTGTTCCTGTTCGGTGAGTCGTCGCTGATCGCCGTCCTGGACCAGTTGAGTGCCGAGGAAGAGCGCTTCCACGTCATCGAATTACAGCCCTACAGCGAAGAAGAAACCCGCGAATACCTGGCCCAGCGTCTTGAAGGTGCCGGCCAGGGTATCGAACTTTTCTCCGCGGATCAGATCAGTGATATTCACGAAAGCTCCGATGGCTGGCCTGGAACCATCAATCAGGTCGCTCGGGATGCAATGATCGAAGCCATGATTGCCAGCCGCTCCGCGGTCAAGCGTCCAAGTATGGGGTTCAACATGCCGAAGAAACACGTATTGGCCATCTCCGCTGTTGTGGTGGTCGCGGTGGCCGCCGCCTGGTTGATGCCGGGCCGCAGCAAAGCACCGACCAGCGGTACTCCCGCCACCGAGCAGGCGCAGTTGCCCCTGGGGCAGACGCCGACGCCAAACAGCGGTGGCAACCCTGCAGTCGAGTTCGCCGGCTCTTCGCAACCGATGCCGCTGCCGCTGGTAGGGCAGTCGCAACCGGTGATGCGTGGGCCGCTGGCGGAAGAAGCGGGTGGCATCACTGAGGGTGACGACGGCGTACCGGTGGAAGGCTCCAGCGCTGTACCGCCGACTGTGACCAGCACTGCGCCACCCGCGGGCGTGGCAGCAGGTCCGGCACCGACTCCGGCTGCACGTCCAACGCCGGCACCGACTCAGGTCGCCACTGCCAAGCCGGCGCCTGTCGCCAAGCCTGTTGAGAAACCGGCTGCGGCCGCCAAGCCTGCTCCTGCCGAGAAACCGGTCACCGTGGCCAAGGCCGCCGGTGGCAGCTGGTACGCCGGCCAGGCACCGGGTAACTACGTGGTGCAGATCCTCGGCACCAGCTCGGAAACCACAGCCCAGAATTTCGTCAAGGAGCAGGGCGGCGAGTACCGTTACTTCAAGAAAGTCCTCAACGGCAAGCCGCTGTATGTGATCACTTACGGTAACTTCTCCAACCGCGATGCAGCGGTAAATGCCATCAAATCCTTGCCAGCGAAGGTTCAGGCTGGTAAACCTTGGCCTCGCACTGTCGCTAGCGTTCAACAAGAACTGGCAACAACTCGCTGAAGATCCGGCGGCCTTACCCGGGCCGCCCCTCCCGGCAACCTCAAAATTTCCGCAAAGGCATGCTGCCCTCCAGGCCGCGTGCCTTGTGGTGTCTGCGTCACAGTAGTTTTTGAGTCGTAGCAGTCAAAATCAAAACTTTTTTGACTAGCACAGCGTATCGCTTTAAAACGTTCATATATGCGACATAAATTTACGACATTTCGTCGCTAAATTTGTGGGTGTTTGTGTCCGTGTGTACAATGACCTCCCTTTTGCCCCCGCAAAGCTGGCGTACGTTCGGCGTGGAAGGTAACCGGTTGAATTGAAAAGAAATTTGCCTCGATAAGGGGCAGCCTGGTGAGAAAGTGTCTATGAAAGCAGGTCTGTACCAACCAGATGAATTCAAGGATAACTGCGGTTTCGGCCTGATAGCCCATATGCAGGGCGAACCCAGTCATACCCTGTTGCAAACGGCCATTGAGGCCCTGACCTGCATGACCCACCGCGGTGGGATCAACGCAGACGGCAAGACCGGTGACGGTTGCGGTCTGCTGATGCAAAAGCCCGATCTGTTCCTGCGCGCCATTGCCAAGGAACACTTCGGCCACGACCTGCCCAAGCAATACGCTGTGGGCATGGTGTTCTTCAACCAGGATCCGGTGAAGGCCGAAGCCGCTCGCGAGAACATGAACCGCGAGATCCTGGCTGCCGGCCTGCAACTGGTGGGCTGGCGCAAAGTGCCGATCGACACCAGCGTGCTCGGGCGTCTTGCCCTGGAGCGCCTGCCGCAGATCGAGCAAGTGTTCATCGGTGGTGACGCCCTGAGCGATCAGGATTTCGCCATCAAGCTGTTCAGCTCCCGTCGTCGCTCTTCTGTGGCCAACGCCGCCGACACCGACCACTACATCTGCAGCTTTTCCCACAAGACCATCATCTATAAAGGCCTGATGATGCCGGCCGACCTGGCCGCCTTCTATCCGGACCTCGGTGACCCGCGCCTGCAAACCGCGATCTGCGTGTTCCACCAGCGTTTCTCCACCAACACCCTGCCGAAATGGCCGCTGGCCCAGCCATTCCGCTTCCTCGCCCACAACGGCGAGATCAACACCATCACCGGCAACCGCAACTGGGCCCAGGCCCGTCGCACCAAGTTCACCAACGATCTGATGGATCTGGAAGAACTCGGCCCGCTGGTCAACCGCGTGGGTTCCGATTCCTCCAGCATGGACAACATGCTGGAACTGATGGTCACCGGTGGCATCGACCTGTTCCGTGGCGTGCGGATGATCATTCCGCCAGCGTGGCAGAACGTCGAAACCATGGACCCGGATCTGCGTGCGTTCTACGAGTACAACTCGATGCACATGGAGCCGTGGGATGGCCCGGCTGGCGTGGTCATGACCGACGGCCGCTATGCCGTCTGCCTGCTCGACCGTAACGGCCTGCGCCCGGCGCGTTGGGTCACCACCAAGAACGGTTTCATCACCCTGGCATCGGAAATCGGCGTCTGGAACTACCAGCCTGAAGACGTCATCGCCAAGGGCCGTGTCGGTCCGGGCCAGATCTTTGCCGTGGACACCGAAACCGGGCAGATCCTCGACACCGACGCCATCGACAACCGCTTGAAGTCTCGTCATCCGTACAAGCAATGGCTGCGCAAGAACGCCCTGCGCATCCAGGCGACCATGGAAGACAACGACCACGGTTCGGCCTTCTACGACGTCGACCAGCTCAAGCAGTACATGAAGATGTACCAGGTCACCTTCGAAGAGCGTGACCAGGTGCTGCGTCCGCTTGGCGAACAAGGCTACGAAGCCGTGGGTTCCATGGGCGACGATACGCCGATGGCCGTGCTGTCCCAGCGCGTGCGCACGCCCTACGACTACTTCCGTCAGCAGTTCGCGCAGGTCACCAACCCGCCGATCGACCCGCTGCGCGAAGCCATCGTCATGTCCCTGGAAATCTGCCTCGGTGCCGAGCGCAACATCTTCCAGGAATCGCCTGAGCACGCCTCGCGGGTGATCCTCAGTTCGCCAGTGATCTCCCCGGCCAAGTGGCGTTCGCTGATGAACCTCGACCGCCCGGGCTTCGAGCGTCAGGTCATCGAACTGAACTACGACGAAAGCTTTGGCCTGGAAGCGGCGATCCGCAATGTTGCCGACCAGGCGGAAGAAGCCGTCCGTGCCGGTCGTACCCAGATCGTCCTCAGCGACCGTCATATCGCTCCGGGCAAGTTGCCGATCCACGCATCCCTGGCCACCGGCGCGGTACACCACCGCCTGACCGAGAAGGGCCTGCGTTGCGACTCCAACATCCTGGTCGAGACCGCCACCGCTCGCGATCCCCATCACTTTGCCGTGCTGATCGGTTTTGGTGCTTCGGCGGTCTATCCGTTCCTGGCCTACGAAGTGCTGGGCGACCTGATCCGTACCGGTGAAGTGCTGGGCGACCTCTATGAGGTGTTCAAGAACTACCGTAAAGGCATCACCAAGGGCCTGCTGAAGATCCTGTCGAAGATGGGCATCTCCACCATCGCGTCCTACCGCGGTGCGCAGCTGTTCGAGGCCATCGGCCTGTCCGAGGAAGTCTGTGAGTTGAGCTTCCGTGGCGTGCCGAGCCGCATCAAGGGTGCGCGTTTCGTCGACATCGAAGCCGAGCAGAAAGCCCTGGCCACCGAAGCCTGGAGCGCGCGCAAGCCGATCCAGCAAGGCGGCCTGCTGAAGTTCGTCCACGGTGGCGAGTACCACGCTTACAACCCGGACGTGGTCAACACCCTGCAAGCCGCCGTACAGCAGGGCGACTACGCCAAGTTCAAGGAATACACCGCGCTGGTGGACAACCGTCCGGTGTCGATGATCCGTGACCTGTTCCAGGTGAAAACCCTGGACACGCCGCTGGCAATCAGCGAAATCGAACCGCTGGAATCGATCCTCAAGCGTTTCGACTCCGCGGGTATTTCCCTGGGCGCACTGTCGCCGGAAGCCCACGAAGCCCTGGCCGAAGCCATGAACCGCCTGGGTGCGCGTTCCAACTCCGGTGAAGGCGGTGAAGACCCGGCGCGCTACGGCACCATCAAGAGCTCGAAGATCAAACAAGTGGCCACCGGCCGTTTTGGTGTGACCCCGGAATACCTGGTCAACGCCGAAGTGCTGCAGATCAAAGTGGCCCAGGGCGCCAAGCCCGGTGAAGGTGGCCAGCTGCCTGGCGGCAAGGTCAACGGCCTGATCGCCAAGCTGCGTTATGCGGTACCGGGCGTGACCCTGATCTCGCCTCCGCCGCACCACGACATCTACTCCATCGAAGACTTGTCGCAGCTGATTTTTGACCTGAAACAGGTCAATCCGCAGGCGCTGGTCTCGGTGAAACTGGTAGCAGAAGCCGGCGTGGGCACCATCGCCGCCGGTGTGGCCAAGGCCTATGCCGACCTGATCACCATCTCCGGCTACGACGGCGGCACCGGCGCTTCGCCGCTGACTTCGATCAAGTACGCTGGCGCGCCGTGGGAACTGGGCCTGGCTGAAACCCACCAGACCCTGCGCGGCAACGACCTGCGCGGCAAGGTTCGGGTACAGACCGACGGCGGCCTGAAAACCGGCCTCGACGTGATCAAGGCGGCCATCCTCGGCGCCGAAAGCTTCGGCTTCGGTACCGCGCCGATGATCGCCCTGGGCTGCAAATACCTGCGCATCTGCCACCTGAACAACTGCGCCACTGGCGTTGCGACGCAGAACGAGAAGCTGCGCAAGGACCACTACATCGGCACCGTCGACATGGTGGTGAACTTCTTCACCTACGTCGCCGAAGAAACCCGTGAGTGGCTGGCCAAGCTGGGCGTGCGCTCCCTCGAAGAGCTGATCGGTCGTACCGACCTGTTGGACATCCTCGAAGGCCAGACCGCCAAGCAGAACCACCTGGACCTGACCCCGTTGCTGGGCAGCGACCACATCCCGGCGGACAAGCCTCAGTTCTGCCAAGTGGACCGCAACCCGCCGTTCGACAAAGGCTTGCTGGCCGAGAAAATGGTCAGCATGGCCCTGCCGGCGATCAACGACCTGAGCGGCGCTGATTTTGCCCTGGACATCTGCAACTGCGACCGTTCCATCGGCGCGCGGATCTCCGGCGAAATCGCCAAGCGCCATGGCAACCAAGGCATGGCCAAGGCGCCGATCACGTTCCGCTTCAAGGGCACTGCCGGTCAGAGCTTTGGTGTGTGGAACGCCGGTGGCTTGAACATGTACCTGGAAGGCGACGCCAACGACTACGTGGGCAAGGGCATGACCGGCGGCAAGCTGGTGATCGTTCCGCCTGCCGGCAGCGTCTACAAGACTCAGGACAGCGCCATTATCGGCAACACCTGCCTCTACGGCGCCACGGGCGGCAAGCTGTTCGCCGCCGGCACCGCAGGTGAGCGTTTCGCCGTGCGTAACTCCGGTGCCCACACCGTGGTGGAAGGCACTGGCGATCACTGCTGCGAGTACATGACGGGTGGTTTCGTCGCCGTACTGGGCAAGACCGGTTACAACTTCGGCTCAGGCATGACCGGCGGTTTCGCCTACGTGCTCGACCAGGACAACACCTTCGTTGACCGGGTCAACCACGAACTGGTGGAAATCCAACGGATCAGCGGCGAAGCGATGGAAGCCTATCGCAGCCACCTGCAGCGCGTGCTGGACGAGTATGTCGAGGAAACCAACAGCGAGTGGGGCCGTAACCTGGCCGAGAACCTCGACGACTACTTGCGGCGCTTCTGGCTCGTCAAGCCCAAGGCGGCGAGCTTGAAGTCCCTGCTCTCCAGTACTCGTGCGAATCCGCAGTAACGCAGCTGCAGGCTACGAGCCTCAAGCGACAAGCTTGACGCTCGTGCGCGGTGTGCCGACTTAATGTGATTGTCTTGCAGCTTGAAGCTTGTCGCTTGAGGCTGTCGTAAAGAGGTTCCTGAACATGGCCGAACGTCTCAATAACGACTTCCAGTTCATCGAGGTCGGACGTAAAGACCCGAAGAAGAAACTGTTGCGTCAACGCAAGAAAGAGTTCGTGGAAATCTACGAACCCTTCAAACCCCAGCATTCGGCCGATCAGGCCCACCGCTGCCTGGGTTGCGGCAACCCGTATTGCGAATGGAAGTGCCCAGTGCACAACTTCATTCCCAACTGGCTCAAGTTGGTGGCCGAGGGCAACATCCTCGCCGCCGCCGAGCTGTCGCACCAGACCAACACCCTGCCGGAAGTCTGCGGCCGGGTCTGCCCGCAGGACCGTCTGTGCGAGGGTGCCTGCACCCTGAACGACGGTTTCGGCGCGGTGACCATTGGTTCGGTGGAGAAGTACATCACCGACACCGCCTTCGCCATGGGCTGGCGCCCGGACATGTCCAAGGTCAAGCCGACCGGCAAGCGCGTGGCCATCATTGGCGCGGGCCCGGCCGGCCTGGGCTGTGCCGACGTGCTGGTGCGTGGCGGTGTGACTCCGGTGGTGTTCGATAAGAACCCGGAAATCGGCGGCCTGCTGACCTTCGGCATCCCCGAGTTCAAGCTGGAAAAAACCGTACTGAGCAACCGTCGTGAAGTGTTCACCGGCATGGGCATCGAGTTCCGCCTGAACACCGAAATCGGCAAAGACGTGACCATGGAGCAACTGCTCGCCGAATACGATGCCGTGTTCATGGGCATGGGCACCTACACCTACATGAAGGGCGGCTTTGCCGGTGAGGACCTGCCGGGCGTCTACGACGCGCTGGACTTCCTGATCGCCAACGTCAACCGCAACCTGGGCTTTGAAAAGTCGCCGGAAGACTTCGTCGACATGAAGGGCAAGAAGGTTGTGGTACTGGGCGGTGGCGATACCGCGATGGACTGCAACCGCACCTCGATCCGTCAGGGCGCCAAGTCGGTGACCTGCGCCTATCGTCGTGACGAAGCGAACATGCCCGGCTCGCGCAAAGAGGTGAAGAACGCCAAGGAAGAAGGCGTGAAATTCCTCTACAACCGCCAGCCGATCGCCATTGTTGGCGAAGACCGCGTCGAAGGCGTGAAGGTGGTCGAGACCCGTCTCGGCGAGCCGGACGCCCGTGGCCGTCGCAGCCCTGAGCCGATCCCCGGTTCTGAAGAGATCATCCCGGCCGACGCCGTGGTCATCGCCTTCGGCTTCCGCCCAAGCCCGGCGCCGTGGTTTGAGCAGTTTGAAATCCAGACCGACAGCCAGGGCCGCGTTGTAGCCCCGGAACAAGGTCAGTACAAGCACCAGACCAGCAACCCGAAAATCTTCGCCGGTGGCGACATGGTGCGCGGTTCCGACCTGGTGGTGACGGCGATCTTCGAAGGCCGCAACGCCGCCGAAGGCATCCTGGATTATCTAGGGGTCTAAAGACCCCAGCGGCAAGTTTCAAGCTACAAGCTGCAAGTGAAGCAACCGCGCTTTGAACTTGCAGCTTGTAGCTAGTCACTTGTGGCTGTCCTTCTGCATCTCGCTCTGAGAAAATGCCCCCACTTTTTTTCCGGATGCCGACATGACTGCCCTGAAGAACGACCGTTTCCTTCGTGCCCTGCTCAAGCAACCCGTAGACGTCACCCCGGTGTGGATGATGCGTCAGGCCGGGCGATACCTGCCCGAGTACCGCGCCAGCCGTGCCAACGCCGGTGACTTCATGAGCCTGTGCATGAACCCGGAGTTCGCCTGTGAAGTCACTCTGCAGCCTCTGGACCGCTATCCACAGCTGGATGCGGCGATCCTCTTCTCCGACATCCTGACCATTCCCGACGCCATGGGCCAAGGCCTGTACTTTGAAACCGGCGAAGGTCCGCGCTTCAAGAAAGTGGTCAGCACCCTGGCCGACATCGAAGCCCTGCCGATCCCCGATCCGCACAAAGACTTGGGTTATGTGATGGACGCGGTCAGCACCATTCGTCGCGAACTCAATGGTCGTGTGCCCCTGATCGGTTTCGCCGGCAGCCCCTGGACCCTGGCCACCTACATGGTCGAAGGCGGCTCGTCGAAGGATTTCCGTAAATCCAAGGCCATGCTCTACGACAACCCGCAAGCCATGCACCTGCTGCTGGACAAGTTGGCGCAATCGGTCACCAGCTACCTCAATGGCCAGATCATGGCCGGCGCGCAGGCGGTGCAGATCTTCGACAGCTGGGGCGGCAGCCTCTCGGCGGCGGCCTACCAGGAGTTCTCCCTGGCCTACATGCGCAAGATCGTCAACGGCCTGATCCGCGAGCACGACGGGCGCAAAGTGCCGGTGATCCTGTTCACCAAAGGCGGCGGCCTGTGGCTGGAAAGCATCGCCGATGCCGGTGCCGACGCCCTGGGCCTGGACTGGACCTGCGACCTCGGAGAGGCCCGTCGCCGCGTCGGTAGCAAAGTCTCCCTGCAAGGCAACATGGACCCCACCGTGCTCTACGCGAACCCGCAAGCCATCCGTACCGAAGTGGCACGCATCCTCGCCAGCTACGGCCAAGGCAGCGGCCACGTATTCAACCTGGGCCACGGCATTACCCCGGAAGTGAAACCGGAGCATGCAGGGGCCTTCCTGGAGGCGGTTCACGAGTTGTCGGCGCAATACCACGTATAAGCGCCACCCAATAAAAAAACGCCCGGCTCATGCCGGGCGTTTTCATTGGCGGTCACTTTTGTCGGCGCCGGCTTGCCAGCGAATGGGCCTTTGAAACGTGTATCTACCTGGCGGACGCCGTTGCTGGCAGGCCAGCCCCTATACAGGCCGGGTCTTACAACGGCGGCAACTTGGCCAGTTTCAACGCGACCAGCAGCGCCACCAGCAGCAGGGCGCCGATAAACAGGCCGATGCCATTCCAGCCCGCCATGTGCCAGAACACCCCGCCCGCGGTGCCGGCGATGCTGGAGCCGGCGTAGTAGCTGAACAGGTACAGCGACGACGCCTGGCCCTTGGCTTGGATGGCGCGGCGGCCGATCCAGCTACTGGCCACCGAATGGGCGCCGAAGAAGCCGAAGGTGAAGATCAGCATGCCGATGATCACCAGTGGCAACGGCGTGACCAGGGTCAGGGCCAGGCCGGCGAGCATCAGGGCAATGGTTGCCCAGAGCACTTTGCGGCGTCCGAGTTGGTCCGCCAGGGCACCGATTTTCGCCGAGCTGTAGATGCCCGACAGGTACACCACCGACAGCAGGCCGACGAAGGCCTGGTCCATGTGATACGGCTCGGCCAGCAGGCGATAGCCGATGTAGTTGAACAAGGTCACGAAGGCGCCCATCAACACAAAGGCTTCAAGGAACAGCAGCGGCAACCCGGCATCGCGAAAGTGCAGGGTGAAGCCTTCCAGCAGGCTGCGCGGGTGCAGCGAACGGGCGCGGAAGTTGCGGGATTCGGGGAGGATTTTCCAGAACACGGCCGCGGCGATCAGCGCCAGCCCGCCGATCACCAGCATCGCGGTGTGCCAGCTGACGAAGTCGATCAAGACCCCGGTGATCAGGCGTCCGCACATGCCGCCGATGGCGTTGCCGCCAATGTACAGGCCCATGGCCAGGCCGATGTGCTGCGGGTGGATTTCCTCGCTCAGGTAGGTCATGGCCACCGCCGCCAGGCCGCTCAGGGACAGGCCCACCAGCGCGCGCATCAACAGCACCCCGTGCCAGCTCGGCATCATGGCGCTGGCCAGGGTGCACAGCGCTGCGGCGAACAGCGCGGCAACCATCACGGGCTTGCGGCCGATGCGATCGGAGATGGGCCCGGTAATCAGCAGGCCGATGGCCAACATGCCGGTGGCCACTGAAAGAATCAGGCTGCTTTGCGCTGCGTTGATCGCGAAGTCCTTGGACAGCAGCGGCATCATCGGCTGCACGCAGTAGAGCAGGGCGAAGGTGGCAAAACCGCCGGAGAACAGCGCCAGCACCGTGCGCATGAACATCGGCGTGCCTTTCTCGATGTAGCTTTCCTTGAATGGCGCGGCCGGCTCGTCCAGGGGCCTGTGGGGAATTTCGTGGGACAGGGGGGCGACAGCGGTTTTCACGGGGGACCTCGGGGAGACGCAGCCGGTCAGGCAATGGAAAAAAGCATATAGCTGGCTAATGATTCTTTCCAATATATTGTTCGACCTGTTTGATAGGTTTTACGACTGATTGAGGTTCTTATGGAATTGCGTCACCTGCGCTACTTCATCGCCGTCGCCGAAGAGTTGCATTTCGGCCGTGCGGCCCAGGTGCTGGGTATTTCCCAGCCGCCTTTGAGCCAGCAGATCCAGGCCTTGGAGCAAGAGGTGGGGGCGCGGCTGTTTGAGCGTACCAATCGTCGGGTCGAGCTCAGTGAGGCCGGGCGGCTGTTCCTGGAAGAGGCGCGTTTGGTCCTGGCTCAGGTCGACAAGGCGGCGGACGTGGCGCGGCGGGCGCAATTGGGCGAGTTGGGCGAGCTGAAGATTGGCTTCACCTCGTCGGCGCCGTTCAATTCAACCATTCCCCAGGCGATCTTTTCCTTCCGCCAGCGCTTTCCGGCGGTGCACCTGAACCTGCAGGAAATGAGCAGCACCCAGGTGGCGGACGCCCTGGTGGACCAGTCGATCCAGGTCGGCATCATGCGGCCCTTGCCGTTGCCCGATTCCTTGAGTGTGGTGGAGTTGCTCCGCGAGCCACTGGTGGCGGTGCTCAGTTCCAAGCACCCGCTGGTGATCGGCAGCGAAGACGGTTTGCAGCTCTCGGTGTTGGCCCACGAGCCCTTTGTCTTCTTCCCGCGCAGCTATGGCAGCGGCCTGTACGCGCAGTTGTTGAGCCTGGCCCGGGCGGCCGGGTTTACCCCGCATTTTGCCCAGGAAGCAGGTGAAGCCATGACCATCATCGGCCTGGTGGCAGCCGGGTTGGGGGTGTCGGTGTTGCCGGCGTCCTACCAGCGCATGCGCATCGACGGCGTGGTCTATCGCAAGTTGCTGGACCCGGCGGCCATGTCGGCGGTGTGGCTGGTGCAGCGTACGGATCAGAACTCGCCCATGGCCAAGGCGTTTGTCGAGTTGCTCACGCGCAAGACTGAAATCAGCGCCTAGGGCACGTTCGCCCCGCGGCTGCTTGCCGGCAATCGGCCCGGCGATCAGCACCGGGTCGTTGCGGCAAGCCGTGGGCTCAAACCGTCTTACTGCACCTTGGACAGGTCGCCGCGCAGGGCAACACCGGCGATGACCGCGCCGGCGTGGCATTCGTAGGTCTTGGCGTCTTTACGCTCGTTGCTCTTGTAGAAGCTGGCGATGTCGGTCACGGCATTGGCGCCGACTTTTTTCGCCGCCTGGTGCAGGGTGATCAACGCCGACTGCAGGGCCCATTCGCAAGCCACTTGGTCGGACTTGTTGAAGGCGTTGGTCTTTTTGTTGGTCACGGCGCCAGGGCTGATCACGCTGACTTTGCCGGCGGGCTTGTTGCCGGCCAGGTAGAACTTCACGCTGCCATCGATCTTGCCGGTGCTGATGGCTTCAGCGACAACCTTGTCGAATGGCAGGTACAGCGCCGTATCACGGGCCTGGCTGACGCCGGGCAGGGTGCAGAGCAGGAGGGTGGCGGCAGCTGCCAGAGTCTTGAATTGCATGGTGATGTCCTTGACGTGGTAGAGGGGGCGAAGCACGTATCTATCGCCGCTGCCCCGGGCCGTGACCAGCCCGGGGCAACGGCGAGCGATCAGTTGGGCGCGGGGCTGGCTTGGGCCGCATCGGACAGCTGCTGGGCGGTCCGCTCGTTCTGCTTGTCACGCAGATCCCGCAGGATGCCCTTGTCCAGCAGGCGCACCCAGCGAATGTAGTTTTTGTGGATCTTGCCGTCCTTGTAGTCCATCCCGCGGCTGTCGCGGTAGACGATCTTGTAGTCCGTGGCGCTGTAGTCGATGTCGATCTCGACGTGGAATGTCTCGCGCACGGTGATCTCGGCCTGGATCAGGTTCGGGCTGATGCGCTGCACCGTCCACTTGCGCGCCACCAGGTTTTTCAGGATCGACTGTTTCACCTGTTCCTGGTCGGCGTGAATGCTCGCCGGGATGACCCGGTTCGGGGTGTACAGCGGTTTGCTGGTGCAGGCCACAGTGCTCAACAGGGCCAGGACCATCAGGGTTGCGCGCAGCAGGGAAGACATTCCATTTTCTCCAGTGGGTTCGTGCGTATCAGGACCAGCGGCGGAAGATCAGCGAGGTGTTGACACCGCCAAAGGCAAAGTTGTTGTTCATCACGTACTCGTTGCTCATCCGCCGAAACTCGTTGCGCAGGTAGTCCAGTTCGCCGCAGCGCGGGTCGACCTGATCGAGGTTGAACGTGTGCACGTACAGGTCACGGTTGAGCATCTCGATGCTGAACCAGGACTCCAGGGCCCCGCAGGCACCCAGGGTGTGGCCCAGGAAACTCTTCTGCGAACTGATGGGCATCTGGCTGCCGAACAGGCTGCTGGTGGCCAGGGTTTCGGCGATGTCGCCCTGTTCGGTGGCGGTGCCGTGGCCGTTCACGTAGCCGATGGCCGAGGGCGCGAGGCCGGCGTCTTCGAGGGCCAGCTCCATCGCTCGGCGCATGGTTTTCTGTTCCGGGCGCGTGGTGTGCTGGCCGTCGGCATTGCTGCCGAAACCGACCAGCTCCGCGTGGATATGTGCACCCCGGGCCAAGGCGTGTTCCAGCTCTTCCAGCACCAGCATGCCGCCGCCTTCACCGATCACCAGGCCATCGCGGCCGCTGTCGTAGGGGCGCGGGCTGGTCTGTGGCGCATCGTTTTTCAGGCTGGTGGCGTACAGCGCGTCGAACACCATGGCTTCGGTGGGGCAGAGTTCTTCGGCGCCGCCGGCGAGCATCAGCGGCAGGCGGCCGAACTTGATCGCCTCATACGCATAACCAATGCCCTGGCTCCCGCTGGTGCAGGCGCTGGACGTGGGGATCAGGCGCCCGGTCAGGCCAAAGAAGATGCTGATATTCGCCGCCGTGGTGTGGGGCATCATGCGCACGTAGGAGTTGGCGTTGAGCCCCTCGGCCACCGAGTTCAGCAGCATATTGCCGAATGCCTTGATCTCGTCGGTGCTGCCGGTGGATGAACCACAGGCAACGCCCATGCGCCCGTCCTTGATCGATTCGTCACCCAGCAAGCCCGCGTCCTGCAATGCCTGCTCCGCCGCCCACACGGCCAGGCGCGACACGCGGCCCATGCTGCGCAGTTGCTTGCGCGTCCAGTGGCCCGGCACGACGAAGTCGTCGATAGGCCCGGCCAGGCGCGTGTTCAATTCAGTGAAACGGTCCCACTCGTCCATGCGCCGAATGCCGCTGCGGTTGGCGCGAAAGTTCGCCGAGATGGCGTCCCAATCGCCGCCCAGGGACGTCATGCCGGCCATGCCGGTGACTACGACACGCTTCATCAGCACAGGCCTCCGTTCACTGCCAGCACCTGGCGGGTGATGTAGGCGGCTTCGGCGGACATCAGGAAGTTCACCGCACCGGCGACTTCTTCCGGGGTGCCCATGCGCTGCGCCGGGATCATTTTCATCAGTTCTTCCACCGGTACGTTCTCGTCGAGCATCGCTGTGTCGATCAACCCTGGAGCCACGCAGTTGACGGTGATCTTGCGCTTGCCCAGCTCGATGGCCAGGGCCTTGGCGGCGCCGATCAGGCCGGCCTTGGAAGCGCTGTAGTTGACCTGGCCACGGTTGCCGATCAGCCCCGAGACCGAGGTGATGCAGATGATTCGCCCGGCCGCGCGACGGCGAATCATGGGCATCATCACCGGGTGCAGCACGTTGTAGAAACCGTCGAGGTTGGTGCGCAGCACTTCATCCCAATCGTTTTCGCTCAGCGCGGGAAAGGCGCCATCGCGGGTCAGGCCGGCATTGAGTACCACGCCGTAGTAGGCGCCGTGGGTTTCCACATCGGCTTCGAGAATGGCCTTGCAGGCAGCCCGTTCAGCCACGTCGAATTGCAGGATGCGCGCCGTGCGGCCCAAGGCCTCGACTTCGACCTTGACCGCTTCGGCGTCGCTGCGGCCACTGCGGCAATGCAGCACCAGGTCATAGCCGGCCTGGGCCAGGCGCAGGGCGATGGCGCGACCGATGCCGCGGCTGGAGCCGGTGACCAGTACGGATTCAGTCATGACGAGGTTCCTGTAGAAGAAGCGGGTGATTGCTCAAGGTATTGGGCCGCCTGGGGCGGACGGAAGACGTTCAAGCGGGCCGACACCTGAATGCCGGGGCCGGTGATGTGGCATTCGAAGACGCCCATGCCGTTTTCGTCTTCCAGGGAGCGCTGGGCGTGGATCAGCAATTCGCTGCCCGCCGGGAAATGCTCCACATTGCAGTCGAACTTGCGTGTGCCCAGGAGGAAGCCCAGGGCCACGGGTTCGCCCAACTGGCGGGCCCGGCAACCGGCGTAGGCGGCCACGCTCTGGGCCATCAACTCGACGCCGACCCAGGCCGGCAGGCTGCCGTCGGCGCGGTTGAACAGGCCGCCGGGGCGTACCTGCAGACGGGTGTGGATCTGCTCTTCGTCAAACGACAAGACCTGGTCGATCAGGATCATGTCGCCGGCGTGGGGCAGCAGTTCGGCGAGAGGCCAGTCAATCATGGCGCGTCTCCGATAATCAGGCTGACGTTGTTGCCGCCGAAGGCAAACGAGTTGCTCATCAGGCGGCGCGGTGTGCCGGGTGCCAGCTGGTCGGCCGGGGTTACCCAGCGCAAGGCTGGCAACTGGGTATCTGCTTGCCCATCCCAGACGTGGGGCGGCAGGCGCCGCCCGGGGTTTTCGTGGCCCAGGCTCAGCCAGCAGAAGGCTGCTTCCAGGGCCCCAGCAGCGCCCAGGGTATGGCCGCTCATGGGCTTGGTCGACGAACAGGCCACGCCGTCCGGGAACAGCTCAGCCACCGCCAGGCTCTCCATGGCGTCGTTGTGCTGCGTGGCGGTGCCGTGCAGGTTCAGGTAGTCGATCTGCGCCGGTTGCAGGCCAGCGTTGGCCAGGGCTTTGCGCATCGCTTGCAGGGCGCCGCGGCCACTGGGTTCCGGGGCAGAAATATGGTGGGCGTCGGAGCTTGCGCCGCCGCCAAGCAGGGCGATGGCCGGTTGCTCGTGGCACTCGCGGGTCATCAGGAACAGCACCGCTGCCTCGCCAATGTTGATGCCATTGCGGTTGGCCGAGAACGGGTTGCAGCGTTGTTCGGACACCGCTTCCAGGGCCGAGAAACCGTTGAGGGTCAGCTTGCACAGGCTGTCCACGCCGCCGCACAGCACCGCGTCACACAGGCCCAGGTCCAGCAGGCGCCGGGCGCTCAGCAGGGCGCGGGCGCTGGAGGTGCAGGCGGTGGAAATCACATAGGCCGGGCCGCTCAGTTGCAGCCAGTCGGCGAGGAAGTTCGCCGGCGCGCTCAGCTCCTGCTGCTGGTAGTCGTAGCCCGCCGGGAAGTGCTGGTCACGCAGGTAGTGGGCGATGCCTCGGCTGGCTTCATCGATCCCCGACGTGCTGGTGCCCAGGACGATGCCGACGCGCCCACGGCCATGGCGCTGGATCGCTTGCTCGATGTCGTCGCGAATCTGCAGCGCGGCTTCCAGCAACAGCTGGTTGTTGCGGCTGTTCTGCGGTGAAAGGTGGGGCGGCAGGCTGGCCAGGGGGCCGCGTACGGCGGCCACCGGCAGTCGCCGTTCGGGCACCCAGCCGGCTTCTTCGCGCAGGCCGGAGCAGTCGCCGGCAAACAGGCTGCGGGCTACTTCCTGCGGGTTTCGACCCAGGGCACAGATCACCCCGAGGGCATTCAGGTAAGCCGTCATGGGGTGCTTCCGGCGCTGAGCGCGGTAATGTGGTAACGCAAGCCTTGGGGCAGGTTCAACTGGAAATCCAAAGGTTGTTGATAGTGGACCCGCCAGCGTTGGCCGAGGTCACGCCGGCTGCCTTGCTGGTGCGCCTGGGGGTAGTTGCCGGGCACCTGAGCCTCAGGCGTGAGGGCAAACAACAGGGCGGCGAACAGCTCGCGGGCTTCCGGGTTGGGCGGCAGCAAGCCATCGGCCTGCCACTGTCCGTCGAGCAGTTTCTGGCGCGCCAGGGGGATGCCCAGCGGGTCCATCAGCGACCAACGCAGGCCCGGGCCCTCGGCTTGGACCACCAGCAGCCAGTCCTGACGCTGCTCGGCCTGCTGGCGCTGGATAAGCAACTGCAGGGGCAAGGCCAGGGACGGGGTGCTGGCAGGCAGCGGTGCCTGACTGACGCAAGCGCTCAGCAGCAGGACACAAGCGGCCAGCAAGACGCGAATCATGGCGCGGTACCTTCCTCGGAAATACTCGGCAGGGGTTTGCGTGCGACCACGTTGACCAGGGTCTCTTCACGCTGGCCCACGGGCGGCGGTTGGCGCAGGCGCAGACGTTCCAGCAGGCCGAAATCCTTGGCGCGGCTCCACCACAGGTATGGATAAGACACGTTCTGCGGGCCGAATTCAAAACCTTGTTGGCGAATCATGTCCAGGTACTGGGCGGCGCTTTTCTGCACGTGCATCGGGTGGCGGAACAGCCAGCGAATCACCCAGGTGTCGATGTAGGCTTCGGTGGATTCGGCGAACAGCAGATAGCCCCCGGGCTTGAGCACGCGGTAGAACTCGGCCAGGGCTTTTTCCTGCTCCACCAGGTGGTGGAACGTCTGGTGGCAGAACAGCAGGTCGACGCTGGCGTCCGCTACTTGCAGGGTTGCGCAGTCGCTGCCGATCAGTTCCACCGGCAGGTTGTGCCGGGCGGCTTCCTCGCCGCTGAGAGTCAGGCTGTGAGGGTCGGCATCCAGGCCGATCAGGCGCTGCGGGGCGAACACGTGTCGCAGGTACTGGAACGACTTGCCCTGGCCGCAACCGGCGTCCAGCAGCACCGGGTTCTCGGGCAGCGGGGTGTCGAACAGCGAGCGCAGGTCATTGATTGCCACCCGCAACACGTGATGCTGCCAGGTGTGGCTGCGCAGGAACCAGAAGCCGAAGCGGGTTTCCTCGACGTAACTGCTGCTCAGGTAAGGCGATGAAGAACTGTTCATACCGGCTCCCGTGCGCAGATTTCCGAGAGCATGCGCAGACGGCGGCGAGCTTCGCTGACGAACGGGTTGCGCTCGTCCCAGGCGTAGCCGGCGAGGATCGAACTGATCATGCGGCGGATTTCCGGTGAACTGCCCGGGTGAAAGATCACGTCCTGGAAGGTGCCGGCGTACCAGCCTTCGACGTAGCAGCGGAAGGTGTCGACGCCGCGTTTCAGGGGCACGGCGAACTCGTTGTTCCAGTCCACGGTTTCACCCTGCAACTGCCGATGCAGGACCCCGGCGGCCATGCTGGCCGAGCGCATGGCGATGGTCACGCCCGAAGAGAATACCGGGTCGAGGAATTCCGCCGCGTTGCCCAGCAAGGCAAAGCCTGGGCCGTGCAAGGTGCTGACGTTGGCCGAGTAGCCGCCGATGGTCCGCGCCGGGGTATCCCAGACGGCGTTCTCCAGGACTTTGGCCAGGCTCGGGGTTTCGGCGATAAAACCCTGCAGCAGGGCATCCAGGTCGGCGCCACGATCGTCGAAGTGCTCCTTGGCCGCGACCACGCCCACCGAGCAGCGGCCGTTGCTGAAAGGGATGGTCCAGAACCAGACATCACGATGGATTGGGTGGGTGGTGATGAGGATCTTTTCGCGCTCGAAGCGCGGGTGGTCGATGTGATCCTCGACGTGGGTGAACACCGCCTGGCGCACCGGGAAGTTGGAAGGCGCTTCCAGCTCCAGCAAGCGTGGCAGGACCCGGCCATAACCGCTGGCGTCGAGGACGAAGTCCGCGCTCACGCGGTACTCGCTGCCGTCTTCGCGACGGGCCAGCAACTGCGGTTGCGGGCCGCTGAAATCGACGCTGACGATCTCCTCGCCGTAGCGTACTTCAACCCCTTGCAGTGCCGCTTGCTCGGCCAGCAACTGGTCGAAGTCGGCGCGCTGCACCTGGAAAGTGGTGGGTTTGCCGTGGCTGAAGGTGTCGCCGAAATCGAAGGCGCTGTACTGCTCGCCCCAGGCAAAGGCGGCGCCATTCTTGACTTGAAAACCGGCGGCATTCACTGCGTCGAGCATGCCCGCTTCTTCGACGAAATCCAGGCAGTGGGACAGCAGGCTTTCACCGATGGAGAAGCGTGGGAAATGCTGGCGCTCGATGATCAGCACATCGTGGCCTTTGCGCTTGAGCAGCGCGGCTGCGATAGCGCCTGAAGGGCCGGCGCCGATCACCACGACTTGGCGACGTTGCATTTCAACTGTTGGCACTGGGGCTCCTTGCCGGGTCGGCGATGTTCAGGTTCAAAGGGGGGCGATGCAGGCCGGCCAGGGCCGGCATCAGGGTGGCGATCAGGCCCATGAGCATCAGCGCGAAGTACAGCGCCGGGCTGATCAGCTGTTGTTGCAGCAGCAGGTTGAGAAACACGATCTCGCTCAACCCGCGGATATTCAGCAGCAGGCTTTCGCGCCAGCGGCTGGCGCCGACGAACGAGGCGCCGGCCCAACCCAGGCCCAGCCAGTTGCCCAGCAGTTTGCTGGCGATGGGCAACAGCAGCAGCGCCGCCCATTGCACCGCACCCAGGCTGCTGACGGCGCTGTGCACATCGATCTGCACGATACCGAACGTGAGGATCAGCGGGATGGCGACAAAGGTCTGCAAGGCGTTCATCCAGGCTGCCTTTAACGGCAGCACCAGGGGCCGCTTGAGGGCGGCCATGCACAGCAGGTAGCCGATGCCGAAAATCAGCGCATTGAGCTTGTAGTGCTCGGCCACCACCAGCAGGCCGAAGAACCCCAGGCTGTGTAGCAGCGGCTGGCGCAAGCCCAGGCAACGCAGCAGCAGTGGCAGGCAGGCGCCGGCCAGGGGCAGCAGCAGGCTGCTCAGGTGCAGGCTGCCCTGGGCCAGGGCGAACAGGCTCCAGCAGGTCAGGTCGATGAGGATCGCGGTCTGCACCAGGCGCCGGGTGGCGGCGGGCGGGTACTGGATGTGCCGCAGGTACAGGTAGAGCACCGGGATCGCGGTGATGGCGAACAACAGGCCCACCGCCAGGGAGCTGATCCAGGGCTGGGGTGGCAGCAGCCAGAACGCCGCCGCCAGGCCACAGGCGAAGGGAATGCAAAAGCTTGGCAGGGCAATCTTCAGGCTCTGGCGATCCAGGCGCAGGTCGATCACGTCACTGAGGATGTGCCCCAGCAACAGGGCGAAGCTCAGGCTGTAGAGATTTTTCAGCCAGGTCGGCGACACCAGCTGGGCGCCGCTCAGCTGCCAATGGGGCTCGACCCACAGCAGCATCAGCAGCGGCAGGCCGAAGGTCGCCAGGAGCAACTGGCTGACGATGGGGATTAGCCCGAAGCGGCGCCCAAGCAGAGTGGCCAGGGCGAACAGGGCCAGGGCCATAAGCCAGAACAGCAGGGTCAGCATGGGTTGCTCTCCACGGCGGCGGCATGTTTCTGCTGCCCGGCCCAAGGCGCGAGGATAAAGCTGAAGGCCAGCCCCAGGCTCACCGACAGGCCGAAGTTGCTGACCGCCGGGGTGCTGGAGATTGCCAGCAAGCCGAAGGACAGCCACGTGGTCAGCGCCGCCAGCAAGGTGCCCAGCAGGCTCACCGCGGCACCGCCGATCTGCTCGCGCATGAGGATCGCGTAATCGACGCTGATGGCCGTCACCAGCAACAGGCCGAACAGGCTGAAGAGGGTCAGGGGTTGGCCCAGCCAGCCCAGGCTGGCCAGGCTGCACAGGGCCGCCAGCAGTGGCAGGGCAACGATGCGCAGGGCACCGCCGAGGCCGAAGGGCAGGATCAACAGCAGCACGATCAAGACGCAAGACGCCAGCTTGAGTTCGGCGGCGCTGATCTGCGTGGCGGCAAACACCCGGTTCAGCTCACCCAGTCGATCCACCAGTTGCACCCCGGGCAGGTCCGCTGCCTGGACCCGCAGCAGGGCGGCGTCATTCAAGCCCTGCAGGCTGACCATGGCGGCCACGCCCTCGGCACTGGACCCCAGCCACAAGGGGCGATACGGCTCGGCCAACGGGCCGCTGAGGGCCGCGTCAATGTCCTGGGTCGGCAGGTTTTGCAGCTGCATCAGCTCGCTTTGCAGGGCCGTAGGCGGCACGCCCAAGTCCAGCAGTGGTTGCCAGAAGCGCGGCAGTTGCCCAAGGGCATCGCGCACTTGCTGTTGCTCGCTCGGCAGGCTGAGCAACTGGTTCAGGGCCAGGTAGCCCTGGAGCTTGCCCAGGTTGACCAGGGCTTGCAGGCGTTCGCTCAGGGCGGCTTGGCGCTCCAGCAGTTGCTGTTGGTCGGCGGCGCGCACCAGGAAGAACTGGCTGGTGGGCTGGTAGCCGGTGATCCGTGCAATGGCCTGGGCCTCGCTCTGCAATTGCGGCGGCGCACCGACCCATTGGCGGATGTCGTTCTTGGTGCTGAGCTGCCACAAGCCGCCGGCACAAAAGGCCAGCAGCAGGACCAGCAGCACCGGGCTTGGCAGGCGCTTGAGCAACGCCTCGCGCAGCGTGAGCAAAGCCGCCGCCAGGCGCAGCGGCCATTGGGCCGGGCGCAGGTCGGCTCCCTTGAGCAGCGCCGGCAGCAGGCACACCGCCGACAGGTAGGCGCCCAGCAGCCCGGCCGCGGAGAACACGGCGATCTGGGTCAGCGCCGGGAAGGGTGTCCAGGCCAGGGCCAGGTAGCCGATGCAACTGGTGGCCAGGCTCAGGCTCAGCCCGGGCAGGGTCAGGCGCAGGGCCGGCCAGCTGTGCCAGGGTTTCAGGCTCCAGCTTTTCGACAAGTAATGCAGGGGGTAATCCACGGCGACGCCGATCAGGCTCGACCCCAGCACCAGGGTCATTACGTGCATGTGGCCGAACAGGGCGACACAGGCCACGGCACCGAACAGCATGCCCACCAGCACCGGAACGAACGCCAGCAAGACTCGCCAGCGCCGGAACGCCAGCAACAGCAGCAACAGAATGCCCACGGTGGCGCCGCCGCCGACCCAGGTGATTTCCCGGGTGGCTTGTTGCTGGCCATTGGCGGCATACAGCAGGCCGCTGGCGGCGAGCAGTTGCACATCGGCTTGGGCGGCCTGGGCACGGCTCTGTTGCAGCAGCTCGGCGACCTTCAATGGCAGGTGCATGTCGAAGGCGTCGCCGGTGGTGCGAGCCCGCAGCAGCACCCAGCTTTTGCCGTCGGCATCGGCCACCAGCGCGCCGCTGCCGATGTCCAGTTGCACCGCGCCGCGTTGTGGCTGGCTGTTCTGGATGCGTCCGGTCAAACCCAGCCAATCGTCCTGGCTGGGCACCAGGCTGAAGCCGCTGAACGGGTCGAACAGGGCCTGTACCCGCTGCTGGATAAACGCCACGGGCTGTTCTGTCAGTTGCTGGCGATCAGCGGGCGAGAGCATCGCCAGGCGGCCCTGGAGCAACTGCTGACGCAAGGCCGGAAGGTCGGCCTGGAGGTTCCACTGGACCTTCTCGAACAGGCCGCTGGCGACAAAGTTCGCGCTCAATTGCTGGGCCATTGCAATCGCTTGCTGGCGCTCGGCGTGGCCCACCAGCACCAGCATTTCGCGGTTCAGCGGTTCCTGCATGCGCTGTTCGGCCTTGAGCTCCAGGGCGTCGGGCGCGGTGCCGGGCACCAATTCCATGAGGTTGGCCGACAACGGGGCGCCGTGGCGCCATTGCCAGCCGGCCAGGGCCAGCACGGCCACCAGCAGGATCAGGAACAGCCGTGGCAGCCAGCGTTCATTGAGCAAAGTCATGTTGCTCCGCCGGGCTCAAAGGTAGCGCGCTGCTGCTGTCGTGCAGGGTCAGCAAGGTGCTGTCGCCCTGGGTTTCCAGCAGTTCGATGCGTTGCACCAGCTCGCCGCCGTCGATGCGGATCTCGGTGAAGATCTGTTTGAGCAGTAACGAGCGTGGCGTCAGGGTCAGTTGCCAGTCGTTGGCCTGGCCTTTCAGGGCCAGTTCGAAGTCGCGCTGCAGGCCGCTGCTGTCGCCTTGCAGCACGGCGAGGAACAGGCGGTTCTGTTCGGCGCCGGCGCTTTTGTTCGGCAGCAGTTGCCAGCCGCTGGGATCGCGGCGGGCGATGCCTTGGCCGTTGATGCGGTAGTCCTGCTGCAACGGGGTTTTCAGCAGCCAGAGCAGGCCGTGGTTTTTCGCCAGGACAAAGGTGCCCTTGCTGGTCAGCGGTTGTGGCAGGGCGCGCAGGTGTTTTTCCTGGATGAAGTGGCCGTGGATGACGTCAGGCTTGGCCAATTGCTCGCTCAGTTGTTGCAGGTCGAAAGCCTGGGCCTGGCTCGGCAGCGCCCACAGCGCGAACACGACAGGAGCGAGCACGCTCGTGAAAAACCCGAGCACGCGGCGGCGCATCAGGCGGGCCGGCCTGTCGTTGAGGCTTTTCGCCGGCAGGTTCATGACAGGGCCCTTGCGACGGCGTCGGTGAACACCCTGGGTGACGCCAGCTGCATCTCGCGGCTGGCCATGTCCACCGCCACCTGCACCGAGCTGGCGCGGGTCAGGCGTTCGCCGCTGGCCAGGTCGGTGATCAGGTAGTTGATCTTCAGCCGGTTCTCCCACTCCACCAGGCTGGCGCGCACGTTCAGCGTCTGGCCGAACACCGCGCCGCGCACGTAGCGCAGTTGCAGGTCGATTACCGGCCAGGCGTAGCCCGACTCGACCATGGCCGTGTAGTTGTGGCCGATCTTGTCGAGCAGCGCGCAGCGCGCCACTTCCAGGTATTTGACGTAGTGCCCGTGCCAGACGACGTGCATGGTGTCGACGTCGAAAAACGGCACCAGGATCTCGGTGTCGGCGTGCAGAAAGCCTTTGCTACGCATGCAGCCTCCAGTGTTGCTCGGCGATGCGTTGCAGGCACAGGCGCAGCTCGCTTTCCAGGGCGCGGTCTTCGATGACCGGCGGGAAGTCCTTGGCCAGGTCGACATGCATGGCGGCCAGGGCCGGTGGCAAGGGTCGGGCATCCTCGGCCTGGGCTCGCAGCCACACACCTTGATGGGCGGCCAGCAGGGTGGCGGCGGCGACCTGTTCGGTCAGCTCCAGTACGCGGATCGCATCGCGGGCGGCGATGGTGCCCATGCTCACCTTGTCCTGGTTGTGGCACTCGGTGGAGCGCGAGAACACGCTGGCCGGCATGGTGTTTTTCAGGGCCTCGGCGGTCCAGGCGCTGGTGCCGATCTGCACCGCCTTGAAGCCGTGGTTGAGCATGGCGCGCTCAGCGCTGGCGCCCGACAGGTTGCTCGGCAGGCCGTGGTTGTAACGCACGTCCACCAGCAGGGCCAATTGCCGGTCCAGCAGGTCGGCGACGTTGGCCACCAGGGTCTTCAGGCTGTCCATGGCGAACGCGATATGCCCGCCATAGAAGTGCCCGCCGTGCAGCACGCGCTCGGCTTCGGCGTCGATGATCGGGTTGTCGTTGGCGCTGTTGAGCTCGGTCTCGATAAACGAGCGCAGCCAGTTCAGGCTGTCCGCCAGCACCCCCAGCACATGGGGCGCGCAGCGCAGGGAATAGCGGTCCTGCAGGCGGTGCAGGGGCGCGGTCGGTGCGTCGATCGCCAGGTCCTGGCGCAGCCAGGCGGCCACTTGCATCTGCCCCGGGTGCGGCTTGGCGGCGAACAGGCGCTCGTCGAAGTGCTCGGGGTTGCCTTGCAGGGCTACCACGTTCAGCGCGGTGATGCGGGTGGCCAGTTGCAGCAGGTAATCGGCGCGGGCAAAGGCCAGGCACGCCAGGCCAGTCATCACTGCCGTGCCGTTCATCAGCGCCAGGGCTTCTTTCGGGCGCAATACCAGCGGCTCCCAGCCCAGCTCACGGTGCACGTCGGCCGCCTGGCGGCGTTCGCCGCGGAACATCACTTCACGCTCGCCGGACAAAGTCGCGGCCACGTAAGACAACGGCGTCAGGTCACCGCTGGCGCCGACCGAGCCCTCTTCCGGGATCAACGGCAGGACGTCGTGGTGGAGGAAGGCCTGCAGGCGCTCCAACAGCTCCACGCGGACCCCGGACACACCGTGGCACAAGGACTGCAAACGGGCCGCCAGCACGGCACGGGTGGCTTGGGCGTCCAGCAGCTTGCCCAGGCCGCAACCGTGGAAGGTGTACAGATGACGTGGCAGCGCCTCGACGTGCTGCAGGGGCACTGCCACCACGCAGGAGTCGCCGTAACCGGTGGTCACGCCGTAGATCACCCCTTCCTTGTCCAGCAGGGAGTCGAGGAACTGCGCGCCCTTGGCGATGCGCTGGCGGAACTGGGGGGCGTCCTGCAGCTGTGTCGGGGCCTGGCGGTTGGCCAGGGCACGGACGTCTTCAATGCGCAGCGGGCGTTCGCCGAAGGTTACCGGCTCAAACGGATGGGTCGTCATCGGTCTTCCAGAATGGGTAAAAGTTGAACCATTGTTGCGGTGCTTCCAGGCAGTACTGGGCCAGGCGTTCGGCGTAGCGCGCAGTCCACTGGGCAATCACCTGTTCGCGGTCACTGCGCTTCCAGACCACGGCCTGGGTAAAGGGTTCGAGGATCACCCGGTAGCGCCCGTTGTTTTTCAGGCACAGCAGCAGGTTGACCGGGCACTTCAAGAGCCCGGCGAGCAACCAGGGACCCTGGGGAAAGGCCGCCGGATGGCCAAGGAAGTCCACCCGTACGTTACGCCCGCCATGCAGCGGCACGCGGTCGCCGGCGATCGCCAGCCACTCGCCACGGTCCAGGCGCTGGCTCAGCTGCAGCATGATTGCCGGGTCCAGCTCGCTGACCTGGATCAGCCGCAAGTTGGTGGCTCCAGCCTCGCCCAGCAGGCGGTTGAAGCGTTCGGCGTGCTTGGTGTGCACCAGCACGTTCATGGTCACTTGTTCGCCCAGCTCGGCCAGGGCGCGGCAGACCTCCAGGTTGCCCAGGTGCGCACCCACCAGCATTTGCCCGCGCTCGCCGCGCAATTGGTTGCGCAACAGGGCCGGGTCGACGATTTCAATCTGCTCCAGGCGCAGCTTGCCGTTCCATACGTCGAGCTTGTCCAGCAGGGCGTCGGCAAACGCCATGAACTGGCCAAACACTCGCCAGTGAGTGGGGCGCAACTCGGCGCGGCCGCTCCAGCTCGCCAGCCGTTCCTGGTACTGCCAGGCGCTGCGCCGGGCACTGCGGCCGAACAGGAAAAAGTACAGCACGATGCCGTGCAGCACCGGGCTCAGCACCCGGCGGCCCAGCACCCGGACGCCGAAGGCGGTGAGCTTCATCAGCCAGAAGCTGCCGCGCTCCTCATGCTTGGCCCAGTGCTGCGGTGTCTGTTCCTGGCTCATGCCTGCCACCGCCGCCAGAGAATCTTCGGCGCCCGCAGCAACATGCCGAAGAACAGCTTGGCGTGCATCTTGGAGATCAGCGCGTTGTCGTGGAACAGGCGGAAGTGCGACAGGCCGTCCTGGGGGTAATGCACGTGGGTCGGCAGCCAGCGCATCGGCTGGTTGCGCCAGGACAGACGCACGAGAATCTCCGGGTCGAAGTCCATGCGCTTGCCCAGCTTGACCGAGTCGATCAGGGCCAGGGTCGGCGGCAGCGGATAGACCCGGAAGCCGCACATGGAGTCGGGGATCTGCAGCGACAGGCTGTTGATCCACACCCACACGTGGGTCAGGTAGCGGGCGTACAGGCGGCCCTTGGGCACGCTCCGGTCGTACTGTGGATAACCGCAGATCAGCGCTTCGGGGTGCGCCCTGGAGCTGGCAATGAAGTTATCCACATCGCGCAGGTCGTGCTGGCCGTCGGCGTCCACTTGCAGGGCATGGCTGAAGCCCAGTCGCGAGGCGTGGCGCAGGCCGGCCATGACCGCGCCGCCCTTGCCCTGGTTGACGCCCAGCTTGACCAGAAACACCTGGTCGCGCTGTGCCAGTTGCTCCAGCACCCGGGCGCAGGCCGGGCTACTGGCATCGTCCACCAGCACGCAGGGCAGTTGGCTGGCCAACAGCGCCTCGACCACCGCCGGTACGGCGCCTTCATGGTTGTAGACCGGGATCACCGCGCAGGGCTTATGCATGGGCAAGGCTCCTGGGGCGGGCTGGCGGGTGAGCCGGTGGCGCCGGGTGAGAAAAGTTATCCACAAGCCGTCTCCAGCACGATGCGGCCACTGGAGCAGGCGGCGCTTTGGTTGCGATAGGCAAAGTACAACTTGCCGCGTTCCTGATCGAAGCGCAGGTGCAATTGAACCTGGTCGCCCGGGCGCAGCAATTGTTGGAATTTCAGCACTTCCATGCCGGCGAACCGGCCGGGCAACTGCAGCAGTTGCTGGCCCAGGGCCAGGGCCCAATCCACTTGCACCACTCCCGGCAGCACTGGGGCCTCTGGGAAGTGCCCGCTGAAGTAAGCCAGGTCCGGTGGGATGGCCAGTTGCAGGAGCCACTCGCCGTCGGTCTGTTCCTGGGTCAGGACTTCCGGGGTTTGCGGGCGTGGTGCCAGCAGCAGGGCGTCGACCTCGGCCTGGGGCAGCTTGCCCTGGGCGTTCAGCGGCAGTTGCCGTACCAGGCGCCAGCGTCGTGGCAGGGCCAGGGCTTCGCAGTGCTGGGCCAGGTGCTGGCGCAAGGTTTGGGTCAGGCGTCGACGGCCTTGCTGGCACAGGGCGCCGAGGCCTTGTTCACTGAGCACCAGCAGGGCGCCAAGTGACGCGCGATTCTCGGTGATCACCCCCAGGCGCGCTTCGGCGACCCATTCGTGGCTGACCAGGGCCTGTTCCAGCATGGGCAGGGAGATGCGTTTCTCTTCCAGTTTGACGATGCGGTCCAGGCGCCCGAGCAGTTCGAAGCGTCCGTCGGCCTGGATTCGTGCGGCGTCGGCGCTGTGTTCGACATGCCCCGGCGGCAGGTACGGCGAGGCGATCAGCAGGGCGCCGTTGTCGTCCAGGCTCAAGCGCACGTCAGCGAACGGCTGCCAGAGGGTGTCGCCCTGGCGCCAGGCGATGCCGCCGGTTTCCGAGCTGCCGAGGATCTCGGTGGGCCATTGTTGCAGGCGCTGGTGCAGGCTCTGTGCGGCCTCGGCGGGCAACGCGCCGCCCGAGGAGAACACCCGGCGCACCGGGCTCAGGGCCGGCCAGTCGAGGTTGTCGCCCATGCGCTTGAGCAGCGCGGGGCTGGCGACCCAGGCAAAGGCCGGGTGCTCGCGACTGGCCCGCTGCAGGTCCTCCGGGAAGGGCAGTTGCCGGCGCACAAATGGGCGCCCGGCGCACAGCGGCCACAGCACCCGGAACAGCAAACCGTAAATGTGCTGGGCCGCCACGCTGCCGATGATGCAGGCCGGGCCCAGGTCCGCGCCCCAGAGCTGCTCCAGGGCCTGGACCTCGTTGGCCAACTGGCGCAGGGTTTTTTCGATGCGCTTGGGCTCGCCACTGGAGCCGGAAGTGCACAGGCTCAGTTGGCATAGGTCCGGGTCGAGCGCGGCGGCGTCCAGGGGCGGTTGTTGAAAGTCGTCCGGGTGGGCATCGCCCGGCTGATCGCTGAGCCACAGGTCCACCGCGCTCGACCAGCGCTGGCGGGTCTGGGCTTGCAGGTCGGCGGGCAGCAGCACATTGACCCCGGCGCGCCAGGCGCCGAGCAGGGCAATGGCCAGTTCGGCGGCGTCTTCCAGGTGCAGGGCGAGGCGTTTGACGCCTTGGGCCTGCAGGCCGGCGGCCAGGCTCAGGGCCCGGGCTTGAAAGGTTTGCAGGTCAAGTGCCGGTTGCACGGCCACCGGGCGCTGCGTTTGGGTCTTGAGCAGCAGGTGCTCAAGTTTGATCCAGTTCATGGGCGGCCTCGTACCCTTTGTCGTAAGAGCCATTCAATGGCAAACAGCAAGCCCATCAAGCCGTAGGCAATCAGGCCGTTGTACAACATCCACCAACTCAGCGGCGCCCACAGGGTCAGGGCCGCGGCGAGCACACCGTTACACAGGAAAAACACACTCCAGGCGATCGTCACCTGGCGGGTATAGCGAATGGCCTTGTCCGGCAGTTCCGGCTCGCTCAACCGGGCCAGGCGTTCGGCCACCGGCGGGCCGTATTTCAGGCTCAGGCTGAACAGCGTCAGCATGAAGGCGCTGATCAGCACCGGGTACCAGCGCAGCAACAACGGGTTGTCGAGCCAGGCCAGCAACAGGCAGAACGTGATCGCCACGGCGGCCATCCACAGGTCACCGGGGCGGCATTCGCCGGTCAGCGCCCGAGCCAGCCACAGGCCGCCCAGGAGCAGGCCGAACTGCCAGGGGGCGAAGTGCTCCATGCCGAAATACACCGCAAAGGGGTACAGCAAGCCTGCCAGCAGCAGGCCAAGGCCAATCAGCCGGCTCATGCGGCCGGTTGGACCAGACGGTAGACCGCCTCGACCACGTCATTCACGGTGCGCACGATTTGAATTCTTCGGCGGCGATTTTCTTGCCGGTCTGACGCTTGATGTGGTCGATCAGGTCGACGGCGTCGATGCTGTCGATTTCCAGGTCCTGGTACAGGTTGGAGTCGAGGCTGATGCGCGCAGGTTCCAGCTCGAAGAGTTCGACCAAGGCATCGCGCAGGGTGTTGAAGATATCGTCACGAGTTTGCATGGTCCGGTCTCAAGCTGCCTGTTTTGCAGTGACGAATGCCGCAAGGCTCGCCACGTTACTGAAGTGGTTACGGGTGTCTTTGGCGTCGGCATCGATCTTAATGCCGTATTTTTTCTGAATCGCCAGGCCCAGTTCCAGGGCGTCCACCGAATCCAGGCCCAGGCCTTCGCCGAACAGGGTCTGGTCGGTGCCGATGTCCTGGGCGCCGATGTCTTCGAGGCCCAGGGCGTCGATGATCAACAGCTTGATTTCAAGAATTAAGTCCGGGTGCAGATCGCTCATCTTCGGCGAGCTCCTTAATAAAGTAGTGATGCAAATGATCGTTGAGCTTGCGCGAGGCCTGAGGCGCAGGGCCTTGGGCAGCAAAGGTCTGTGGGTCTATATCGGCCCCCACGCGAAAACTGAAGTGCACGCGCGAGCGCGGGATGCGATACCAGGGCTCGGCCTTGGTCAGGGTGGTGGGGCTGACCTTGATCACCACCGGGGTGATGATTCTCGCACCGCGCAAGGCAATCGCCGCGCCGCCCCGATGAAAGGCCGGCGCCTGGCCCGGCTGGGTGCGGGTGCCCTCGGGAAAGATCACCAGGGACTGGCCGTCCTTCAATGCCTGGCTGGCGGCATCGAGCATGTCCATGCTGCCGTCGTTGCTGACGTAACCGGCTTCGCGCACCGGCCCGCGGGTAAAGGGGTTCTGCCACAGGCTCTGCTTGACCACGCAGTTGGCATTGCGCACCAGGCCGATAAGAAACACCACGTCGATCAGCGACGGGTGATTGGCGATGATCATTTGCCCGGGGCGGCCGAGTTTTTCCGCGCCTTGCACGTCGTAGGTGAGAACGCCGGTGCGGGCCATGAAACGGATGAACAGCCAGAACAGCTGGCTGATGGTCTTGCGCGCGCGGCGGCGATGGGCCTCGACATTGCCCGGCAGGCAGCCGAGCAGCGGAAAGATCACCAGGCGCAGGCACAGGCCGCCCAGGCCGAATAGGGCAAAGCTCGCCGCGGTGGCGAGCAGGCGCCAATAGTAGGCGTCGCGATTTTTGGCCCTTACGACGGGCGTTGCCAAGTCCATACACGGTTCTTCCAGGCATGTTGGCAGGAGGTCTGCTGGGTCAGCAGGGTACGCAACAGATTCAGGGCATGGGGCCACTCGGCCTTGGGGGCCTGGCCTTCGGCACAGCTCAGGGATAGCTGCCAATCGTTGCCGGGAGTCAGTAGCAGGCCGAGCGCATAGGGAAAGGGCACATCGTCGATCCAGCGGGCGTAGGCCTGGGGCGGCTGTTCTTCGGTGATCACCAGCAGCACCGCCGGGGCGCCGTCGCCGAGCAGGGTGGCAGCTTCCAGCACGCCATGTTCGAGGCCGTCGCCCGCCGCCGCCAGGGCGCTCATCTCGCTGGTTTCACCGCGCATGATCGACCACAGGCCGATCACCGCGTTGTGCACCGAGAGGCTGAATTGGGTGGGCGAGAGCGGTTGCTCGGCGGCCAGGTCGCAGAGGATTTCAAAGGTCCTGGGGGTTTCGCCGTGGCGCGAGACAAACACCAGCGGCAGCTGTTCCCGGCCCTCGGCCAAGGGCCAGCCGACGCTGAAGGCCATGCGCGCCAGGCGGCTGAGGCGGCGGCGCTGCATGGCCGGCAGGAAGGACACGTCGGGGGCGGCATCGCTGCGCTCAAGCACGGTCGGTTGCCGGCTCCAGGCCTGCCAATCGTCCACGCTTTCGAGCCCAGGGGCCCATGCGCGCCATTGAGCGATGTTGAAGTTGATCACGTGATTTCATCCCGCCCCTGCGGGCTTCCTTGACGCGGTTTGGCGCTCCGATTGGCGCCCGACCCTATATAGGCGCTGGGCCTGAGTGGCGCGCATTATCCGGGTGCGGCTGACTTGTAGCAAATACTGGTTACATTTCAATCAATAAAAACGACGAATCCGATGAAGGGTGGAGAGGCACTTTGCCTCGTGCTGGATTTTGCAGAGTGTTCCCAGCGCTATTGCGTCGCCGATGCCCCATGGCTTGAGCCTTGGCGGCAAAGTCCGTTGCCTGCGAGGTAGCGAAGGAAGGAGCAGGGCAACTACACTCGGGCATCTTTGATACACGGAGGTTTTGTCATGCGGCGTGTGGTGTTCAATCAGAAAGGTGGCGTGGGTAAATCCAGCATCGCCTGCAATCTGGCGGCGGTCAGCGCCAGCGAGGGCTATCGCACCTTGTTGGTGGACCTCGATGCCCAGGCCAACTCCACCCAGTACCTCACTGGCCTGACCGGCGAGGACATTCCCATGGGGATCGCCGACTTCTTCAAGCAGACCCTGTCGTCCGGGCCGTTCTCGAAGAAGAACAAGGTGGATATCTACGAAACCCCCTTCGACAATCTGCATGTGATCACTGCGACGGCAGAGCTGGCGGACCTGCAGCCCAAGCTTGAGGCGAAACACAAGATCAACAAGCTGCGCAAATTGCTGGACGAGCTGGCCGAGGATTACGACCGGATCTACCTCGACACCCCGCCGGCGCTGAATTTTTATGCGGTGTCGGCGTTGATTGCCGCCGATCGGGTGTTGATCCCTTTCGACTGCGACAGCTTCTCCCGCCAGGCCCTGTATGGCCTGCTGGCAGAAATCGAAGAGTTGAAGGAAGACCACAACGAAGACCTGCAAGTCGAAGGCATCGTGGTCAATCAGTTCCAGGCGCGGGCCAGCCTGCCGCAGCAGATGCTCGATGAGCTGATCAGTGAAGGGTTGCCGGTGCTGCCGGTGTACCTGGCCAGTTCGGTGCGCATGCGTGAATCCCACCAGGCCAACCTGCCGCTGATCCATCTCGACCCCCGGCACAAGCTGACCCAGCAGTTCGTCGACCTGCACAACCTGCTGGAAAACGCCTGACGCGGCGTCCTTAGATTCCCTGGCTGCGCAGCCAGCTCAGCAATTGCGGCAACGGGAAGGCCCCGCTCTGGCGAGCGACCTCCCGACCGTTCTTGAACAGAATCAGGCTGGGTATGGAGCGAATGCCCAACTGGGCCGAGAGCTGCGGGTTGGCCTCGCTGTCGAGCTTGGCCAGGCGGCACTTGCCGGCCAGTTGCGCCGCCGCCTGTTCGAACACGGGGGCAAAGGATTTGCACGGCCCGCACCAGTCTGCCCAAACGTCCACCAGCAATGGCAGGTCGCCCTTGATCTGGCTGGCGTAATCACCCTGTTTCAATTCGAAAGGCTTGCCCAGCAGGACCTCGGCTTTGCAACGCCCGCACTTTGGCTGATCGCCCAGGCGTTCGCCGGGAATGCGGTTGAGGCCGTTGCAATGGGGGCAGGGGATCAGCAGTGGGGCGGTCATGCTCAGGGCTCCGAAGCGGGCGGTAGAGGTGCAGTAGATGATGGCAGCGGCCGCCAATATCAAGTAGCGGCAGGTTCGTCCGTGGCGCGGTTCAGTGGCTGGCGGGCCGCTCGAAACTCATGAAGCAATCGTGCTCGGTGTAGTAATCAATGGCGGCCAGCAACTCTTCATTGCTCGCCGTGGGCTTGTGCAGCAGGGCGCTCATGATCACGTCTTCCAGCAAGGCGTCGCTGAAGCAGAACTCCAGGCCCTGTTGCAGCACGTAATCCGGGTAGATTTCCTGGTCGTCGTCATCGATCAGTGGGAACGACTCGATCACGCACGGGCTGTCCAGACGGATGGCGGCATCGCCCGGCGCTATGTAGACGCAAAACTCTAGGGTCTTCTGCTGGGGGCGCAAGAGGTCGATCAACTGGTCGAAACTGAGGTGCTGCCGGTAATGCATGAACAATCTCCAGGGTGGTGCCCGGTGTCGCGGCAGCCTGCGGCGGTCATAACGCCTCACATATTCCGTGGGCCTGGGTGCCGCTGTCTATCTAGGCTTCCAAGTCGGGTTTTCAAATAGCTGAAACCGCCCGTCTGATCCGCCCTATAGCACCTTGCTATGGGGTTGTGACGGGGCTAGGTTTCATAGCGATATGCGATAGGGAGATTGCATGCACATCATCACCGTAAAGCGCATCAGGGAGGCCAAGGAGCGATGGCCGCAAGCGGCTCGTGCCCTGGATGTCTGGTATCGCCAGGCCAAAGGCGCCAGGCCCGAGGGTTTCGCCGATATGAGGGCCTTGTTTCCGGCGGTTGATAAGGTCGGGCGCTTCCATGTTTTCGACATTGGTGGCAATAAATTGAGATTGATCGCCCTGGTGCGTTATGGGGTTCAGCGCCTCTATATCAGGCATGTGCTGGACCACCAGGAATACGACAAGGGGCGTTGCAAGGAGGAATCGGGATGAGTGTTCTGGTCAAGCAGGCGGCAGAGCATTGGCAGTTTGTCGCGCCACTGCTGCGCAAGCCCCGGAGTGAGGCTGACTACGACGGATTGGTGCTGGCTCTGGATGAGTTGCTGGACATCATCGGGGAGGACGAGGCACACCCACTGACATCACTGGTGGACATCATCGGCGACTGGATCGAGGCCTACGACGAGGAGCACCACCCGATGCCAAGGGTCAGTGGCGTGGAGATGTTGCGTTGCTTGATGCGTGAGCACGGCCTGACTCAAGGTGACCTGCCCGGTGTCGGCGCGCAATCGGTGGTCTCGGAAGTGCTGAGCGGCAAGCGCCAGCTCAACCTGCGGCAGATCCGCTGGTTGGCCGGGCGCTTCAAGGTGTCGATGGAGGTTTTTACCTGAGGCCCGAGGCTCAGGACGAGCAACTGATTTCCAGGTGCTTGCCCCACTCGGGCGGGCGCTGGGCGTAGGCGGCCATGCCCGGTTGCTCTTCGAAGGGGCGGCTCAGGACCTGATGCAAACGGCGCACTTCGCTGTAGTCGCCGGCCTGCGCGGCATCGATGGCGTTTTGCGCCAAATAGTTTCGCAGGATGTACAGCGGGTTGACCTGGTGCATGCGCGTGCGGCGTTCTTCCTCGCCTTGCGCCGGGTCCCGGGCGACCCGTGCCAGGTAGCGCTCGGCCCAGGCGTCAAAGCCCTTGAGGTCGACAAAGTCATCCCGCAGGCGCGCCACCGCCAGCTCCGCAGGTTCATCCCCCAGGCGGCGGAAGAACAGGCTGTAGTCGACGCTGCTGCCCTGCATCAATGCCAGCAGGTTCTCCACCAGCGCCTGGTCATCGTCTTCGGCGTTGGTCAGCCCCAGGCGACGGCGCATCAGGTCCAGGTAATGGGCCTGGTACAGCGGCAGGAACAGGCCGAGGCATTCACGCAGTGCGTCGACGCTGATGAACGGCGTCAGGGCCTGGGCCAGGGCACTGAGGTTCCACTGGCCAACGGGCACCTGGTTGCTGAAGGAATAGCGGCCCTGGTCATCGGAATGGTTGCAGATGAAGTGGGCGTCGAAATCATCGAGGAAGGCAAAGGGCCCGAAGTCGAAGGTGATGCCCAGGATCGACATGTTGTCGGTGTTCATCACCCCGTGGCAGAAACCGTAGGCCTGCCATTTGGCGATCAGCTCGGCATTGCGCTCGACAATCTCGCGGAACATCGCCAGGTGGGGCTCGGGTTGTTCCAGGCAATGGGGGAAGTGCAGGGCCAGGACGTGTTCGGCCAGTTGCTTCTGCTGCTCGGGTTTTTTCGTGTAGTAGAAATACTCGAAATGGCCGAAGCGTACATGGCTCGGTGCCATGCGCAGCACCATGGCCGCCCGCTCCTGTTTCTCGCGCCACACCGGCGTGTCCGAACCGATCACACACAGTGCCCGGCTGCTGGGGATGCCCAGGGCATGCAGGGCTTCGGAGGCGAGGAACTCACGGATCGACGAGCGCAACACCGCCCGGCCGTCGCCCATGCGCGAGTAGGGAGTTTGCCCGGCGCCTTTGAGGTGCAGGTCCCAGTGTTCGCCGGCGCTGTTGTACACCTCGCCCAGCAGCAAGCCGCGACCGTCGCCCAGTTGTGGGTTGTAGGAGCCGAACTGATGGCCGGAATAGATCATCGCCCGTGGCTCGGCCTCGGCCCAGAGCTTGTGCCCGCCGAACAGCTCGGCGAACACCGGCTCCTCGGCCAGCGCCGGGTCCAGGTCCAGCAGCGCCATGGCCGCCGGGCTGACCGCCACCAGGCGTGGGTTGTCGATGGGCTCGGGCAGCACGTGGGTTGAGAAGGCATCGCCCAGGCGGGCGAAGCGATTGTCGAAGGTCAGTTCGTCGAGGGCTTTCAACGGCCGTCTCCCAGCAAAATGTCCGAGCATTCTGCTGGGGATTGGCGCCTTAGTCGAGTTTGCTCGGTGGCGGTTCCTGCAGCGGCTTGCCTTCGGGCACCGGGACGATGGTTTTGGTTTCCGGGTCGATCGGCACCATCTTGTACTCCTGGCCGTGGAGGTTCTTCAGGTAGACCTCCATCTGCCGGAACGAGATGTTGATGTGCTGGTTCTTGAACTCGCGGTTGATGAAGCGGTTGACTTCATCGATCACCGGGTTGCGGTCCCCGAGGTCGCGCACATGCATGCGCAGCTCGTGGTCCAGGGTGCTTTCACCGAAGTTCAGGAAGTACACGTGGGGCGCAGGGTCCTTGAGCACCCGCGGGTTGTCCTGGGCAGCCTTGAGCAGCAATTCCTTGACCAGGTCCAGGTCCGAGCCGTAGTCGACGCCGAGCTTGAGGGTCACCCGAGTAATGGTGTCGGTCAGCGACCAGTTGATCAGTTGCCCGGTGATGAAGGTCTTGTTCGGGACGATGATGTCCTTGCGGTCGAAGTCGGTGATGGTGGTGGCGCGGATGCGGATCTTGCTCACCGTGCCCGACAGGTTGCCGATGGTGATGGTGTCGCCGATGCGCACCGGGCGCTCGAACAGAATCATGATCCCGGAGATGAAGTTGGCGAAGATCTCCTGCATGCCGAAACCCAGGCCCACCGACAGCGCCGCCACCAGCCATTGCAGCTTGTCCCAGCTGACCCCGAGGGTGGACAGGGTGGAGACGAAGCCGATCCCGGCAATGGCATAGGACAGCAGGGTGGTGGTGGCGTAGGCGCTGCCCTGGGCCAAGTTCAGCTTGGACAGCACCAGCACTTCCAGCAGCCCCGGCAGGTTGCGCGCCAGGGCGAAGGTAATGCCGATGATGATCAGCGCGCCGAGCATGTCGCCGATGCTGATGGGCACCATGCTCATGTTGGCGCCGGTACCACTGGTGTATTCGTAGAGGGTGATGTTGTCGAGGTAGGAGAACACCGTGATCAGGTCCGACCACACCCAGTACAGCGCCGCCATGAAGCCGCCCAGCAGGGCCAGTCGAATCAGGCGCAGGGATTGTTCGTTGACCTTCTCGATATCCAGGGTCGGTTCTTCGATCACCGCTTCGCCGCTTTCCCCGGCCTCTTTGGCCGCTTGCCGCTTGCTCAGGGCGCGCTGGTAGGCCAGGCGTCGTGCCGCCACGCCCAGGCCGCGGACGAAGGTGGCTTCGATCACCAGCCAGAACATCAGCAGGTAAAGGGTGTTGATCAGGCGATCGCTGAGCTTTAGCGCGGTGTAGTAGTAGCCGAAGCACACCGCGATGAACAACGCGATGGGCAGCGCGGTGAACAGCACCCCCACCGATTTGCGGAACAGCGAGGCGTTCTGGTGCGTCGGGCTGCTGAGCAACAGGCGGCTGAGCAGCCAGGCCATCAGCGCGTAGCAGGTCAGCACCACGGCGATGCCTAGCACGTCTTCGGCCAGGGCCGCCGGTTGATGCTCGGCAACGGCCACCACGGCCACCAGTGCCAGCACCACCAGGCCCAGGCGCCGGATCCAGCCTTGGAGGAATTCGACCTGGGGCTTTTCCCAGCGGAAGTGCAATTCGGCCACGCCGCCCGGGGCGAGGATTCGGTACGCGGTGTAGAACACCAGCCAGGCCTGGGATATCTGCAGCAGCGCCGCCCCGAGGTTGGCGTTCTGCCCCCGGGCGTCGATCTGCAAGGCGTAGCCGCACAGCGCCAGGGCCAGGCTGACCGGCATGGCCAGGAGGATATTGACCAGGATCGCCAGGGGTGTGTGCCACTGGCTGTCACGCTTGAAGTGGCCGATGTCCTGGTGAACCTTGTTCAACTTGCCGTACAGGTAGCGACGTTTCCACAGCAGGGCGCCGATCAGCAGCAACAGCGGCAGAAACAGCAGCGGCCGTTGCGCCAGGCCGTCGGCCAGCTCGCTCAGGCTCGACGCCCAGGGCAGGGTGGTGACTTGGCGCTCCAGGCGCAGCGGCACGCCTTCCAGCCATTCCACATCCAGAGGCTTGTTGCTGGGGATCCAGAACATCTGCTCATCGAGGGTCGCCCGCAGGTTTTGCGAGGTGCTCAGCAGTTGCTTCTGGTTCAGTTGCAGGGTGATGGATTCATTGAGCAGTGCGCTCAACTCGCGGTTCAGCCGTTCCAGCAAGTCGGCGCGGGTCAGCGCCAGGTCCAGCAGGGTCTTGCGCAACTGCGGGGTGACTTGCTCGGAAGGCTGGCTGGCCAGCAGGTTGTCGACGTAGGTGCTGGGGCTGCTGATCAGCTCGCGCTGTTGATTGACTTCGAACTGGTACAGGCGGATGTCGGCGATCTGGTCGGCCAGGTCGCGGTCCAGACGCAGGCGCGGCAGGGACTGTTTCTGCTTATAGAGGATCTTCGACAGCAGCAGGCTGCCCTTGAGCACGCTGATCTGCTCGTCCAGGGCCGCGTCGCTCTGGGTCACGCTGTCCAGTTGCTGCTTGGTCTGCAGGTTCTGCTGGGTCAGTTCGTTGAGGCGGTCGGTGCTCTTGAGCAGGTAGTCGGAGAGCTTGAGGTTGGCCGCGCTCTCGGTGGCCAGCAGGCTGCTGCTGCCGGCTTTTTGTGCCTCGATGGACTGCTGGGTCACGGTTTCCTGGGACTGGGCCAGGCGCTTCTGGTTGATCAGGGTCTGCAGGTCCTGGATCTCTTGCTCCAGGCGCGCGGTCTTCTCCATCAGCAGGTCGTGCTGGCTGTTGCCCAGGTCCTGCAACTGGCTGTTGCCGGCCAGTTCCTGGCGGCGTAGCGGAATCAGTGCGTTCAAGGCCGCCAGCTCGGCATTGAGCTGGTTGCGCTGGTCGTTGCTGAGCAGCTTGCCGTTGTCGCGACCGGATTTGAGGGTGGCGTTGATTTGCAGGATGCGCGACTGGCTGTTACTGATTTCCGCCTGGGCGCGCTCGGGGCGGGTCTGGGCGGTGATGGTCAGGCTGTTGGCATCGGCCAGGGCTTTTTGCAGGTCGCCCTGCAAGGTGCTGCGCTCGGTCAGCAGCTGTTCCAGCTGCGACACCGGCAATGCGGCGTAGCGTTGGGCCACGGGCAGCACTTTAGTGGCCTTGAGGCGCACCAGCTCACGCTGGTTCTCCGTCGTCTGGCGCGGCGCGTTGTTCAGCTGTTGCTTGAGGTCGTTCAGCCGCTGCTCGTAATCCTGTTTGTTGCTCAGGTGGGTCAGGGTGGTTTGCAGCACCGTCTGCAGGGCTTTCTGATCGGCCTCCGGCAGTTTGCGATCGGCGATCTTGTCCAGGCTTTGCTGGACCGACTCGGCGCTGGGGGGATCAGCGGCCAGTGCGGTGCCGACGGAAAGACTCAGGCCCAGCAGGGCAACGGCGAAAAAAGTGCGCAGGGTTGGCATAGAGACCGGTCAAGCAAGTTGAAAAGGGGGGGAAGTGTGCCGGACATCTGCCGGCACGCCACCGAGTTTAGAGGAAGAGACCGGGGCCCGGGCGACTTCCTTCGGGGAATCTGACGCCCACTTTGCTGATCTTGTTCCCGTCCATCACCGCGACCGTCCAGATGGTGTTGTTCCACTCCACCTGGTCACCCACCACCGGCGCACCACCGACTTTCTGGGTGATGAAGCGGCTCAACGGCATGTCCGCATCGACGCCTTCCAGTTGCAACCCGTAGAGGGCCGAAACCGCGCCCAGCTGGGCGTCGCCTTCGAGCACGAAGTCGCCGAAGAAGCGCAGGTCCAGGCCCCGTTGCGGTGCCTGGCTGAAGAGTTTGCCCAAGGCCGGAAGGTTGTGTTCGTGGCCGATCACGCACAGCAGGTCATCGGCCTCAAGCACCGTACTACCCGACGGATGGAGCAGTTGCTGGCCACGGAACAGGGCAGCGATCCGCGTACCCTCGGGCATTTTCAGCTCGCGCAGGGCAGCACCGATGCACCACTTTTCCGCACCGAGGCGGTAGACGAACAGCTCCCACTCGCTGGTGACATGGACTTCCAGGGCAGCGCGGGAAATCGGCGCCGGCTCGGGTGGCACCGTGACCTTCAGCCACTTGGCGACCCACGGCAGGCTGGTGCCCTGGACCAAGAGCGAGATCAACACGATAAAGAACGCCAGGTTGAAGTACAGCTGGGCCTCCGGCAGCCCGGCCATCAACGGGAACACCGCAAGAATGATCGGCACCGCGCCGCGCAGGCCGACCCAGGAGATAAAGACTTTTTCCCGGCCGTGGAAGGCCTTGAACGGCAGCAAGCCGACCATCACCGACAGCGGCCGGGCGAACAGGATCATCCACAGCGCCAGGCCCAGGGCCGGCAAGGCGATGGGCAGCAGGTCGTGGGGCGTGACCAGCAGCCCCAGCACCAGGAACATGCCGATCTGCGCCAGCCAGGCCATGCCGTCGAGCATGTGCAGGATGCCGTGGCGGCTGCGCACCGGGCGGTTGCCGATCACCAGGCCGCACAGGTACACGGCGAGGAAGCCGCTGCCGTGCAGGGCGTTGGTCAGGGCGAACACCAACAGGCCGCCGGCGATCACCAGGATCGGGTACAGGCCGTTGGCCAGGTTGATGCGATTGACCAGTTGCAGCATCAACCAGCCGCCACCCAGGCCGACCACGCCGCCAATGCCGAACTCGCGCACCAGGTGCCCCAGCAGGCTCCAGTGCAGGCCGGTCTGGCCGCTGGCGAGCATGTCGATCAGGGTCACGGTGAGAAACACCGCCATGGGGTCGTTACTGCCGGACTCGATTTCCAGGGTGGCGGTGACCCGTTCGTTCAGGCCCTTGCCCCCAAGCAGGGAAAACACCGCTGCCGCGTCCGTGGAACCGACAATGGCGCCGATCAGCAAGCCCTGGATCGGGTTGAGGTCGAACAGCCAGGCGGCAGCCATGCCCGTCAGGCCGGTGGTGATCAGCACCCCCACCGTTGCCAGGGACAGCGCCGGCCATAGGGCCACGCGGAAACTGGCCACCCGGGTGCGCAGCCCGCCGTCGAGCAGGATCACCGCCAGCGCCAGGTTGCCGACCAGGTAGGCCGTTGGGTAGTTGTTGAAAATAATGCCGCCGCCATCGACCCCGGCGGCCATGCCCACGGCCAGGATAATCACCAGGATGGGGATGCCCAGGCGGGAGGACAGTGAACTCACCAGAATGCTTGCACCTACCAGCAACGCGCCGATCAAGAACAGGCTGTTGATGGTCGTCGCATTCAAAGGCAGTACTCCAGGGGGGGTTAAGGCGGGCACAAACTGACCATGCAGTCTGCGTGCCAGCGATTCTAACCTGTTGAAATACGATGATGTCAAAAAGCTTTTTAACTCTTTACTCATCCTTTTCCAGTCACTTCCCGCATCGCAAGGGCGGCGCTTGGTGCGGTTGTCGAGGCGGGTCTGCCTGGCCTATCGAGCGCCTCAATCTTTTTTGCCTTGGCGGGCGTGTATTCAGAAAAATCTGACGGGGCGACGAGGTGTCAGGAACCAGATGGGGCATCGGCAGTCTTTAAAGCTCGCAGACAAGGTTGCCCACCAGGTAAATCAAGGCCTTGCGCCCTGATAAGCCTGGTATCGACGGTGACTTTTCTTTATCGTACGCGCCCTTTGAAAATGCTCGGAAAATCAAAATGTTGGAAGCATCCCTAAGCCAATTGGAACAACTGGTCAGTGACCTGGTGCAACAGAACCAAGCGCTGCTCGGCACGAATGAAACCCTGAAAGCCGAACTGGCTCAGGCCAAGGATGAAAACGAAAGCCTGCAACTGAACCTGATGGAGCAGGAAGAGAAACAAGGCGCTACGGCTGCCCGCATCCAGGCCCTGGTTGAGCGCGTCAGCGCCGGTCCTGTCAGCGCATGAGGCACAGCACCGAAGGGGTAAAGGTCGTCTCGATTCTCGGGGAGGACTATTCGATCAAGGCCCCGGCCGGGGAAGAGCAGACCCTGCTGGACGCCGCACTTATGTTGAAAGCCGCATTGGCTGACACCAAGAAGAAATACCCGACGCTGATCGGTGACCGATTGTTGGTGCTGGCGGCGATGAATTTGTGCTCGCAGCAAATCGATATGCAAAAGCGCCACAAGCAGGAACTCAACCGTTACCAAGAGCAAGTCAGCGCCACGGTTGAAGTGATCGCCAAGACCATCAACCCGGCATGACCGGCGGTGGCGCAGGGCACTAGCGCAGGTCGCCAGGGAATGGCGCTCTGCGCAGGTGTGCTGTGACGGGGGTGGGGCGCCGGCGAAGCCACCTTCTCTTGCGCCGGGGTCTCTTATGTTGCTCGGTCAGAACCACTCATCTTGCATGGCCAGGCAGGTATCGTCCCGCGCCTGCAAAATCGTCAGTTCATGGTGGCAGCCCGGGATTTCCCAGGTCAGGAAGTAGCGCGCCGCCTGCAGCTTGCCTCGGTAAAACGCAGCATCGGCCGCATTGCCCCTGGCCAGCCCCTCTTCGGCGCGAATCGCCTGTTCCAGCCAGCGCCAGCCGATCACCGTGTGCCCGAATACCTTCAGATACAGCGCCGAGTTGGCCAGGCTGCTGTTGACCTTGCCTTGCCCGAGGTCGGTCAGCAGGCCCAAAGTCACGCTTTGCAGGTGGCTCACCAGGGTTTCCAGAGGTTGGCGCAGCGCAGTCAGCGACTCATAAGCTTGTGCCCGTTCGCTGCTGTCGGCGATCAGCCGGAGCAATCGCTTCAAGCCCGCCCCATTGTTTTGCGCCAGCTTGCGCCCCAGCAGGTCCAGGGACTGAATGCCGTGGGTGCCTTCATGGATCGGGTTCAGACGGTTATCGCGGTAGTACTGCTCCACCGGGTATTCCCGGGTGTAGCCGTGGCCGCCGAGGATCTGGATCGCCAGTTCGTTGGCCTTGAGGCAGAACTCCGAAGGCCAGGATTTGACGATCGGCGTCAGCAGGTCCAGCAGCTCGTGGGCCTGCTTGCGTTCGGTGTCGCTGGCCAGGGTGGTGGTGTCGTCGAACAGCCGTGCGGCATACAGGCCCAGGTCAAAGGCGCCTTCGACGTAGGCCTTCTGGGTCAACAGCATGCGCTTGACGTCGGCGTGCTGGATGATCGACACCGGGGCGGTGTTCGGGTCCTTGCTGTCGGGCAGCCGCCCTTGCGGGCGTTCGCGGGCGTAGTCCAGGGAGTACAAATAGCCGGCGTAACCCAGCATCACCGCGCCCATGCCGACGCCGATCCGCGCCTCGTTCATCATTTGGAACATGTAGCTCAGGCCCTGATGGGGTTTACCCACCAGGTAGCCGACACAGGCCCCGTTATCGCCGAAGTTCAAGGCGGTGGAGGTGGTGCCGCGCCAGCCCATCTTGTGGAACAGCCCGGCCAGCAGCACGTCGTTGCGCGGGCCCAGGCTGCCGTCATCGTTGACCAGGAACTTGGGCACGATAAACAGCGAGATGCCCTTCACCCCCGCCGGTGCGTCCGGCAGTTTGGCCAGGACCATGTGCACGATGTTTTCCGACAGTGGGTGATCGCCACCGGAGATAAAGATCTTGTTGCCCTTGAGGCGATAACTGCCGTCTGCCGCGGGTTCGGCGCGGGTGCGGATGTCCGAGAGCGAGGAGCCGGCGTGGGGCTCGGTCAGGGCCATGGTGCCGAAGAAACGGCCATCGATCATCGGCTGCAGGAAGCGCTGCTTCTGTTCGTCGGTGCCGAAGCTTTCAATCAGGTTGGCCGCGCCCATGGTCAGGAACGGATAGGAAGTGGACGCCGCGTTGGCCGATTGGAAGTGCGCGAAGCAGGCCTGGGACAGCAGGGTGGGCAGTTGCATGCCGCCGTCTTCGAAGCGGCGGGCGGCGTTGAGAAAACCGGCCTCCAGAAACGCATCGACTGCCGGTTTCACTTCCGGAATCAGAATCGCCTGGCCGTCTTCATAACGGGGTTCGTTTTCGTCGTTCTTACGGTTGTGGGGCGCGAAGTATTTTTCGGCAATGCTGCGCGCCGTGCTGATGGCGGCGTCGAAGGTTTCCCGGTTGTGCTCGGCAAACCGCTCACGCTGGGTCAGGCCCTCGGCATCGAGCACCTCATACAGTTCAAAGGCCAGATTGCGGGAACTGAGCAACGTCTCGGACATGACGGCGTACCTGTAGAAAAGTATGCCGCAGTCTAAGAAGGCTTATAAAAATGGGGAAGGAAGATAGATCGGGGTGATGGGGGAGCAGAAGAGATGCGCTACAAGCTTCAAGCGGCAAGAGAAAGCAGGTCCGAACCGAACCGCTCTTCCTTGCCGCTTGCCGCTTGAAACTTGCCGCTGCTCTTAACCGATCGTCATCAAGCTGGCATTGCCGCCGGCTGCCGCGGTGTTGACGCTCAGGGCGCGTTCGATCACCAGGCGTTCCAGGGCGATGCCGGTTTCGCCCTGGGACAGGCCGTGAACCCCGACAATCGCACCGGCGCGCTGGGCCACTTGCTGGCAGACGCCGCGCAACTGGTCGGAGTCGCCGTGGTGCAGCACAGCATCGAACACCACCTCGTCCTTGGTCCAATCCGCCACACGCTGGATGCGCGCTTGCACGTCCTTCGGCAGGCGGGCGAACAGCGCCTTGCTGACATCGCTTTCCGGCCAAACCGCCGAGCCGCCGACGGCCAGCACGGCCGCCAGTTGGTTGAGCAGGTCGCTTTCCAGGTCCGCCAGGCACAGCACGTGTTCGCGCGGCAGGATCGCGTAGCTGTTGCGCTCGCCGGTCGGGCCCACCAGTTGGCGGGTGATGCCGCTTTGCGATTGGGCAGCGAACTGCGCACACAGGGCGCTGAGGTCGTTGAGCTGATTGCCTTGGGCCCAGGTGTTGAGGGCTGTCAGCGGGGCGCTCATGGCGTCACGCAGGCGCAGGTCCGGTGCATTCAGCGCGTCGCCACGGACGAACGACTGCTCGATGGCGTCCACCGGGCGGGTCGACAGCAAGCGGTACAGGTACAGCGGGCCGCCGGCTTTCGGGCCGGTGCCCGACAGGCCTTCGCCGCCGAACGGTTGCACACCGACCACAGCGCCGACGATGTTGCGGTTGACGTAGACGTTCCCTGCGTTGACGTTGTCCACCACCTTGGCAATGGTTTCGTCGATGCGGGTGTGCACGCCCAGGGTCAGGCCGTAGCCAGATGCATTGATCTGGGCGATCAACTGGTCGATCTCTTTACGCTTGTAGCGCACCACGTGCAGCACCGGACCAAAGATCTCCCGTTGCAGCTCGTCGAAGCTTTCCAGTTCGATCAGGGTCGGCATGACGAAGGTGCCGCGTTTGCTTTCTTCGCTGTCGGCAATTGCCATCTGGTACACGCTGCGACCTTTGTCGCGCATGGCCTGGATGTGCTTCTCGATGCCGGCCTTGGCTTCGGCGTCGATCACTGGGCCGATGTCCACCGACAGGCGTTCCGGGTTGCCCAGGCGGGATTCAGCCATGGCGCCCTTGAGCATTTCGATCACGCGGTCGGCGGAATCTTCCTGCAGGCACAGTACGCGCAGGGCCGAGCACCGCTGGCCGGCACTGTCGAAGGCCGAGGACACCACATCGATGACCACTTGTTCGGTCAGGGCCGAGGAGTCAACGATCATCGCGTTCTGGCCGCCGGTTTCGGCGATCAGCGGGATCGGGCGGCCCTGGTTGTCCAGGCGTCCGGCGATGTTGCGTTGCAGCAGGCGGGCGACTTCGGTGGAGCCGGTGAACATCACGCCTTTGACCCGCTCGTCACCCACCAGGCGGGCACCGACGCTTTCGCCCTGGCCGGGCAGCAGTTGCAGCACGCCTTCAGGAATGCCGGCTTCCAGCAACAGGCGCACGGCCTGGGCCGCCACCAGCGGGGTTTGTTCGGCCGGTTTGGCCAGGACCGGGTTACCGGCGGCCAGGGCGGCAGCCACTTGGCCACTGAAGATCGCCAGCGGGAAGTTCCACGGGCTGATGCACACCACCGGGCCCAGTGGGCGGTGGGCGTCATTGGTGAAGTCGTTGCGTGCCTGCACCGCGTAGTAGCGCAGGAAGTCTACGGCCTCACGCACTTCGGCGATGGCGTTGGCGAAGGTCTTGCCGGCTTCACGGGCCAGCAGGCCCATCAGCGGTTGGATCTCGCCTTCCATCAGGTCGGCGGCGCGCTCCAGGATCGCGGCGCGTTCGGCCGGCGGCGTGGCTTGCCAGATCGGTGCGGCGTTCAAGGCGCACTGGATGGCGTTGTCGACGTCAGCGACGGTGGCTTCCTGCACGTGACCAACCACGTCACGGTGATCGGCCGGGTTCAGCACCGGGCTGGCGGCTTCGTTGCTGGAGGCACAACCAAGGATCGGCGCGGCTTTCCAGCTGTTATGAGCGGTCGCCAGCAAGGCGCAGGACAGCGACGCCAAGCGGTGTTCGTTGGCCAGGTCGATGCCGGCGGAGTTGGCGCGTTCGCTGCCGTACAGGTCGCGTGGCAGCGGGATGCGTGGGTGCGGCAGGCCGAAGCCGCCTTCCAGGGTCGCCATCTGCTCGATGCTGGCCACTGGATCGGCCACCAGTTCCTGAATGGAGATCGACTGGTCGGCAATACGGTTGACGAACGAGGTGTTGGCGCCGTTTTCCAGCAGGCGACGCACCAGGTAGGCCAGCAGGGTTTCGTGGGTGCCCACCGGTGCGTACACGCGGCACGGACGGTTGAGCTTGCCTTCGGAAACCTTGCCTACAACCTGTTCGTACAGCGGTTCACCCATGCCGTGCAGGCACTGGAACTCGTACTGGCCGGGGTAATAGTTCTGACCGGCGATGTGGTAGATGGCCGACAGGGTGTGGGCGTTGTGGGTGGCGAATTGCGGGTAGATGACTTCCGGCACCGACAGCAGTTTGCGTGCGCAAGCGATGTAGGAAACGTCGGTGTACACCTTGCGGGTGTACACCGGATAGCCTTCCAGGCCTTCGACCTGGGCGCGCTTGATTTCGCTGTCCCAGTACGCGCCTTTTACCAGGCGGATCATCAGGCGATGGCGGCTGCGGCGCGCCAGGTCGATAACGTAGTCGATCACGTACGGGCAACGCTTCTGGTAGGCCTGGATCACGAAGCCGATGCCGTTCCAGCCAGTCAGCTGCGGCTCGAAGCACAGGCGTTCCAGCAGGTCCAGGGACAGCTCCAGGCGGTCCGCTTCCTCGGCGTCGATGTTCAGGCCGATGTCGTATTGCTTGGCCAGCAGGGTCAGGGACAGCAGGCGCGGGTACAGCTCGTCCATCACACGTTCGTATTGGGCGCGGCTGTAGCGTGGGTGCAGGGCCGAGAGCTTGATGGAGATGCCCGGGCCTTCATAAATGCCCCGGCCGTGTGAGGCTTTGCCGATGGAGTGGATGGCCTGCTCGTAGGACGCCAGGTACTTCTGCGCGTCGTGCTCGGTCAGGGCCGCTTCGCCGAGCATGTCGTAGGAATAACGGAAGCCCTTGGCTTCGAACTTGCTGGCGTTGGCCAGGGCTTCGGCGATGGTTTCACCGGTGACGAACTGCTCGCCCATCAGGCGCATGGCCATGTCCACGCCCTTGCGGATCATCGGCTCGCCGCTCTTGCCGATGATGCGGCTCAGGGACGAGGTCAGGCCCGCTTCGTTGTGGGTGGAGACCAGCTTGCCAGTCAGCAACAGGCCCCAGGTCGCGGCGTTGACGAACAGCGACGGGCTGTTGCCCAGGTGCGGCTGCCAGTTGCCGGTGCTGATCTTGTCGCGGATCAGCGCGTCGCGGGTGCCCTTGTCGGGGATGCGCAGCAGGGCTTCGGCCAGGCACATCAGTGCCACGCCTTCCTGGGACGACAGGGAGAACTCCTGCAGCAGGCCCTGGACGATGCCGGCGCGGCCACCGGCGCTCTTCTGATTGCGCAGTTTTTCGGCAATCGAGGCAGCGAGCTTGTGGGTGGCTTCAGCCATCTGCGCCGGCAGGCGCGCCTGCTCCAGCAACATCGGCACCACTTCCGGTTCCGGGCGGCGGTAGGCGGCAGTGATCGCGGCACGCAACACCGACTGCGGGAGGATGCTTTCGGCAAACTCCAGGAAGCACTGATGGGCGTGGTCAGCCTGGACTTCGCCGGCGTCGTCGCCGTCTTTGCCGGTCGCACCGCTCAGCTCGGTCAGGGTTGCACCACCCTCGAGTTTCTCCAGGTAATTGAAAATCGCCTGTTTGATCAGCCAGTGGGGCGTGCGATCAATGGAGGTTGCCGCGGCCTTCAAACGCTCGCGGGTAGGGTCGTCGAGTTTGACCCCGAGGGTGGTGGTAGCCATATTTTTATCCTCATGTTTGCCACGACTGCGTGGCATCAGCTGGCGGCAAGATTAGCCTTGCGCTGAATGGGGTGCAACCGGGTGCAACCCTTTTTTTACCGGAAACAATCACAGCTCGTCAGGAAGTGAATTGGCTGAGCCAACGCCCGCATTGCCTTGGTGCGATTAATTCTGGAAAGTTGGTTTTTTGCTCCAAAAAGGAGCAAAAACATTCGTTCCGGTCCTAAATTCGATGAGGTGCAACTGAATTCCGTGAAACAGGTTGCACCTCGCTGGAATTGTTGAATAGGATTCGCGCCTCAGGTGCAACCTCCCTTTGCGGCGGTTCATCGGCTGATGGCTTTCCTGGGGAAACATCAGTCATAAATGCGCGTAATACCCGATCGTCTCTCAAACGTATCCGTTGGGCGGCGGTTGTGCTGACCGCTGCTACATAAAAACAAAGCCAGGGCGTAACTCACATGAGTGCAAGCAATCCAACCTTGATCACGTTCGTGATCTACATCGCAGCAATGGTGCTGATCGGCTTTATGGCCTATCGCTCCACCAACAACCTTTCCGATTACATTCTGGGCGGTCGCAGCCTTGGCAGCGTGGTCACCGCGTTGTCCGCCGGTGCGTCCGACATGAGTGGCTGGCTGCTGATGGGCCTGCCGGGCGCCATCTACATGTCCGGCCTGTCGGAAAGCTGGATCGCCATCGGCCTGATCGTCGGTGCCTACCTGAACTGGCTGTTCGTGGCCGGCCGCCTGCGGGTGCAGACCGAGCACAACGGCGATGCGCTGACCCTGCCGGACTACTTCTCCAGCCGTTTTGAAGACAGAAGCGGCCTGCTGCGGATCATTTCCGCGGTGGTGATCCTGGTGTTCTTCACCATCTATTGCGCTTCCGGCATCGTTGCCGGTGCCCGTCTGTTCGAAAGCACCTTCGGTATGCCTTACGAGACGGCGCTGTGGGCCGGTGCTGCCGCGACCATCGCCTATACCTTCGTTGGCGGTTTCCTGGCGGTGAGCTGGACTGACACGGTGCAAGCCACCCTGATGATCTTCGCCCTGATCCTCACCCCGATCATCGTGCTGCTGGCTACCGGCGGTGTCGATACCACCTTCCTGGCGATCGAGGCCAAGGACGCCACCAACTTCGACATGCTGAAGAACACCACCTTCATCGGCGTGATCTCGTTGCTGGGCTGGGGCTTGGGCTACTTTGGCCAGCCGCACATCCTGGCGCGCTTCATGGCGGCGGATTCGGTCAAGTCGATCGCCAACGCCCGTCGCATCTCCATGACCTGGATGATCCTGTGCCTGGGCGGCACCGTGGCAGTGGGCTTCTTCGGTATCGCTTACTTCTCGGCGCACCCTGAAGTGGCCGGCCCCGTGGCCGAGAACCCTGAGCGGGTGTTTATCGAGTTGGCCAAGCTGTTGTTCAACCCATGGATTGCCGGTGTGCTGTTGTCGGCCATCCTTGCGGCCGTGATGAGCACCTTGAGCTGCCAGTTGCTGGTGTGCTCCAGCGCCCTGACCGAAGACTTCTACAAAGCCTTCCTGCGTAAACGCGCTTCCCAACAGGAGCTGGTGTGGGTTGGCCGGGCGATGGTGCTGGTGGTCGCGCTGGTGGCGATTGGCCTGGCTGCCGACCCGACTAACCGTGTACTGGGCCTGGTCAGCTACGCCTGGGCCGGTTTCGGTGCGGCCTTCGGTCCGGTGGTGCTGATCTCGGTGATCTGGAAAGGCATGACCCGCAACGGCGCGTTGGCCGGGATTATCGTCGGCGCGCTGACCGTGGTGCTGTGGAAGCACTTCGAGCTGCTGGGCCTGTACGAAATCATCCCAGGCTTTATCTTCGCCAGCCTGGCCATTCTCTTGGTGAGCAAGATGAGCGCACCGAGCGCCGGCATGGTCCAGCGTTTCGAAGCTGCGGAAAAAGACTTCAAGCTCAACCGCTGAGGTCGCCCCGTGCAGTGAGCCTTAGCTGAACTGCAAAAGGCCCGCCCTGGATGCCAGGGCGGGCCTTTTTTTGCCTTTGATTCAGCTCAGCTCAGGGTCGGGCTGGTTGAGGAAGATCAGCAGCCCGAGGATCGCCATATAGAACTTGAAGGCCGCTTCCTGGCCGTTCCAGGTGTGGGATTGCCACATCATGAACCATTCGCCGCCCACCACCATGAAGCCGAAGAACCAGACCATAAAGCCCAGGCACAGGCCGGCCAGTGCCGGGGCTTTGGCGCGGTTGAAGCGGGCGCCATCGGCATGCCGGTTGCGCCACAGGGTCAGGGCGCCCCAGGCCAGGAGCAGGCCGGTCAGGGCTTCACCGCTGATGATCAGCCAGTAGCCGCTGTGCCACAGCCAAGGCGCGGTGATGGCGCGGCCGGTGGCCGTGTTGCCGGGGAACAGGGTGTCCATGCTCAGGACGTGCTGGACGAAGGCGAAGTTGGAGGCGTAGTCGCTGATGTTGTTGAAGGCCACCAACAGGGCGAAGGCGGCGATGGCCAAAGTCATGGCGATTTTTGCGTAACGGGCGGTCATGGTGGAGTTTGTCCTTTGTCAGTCTGTGGTTGAGTCCCATGGCGCCTGTTGCGGGTGGAAGAGAGGCCGGCGCTGGAAGGTGGGGGCAGCACAGCCGTCCGCTGCGGGCCGGATAGGGAGAGCCGGCGCGGCAGAGGGGTCATCCGGAGTGGAAGACGCCCCGCAGCCTGAAGGGTGCGGGGCGTTTTTTCAAGCCAGGGCGAGGGCCTGGTCGAGGTCTTGCAGCAGGTCTTCGATGGCTTCGATGCCCACTGAGAGGCGAATCATCTCCGGCTTGACCCCGGCCTTGGCCTGTTCTTCTTCGTTCATCTGGCGATGGGTGGTGGAGGCCGGGTGGCACGCCAGGGACTTGGCGTCGCCGATGTTCACCAGGCGCTTGAAAATCTGCAGCCCATCGTAGAAACGCACGCCGGCCTGGTAGCCACCCTTGAGGCCGAACGAAAGAATCGCTGACGGCTTGCCCTTCATGTATTTCTGCGCCAGCTCATGGTGCGGGTGGTCAGGCAGCCCGGCGTAGCTGACCCAGGCCACTTGCGCGTGGTCTTGGAGAAAGGTCGCCACCTTGAGGGCGTTCTCGGTGTGGCGCTCCATGCGCAGGGCCAGGGTTTCCAGGCCTTGCAGCAGGAGGAAGGCGTTCATCGGCGCGAGGGCCGCGCCGGTGTTGCGCAGCGGCACGGTGCGGGCGCGGGCGATAAAGGCGGCGGGGCCGAATTTCTCGGTGTAAACCACGCCGTGGTAGGCCGGCTCCGGGGTGTTGAGGCTGGCGAACTTTTCCGGGTGATCGGCCCAGGGGAAGGTGCCGCTGTCGACGATCACCCCGCCCAGGGAGTTGCCGTGGCCGCCCACGTATTTGGTCACCGAATGCACCACGATGTCGGCACCGAACTGGATCGGCTTGCACAGAATCGGCGTGGCCACGGTGTTGTCCACCATCAGCGGCACGCCGCGGGCATGGGCCGCCTGGGCCAGGGCTTCGAGGTCGACGATATTGCCCGCCGGGTTGCCGATGCTTTCGCAGTACACCAGCTTGGTCTTGTCGTCGATCAGCTCGGCGATGGCTTCGGCCGAGTCATCCCGGGCAAAACGAACGTCGACGCCGAAACTCGGCAGCAGGTGGGCAAACAGGGTGTAGGTGCCGCCGTACAGCTGCGGGGTGGAGACAATATTGTCACCGGCCTGGGTCAGGGTCTGGATCGCGTAGTGGATCGCAGCACTGCCTGCCGCCACCGCCAGTCCGGCGATCCCGCCTTCCAGCGCCGCCATGCGCTGTTCCAGCACATCGTTGGTGGGGTTCATGATGCGGGTGTAGATATTGCCTGGCACATCGAGGTTGAACAGGTCGGCGCCGTGCTGGGCGTTATCGAACTCGAAGGCGACGTTCTGGTAGATCGGCACGGCCACGGCCTTGGTGGTCGGGTCTGATTTGAATCCATGGTGCAGCGCGATCGTTGCGTCTTTCATGAGTGGCTTGACCTCCTTGGCTTGCTTTGGTTTTTTTGTAGGGCCTGAATGTAATGCCTCCGCAGCGAACAGGTCCCTACCGGCATTAGACCTTTTTTTCGTGCCGACCCTGGTTTGCGGCATAAGCCAGGGGCAGCGCGGCGTGACCTGACGACGGCGCGTGTACAAGGTAAACTTCGCCCCCTGCGCAGGAGCAACCATGAACTATCGTCACGCCTTCCACGCCGGCAACCACGCCGACGTCTTCAAACACCTGACCCTGACCCGCCTCTTCGCCCTGATGTCGCGCAAGGAGCAGCCGTTCGCCTACCTCGACAGCCACGCCGGCATTGGTCTGTACGACCTCAAGGGCGACCAGGCGTCGCGTACCGGCGAATACCTGGAAGGCATTGCCCGCCTGTGGGGTGAGCAGGACCTGCCGCCGTTGACCGCGGATTACATGCAACTGCTGCACAAGATGAACCCGGATGGCGAGCTGCGTTATTACCCGGGCTCGCCGGAGCTGGCGCGGCAATTGACCCGGTCCCAGGATCGGGTGCTGCTCAACGAAAAGCACCCGCAGGACGGCTTGCTGCTCAAGGACAATATGAAGGGGGATCGCCGGGTGGCGGTGCACCTGGGCGAGGGCTGGCACGTGGCGCGGGCCTTGCTGCCAGTGGCCGAGAAGCGGGCGTTGATGCTGATCGACCCGCCGTTCGAGCAGCTCGATGAAATGCAGCGCTGTGCGGCGTCGCTGAAGGAGGCCATCAGCCGGATGCGCCAGACCGTGGCGGCCATCTGGTACCCGGTGAAGGATCAGCGCATGTTGCGGCGCTTCTACCAGGACCTGGCCGGCACCGGCGCGCCGAAGTTGTTGCGCGTGGAATTGCTGGTGCACCCACTGGACACCCCCAACAGCCTGAACGGCTCGGGCCTGGCCATTGCCAATCCGCCGTGGGGGCTGGAAGAGGAACTGCGCGAGCTGCTGCCGTGGTTGTCGAAGAAACTCGGCCAGACCCAGGGCGGCTGGCAGATGGATTGGTTGATAGCGGAGTAGGTCAGGGGCAGCGGCGAGTTTTGAGCGGTAAGCGGCAAGCTGGAGCGGAGGGTGATCCGCTTTTTGCTTGCCGCTTTTGTTTCTAGCGTCTGACGTGCAGCGTGAAGCTTACCGCGGCCTCAAATCGGACACGTCACGCCCGTGCCGCCGATGCCGCAGTAGCCCTGGGGATTTTTCGCCAGGTATTGCTGGTGATAGGCCTCGGCGAAGTAGACGGTCGGGGCTTCGTCGATTTCGGTGGTGATGGTGCCCAGGCCGGCTTTGGTCAGCTCTTGCTGATAGGCCTGTGCGCTGGCTTTTGCCGCGGCCAGTTGCTCTGGGGTGGTGGCATAGATCACCGAGCGGTACTGGCTGCCGATGTCGTTGCCTTGGCGCATGCCTTGGGTCGGGTTGTGCAGTTCCCAGAACATCTTCAACAGCTCTTCGTAGCTGACCTTGTCCTGGTCGTACACCACCAGCACCACTTCGCTGTGGCCGGTCAGGCCTGAGCAGACTTCTTCATAGGTCGGGTTTGGCGTATAGCCGCCTGCGTAGCCCACCACCGTGCTGACGATGCCATCACGCTGCCAGAAGCGCCGCTCGGCGCCCCAGAAGCAGCCCAGGCCAAAGATCGCAAAGCCGACGTTGTCGAGGAATGGGCCCAGCAGGGGGTTACCGTTGACGAAGTGAGTCTCAGGCAAGGCCATCGGGGTTTCACGGCCAGGCAATGCTTGTTCTTGAGTCGGGAGCACGTTTTTGTTCACCAGAATTTCCGAGCGCAGAACCATGATCAGTCCTCTCAGTCAGGGTGGGAGTCAGTAAAAATTCAGACACGCAGTTTGCCCGAGTGTTGCAGCGCTGTCAGGCGATTGGGCCGCGCGGGTAGCGTCTGAGCTTGTCGACCAGTTCGGTCCCCGGGATGGGCCGGTCGAACAGGTAGCCCTGGCCCACGTCGCAGCGGTGGCGGCGCAGGAACGCCAGTTGATCGGACGTCTCGATGCCCTCGGCGACCACTTTGATTTTCAGGTTGTGGGCCATGGCAATGACCGCTGAGGTGATTTCCATGTCGTCCTGGTTGTCGGGGATCTCGTGGATAAAGCTGCGATCGATCTTGATGATGTCGATGGGGAATTTTTTCAAGTAGCTCAGCGACGAATAACCGGTCCCGAAGTCATCCATCGCCAGGGTCAGCCCCAGGGTCTTCAGCTGTTCGAGCTGCTGGTGGGTGTCTTCGGTGGCTTCCAGCAACAGGCCTTCGGTGAGCTCCAGTTCCAGCAGCGAAGAGGGCAACTGTTCTTCCTTGAGGATACTGGCGATCGAGGCCACCAGGTCCGGGTCGGAGAACTGCTTGGGCGACAGGTTGATCGCCACGTGCAGATTGCCCAGCCCCGAGGCCGTCAGCTGTTTGCTCATGCGGCAGGCCTGACGCGCGACCCATTTGCCGATAGGGATGATCAGGCCGGTTTCTTCCGCCACGCTGATGAACTGGTCGGGGCGGATCATGCCCTTTTCCGGGTGATTCCAGCGCAGCAGCGCTTCCATCCCCAGCAAGCGACCGCTGCGCAGGCAGAGTTTGGGCTGGTAGAACACGTCCAACTCGTTCTGGGTCAGGGCGCGGCGCAGGTTGTTCTCGACGAACAGCTTGTAGCTGGCCTCGGCGTTCAGGGCTTCGGTAAACACCTGTACCTGGTGTTTGCCGTTGGCCTTGGCCTTGTGCAGCGCCAGGCCGGCGTTGCGCATCAGTGTCTGCGGGTCACGCCCGTGCAGCGGCGCGCTGGCCAGGCCTACGGAGCCGGTGACGCTGATCAACTGGTTGTCGACGAACATCGGCTTGTCCAGGGTCATCAGCAGTTGGCTGGCGATCTGTTGGCCGGTTTCCAGGTCGGTGTTGTCCAGCAGCACGGCAAACTCGTTACTGGCAAAGCGCGCCAGGCTGCCGCTGGGACTCAGGCTATTACGCAGGCGCCGCGCCAGGCTGATCAGCAGTTTGTCGCCGGTCTGGTGGCCGAGGCTGTCGTTGATCCGCTTGAAGTTGTCGATGTCCACCAGCAGCAGGCTGATGGGCGTGTCGGTATCCCGGGCGAAGCGTTCATCGAGGTTGCGGATAAACGCCGGGCGGTTGCCCAGGTTGGTCAGGTTGTCGGTGTAGGCCAGGCGCTCGATGCGTTGTTGGGCGAGCTTGGCCTGGGTGATGTCTTCGTAGATGCCGATGTAGTGGGTCAGCTCGCGGTTGTCGCCGTAGACCTTGGAAATCGACAACTGGCCCCAGTAGGGCTCGAGGTTCTTGCGCCGGCTCTTGAACTCGCCCTGCCAGCTGTTGCTCTTGGCCAGGCTGGAAGGGGCGTCGAACAGCAGTTCGCTGAGGTTTTCCAAGGCCGGCAGTTCCGACAGGCGATGGCCGTGGACTTCCTCGGTGCTGTACTGGGTGATCGCGGTGAAGCTCGGGTTGACGTACTCCACCACGCCGTCGCAGTTGACCAGCAAAAAGGCGTTGGCGCTTTGTTCCACTGCCCGTTGGAACAGGTGCAGGGCGCTGGTGGCGACGCGACGGTTGTGGTTGTTGATGACCTGGGCAAATTGGTCCGCCAGCTCGCCGGCAAAGGCGATCTCGTCCGACTGCCAGGCCCGGGTGGTGCCGGTTTGCTCCAGGCACAGCACGCCCACCACCTGGCCGTCTATGCGGATGCTGGCATCGAGCATGGCGTTGACGTCGCGCGGCCTCAGGCTTTCGGCCATTTCCCGGGTGCGCGGGTCGCGGATGGCGTTGTGGGCGTCAATGGCGCGGCAGCTGTGCAGGGCTTCCAGGTAATCGGGGAAGTTGCCGGCATCGATGGGCTCCGGCATCCGATATTCCTGCGGGCCGCGATGGTAGGCGGCAATCGGCGTCAGTTGCTGGTCTTCCAGGTTCCACAGGCTGGCGCAATCGATCTGGTAGATGTCGCAGGCGCAGCGGGTGATCAGCTCGGCGGCTTCCTTGAGGGAGTTGCCGGTGCTGTAACGCTGGCGGGTCAGCAGCAGGATCAGGTCTTGCTGGGCACGCACCCGGTCCAGGTGCTGCAGTTGTTCCTGCTGGGCGCGCTGGTTGAGCTCTAGGGCGATCTGCAGTCGGCTGTTCTGGGTTTCCAGGTCCAGCGTGGGCAGGGCCGGCAAGTCGCTGAACAGGCCGCCGACGACCAGCAGATAGCCGCGCAGCAGGTGGCGATTGTGTTGTTTGTAGGCTTCGCCCAGCTCCAGGATGCTCACCGGCCCTTGGCTGGTGTGCAGCGTGTAGCGGATCAGGTAATGGGGGGATTTGCTCAGTTGTTGCTGGATGGTGTCGTGCAGGTGGTAGCGCGCTTCGGGCTCCATCAGGCTGGCGTAGGGCGAACCCACCAGGGCGCAGAGCTCAATCGCCGGCAAACCGAACTGGCGCTCACAATTGGGATCGAGAAACAGCAGGGCCCAGCTTGCCTCATTCAGCCGTTCGAAACGCAGCATGCCGAGCCGCGAGGGCACGGGCAACTGCGTCACTACCTCGGCCGCCGTACGGCTGGCGGCATCGGGTTGGCTTTTCATGGGGGGAAACTCGCTTCGAAAATACTGATCGCGCCGGGCTCGCGCCCTCTTTATTGCTGCCTGCGGCAAGGTTGCATCATGCGGCCGTGACTGACAAGTAAGGATGAAGGCTAAGTGCTATAAGAATTTATCGGCAGAGCGGCAGATTTCTGAAAAGTTATCTTCAGACGTCCGACAACAGGCTTTTATCGGGGGGATTTCGGGGTTTTCGACAAAAAAAAGCCCCGCCAAATTGACGGGGTTGAGGTGCGAGCGTGGCGCTCGAAAACGGTGTCGCAGCGGTTCTCCCATGACAGGAGAACCGCGGTGTCGCTTACAACAGCATGGTGCGGATATCGCCCAGCAGATCGCTCAGACGCTTGGTGAAGCGTGCGGCGGCTGCACCGTTGATCACACGGTGATCGTAGGACAGCGACAGAGGCAGCATCAGCTTCGGCTGGAAGGCTTTGCCATCCCAGACAGGCTGGATGGTGGCCTTGGAAACACCGAGGATCGCCACTTCCGGCGCGTTGACGATCGGCGTGAAGCCGGTGCCGCCAATGTGGCCGAGGCTGGAGATGGTGAAGCAAGCGCCCTGCATGTCGTCCGCCGAGAGCTTCTTGGTCCGGGCTTTTTCAGCCAGGGCAGCCGCTTCGGCAGCCAGTTGCAGCAAGCTCTTCTGGTCGACGTTCTTGATCACAGGGACCAGCAGGCCATCCGGGGTGTCTACGGCGAAGCCGATGTTGACGTACTTCTTGCGGATGATCGCCTTGCCGCTTGGCGCCAGGGAGCTGTTGAAGTCCGGCAGTTCCTTGAGCAGGTGGGCGCAGGTCTTGAGCAGCAGTGGCAGCACGGTCAGCTTGACGCCAGCCTTCTCGGCCACGGCTTTCTGGGCAACGCGGAAAGCTTCCAGCTCGGTGATATCAGCCGAATCGAACTGAGTCACGTGAGGCACGTTGAGCCAGCTGCGATGCAGGTTGGTGGCACGGCCTGCATCAGGCGGGTCATCGGCACTTCTTCGGTTTCACCGAAGCGGCTGAAGTCCACCACTGGGATCGGCGGGATGCCGGCGCCGCCGGTTGCGCCAGCAGCGGCTGCTGGTGCTTCCTTGGCTTTCTGCATCATGGCCTTGACGTAAACCTGCACGTCTTCCTTCAGTACGCGACCGTGTGGGCCGCTTGGGCTCACCGCGCTCAGCTCGACGCCGAACTCGCGGGCCAATTGGCGTACTGCCGGGCCTGCGTGAACCTTGGCGCCAGGCTTGGCCGGGGCTGCTGCCGGTGCTGCGGCTGGCGCTGGCGCGGCGGCCACAGGGGCGGCTTCAGCCTTGGCGGCGGCGGGTGCGGCAGCCGGAGCAGGAGCGGCCGCTGGGGCAGCGCCTTTGACCTTGAGTTTGAGGATCAGGTCGCCGGTACCGACTTCGTCGTCCAACTTGATCGATACGCTTTCCACGATGCCGGCGGCTGGCGATGGAATTTCCATGCTGGCTTTGTCGGACTCGAGGGTGATCAGCGATTGATCCGCTTCGACGCTGTCGCCGGCCTTGACCAGGACTTCGATGATCTTGGCCTTGCCCGCAGAACCGATGTCCGGAACGTGAATGTCCTGGACGCTGTCGGCCACCGGTGCAGCAGGAGCTGCGGCGGCCGGTGCCGGAGCGGCGGCTGGAGCAGCGGCCTGGGCCGGCGCTGGAGCAGCCGGTGCCGCAGCACCCACCACTTTCAGGGCCAGGATCAGGTCGCCGGTGCCGACTTCGTCGTTGAGCTTGACGCTGATGCTCTCGACCACGCCTGCAACGGGCGAAGGAATCTCCATGCTGGCCTTGTCGGACTCCAGGGTGATCAGCGATTGATCAGCCTCGACGGTGTCGCCGACCTTGACCTGGATCTCGATGATCTGGGCCTTGCCCGACGAACCGATATCCGGCACGTGGACTTGTTGGGTGCTGGCAGCCGCCGGCGCCGCTGCAGGGGCAGCAGCGGCCGGGGCGGCAGCTGGTTTTTCTTCAGCCTTGGCAGCCGGTGCGGCAGCCGCAGGGGCCGCAGCAGCGGCACCTTTGACTTCCAGCTCAAGCAGTTCGTCGCCTTCTTTCAGGCGGTCGCCCAGCTTCACTTTCAGGCTTTTGACGATGCCGGCCTTGGGAGCAGGAATTTCCATGCTCGCCTTGTCCGATTCCAGCGTCAGGATGCTCTGGTCGGCTTCGACACGGTCGCCGACCTTCACAAACAGTTCAATTACTTCACCTTCACCGCTGCCGATGTCAGGTACGCGAATGAGTTCGCTCACAAAAAGTCTCCTCAGCAGTCCAGTGGGTTGCGTTTTTCCGGGTTGATACCGAACTTGGCGATGGCTTCAGCCACAACCTTAGGTTCGATGTCACCACGGTCAGCCAAGGCTTCCAGGGCTGCCAACACCACGAAATGACGATCGACTTCGAAGAAATGACGCAGTTTCTTGCGGCTGTCGCTGCGGCCGAAACCGTCGGTGCCCAGCACCTTGAATTCCTTGGAAGGAACCCACTGACGGATCTGCTCGGCAAACAGCTTCATGTAGTCGGTGGAGGCGATGACCGGGCCTTTACGGCCGGTCAGGCATTCTTCGACGAAGGTGCGCTGTGGCTTCTGGCCAGGGTGCAGGCGGTTGTGACGCTCTACGGCCAGGCCGTCGCGGCGCAGTTCGTTGAAGCTGGTAACGCTCCATACGTCAGCGCCGATGTTGAACTCGTCACGCAGGATCTTCGCCGCTTCACGCACTTCACGCAGGATGGTGCCGGAGCCCATCAGCTGTACGTGGTGTGCCGCTTCCTTGGTGTCTTCTTCGAGCAGGTACATGCCCTTGATGATGCCTTCCTCGACACCGGCCGGCATGGCTGGTTGCTGGTAGGACTCGTTCATCACAGTGATGTAGTAGAAAACGTCCTGCTGCTCTTCGGTCATCTTCTTCATGCCGTCCTGGATGATCACCGCCAGCTCGTAGCCGTAGGTTGGATCAAAGGTGCGGCAGTTCGGGATGGTGGCAGCCAGGATGTGGCTGTGACCGTCTTCGTGTTGCAGGCCTTCGCCGTTCAGCGTGGTGCGGCCGGCGGTGCCGCCGATCAGGAAGCCACGGGTGCGGCTGTCGCCAGCGGCCCAGGCCAGGTCACCGATACGCTGGAAGCCGAACATCGAGTAGAAGATGTAGAACGGCAGCATGGGCTGGTTGTGGCTGGAGTACGAAGTACCGGCAGCGATGAAGGAGCTCATGGCGCCCGCTTCGTTGATGCCTTCTTCGAGGATCTGGCCCTTTTTGTCTTCCTTGTAGAACATCACCTGGTCTTTATCGACTGGCTCGTAGAGCTGGCCAACGGACGAGTAGATGCCCAACTGACGGAACATGCCTTCCATACCGAAGGTACGGGCTTCGTCCGGGATGATTGGAACGATGCGTGGGCCGATGTCCTTGTCCTTGACCAGTTGCGCGAGGATCCGCACGAAGGCCATGGTGGTGGAGATTTCGCGGTCGCCCGAGCCGTCGAGGATGGCTTTGAGGGTGTCCAGGTCCGGCGTCGGTACGCTGAAGCTCTGGGCGCGGCGCTGTGGCACGAAACCGCCCAGTGCAGTGCGACGCTCGCTGAGGTAGCGGGCTTCGGCGCTGTTCGGCTCTGGCTTGAAGAACGGCAGGTTCTCCAGCTCTTCGTCCTTGACCGGAATGTCGAAGCGGTCGCGGAACAACTTCAGGCTGTCGACATCGACTTTCTTGGTGTTGTGCGCGGTGTTTTTCGCTTCGCCGGCACCGGTGCCATAACCCTTGATGGTCTTGGCCAGGATGACGGTAGGTTGTTCTTTGTGGTTGACCGCTTCGTGGTACGCCGCATAGACCTTGTACGGGTCTGGCCGCCACGGTTGAGTTTCCAGATCTCGTCGTCGGACAGATCGGCAACCATCGCCTTGAGTTCAGGCGTGTTGAAGAAGTGTTCACGTACGAACGCGCCGTCTTTGGCTTTGTAGTTCTGGTACTCGCCGTCGATGACTTCGTCCATGCGACGTTGCAGGATGCCGTCGACGTCCTTGGCCAGCAGTGGGTCCCAGAAACGGCCCCAGATGACTTTGGTGACGTTCCACTGAGCTCCGCGGAACACGCCTTCGAGTTCCTGGATGATCTTGCCGTTGCCGCGAACCGGGCCGTCGAGGCGCTGCAGGTTGCAGTTGATGACGAAGATCAGGTTGTCCAGCTTCTCGCGGCCGGCCAGGGAGATGGCGCCCAGGGATTCCGGCTCGTCACACTCGCCGTCGCCCAGGAAGCACCAGACTTTCTGCTTGCCTTCCGGAATGAAGCCACGGGCTTCCAGGTACTTCATGAAGCGTGCCTGGTAGATCGCCTGGATCGGGCCCAGGCCCATGGACACAGTCGGGAACTGCCAGAAATCAGGCATCAGCCAAGGGTGCGGATAGGACGAAAGGCCCTGGCCGTCCACTTCCTGGCGGAAGTTGTTCATTTGTTCTTCGGTGATGCGACCTTCCATGAACGCGCGGGCGTAGACGCCTGGCGAGGTGTGGCCCTGGAAGTAGATCAGGTCGCCGCCGTGTTCGTCGGTCGGGGCCTGGAAGAAGTAGTTGAAGCCGATGTCGTACAGGGTGGCGCTGGAGGCGAAGCTGGAGATGTGACCGCCCAGGTCAGAATCTTTCAGGTTCGTGCGCATCACCATGGCCATCGCGTTCCAGCGTACCAACGAGCGAATGCGGCGTTCCATGAACAGGTCGCCAGGCATGCGTGCTTCGTGGGTGACGGGGATGGTGTTGCGGTATGGCGTGGTGATGGCGTAAGGCAGTTGCGAGCCGCTGCGGGTCGCAAGTTCGCCCATACGGGTCATCAGATAGTGAGCACGGTCTTCGCCTTCTTTGTCGAGAACCGATTCCAGGGCGTCCAGCCATTCCTGGGTTTCGACGGGATCGAGGTCTTGCATGGCTTGCTCCAGGGCGGAAAGGCTTCCAGAATCGGTTGCCTGAGTTTGCGACTGGCCTTGTGGGCAGACGATTATAAATTCTTGGATTGCCGGAGGGTTGATCCGGCGGCGTGTAGTTTTACTACAAATCGTCGGCCATTTCAGCCTTTCGAATGTATAGACGAGTAGTAAAACTACAGAAGAATGGCTCGTGGCCTCCTGCTGGGTTGTGAGAATAATCGTTACTGTTGGTCTCTGATCGACGGGAATAGGTAAAAAATTGATGTTTGCTGCCAAAGAAAAACAATTTTCAGCTATTTCTAACCTTTGTTCGACACTTCGTCACCTGGCCGGCTTTCGCCGAGCGCCGCAGCACGTACTTTCCACGCCGATCAAGGATAGCCCATGAGCCTGCCCGCGCTTGCCGAACTTCCAGCGATTCTCCAGCCATTTGTCAGCCGTGGGGAGCAGTCGTTCCGTGGTGCGGTCGCAGCGCTGGAGGGCGAGCATGATCTTGCCGCCTGGAGCCCCGAGCGCTGGGCGGCGTTTGCCCGGGTCGGCGCGGCGAGCGACTTTGTCATTGAACAGAGCGTACGTGACCCTTTGATGTTGCTGGAGCTGGTCCGCAGCGGCGAACTGGACCGCCCCTTCGCTACCGGGGAAATGTGTGCACAGATCGCCGCCGCCGTGCAGCAGGCCGAGACCGAGGATGAGCTGGGGCGGGTGCTGCGTCGCCAGCGCACGCGGCAGCAGGTGCGGATCATCTGGCGCGACCTGACCCGCCAGGCCGACCTGGTGCAGACCTGCCGCGACCTGTCCGATATGGCCGACGCCAGCATCGACCAGGCCTATCAGTGGTTGTATCAGCGCCACAGCCAGCAATTCGGCATTCCCACCGGCCGCCGCAGTGGCGAGGCCCAGCACATGGTCATCCTCGGCATGGGCAAGCTGGGGGCGGTGGAGCTCAATCTGTCGTCCGACATCGACCTGATCTTCGCCTACCCGGAAGGCGGCGAGACGGTGGGGGTCAAGCGCCCTCTGGATAACCAGGAGTTTTTCATCCGCCTGGGCCAGCGCCTGATCAAGGCCCTGGACCCGATGACCGTCGACGGTTTTGTGTTTCGCGTCGACATGCGCCTGCGCCCTTACGGCTCGGCGGGCGCGCTGGTGCTGAGTTTCAACGCGCTGGAGCAGTACTACCAGGACCAGGGCCGGGACTGGGAACGCTACGCCATGATCAAGGCGCGGGTGGTGGCCGGGGACCAGGTCGCCGGCGCGCAATTGCTGGAGATGCTGCGGCCCTTCGTTTATCGGCGTTACCTGGACTTTTCCGCCATCGAAGCGCTGCGCACCATGAAGCAGTTGATCCAGCAGGAAGTGCGGCGCAAGGGCATGGCGGAGAACATCAAGCTGGGCTCCGGCGGCATTCGCGAAGTGGAATTTATCGCCCAGGCGTTTCAGCTGATCCATGGCGGTCGCGACCTGAGTCTGCAGCAGCGCCCTCTATTAAAGGTACTGAGTACCCTGGAGGGGCAGGGCTACCTGCCGCCCGCGGTCATCAACGAGTTGCGTGAGGGCTATGAATTCCTGCGCTACACCGAGCACGCGATCCAGGCGATTGCCGACCGACAGACGCAGATGCTGCCGGACGGCGATGCGGATCGGGCGCGTATTGCCTTTATGTTGGGTTTTACCGATTGGCAGGCGTTTCACGAACAATTGATGCACTGGCGCGGCCGGGTGGAGTGGCACTTCCGCCAGGTGATTGCCGACCCTGATGAAGAGGAAGGCGCCGAGAGTGAAGTGGTGGTGGGCGGTGAGTGGCTGCCGCTCTGGGAAGAGGCCCAGGACGAGGAGGCCGCCTGCCGTCAGTTGCAGGACGGTGGTTTCAATGATGGGCCCAAGGCCCTGAAAGCCTTGGCCGGTCTGCGTGGCAGCCCGCAACTGCGCGCCATGCAGCGCCTTGGACGGGAGCGCCTCGATGCCTTTATCCCGCGCTTGCTGGCCCAGGCCGTGGAGCATGCCAATCCTGACCTGGTGCTGGAGCGGGTGTTGCCCCTGGTCGAGGCGGTGGCACGGCGTTCCGCCTACCTGGTGCTGCTGACCGAGAACCCGGGGGCCTTGCGCCGTTTGCTGACCCTGTGTGCCGCCAGCCCGTGGATTGCCGAGCAGATCACTCGCTTCCCGCTATTGCTCGATGAATTGCTCAACGAGGGGCGCCTGTTCAAGCCGCCCCTGGCGCCGGAGTTGGCGGCCGAGTTGCGCGAGCGCCTGACGCGGATTCCCGAGGATGACCTTGAGCAGCAAATGGAAGCCTTGCGCCACTTCAAGCTGGCCCACCGGCTGCGGGTGGCGGCGTCGGAAATCGCCGGCAGCCTGCCGTTGATGAAGGTCAGCGATTACCTGACCTGGCTGGCCGAAGCGATCCTCGAGCAAGTCCTGGCCTTGGCCTGGCGCCAGACGGTGGCCAAGTACGGCGCGCCGCAACGCAGCGACGGCACCTTGTGCGACCCAGGATTTATCATCGTCGGTTATGGCAAGGTCGGCGGGATCGAACTGGGGCACGGTTCCGACTTGGACCTGGTGTTTATCCACGACGGTGATCCTCAGGCGGAAACCGATGGCGCCAAGCCCATCGACGGCGCGCAGTTCTTTACTCGTCTGGGCCAGCGCATCATTCACCTGCTGACCACCCAGACCAACTCCGGCCAGCTCTATGAAGTGGACATGCGCCTGCGGCCTTCCGGTGCCTCGGGGCTGTTGGTGAGTTCTCTGGGGGCGTTTGCCCGCTACCAGGAAAATGAAGCCTGGACCTGGGAACACCAGGCCCTGATCCGCGCGCGGGTGCTGGTGGGCAGCCAGGATGTCGGGCAGGCCTTTGAGAAAGTCCGCGCGGCGGTGTTGGGCAAGGCGCGGGACCTGCCCAAGCTGCGCCAGGAGGTCAGCGAGATGCGGGCCAAGATGCGCGACAACCTGGGTAGCAAGCTGACGGCCGCCGGCACGGCGGCAAATGCCTTTGAAGCCACGGCGCCGTTCGACCTCAAGCAGGATGCCGGAGGTATCGTCGATATCGAATTTATGGTGCAATACGCGACCCTGGCGTGGTCCGAAGAGCACCCGTCATTGCTGCGCTACACCGACAATATCCGCATTCTGGAGGGCTTGGAGGAGGTTGGGCTGATGCCCGCGACCGATGCCAGCCTGTTGCGCGAGGTCTACAAAGCCTATCGCTCCGCCGCTCACCGCCAGGCCTTGCAGAATGAGGCCGGGATTATCACGGGTGATCAGTTTGTGACCCAGCGGCGGGAAGTTTTGCGGATTTGGCGTGAGCTGGGGCTAAGCTAGGCAACGTCGAGTTGCTAAAAATTATCCGGCGAACCGCTCACGGTTCGTCCAAATGAGCTGGCGGTGAAGGCCGCGGGTGCTGGATTCTCGAGGCGGGGAGGCGAATGCCTCCCCGGCTCGTTTTTGGAAACCACATGAATATTCTGATCGTTGGGCCCAGTTGGGTCGGTGACATGGTGATGGCGCAGACACTCTTCCAGTGCCTGAAACAACGCCATCCTCAATGCGAGATCGACGTGCTGGCCCCCGAGTGGAGCCGGCCGATCCTCGAACGCATGCCCGAAGTGCGCCAGGCCTTGAGCTTTCCCCTCGGTCACGGAGCCCTGGAGCTGGCGACACGCCGGCGCATCGGCAAGACCCTGGCCGGCCAGTACGATCAGGCGATCTTGCTGCCCAACTCTCTGAAGTCGGCGCTGGTGCCGTTTTTCGCCGGCATCCCCAAACGCACTGGCTGGCGTGGCGAGTTTCGCTACGGCCTGCTCAACGACGTGCGCAAGCTGGACAAACAACGCTACCCGCTGATGATCGAGCGCTTCATGGCCCTAGCCTATGAGCCGGGCGCCGAGCTGCCTCAGCCTTATCCGCGGCCGCGTCTGCAGATCGACCCGGCGAGCCGCGAGGCGACCCTGGCCAAGTTCGGCCTGAGCCTGGACCGCCCGGTATTGGCCCTGTGCCCGGGCGCCGAATTCGGTGAAGCCAAGCGTTGGCCATCCGAGCATTACGCCCAGGTTGCCGAATTGAAAATTCGCGAAGGCTGGCAGGTCTGGCTGTTCGGCTCGAAGAACGATCACGCGGTGGGTGAGGAAATTCGCGAGCGGCTGATCCCCGGCCTGCGGGAAGAGTCGGTCAACCTCTGTGGCGGCACCTCCCTGGCTGAAGCCATCGACCTGCTGTCTTGCGCTGATTCGGTGGTCTCCAACGACTCCGGGCTGATGCACGTAGCGGCCGCGTTGAACCGCCCGTTGGTGGCCGTCTACGGTTCGACGTCGCCGGGCTTCACCCCGCCGCTGGCGGACCAGGTGGAAGTGGTGCGCCTGGGGCTGGAATGCAGCCCGTGCTTTGACCGCACCTGCCGCTTCGGCCATTACAACTGCTTGCGTCAGCTGCTGCCGCAGCCGGTGACCGAGGCGCTGCAGCGCTTGCAGGGCACCGTGGTCGAGGTTCATTAAGTTGCGGGTACTGTTGATCAAGACCTCATCCCTGGGGGACGTGATTCATGCGTTGCCGGCCCTGACCGATGCCGCGCGGGCGATTCCCGGGATCACCTTCGACTGGGTGGTGGAAGAAGGCTTTGCCGAGATTCCAACCTGGCATCCGGCGGTGGGCAAGGTGATTCCGGTGGCGATCCGTCGCTGGCGCAAGAACCTCTGGCAGACCATCAAGAGTGGCGAATGGCGACGCTTCAAACAGAATGTGCGCGCCACCCAATACGACTTGGTGATCGACGCCCAGGGCCTGCTGAAAAGCGCCTGGCTGACCCGTTACGTACGGGCCCCTGTGGCCGGTCTGGACAAGGACTCGGCCCGTGAGCCTTTGGCGGCGCGTTTCTATTCGCGGCGCCTGGCAGTGGCTCGTGGTCAGCATGCGGTGGAGCGAGTGCGCCAGCTGTTCGCCGTGGCCCTGGGTTATGACCTGCCTCAGGGCCTGGGGGATTACGGCCTGAGCGTCGAGCGCCTGGTGGAACTGCCGCGCAAGAACCCCTTTGTGCTGTTCCTCCACGGCACGACCTGGGACACCAAGCACTGGCCCGAAGCCTACTGGCGCGAGTTGACCGAGCGCATGGGCATGCTTGGGGTCGATGTCCAGTTGCCGTGGGGCAATCCAGCGGAGAAGGCCCGTGCCGAGCGCATTGCCGAGGGCCTGAGTAACGCCACGGTCCTGCCCAAGCTGAACCTGGCCGGTGTGGCCAAGGTGCTGGCCCAGGCCCAGGCCTGTGTCGCTGTGGACACCGGGCTGGGGCATTTGGCTGCGGCCCTGGATGTGCCGACCATTTCCCTGTTTGGCCCGACCAATCCCGGGCTGACCGGTGCCTACGGCCGGGTGCAGATTCACTTGGGCAGCAACTTCCCGTGCGCGCCCTGCCTGCAGAAGCAGTGCACCTATCAACCGTCTGCCGTTGACCAGCAGCGGTATGACCTGAAACGCGAGTGGCCGCTGTGCTTCACTCGCCTGAATCCCGAGCGTGTCGCGAGCCGACTGAGCACGTTGTTACTGGCTGAGGAGCTGCGCTGATGCAATTGGCTTTTGTGTTGTACAAATATTTTCCCTTTGGCGGCCTGCAGCGCGATTTCATGCGCATTGCCCTGGAGTGCCAGCAGCGCGGCCATCAGATCCGCGTCTACACCCTGATCTGGGAAGGTGATATTCCGCCGGGCTTTGAAGTACTGGTGGCGCCGGTCAAGGCCTTCTTCAACCATCGGCGCAACGAGAAGCTCAGCGCCTGGATGGAAGCCGACCTGGCCAAGCGCCCAGTGGACCGGCTGATTGGATTCAACAAAATGCCCGGGCTGGATGTGTACTACGCCGCCGATGGCTGCTTCGAGGACAAGGCGCAGAACCTGCGTAACTCCCTGTACCGCCGTTGGGGCCGCTACCGGCACTTCGCCGAGTACGAGCGTGCGGTGTTCGCCAAGGACGCCAAGACCGAAGTGCTGATGATTTCCGAAGTGCAGCAGCCGCTGTTCATCAAGCATTACGACACGCCGCTGTCGCGCTTCCACCTGTTGCCGCCGGGGATTGCCCAGGACCGCCGGGCGCCGCCGAACGCGGCCGAGATTCGTGCCGAATTCCGCCGTGAGTTCGCCCTCAAGGACGACGACCTGTTGCTGGTGCAGATCGGCTCCGGGTTCAAGACCAAGGGCGTTGATCGCAGCCTCAAGGCCGTGGCTGCACTGCCGCCGGAGCTGAAGAAACGCACCCGGCTGTTTGTAATTGGCCAGGATGACCCCAAAGTATTCCAACTGCAGAGCGCCACGCTGGGGCTGGGGGAGCAGGTGCAGTTCCTCAAGGGCCGCAGCGATATTCCGCGCTTCCTGCTGGGCGCCGATCTGTTGATTCACCCGGCCTACAACGAAAACACCGGCACCGTGCTGCTCGAAGCGTTGGTGGCCGGCTTGCCGGTGCTGGTCAGCGCGGTCTGTGGTTATGCCCATTACATCGCCGAGGCCGACAGCGGCCGGGTGCTGGACGAACCCTTTGAGCAGGCCCAGCTCAATCAATACCTCAACACCATGTTGACCGACGACGCTGCACGCGCGACCTGGAGCCGGAATGGCCTGGCGTTCGCCGAGACGGCCGACCTCTATAGCATGCCGCAGCACGCTGCGGATGTGATTCTGGCGGAGCAACACTGATGAAGTTGATTCTTGCCGAACCGTTCAAGAGCCTTTGGGCCGGACGCGATGCGTTCACCGAAGTCGAGGGCTTGAGCGGCCAGGTTTACCGTGAGCTGGAGGCCCGTCGCACCTTGCGCACCGAGGTCGCCGGCAACGGTTATTTCGTGAAGATCCACCGCGGCATCGGTTGGGGCGAGATCTTCAAGAACCTGCTCACGGCCAAGCTGCCGGTTCTGGGTGCGGGCCAAGAATGGCGGGCTATCCAGCGCTTGCAGGAGGTCGGCGTGCCGACCATGACGGCGGTGGCCTATGGCGAGCGCGGCAACAACCCGGCTGACCAGCATTCCTTTATCGTCACCGAGGAGCTGGCGCCCACCGTCAGCCTCGAAGACTTCAGCATCGACTGGGTCAAGCAGCCGCCGGAGCCTCAGCTCAAGCGTGCGCTGATCGCCGAAGTGGCACGCATGACTGGCATGATGCACCGCGCCGGGGTCAACCACCGTGACTGCTACATCTGCCACTTCCTGCTGCACACCGACAAGCCGGTGACGGCAGACGATTTCAAGCTCTCGGTGATCGACTTGCACCGGGCCCAGACCCGCCCGGCGATCACTCAGCGCTGGCGCAACAAAGACCTGGCGGCCCTGTACTTCTCCGCCCTGGATATCGGCCTGACCCGTCGCGACAAGCTGCGTTTCCTCAAGGGCTACTTCCAGCAGCCGTTGCGGCAGATCCTGGCTGAAGAGTCGGCGCTGCTGTCCTGGCTCGAGGGCAAGGCGAACAAGCTCTACGATCGCAAGCAGCGGTACGGAGATGCGCTCTGATGGCGGGCTGGAACCTTGAACCTGGTTACGAGCACCTGGCCGCGGATTTTGGCAGTCTTGACGCGGTTTTCGCCGTTGAGGGCGAGCGCCTGACCCGCGACCCGCTGTCGGAAGTCATTCGCGTCCAGCGCGATGGCGTCAACTATTACGTCAAGCGCTACACCGGTGCCGGCAAGAACTTGCGGCGCTATCTGGGCAAGCCCCGGGTCAAGTCCGAATGGCAGAACCTCAAGCGTTTTGCCAAGTGGGGCATTCCCACTGCGGAAGTGGTGGCGTGGGGGCTGGAGCGTCGCGGCCTGGCCTATGACCGGGGCGCGATGATCACCCGCGAGTTACCGCGCACCGAGGACTTGTCGGTCTTGGCCGAGCGCCACGACCCGTTGCTGGCGGACCGTCGCTGGGTTGAGGGGGTCAGCGCCCAGTTGGCGCGTTACACCCGCACCATGCATGACCACCGCTTCACCCATAACGATTTGAAGTGGCGCAACCTGCTGATCGACGATGACGCGAAGCTGTACCTGATCGATTGCCCGAACGGCGATTTCTGGCGCGGTTTCTGGCTCAAGTACCGCATTACCAAGGACTTGGCGTGCCTGGACAAGGTCGCCAAGTATCACCTGTCGGCCACCCAGCGCCTGCGTTTCTACCTGCAATACCGCCAGCGCACTCGCTTGAACGCGGCGGACAAGCAGCGCATTCGCCATGTGCTGAGATTTTTCGAGGGACGGGAATGACTGATTTCCTGGCGGCTGAAGAGCGCGCCTTGCTGGAGCGTCATGGCCTCGGCAGTTTTGATGCGCTGTGGGCCAAGCAGTTGGATGCTGTGGACGAGCCCAATACCAATCGTGGCGGCTGGAGTAGCGTGTTCCGCCTGGACCTGGAGGGGCGTGGCTTTTACCTCAAGCGCCAGAGCAACTACCTGACCCGGACCTTGCACCGACCTCTGGGCGAGCCGAGTTTTGCCCGAGAGTTTCGCAACATCAGCCGCTATCGGCAGTTGGGTATCCCGGCATTGCAGGCGGTGTTCTTCGGTGAGCGCAAGGTCGCCGGGGAAACCCGTGCGATCCTCCTGACCCGTGCCCTGGACGGCTGGAACGACCTGGATTCGCTGCTGCAGCAATGGGCTGAACTCAGCGACTTGCAGCACCTGGCGATCCTGCGCGCCTGCGGGCAACTGGCCCGCCAACTGCACGGGTTGCGGCAGGTGCATGGCTGCTTCTATCCCAAGCACATCTTCTTGCGGGCCACGGGCGAGGGTTACCAGGCGCAACTGATCGACCTGGAGAAAACCCGGCCGCTGCTGTTTGGCCAGCGTGATCGGGTCAAGGACCTGGAGCCGTTGCTGCGCCGGGCCAAGGTCTGGAGTCGCGACGAGGTGCGGGTATTGCTCGCGGCCTACCTCGACCTGTCGGCGGATGCCTCACTGGTGGATCGCTGGATCGAGCGCTTGACGGCCCGTAGCAGCAACAAGGGGGCTCGCTGATGCGTTTGTCCGAGCTGAAGAGCGCCGGTCGTACGCCGAGGCTGCCTATGAGCCTGGAGTTGGCGGATGCTGCCGGGCCGGCCCAGTTGCAATTATTGAGTCTGCTGCGGGTGTTGCCCGGGCAGCGTTATGTCGGGGCCGGCGTCTGGCGCGGTCGTCCGGTGCTGGCCAAGTTGCTGGTGGGGCCCAAGGCGGCGCGGCATTTCCAGCGTGAGCTGCGGGGTGTTCGCCAACTGGCCGAGCAGGACCTGACCACGCCGCTGTTGTTGGCTGATTGCCTCAAGGACGGCGAGGGAGGTTGGTTGCTGTTCGAGCTGCTCGAAGGCGCCGAGAGCCTGGGGGACGCCTGGCACCAGGTGCAGGCGTTGCCACCCCTGGCGGATGGGCAGCAGGCGGTGCTGGCCGAGGCCTTGGCGGCGATTGCACAGATGCACGGCAAGGGCCTGTGGCAGGAGGATCTGCACCTGGACAACCTGCTGCGTCACGACGGCAAGCTGTATTTGATCGATGGCGCCGGCATTGTGGCTGAAGAGGCGGGCAAGCCCCTGTCGCGGCAGAAGGTCCTGGAGAACCTGGGGGTGTTTTTCGCTCAGTTGCCTCAGGGCCTGGAGCCGTTCACCGAAGAGCTGCTGGTGCACTATCTGCTGAACAACGCCGAACATGCCTTGCCGCTGGAAGCCCTGCAAAAGCAGGTAGACAAGGTGCGTGGCTGGCGCCTGAGGGACTTTCTCAACAAGGTCGGTCGCGAGTGCAGCCTGTTCAGCGTGGTGCGTGGGCCTTTCGCCTTGCGGGCCATCCGCCGTGAAGAAGAGGCGGCCATGCTGCCGGTGCTGGAGCAGGCTGACGCCTTGCTCGACCAGGGCCACCTGTACAAGACCGGTGGCGCGGCCAGTGTCGGCCGGGTCGAAGTGGCGGGGCGCCCGTTGGTGATCAAACGCTACAACATCAAGGGTTTTGCCCATTGGCTCAAACGCTTCTGGCGCCCTAGCCGGGCCTGGCATTCCTGGCGCGAGGGCAATCGCCTGGCGTTCCTCGGCATTTCCACGCCCAAGCCGCTGGCGGTGTTGGAAAAGCGCTTTTTCTGGCTGCGCAGCCGGGCTTACCTGGTGACCGAATACCTGGCGGGGCCGGACATCATCGAGCGCTTTGCGCCCTATGTGGACAGTGGTGCCGCGCCCGAGGCCGAGTTGCTGGCCCTGGACCAGTTGTTTGCCGAGTTGCTCAAACAGCGCATCAGCCACGGTGATTTCAAGGGACATAACCTGTTCTGGCAGGAAGACCGCTGGGCGCTGATCGATCTGGACTCCATGTGCCAGCACGCCAGCCTGGGCAGCTTTGCGCCAGCCTATGCTCGGGATCGTGCGCGCTTCATGCGCAACTGGCCCGAGAGCAGTGCCTTGTATCAAGTGATCGACCGGCGCTTGCCGAAAACGGCCCAGGTCGATCAGGCCTGAGGTGCCTGGCCCGGGGCGCTGTTGCGGTCAGCAGCGGCGACTCGAGGCCTGGCGCCTGACTTGCCGCGTGCAGCTAGAGGTTTGCCGGTGCTTTTCAGTTATAATCCCGCCCTTTAGTTGTTTCTCGCCCCTCTTGCGAGCACCTATTTTTCTCCAGGCGCCCTGCGCCCGTATGCAGACTAAACGAGGCTAGACCCCTGTGGCATTGACGATTCTTGGCCTGTCCGGCGCCCTCAGCCATGATCCTTCAGCAGCCTTGTACATCGACGGCAAGCTGATCGCGGCCGCTGAAGAAGAGCGTTTCGTACGAGACAAGCATGCAAAGAACCGCATGCCTTACGAGTCGGCAAAGTTCTGCCTGGAACAGGCCGGCATCAAACCTTCGGATGTTGACGTGGTGGCGATTCCATTCGCGCCCATCAGCCTGTTCGGCAAAGCGCGCTGGCACTACGCCAAGCGTTACTGGTACGCCCCGGATCGCGCCCTTGATGCGCTGCTGATGGGCAACCGGCGCTACAAGCGCTATCGCAACAAGATTGTCTGGTGCCTCGAGCAACTGGGCTTCGATCCGAAGAAGATCAAGATCGAGCCGGTCGAGCATCACCTAGCCCACGCCTCCAGCGCCTATCACTGCTCGGGCTTCAAAGAGAAAACCGCGATCCTCGGGATCGACGGCAAGGGTGAGTACGCCACCACCTTCTTTGGCTACGGTGAAAACGGCAAGATCCACAAGATCAAGGAATTCTTCGACCCGGACTCCCTGGGTGGCCTGTATGGCGCCATCACCGAGTTCCTCGGCTTCGAGATGCTCGACGGCGAGTTCAAGGTCATGGGCATGGCGCCTTATGGCGATGCCAGCAAGTACGACTTCTCCCGTCTGGCCAGCTTTGAAAACGGCGAACTGGTGATCAACACCGACTACGCCAACGTCATTGGCCTGCGCCGCTACAAAGAGAAGGGCAAGGGGTTCTACTTCTCGCCAAAACTCATCGAGTGGCTGGGTCCCAAGCGCGAAGGCGACATCGCCGACGAGCCTTACATCCACTACGCCGCGAGCATGCAGGCGCTGTTCGAGAAACTGGCCCTGCAGATGATCGACCACTACCTGGGCGACGTCCTCAAGGAAACCGGCAAGCTTGCCTTCGCTGGCGGCTGCGCGCTGAACGTCAAGCTGAACCAGAAGATCATTGCCCGTCCTGAAGTCAAAGAGCTGTTCGTGCAGCCGGCTTCCGGCGACGCCGGCACTGCAGTGGGTGCTGCTGCGTACGTGTCCCATGCCCGTGGTGTGCCGGTCGAGAAGATGGAACACGTCTATCTCGGCCCGTCCTACAGCAACGAAGACGTGATCGCGGCCTGTGCCCGTCACCCGAACAAACCGGCCTGGCGCCAGATCGACAACACGCCTGAGCGTATTGCCAAGATCATGGTGGACGGCAACCCGGTGGCCTGGTTCCAGGGGCGCATGGAGTTCGGTCCGCGAGCCCTGGGTGGTCGTTCGATCATCGGTTGCCCGAGCGCCGCTGGCGTGGCCGACCGGATCAACGAGCAGATCAAGTTCCGCGAGCGCTGGAGGCCTTTCTGCCCGTCCATGCTCGACACCGTCGGCCCGCAGATGATCAAGGTCGATCACCCGGCGCCGTTCATGACCTTCACCTTTGAAGTGGCGGAAGAGTGGAAGACCCGTGTGCCGGAAGTGGTCCACGAGGACGGCACGTCCCGGGCCCAGGTGCTCAAGCGCGAATACAACCCGCGCTACTACGACATGATGAAAGCCCTGGAAGTGCTGACCGGCAACGGTGTGTCCCTGAACACCTCGCTCAATCGCCGTGGTGAGCCGATGATCTGCTCGCCTACCGATGCGCTGAACATGTTCTTCGGTTCCGATCTGCAGTACTTGATCATGGAAGACATCCTGGTGGTCAAAGACGGCGTGGATCCTTATGACACGCTCGGCTGAACGCCATGTGCTGCAGTTCTGCCACGGCTATGACGGGCCGTTCCTGGACTGCGCACGGCAGTACGCCAGCCTGTTTGTGAGCAGCGGTTATCGGGTGACCACGGTCTTTCTGACCGGGGTGGCCGATGCCAACGTCGCAGCTGGCTGCAACTCGGATGAAGTGCTGTTCATGGAATACAGCTCTCAGGCCATCCGCGGCCTGAAGCTGGGAGCGATCGGTGATTTACGTAAAATTGTCGCGTCACGCAATTTCAGCTTTTGTATCGCCCACCGCTTCAAACCAATCTATATCGCCCTGTTGGGTAGCGGCTTGCCGGTGATTGGTGTGCACCATGCGTTTAGCGATTACCAGCGACGCAGCCGCAAACTTTTTGCTTGGCTATTCCGCCGACGCTTGAGCCTGCTCGGTGTCTCTGATGCGGTGCGTGACGACCTGCGTCGTTGCCTCCCCAGTTGGCCGGCTGAGCGGATTCAAACCCTCTACAACCGCATCGATGTCGATGCCTTGCAGGCTTCCCAAGTAGGTACCGCCGAGGCCCGCAAGGAACTGGGGCTGGACGCCAATGCCTGGATTGTCGGCAATGTGGGTCGGTTGCACCCCGATAAGGATCAAGCCACCTTGTTGCGTGGTTTTGCCGTTGCCTTGCCGGGCCTGCCTGAAAACAGTCAGTTGGCCATTCTCGGTACCGGCCGCCTGGAGCAAGACCTCAAGGCCCTGGCCCGTGAACTCGGGGTGGCGGATCGCGTGCTGTTCCTCGGTCAGGTGGCCGAGGCTCGGCGTTATTTCCGCGCATTCGATGTGTTTGCCCTGAGCTCTGACCACGAGCCGTTTGGCATGGTGCTGTTGGAGGCGATGGCCGCTGGCGTGCCATTACTGGCGACGGCCTGCGGCGGCGCCAAGGAAGTGGTCGAAGGCGTGGGCATCCTGTTCCCATTGGGTGATGCCGAGCATATGGCCCAGGGGCTGCAACACCTGGCTGCAATGGACGGGCAACAGCGCCAGCAGTGTGCCGAGCTGATGCTCGACCGCCTGCGTGAGCGTTTCTCGGATCGTGCGGTGCGTGATGCGTTCTGGCGTTTGCCAGTCGTCGTCGACCTGACGTCGGGGGTCTGATGCTCAACCGATTTCAAGGCTGGCGGGAGCGTGGCTGGTCCGTCATCGACGCATCGACTTATGCGACGACCTGGCAGCGCTTCGGCGGCAGTGTCGCCACCCACCCCCTCGTGGTCGAGCGCCTGGCAGACCTGGCGAACATCCCGGTCCGCTACCTGGGCTGGGAGCAGAACGGTGAGCTGCAAGCGGCCATCCCCACCTGGGGGCGCGACTTGGCGCTGTCCAAGGACGTGCTTAAGCGTGCCGGCAAGAAGGGCCTGTTCGACCTGGGCAATGCCGAGCTGATCCTGCCTGCCGCCGCCGAGGCCCAGGCGCCGCTGCGTCATCGCGGACGTTATCTGTCGGCGTTGAACGAGGGGCGCTTCAGTGCCCTAAAGCCCCAGGCCGAGCAACTGGCCATGGCGCGAACCCCGGAAGAACTGTCGAAAAAGTTTCGCTACAACCAGCGCCGTGAACTGCGCCTGTTGGAAGAGGCGGGTGGTGTGGTGCGGCCAGTCACGGAGTTTTCCAGTACCGAATTGGCGGCGATCTACTGTGACTTGTTCCAGCGTCGCTGGGGCTTCGTCGCCACCGGCGCCCAGCACATGGCTCAGGTTCTTGACCTGCTTGGCGAGTTGTTGATCGGTTCGGTGATTTTCCTCAAGGACGCGCCGATCGCTGTGCAGCTGGTGTACCGGGTGGAAGCATCGGAGTGGATCAGCGTCGAGTACGTCAATGGCGGTGTCGATCCTGAAACCCGCGAGTTCAGCCCCGGTAGCGTGTTGAGTTTTCTCAATACCCAGAGTGCCTGGGAGCAGGCCCGGTTGCTGGGCAAGCCGCTGCGTTTCTCCTTCGGCCGTGCCGATCGCGAATACAAGGATCGATGGTGCAACCCTGTACCGGTCTTCCAGGTGTGAGTCAGCCTATGAGTCGCAAACAGCAGTTGCTCAATCGCCATCGACGTAACAAGCGCATTGGCCTGTTGGTCGGTGTGTTGCTGCTGCTCGCCGTCGGCCTGCTTGTGGCATGGTGGCTGCCACTGCTGTTGGCTGTTCTGGGCTGGGTGGCCCATGAAGCCTGGTTTGCTGATCACCTGTTCTACTCGCCCAAGGATGATTACGACTATCAGTTGTTGGCTGATGAGCGTCTGGCGCTGAGCTTGGAGGCCGATGGCCTTGTGTTGCCCGAAGATCTTCTATTGGGGGCTGGCGATACCCTGTTGCTGAAAGTCCGGATTCGTTCGTCCTGGGCTGGGCGGCTGTTTGATCCGGGAGTCAGCATCCAGGGCGACACCCCGGATCGGCAAGACTTCGAACGCGGCGGGCGTGGGATTCGCTATATCAACCTGACCGGGCAGTATCAGGCACTGAACAGCGGCAAGCTCAAGCTTAAAGGGCATTTCTGCAAGCTCGATGAGCAGGTGGAGCTGCTGGTGGTGCGTCATCCGGATTATCGGACTCAGCGTCTGATGGTGATTGCGCCCCATGCCGATGATGCCGAACTCGCCGCTTTTGGCCTTTACAGCACGGCTGAGCAGAGCTGGGTGGTGACCCTGACTGCCGGTGAAATCGAAGCTGAGCATTATCAGGCGATGGGACTGGACGGTGTGGCTGCCGCGCGATTGAAAGGGTCGTTGCGGGCCTGGGACAGCATCAGCGTGCCGCTATGGGCGGGTGTTCCCCAAGAGCGTTGCGTGCAGTTGGGGTACTTCTGCCTGCAACTGCCGCAGATGCAGGCCTCTCCGAGTGTGGCGATGGCTTCCCGGGAGGCGGATCTCAGTGACACTCGTTATTTCCGGCGTTTCAATGCCATGGCCTTGGACAGTGACGCCAACGGCATAGCGTCCTGGGACAACTTGGTCGCCGATCTTGTCCAGTTGCTCGAACGTATCGAACCTCAGGTGATCGTCTTGCCACACCCGCGTTTCGACCCCCATCCCGACCATATCTGCGCCCAGCAAGCGCTGATGCAAGCTCTGGCGCGCAGCACCTGGCAGCCGGAGTCGTTGCTGCATTACGCCAACCACCTGCATGACAATGATCGTTGGCCCATGGGCGCAGCCGGTTGTGGCGTGGCGTTGCCACCGCAATTGGCCAGCCACGGTCCTTTGCGTCCCTGGGCGCTGCCGGTTTCAGCGGATCAGCAGTGGCAAAAGGCTATGTCGTTGGGCATGATGCACGATTTGCAGCCATTACCGCCTTTCAAACGTCGGCTGCGGCGCTTTATTCAGCGCTACCTGGCAGCCCGGCGTTGGCCGGCCTTCGGTAACAACGAGTTCTTTCGCAAGGCGGTTCGGCAGCACGAACTGTTCTGGGTAGACGACAACGTCAACAAGAGAGAGACACAGTGAAAGTTCTGTTTCTGGTGCAGAAAGAACAACGAGCGATTCTTGATCGGTTTTACGAGGGTATCGCTGAGCGCTGCGACTGCGACATGCGTGAGCTGACCAGCGCTCAGCAAGACAACCTGCGCAAATACTTTCGTGAGCACGTGGATGTCTCGCGTTATGAGCGAATTGTTTTCTTTTTGCGTTTCAAGAAAGAAGCCAGACAGGCTGCGTTCATTAAGACCGTGCCCAACCTGGTTATTCTTGAGCACGACGCTTACCAGAATTACATCCCTTGCAAATACACCGGAAAATTCAGCGCGCATTATCGCCAAGTACCTTGGGCTCGGGTGATCAGCTCAGGCTTTATGGTCAGCAAGCGTTTGCGTGATGAAGGCTTCGACGCGCACTTCGTGCCTAAGGGTTACGACCAGGCACTGCTGCAGAATCGGGGACGGGTGCGGGACATCGAGTTGGGGTTCGTGGGCAGCCTCAACAGCGTGGCCTATGCGGGTCGCAAAGCCATGCTGGAATCTGTGGCAGAAGTGGAAAACCTACTGATCACGCGGACCAAGTCCGGTGAAGAGTACTGCGAAACCCTGAGCCGCATTCGCTATTTCGTCAGCGCCGATGTTGACATGGGCGAGTACATGATCAAGAACTTCGAGGCGATGGCCTGTGGTTGCGTGCTGTTTGCCTTTGACCAGGGCGCTGAGGAAAACCAGGCCTTGGGCTTTGTCGATATGCACAACATCGTGTTGTACCGCACGCGAGAAGAGCTCCAAGAGAAACTGGCGGTCTTGCGTGCCGACCCTACCTTGGGCCAGGTCATCGCGCTGGCTGGCCAGGTGCTGGTCGAGGAACGTTACAGTTTCCGGGCGCTCGGGCATGCCGTGGTCGAGGCCATGAGGGCTCCTCTGCGTGAGCAGGCACCCTTGAGCTGGAAAGAAAAACTACGTCGGTCGTTAGGTTTTTAAGCGCCTGCGGCTACTCCACCCTTAATAAGGCGGTGCAAAAAATGCTGTTCAGTGAGAGTAGCGATATTTCAGTAATGGTGACCAGTTGTGGTCGTTTCGATCTGCTGAAACGAACCCTTGAGACATTCGATCGCTTTAACACTGCGCCGATTCGTAAGGTCTTTATTACTGAAGACTCTGGCGATCAAGCGGTCAGGGATTGCATTCCGGAGCATTGGAAGCCGCATACCGTATTCTTTATCAATAATCCGCGCCTGGGGCAGCTGCGCTCCATTGATCTGGCGTATGAGCAGATTGAAACCTCGTGGATCTTTCATTGTGAGGATGACTGGGACTTTTATCGCCAGGGGTTTATTGAAGAGTCCCAATGCCTCCTCGAAGAGGATCCACAGGCCCTGCAAGTATGGTTGCGCAGTGCGCACCACGATTTGGCCGTGCACAGCCCTTATGTGTTTTTGAACGAGCGTAAGGTGGTCCAAGGTATTCCTTTCTATGTACTGGGATCCCACAAGGCGGATTGGCAGGGCTTCTCTTTCAACCCGGGGTTGCGCCGTCGTGCCGACTATTTACTGCATGCACCTTATTCGGCGTTCTCAGGCGAGAAGGATCTGTCGCGTCTTTATGCGCAAGAGAATCGCTATGCGTTGATTCTGGAAAATGACGCCGTGCTCCATACCGGATTTGGTGAGCACGTAGTGGTGCCAGAAGAGCGCTCAAACAAACAGCGACGTAAACGTCGTGATCGCTTCAAGCTGTTGGCTACTTTTATTTTGGGTCTTGCGATGGGATGGATTCTTCATGGAATTTGATGGTGCCAAGTCTGGCAGAACAGCCTTTTACTTTAGTCTGATGCTATGCCTGTTCTTGTTGAGCTTTGTTGTTGGGTGGTCGTCAAAGTGGACCAATAACCTGTTTTATGGACTTATTGCCCTGCCGGGGATGTTTTTTCTGCTGAAGGGGCACGGCGTCAAGTTGTTAAAGGAACCATTGGCCTGGATGTGGCTGGTCTTTATTCTTTGGTTTTTCGTGCCGGCCGCTCTCGCCGACAAAGGTCAGTTCTATAAGCACATTATTTACGTTTTACTGTTTGTTTTTACCGTGGCAGCGTTGACGAATCCAGAATTTTTCCGCAGTCCACAGTTTGTACGGGCGCACTTTTGGATTCTTGTCCTCTATATTTATCTGTGTGCTGTATATAGCTGGAGTACTGGGCAGTTCGCCTTCGGTAGTCGAGTGGCATTGCTGCCTGCGCGCCTGCAGAATGTGATTTATGCCAGTATCTGGCTGTTTTGTGCACTCGCGTTGGCCATGCCACTCTGGATACGCTCCAAGCGCTGGCTAGAGTGCGCTTTGGCAATCATGTTGTCGGTAGTTGCCGTCACTTTTGTCCTACAGACTCGAACTGCTTTAGTGGGCGCGTTATTCCTCTTCGGCTTGTGGGTCTTGTATGGTCTTTATCTGCGTCCGAAGCTGGTAGGTAGCTCCATTCTCCTTGCGGCTTTGATTCTGGGCTTGATTATCTGGGGTGTGCACAATGAAACTTGGTATATCTCGCTCTGGAATCGTGGCGATTCTTACCGAGTCGAAATGTTCAATATCATGGTCGGCGAATGGCGTAATTGTGGTTGGGTGCTGGGCTGTGGGATTGATTTTCATAGCGATCAGTTATTGGGTGGGGTAATGCCTATTCAGCATCCACATAATATTTTCGTGGCTCTGGGGCTTTACACCGGAGCTCCAGCTTTACTGATCTTTGTTGCTTTGATGCTGGTCACATTGATTAGCGCCTGGCGTCTGCGCGACGCTTGGGGGATGTTCCTAGCGTGTGCTCTGGTGATGCTGAACTTCGATGGCAGCCTGTTGATTGGCAACCCGGATGAGTTGTGGCCACTGGTGTTATTGCCGGCAGCGATGGTGTTGGGCGGGGTTTTGAGGGCGCGTCAGTTACAACATATTTGATGACGTGAATCCGCCAGTGCCACGGCACTGGCGGATGACTCAAATTTTCTGCAGTTGTACGCTTAGTTCTTGCATGGAACAGGTTGTCTGAGATTTTACATAGTGCTCGACAAACACGTTGCCGTTTTGCTCCAACAACCATTGGCGGTCTTCGGTATAACGCAACATGTGTTTGAAGTTGCGCAGGCGCAAGGCTTTGCGTAAAGGACGTGAGAAGACTTTCAGGTCAGCGATATCAATCAGGCCTAATTGCCGTTCCGGTGTCAGCACAATATTGCCCAAATGTGCCGAACGGAAGTAGATGCCACGTTCGTGCAGTATGGCCATAAAGGTGCCCAGCTGGGCTCTCAGGGTCTCGGCTTCGGCCTCCGCTTCCAGCAACTGACGCAAGGTCTGGCCCGGTAGTGGATCGTAGTGCACGGCATCGCGCTGGATGCTGGGAATACGGTAAACCTGGCGGACTGTTGGGCTAGGTATTTCGAGATCTTTCAAGCGCTGGCAGTTATCGGCAAAACGTTGCGCATAGGGGTACCAGGCGGCTGAGGTCAATAGGCGCTTGCGGCGAAAAAGCTTGAGGATCGAACCATCGGTCAAGCGCAATACCTTGTCGCCGGAACCGTCGGCCTCCAGGACTTCAGCGGCTTCGCGCAAAGCGAGGTAGTGGTCATGATCAAGCGCGTGCATCAATACTCCAAAGTTCAACGTCAGCAGGTACGGACGGTGCACATGGTACCGTAGCTCATCGACTAAAACGGCCTGTGTTATAGTCGCGAGCTCATTTCTCATGCAACGGCTTCTCATGACTACCCCTGATTCTCCTGCCGTGTCGAGCTTGAAGATTTACTTGCGACTGCTCTCCTACGTTCGTCCCTATTGGGGCATGTTTGCTCTGAGTATCGTGGGCTTTATCATTTTTGCCTCGACCCAGCCCATGCTGGCGGGGATCCTCAAATATTTTGTCGACGGTTTGAGTAACCCTGAAGCGGTGCTCTTTCCCTCTGTGCCTTATTTGCGCGATCTGCAATTGCTGCAGGCCGTGCCCATGCTGATTGTGTTGATTGCCGCCTGGCAGGGCCTGGGCTCCTTCTTGGGTAACTATTACCTGGCCAAGGTTTCTCTGGGGCTGGTGCACGATCTGCGTGTCGAACTGTTTAACAAGTTGCTGGTTCTGCCTAACCGGTATTTTGATACCCACAACTCCGGGCACCTGATTTCCCGTATTACCTTCAACGTGACCATGGTCACGGGCGCCGCAACCGATGCGATCAAGGTTGTGATTCGCGAAGGTCTGACGGTGGTCTTCCTGTTCATGTATCTGCTGTGGATGAACTGGCAACTGACGCTGGTGATGGTCGCGATCATGCCGGTGATTGCCATCATGGTCAGCAGTACCAGCAAGAAATTCCGCAAGCAAAGCAAGAAGATCCAGGTGGCCATGGGCGATGTGACTCATGTGGCCTCGGAAACCATTCAGGGGTATCGCGTGGTGCGCAGTTTTGGCGGCGAGACCTATGAACAGGAACGCTTCGCTACTGCCAGCCAGAGCAATACCGACAAGCAACTGCGCATGACCAAGACCGGTGCGGTTTACACGCCCATGTTGCAGTTGGTGATCTACACGGCGATGGCTGTGCTGATGTTCCTGGTGCTGTTCCTGCGTGGCGACGCCACGGCCGGTGATCTGGTGGCTTACATCACTGCTGCGGGCTTGCTACCCAAGCCGATTCGCCAGTTGTCTGAGGTCAGCTCGACCATCCAGAAAGGTGTCGCGGGTGCCGAGAGTATTTTCGAGCAGTTGGATGTGGAGCCGGAAGAGGACAAGGGCACCGTTGAGCTGGAGCGGGTCGAAGGTCGCCTGGAGGTTCGTAACCTGAGCTTCACCTATCCGGGTACTGAACGCGAAGTGCTAAAGGACATCAACTTCTGCGCCGATCCCGGTCAGATGATTGCTTTGGTCGGACGCTCCGGTAGCGGCAAGTCCACCCTGGCGGGGCTGATTCCTCGCTTTTACCACCATGATGTCGGACAGATTCTTCTCGATGGTGTCGATATCGAAGACTACCGTCTGCGCAACTTGCGTCGCCATGTGGCGCAGGTCACTCAGCACGTGACCTTGTTCAATGACACTGTTGCCAACAACATCGCCTACGGTGACTTGGCCGGCGCGCCGCGTGAAGACATCGAGAAAGCCGCGGTGGATGCCTATGCCATGGACTTCATCGCCCAGTTGCCCGAGGGCCTGGACACCCAGGTCGGCGAGAACGGCGTGCTGTTGTCCGGTGGCCAGCGTCAGCGTCTGGCGATTGCCCGGGCGTTGTTGAAGAACGCGCCGTTGTTGATTCTCGACGAGGCCACCTCGGCCCTGGACACCGAGTCCGAGCGGCATATCCAGGCCGCCCTGGACAAGGTCATGAAGGGGCGTACCACCCTGGTCATTGCGCACCGTCTGTCGACTATCGAGAAGGCCGACCTGATCCTGGTCATGGATCAGGGGCGCATTGTCGAGCGTGGCACCCACAGTGAGCTGTTGGCGCAGAACGGCTACTACGCCCGTCTGCACGCCATGGGCCTTGAGGAACCGGTGCCCAACGGCATCGCCTGATCCTCTGGGGGGAGGCCGAACCTCCCCCTTGCCGCGTGCTTTGCCTCCGGGTTTGTAACCAGCCCCATACAGTCTTGACCAAGCCTAAATAATTCCGCCCAACGCCCTTGTTATGGTTCCCGCCTGAATCTATTGAACAGATCGACGGGGCCATCCCCGTTGCGTGGGTGTTGGAATGTTGCAACGTTATCTGTGGAAGTTATTACCCAAGTCCCAGCGCAGTTTCTTGCTCGGGCGCTTGTCTGTGGTGGACCGCCAGGTGGTGAACAAGGCGATGTCTGCCAATGTGCGCTTCCCCCAGGCCTTCTCCCGGCAATCATGCCTGTTCATCCATGTGCCCAAATGTGCCGGTAGCAGTGTCTGTGCGGCCCTGTTCGACGGTTGGAGCCCCGGGCACCTACCGTTGTACTGGTATGAACAGCAGTTTCCCCGGGAGTTTTCCAGCAGCTTCAAGTTCGCCTTTGTGCGTGATCCGTTGGAGCGTGCCTATTCGGCCTACGCCTTTCTGCGGGGCAATCGACTCGGCAACCGCGATCAGGCGGCCCAGGCACTGGTCAGCCATTACCGGGATTTCGATGACTTCGTCAGTCGCTGGCTGCGCCCGGAAAACATCCCGCGGCAGATGCACTTTGCTGCCCAAAGTGACTTTCTCACTGACTCCCTTGGGCGCTTGTCCATGGACTTCATCGGCTACCAGGAACACCTGGAGCGTGACTTCCACCTGCTCTGCGATCACCTCGGCGTGACCTCGCAACTGCCTCGTCTGAATGTTTCCCAGCACCGGCATGCCCAGCCAGTCCGCGAGTTGTGCACGGTGCGCACCCGGCGCCTGGTGCGGCGAGTCTATGAGCGTGACTACGAGATGCTCGGCTATGAATGAGCCTGCCTTCAGCACCCAGGAACAGCCGCAGATCCGTCCTTACACGCTGGCCCTTTCGTGTTCATCCCGGGCTGCCCTCAAGCACCAGAAACCCCGCTGCATCTGGTTGACCGGGCTCTCTGGTGCCGGCAAGTCGACCCTGGCCAATCAGTTGGAGTTGCGGTTGAACGAGCGGGGCCGGCACACCTTCCTGCTCGATGGCGACAATGTGCGCAGCGGCTTGTGCAGTGACTTGGGCATGGGGCCAGAGGCGCGCAAGGAAAACATCCGGCGCATGGCGGAAGTGGCGCGGTTGATGGTGGATGCCGGACTGTTGGTGATTGTCTCGGCGATCTCGCCGTTCCGCGCTGAGCGTGACGCCGCCCGGGCCTTGTTCGGGCCTGATGAGTTTCTTGAGGTGTACATCAGCACGGCCTTCGAGACTTGTGCCCGGCGAGACCCCAAGGGGTTGTACCAGGCGGCCCTGGCAGGGCGGATCAAGGATTTCACCGGCCTGGACAGCCCTTACGAAGCCCCGCAGAACCCTGAGTGTGAAATCGATACCGCCAGCGTCGGGCTGGCCCAGGCCACGGCGCGCTTGCTGGGCCTGTTGCTGGAGAAATGAGCGGTTTTAATTCTTCACACAGCTGGCTGAAGCCATTGAACTAGGCGGCGCCAACCCTGTGTTAATATCGCGCCCCTGTTCATTTTGTATGTGGGTTGCTCCATGAAGTTGTCCATGCCGCGATTCGATCAAGCCCCTGTCTTGGTGGTCGGCGATGTCATGCTCGACCGTTACTGGCATGGTGGTACCTCACGGATTTCCCCTGAGGCGCCGGTGCCGGTGGTCAAGGTCGAGCAAATCGAGGACCGCCCCGGCGGTGCCGCCAACGTTGCCCTGAACATCGCCGCCCTCGGCGCACCTGCCTCATTGGTGGGCGTGACCGGTGACGATGAAGCGGCTGAAAGCCTGACCAACAGTCTCCACGGCGCTGGTGTACGGGCTATTTTCCAACGCATCGCCCATCAGCCGACCATCGTCAAGCTGCGGGTCATGAGTCGTCACCAGCAACTGCTGCGAATTGATTTCGAAGAGCCGTTCGCCACTGACGCCCTGGCCCTGGCCACTGAAGTCGACGCGTTGCTAGAGGGGGTCAAGGTGCTGGTGTTGTCGGACTACGGCAAAGGCGCCCTGAAGAACCATCAGGTCCTGATCCAGGCCGCCCGCAACCGCGGTATTCCGGTGCTGGCGGACCCCAAGGGCAAGGATTTCTCCATCTACCGTGGCGCCAGCCTGATCACCCCTAACCTCAGTGAGTTCGAAACCATCGTTGGTGGTTGTGCCGACGAGCACGAACTGGTGAGCAAGGGCGCAACGCTGATGCACGACCTGGAATTGGGTGCCTTGCTGGTGACCCGTGGCGAGCACGGTATGACCCTGCTGCGCCCCGATCATCCGGCCCTGCATTTGCCGGCCCGGGCCCGTGAAGTGTTCGATGTCACCGGTGCCGGCGATACCGTCATCTCGACCCTGGCTGCGGCCATTGCGGCCGGCGAAGAGCTGCCCCACGCGGTGGCCCTGGCCAATCTGGCGGCGGGCATTGTGGTGGGCAAACTCGGTACTGCGGCGATCAGCGCCCCGGAGCTGCGTCGTGCCATCCAGCGTGAGGAAGGTTCCGAGCGTGGTGTGCTGAGCCTCGACCAGTTGTTGCTGGCGATCGACGATGCCCGTGCGCACAACGAGAAGATTGTCTTCACCAACGGCTGTTTCGACATTCTCCATGCCGGCCACGTGACCTACTTGGAGCAGGCGCGTGCCCAGGGCGATCGCCTGATCGTGGCGATCAACGACGATGCGTCGGTCAGCCGCCTGAAAGGGCCAGGCCGACCGATCAACAGCGTTGACCGGCGCATGGCCGTGCTGGCGGGGTTGGGCGCGGTGGATTGGGTAATCAGCTTCCCTGAAGGTACGCCGGAAAACCTGCTGAGCCAGGTCAAGCCCGATGTGCTGGTCAAGGGCGGTGACTACGGTATCGACCAAGTGGTCGGCGCCGATATCGTCAAGGCCTACGGCGGTACGGTGAAGGTCTTGGGGCTGGTGGAAAACAGCTCGACCACCGCCATCGTAGAGAAAATCCGCAAGTCCGAGTAAGGCCTGTCGGGTGTTGGCGTGTTCCCGCAGGGGAGCACGCCGCCTGTGGGTTCAGCGTTGCTGGCTGGCCTTCGCGGGCACGATCTTGCGCAAGATCTGCCGCGCCTTGCCGGTCAAACGCTTGAGTTTCGAGTCCTTTTCCGGCGCACTCAGGCCACGCTGCCTGAGCCAGTCTTTCCAGCGAATCCGCTCATCACGCACCAGCCAACCGTCCTGTTGGGCGAAGCTTTCTGCCAGGTACAAACCGCGAGTGCTGGCCGGGTGCAGGCGGTCTTTTTTCAGGGTGTAGAGCTCGCCGCAAGGCTGGCCATCCGTCAGCGGCATCAGGTACAGGTCCGGGCGCTTGCGATCCAGGCGTGCGACCAGTTGGTCGCCTTCCAGGCGTTCGTCGACATGGAACAGGCTCAGGGACTTGGCTTCCTTGGGGACGTCGAGGCGCAAGTCATAAATCAATTGCAATGACGCTGTGGGCAGGTGGACATAGGCCCGTGGGCGCTCGATCAATTGCAGGTTGGCGCACCGCACCGGGCGCGCCGCGCCAGACAGCGGCGTCAGGCGAAAGGGCAGGGCTTCGCGGTAATGCAGGGCGCCGGAGTAGGGCGTGGGCAGCCAGGTGTCGTTGAAGCGCCCGCCCAGCCAGCCCTCGGGCGTCTCCAGCAGGCATTCTTCGGCGATTTCCTGGATGGCCGTGTGCAGCGGCAGGTTCAGTTCCTGGGCCGGTACGTAACCGGAGATCAGCTTGAGCACCACGTCGCCGCGATCCTGACGGCGCTGGCGCACCAATACCCAGTAGTCGCGGTTTTGCCAATGCAGGGTCAGGCGCACCGAGACCCCGAGGTTGGCCAGTTCCAGGGCGAAACGCTCGGGATCGGCCACGGCCACCGGGCGGCGGCGTTGCAGGGTCTGGGAAAAATTTAGCGGCATCCCGACGCTCTGGTAGCTCAGGCCTTCGGGGGTCGCTTCGACGAATAACGGCAGGGTCTTGAAGTTGCTGGGGTTCTTTCTTATCAGCGTTCGCGGCATGTCGGCTCCTTCTTGCGTCGGGGTCGGCCGCGTCGGCGGCATCAGTTTTTGCTCAGGACCTGGGCAACGGTCGTCACATTATGGGCCAGGTGCAGGGGGTTGATGGTCCCGACAATAGCACTGGCAACGCCCGGCTGGTCAAACAACAACTCGAAGCTGGCGCGGACCGGGTCCACGCCCGGGCTGAGGCACACGTGGCCGCTGGCCAGGGCCTTTTTCACCAGGATGGCTTTGCCGTGGCGCGCCGCATAATCAATGACCGCCCGCTCGCTTTGTTCGTTCAGATTGTAGGTGACCATGGCGCAGTCGCCTTGCTCCAGTGCCTTGAGGCCGCCTTCGACGGTCTTGCCGGAAAAGCCGAAGCCACGGATCTTGCCTTCACGCTTGAGCGCCGCCAGGGTCTGGTAGACCTCGCCGTCATCGAGGATCGCCAAGTCATTGCCATCGGAGTGCACCAGCACCAGATCGATCACATCGGTTTCCAGGCGTTGCAGGCTGCGTTCCACCGATGCGCGGGTGTGCTGGGCGCTGAAGTCGTGCTGGGACAGGCCGTTGCTGAACTCTTCTCCCACCTTGCTGACAATCACCCAGTCCTGGCGCTGACCGCGCAGCAGCGGGCCCAGGCGTTCTTCACTGCGGCCGTAGGCCGGCGCGGTGTCGATCAGGTTGATGCCCAGGTCGCGGGCCAGTTTGAGCAGCATGCGGGCTTCGTCGTCCCCCGGGATCTGGAAGCCATTGGGGTACTTGACCCCTTGGTCGCGGCCCAGCTTGACGGTGCCCAGGCCCAGGGGCGACACCTGCAAGCCGGTGTTGCCCAGGGGGCGATGAAGGTCGTGCAGGGTGGCTTGGCTCATGGCAACAGTTGCTCCCAGGCGGGTTGTGCCACGGGCGGCTTGGGCAGACTGGGCAAGGTGTGCGCAGGGCCAGGCTGGATACCGTCACGGGCCAGCGCGGCCAACACCCGGTCGGCGAAATCCGGGGCCAGGGCCAATTTGGTCGGCCAGCCCACCAGCAGGCGATTCTGTTCGGCGAGAAAGGCGTTGTCCGGCCGGGTCAGGCCCGATTGTGCCGGCTCGGCGCGATCCACCCGCAAGGTGGCCCATTGCGCCTGGCTCAGGTCGACCCAGGGCAGCAGGTTGCCCAGCTCTTTTTGCGCGGCCGCGATCTGTGCGGCCGGTTCCCGGGCCACGCCTTCGGCTTCGGCGATGTCGCCACCCAGGTACCAGACCCACTGGCCATCGGCTGCAGGATGGGTGGTCACGGTGATCCGTGGCTTGGGGCCGCCGCCCAGGCAGTGGGCGTACAGCGGTTTCAGGCTCGGGCCCTTGACCATCACCATGTGCAAGGGGCGGCGTTGCATGGTCGGCTGGCTCAGGCCCAGGGCGCTGAGCAGTTCGGCGTTGCCGGCACCGGCGCTGAGGACGATGCGCTGGGCACGGATTTCGCGCTCATCGACGCGCAGCCCGACCAGTTCGCCCTGCTCCAGCAGCGGCTCGACGTGCTGCCCGGCCAGCAGGCCGTCACCGGCCAGTTGGGCCAGGCGCTCGATCAGGCTGGGCACGTCCACCACCAGTTCGGCCAAGCGATAGACCTTGCCCTTGAAGCGCTTGTCTTGCAGGGCAGGGGGCAGTTGCTCGCCCTTGACCTGATCGACCCGGCCGCGCACCGCCTTGCTGGCGAAGAAGCTGGTGAGGTTGCCGGCCAGGGTGCCAGGGGACCAGAGGTAGTGGGCTTCCGAGAGCAGGCGCACGCTGGACAGGTCCAGTTCGCCGTTGCCGGCCAGGGCCTCGCGCCAGCGGCGGGGCATGTCGGCGATGGCTTCCGAGGCGCCGGTCAGGGCACCGTGCAGGGCGTATTTGGCGCCGCCGTGGATGATGCCCTGGGATTTCACACTCTGCCCGCCGCCGAGGCTGGCACTTTCCACCAGCACAGTGGAAAAGCCCTGGCGACGCAGGCGCGCGTTGAGCCAGAGCCCGGCGACGCCAGCGCCGACAATCAGCACGTCGGTGGAAATAGCGGATGGCATGCAGCGACCTCGGGAAATAAAACGAAGCGGCAAGTTTCAAGCTTCAAGCCACAAGCTGCAAGCGTGGCGCTTTTCTTGCCGCTGTTTTTCAGTGCCCGGCGGTTTTCGAAAACAACTGGATCACCACCACTCCCAGGACGATCAGGGCCATGCCGAGCATGGCCGGGATGTCGAGCTTCTGCCCGTAGAGGAACAGCGCGGCGATGCTGACCATGACAATGCCCATGCCGGCCCAGACCGCGTAGGCCACGCCCACCGGCACCGTGCGCACCACCAGCGTCAGCATCCAGAAGGCGATGCCGTAGCCGACGATGATCAGCAGCAGGGGAATCGGGGTGCTCAGGCCCTTGACCGCTTTCATCGAAACAGTGGCGATCACTTCGGCGCAGATGGCGATGGCCAGGTAGTAGTAAGCGTTCATGGGGGTGTTCCTCGTGTAGATGCGGCGTTCTGAGGTGCGCATTCTAGGGCGAACACAGATGGGGTAAAGTCATTACCTATCTGAATGGGAGATAGGTTGAACCATGAGCGTGCAATGGAACCTGGAGCAAATGCGCTTGTTCGTCAGCGTGGCCGAGCAGCGTTCGTTTTCCGCTGTGGCGCGTCAGCAGCGCAAGGCCCAGTCGGCGGTCAGCAGTTCGATTGCCCTGCTGGAGGAAGACCTGGGCGTCAGCCTGTTCGAGCGTAGCAGCGGGCGCCAGCCCCGGCTTACCGAAGCCGGCAGCGCCCTGTTGCAGGAGGCCCGGGAAATATTGCGCCAATGCGATCGTCTCAACGGCCGGGCGCTAGCCATGATGCGCGGCCAGGAAGCCCGTTTGCGCCTGGCCCAGGACGAGGCGATGCCGTTTCAGCCGGTGCTCGACAGCCTGGAAGCCCTGGCCGAGGAATTCCCCAGCCTGGAAGTGCAACTGGCCAGCGCGGCCCAGGGCGATGTGGCGCGCAAACTCTTGGAGCGACGCGCTGACCTGGGCTTGCTGTTTCACCATGAGCACATGCCCGAGGCCCTGGAGCGGCAGGCGTTGGGTAGCGTCGAGATGGTCACGGTGTGCGCGGTGGGCCATCCCCTGGCCCATGAACAGCGTGTCGATCGCCAACTGTTGGCGCGCCACCGGCAGTTGTTGATTTCACCCTTGACCAGCGGCTACCCCGGCGGCGAAGCGATCAGCCCCCAGGTGTGGCGCGCCGACAGTTTCTACGTCATGGCCGAGTGGCTGATGCGGGGCCTGGGCTGGGCCTGGCTGCCGCGGCACGTGGTGCAGTACCCGGCCTATCAGCACCAGATGGTGGAACTGGTCAGTGAATGGACCCCGCCGGCGCTGGTGGTGGAGTTGGTCTGGCGCCGAGACGAGCCCCTGGGCCTGGCTGCCCGTTGGCTGGCGCAACGTTTTGCCGTGCACTTGAAGGCGATTGGCTAAAAAACCGATAAACTCCGCCGCCATGAATAGAACTCTCTACACCGCGCTGTTTTACCTGGGGCTGCCATTGGTGGCGATTCGGCTGTGGCTTCGGGCGCGCAAGGCGCCGGCCTATGCCCGGCGGATTGGCGAACGCTTCTCCTTCGGCCTGCCGCCGCTGCAGCCCGGGGGGATCTGGGTGCACGCGGTCTCGGTGGGTGAAAGCATCGCCGCCGCGCCGATGATCCGTCGATTGCTGGCCCAGTACCCGCAATGGCCGATCACCGTGACCTGCATGACGCCCACCGGCTCCGAACGGATCCAGGCCCTGTTCGCCAATGAACCGCGGATCCAGCACTGCTACCTGCCCTATGACTTGCCGTGCGCTGCTGCGCGCTTTCTGGATCGGCTGCAGCCCCGGCTGGCAGTCATCATGGAAACCGAACTGTGGCCGAACCATATTCATCAGTGCGCCAAACGCGGGATTCCAGTGGCCCTGGCCAATGCCCGATTGTCTGCACGCTCAGCCAAGGGCTACGGCCGCTTTGCCCGGTTGACCCGGCCAATGCTTCAGGAAATGAGCCTGTTCGCGGTGCAGACCGAGGCCGAGGCGGAACGCTTTCGTGCCCTGGGCGCGCGGCCGGAAACGGTCGAGGTGACCGGCTCGATCAAGTTCGACCTGACCATCGACCCGCAATTGCTGGCACGCGCCGCCGAGTTGCGTCAGCAATGGGGCGCTCTGGAGCGTCCGGTGTGGATCGCCGCCAGCACCCATGACGGCGAAGATGCGGTGGTGCTCGATGCCCATCGTCGCCTGCTGGACAGTTACCCCAACGCCTTGCTGATTCTGGTGCCGCGTCACCCTGAGCGCTTCGATTCAGTGTTCGAGCTGTGTCGGCAACAGGGCTTTGCCACGGTGCGCCGCTCCAGCGCCGAACCGGTGGGCAGCCACACCTCGGTGTTGTTGGGCGACACCATGGGCGAGCTGCTGTTTCTGTATGCCTTGGCCGACAGCGCGTTTGTCGGCGGCAGCCTGGTGCCCAATGGCGGGCACAATCTGCTGGAGCCGGCGGCCCTGGCCAAGCCGGTGCTGAGCGGGCCGCACCTGTTCAACTTCCTGGAAATCGCCGCCCTGCTGCGCGAGGCCGGTGCGCTGCAGGAAGTGGAGGACGCCGAAGGCTTGGCGGTGGCGGTGCAGCGTCTATTCGAGCTGCCACGGGATGCACAGAAAATGGCCGAAGCCGGGCTCAAGGTCATGGCCGCCAACCAGGGGGCATTGCAGCGTTTGCTGGATGGCTTGGGAGGCTTGCTCAAGGCTCGCCCCTGACGTCACTGCTGGAGGCTGAACGCAAAAGGCCGGTGCGATTCCTGTGAATCGCACCGGCCTTTTTTGTGCCTGTCGCGGCGAGGTTCAGCGCGCCTGCAATTGCTCTTGGGCCGCTTTGGCCAGGTCCGGCGGCAGGAAGTCGCGGTCCGGGTTGTAGTCGGCTTTCAGGTAGCGCGACAGGTCTTGCAGATCCCCGGGGTTCAGGGTTCCGGCGGCCTGCTTCAGGCGCAGGTTGTCGAGGATGTAGTCGTAGCGGCTGTTGTTGTAGTTGCGCACCGAGGTGTACAGCTGGCGCTGGGCATCGAGCACGTCGACGATGTTACGGGTCCCCACCTGATAGCCGATTTCCGTGGCTTCAACGGCGCTCTGGTTGGAGATGATCGACTGGCGCCGCGCCTGGACCTGCTCGACATCGGTGTTCACCGCGCGGTGCAGGTTGCGGGTGTTTTCCACCACCTGGCGGCGCAGGGATTCACGCTGCTGTTCGGTCTGGCTCAGGCGTGAGTACGACTCGCGCACTTGGGAGCTGGTCAGGCCGCCGCTGAAGATCGGGATGTTCAACTGCAAGCCGACACTGCGCTGTTCGACGTCGCCACCGTAACGCTGGCCTTGCAGGGCCGGGTCCGGGTTGCTGAAGCCGAAGGCGTCGTTGTCGCCCTTCTTGTACTGCGCCACGGCGTCCAGGGTGGGTGCATGGCCGGCCTTGCGCTGCTTGAGGGTTTCTTCGGCGGCGCTGACCGCGTAGTTGCTGGCCAGCAGATTGAGGTTCTGCTTGGCGGCGGTGTCGACCCAGGCCTTGGCGTCGTTCGGTGAGGGCGCCAGCACCGGCAGGGTGTGGACGATGCCCTGGATTGAGTTGTACTGGCGGTTGGTCAGGGTGATCAGGGCTTCGAACGCATCGTCCACCTGGCGCTGGGCGAGGATCCGGTTGGCCCGGGCGGTGTCGTAGCTGGCCTGGGATTGCAGGACGTCGGTCTTGTCCGACAGGCCCACGTCGAAGCGCTCGTTGGACTGGTCCAGCTGTCGTTTGAAGGCCGACTCTTCGGCCTTGGTCGAGGCCAGGTTGTCCTGGGCGCGCAGCACCGCGAAGTAGTTTTCCGCGCTTTGCAGGATCAGGTTCTGTTCAGTGGCCGAGAGCTGCAGGGCAGCCTGCTCGTTGACGTCCTTGGCGGCCTGCAACTGGAACCAGCGATCGGCGCGGAACAGTGGCTGGGCCAGGGTCGCCTGGTACACCGTGCCGCTGCGTGTGGAGGTCGCCGAAGGCCGATCGATTTGCGTGCGGGTGTTGTTCAGGTCTGCACCGGCCGAGAGGTTGGGCAGCAGGCCGGCACGGGCCTGGGGCACCACTTCCTTCTGGGCGCCGTATTGGGCGCGGGCGGCAGCCAGGTCGGCGTTGTTGTCCACGGCTTCCTGGTAGACGCTGACCAGATCGGTCTTGGTGGTTAAGGGCGCTTCTGCTGCCCAAGCCATTCCATTGGACGCACAAGACACGGCAAGGGCCAGTGAGAGTTTGCGCAGCATGAGGCGATCCCTTGAGTAATATTACGAGGATAATTCAGGCGCCAAGGCTAAGTCTCGCTCTCGGGAGCGTCAAGGCTTGGCGCGGCCCAGCGAGTGTAGATGTGCTGACTTATGGCAACAATCCTGCAATTACGCCATTCATCATGCTGATTGCACGGGGATTGGCATTGCGCCCGGACTTTGGTCTAGACTGCGCCAGTTCTTGTCGGGGTGCCTTGCTATGAGGCTGAGATCGAATAATTTCGGATCCCGTTGAACCTGATCAGGTTAGCGCCTGCGTAGGGAACAAGATTTCTCGTCACCCGGCGAGTCCTCTTGTGCTTCGTCCGGGAAATTGTTCGACAATCGAACGCTCGACGACGATGCACAGCACCAGTCCTGGTGCGTCCGTGCCTTTCAGGTTCTGCTCCGACAATCCACTGCCTGGATGCTGTCTGGAGAGCCCGTGATGACTACAAAATCTAAAAACGCGATCAACCTGAGCGATTCGGCCAAGGTCGACGAACAATCGGTCAAGCCGTTCACCCGTTCGCAAAAAGTCTACGTTCAGGGTTCTCGCCCGGACATCCGCGTGCCGATGCGCGAAATCACCCTTGATGTGACGCCTACCGATTTCGGCGGCGAAATCAACGCGCCGGTCACCGTTTATGACACCTCCGGCCCTTACACCGACCCGAACGTGGTGATCGACGTGCGCAAGGGGCTGGGCGATGTGCGCTCGGCCTGGATCGACGACCGTGGCGACACCGAGCGCCTGGCGGGCCTGAGCTCCAACTTCGGCCAGCAGCGCCTGGCCGATGCCGAGCTGACCAAACTGCGCTTCGCCCACGTCAACAACCCGCGTCGGGCCAAGGCCGGGGCCAACGTCAGCCAGATGCACTATGCCCGCCAGGGCATCATCACTGCCGAGATGGAATACGTCGCGATCCGCGAAAACATGAAGCTCCAGGAGGCCCGCGCCGCCGGCCTGCTGAAGCAGCAACACGCCGGCCACAGCTTCGGTGCCAGCATCCCGAAAGAAATCACCCCAGAGTTCGTCCGCGAGGAAATCGCCCGCGGCCGCGCCATCATCCCGGCCAACATCAACCACGTTGAGCTGGAGCCGATGATCATCGGCCGTAATTTCCTGGTGAAGATCAACGGCAATATTGGCAACAGCGCCCTGGGTTCTTCCATCGAGGAAGAAGTGGCGAAACTGACCTGGGGCATTCGCTGGGGTTCGGACACGGTGATGGACTTGTCCACCGGCAAGCACATCCATGAAACCCGCGAATGGATCATCCGTAACTCGCCGGTGCCGATTGGTACCGTGCCGATCTACCAGGCTTTGGAAAAGGTCAACGGCGTGGCCGAGGACCTGACCTGGGAGCTGTTCCGCGACACTTTGATCGAGCAGGCCGAGCAGGGCGTGGACTATTTCACCATCCACGCCGGGGTGCTGCTGCGCTATGTGCCGTTGACCGCCAAACGCGTGACCGGCATCGTTTCCCGGGGCGGCTCGATCATGGCCAAGTGGTGCCTGGCGCACCATAAAGAGAACTTCCTCTACACCCACTTCGACGAAATCTGCGAAATCATGAAGGCCTACGACGTCAGCTTCTCCTTGGGGGATGGCCTGCGTCCGGGTTCGATTGCCGACGCCAACGACGAAGCTCAGTTCGGTGAGCTGGAGACCCTCGGCGAGCTGACCAAGATTGCCTGGAAGCACGACGTGCAGTGCATGATCGAAGGCCCGGGCCACGTGCCGATGCAGTTGATCAAGGAGAACATGGACAAGCAGCTGGAGTGCTGCGACGAGGCGCCGTTCTACACCCTCGGCCCGCTGACCACCGACATCGCTCCAGGCTACGACCACATCACTTCGGGCATCGGTGCGGCAATGATCGGCTGGTTCGGCTGCGCCATGCTGTGCTACGTGACGCCCAAGGAGCACTTGGGCCTGCCGAACAAGGATGACGTGAAGACCGGGATCATCACCTACAAGATCGCCGCCCATGCTGCCGACCTTGCCAAAGGCCACCCTGGCGCGCAGATCCGCGACAACGCCCTGTCCAAGGCGCGTTTCGAGTTCCGTTGGGAGGACCAGTTCAACCTTGGCCTGGACCCGGACACCGCGCGCTCGTACCACGACGAAACCCTGCCGAAGGACTCGGCCAAGGTGGCGCATTTCTGCTCCATGTGCGGGCCGAAGTTCTGCTCGATGAAAATCACCCAGGAAGTCCGCGAGTACGCGGCCAACCAACGCATCGAAGCGGTGGACGTGGACGTCGCCAAAGGCCTGGCGGAACAGGCCGAGCGCTTCAAGCAGGAAGGTAGTCAGCTTTACAAGAAGGTTTAAGTCGCGGGCTGCAAGCTTCAAGCTCCAGGCAAGGGCGCCGCGCCTTTTCTTGGGGCTTGAAGCTCGCAGCTGCTTTTCTCTGCTCCCCTCCGAGTACGCCCCTTTGAGCATTCAACCCAGTACCTACTCCCCCGATCACGCGGTGCCTTTGGCGCAGCGTGTGTTCGGTGCGCGCGATCTGTTTTCCCTGTGGTTTTCCCTCGGTATCGGCTTGATGGTGTTGCAGACCGGTGCGCTGTTGGCGCCGGGGCTGGGCCTGTCGGGTTCGCTGCTGGCGATTTTCCTTGGCACGGCGGTGGGCGTCTTGCTGCTGGCGGCGGTGGGGGTGATCGGTAGCGATACCGGGTTGTCGTCCATGGCCGCGCTCAAGCTCAGCCTTGGCAACCGCGGCGCCAGCCTGCCGGCGTTGCTCAACCTGCTGCAGCTGGTGGGGTGGGGCTCGTTTGAAATCATCGTCATGCGCGATGCGGCAAGCCTGCTCGGCACGCGCGCGTTCAGCGAGGGCAGCCTGCTGGCCAGCCCCTTGCTCTGGACCTTGTTCTTCGGTGCCCTGGCCACTTTGCTGGCGGTCAGCGGCCCTCTCACCTTCGTGCGGCAGATTTTGCGCAAGTGGGGCATCTGGTTGCTGCTGGCGGCGTGCCTGTGGCTGACCTGGAACCTGCTGGCCAAGGTCGACCTGGGTGCCTTGTGGGCCCAGGCCGGTGACGGTTCGATGCCGTTTGCCGTGGGCTTCGATATCGCCATTGCCATGCCGCTGTCGTGGCTGCCACTGATCGCCGACTATTCGCGGTTCGGCAAGCGCGCCAAAAACGTGTTTGGTGGCACCGCCCTGGGCTTCTTTATCGGCAATTTCTGGCTGATGAGCCTGGGCGTCGCCTACACCTTGGCGTTCGCTCCTAGCGGTGAAGTGAATGCCCTGCTGTTGGCGCTGGCCGGCGCTGGCCTGGGGATTCCGCTGCTGCTGATTCTCTTGGACGAGTCGGAAAACGCCTTTGCCGATATCCATTCGGCGGCAGTGTCCAGCGGTATTCTATTGCGGCTGAAGGTCGAGCACCTGGCGTTGGCGATTGGTGTGATTTGCACCCTGATCGCCTGCCTGGCGCCGCTGGCCCAGTACCAGAACTTCCTGTTGCTGATCGGCTCGGTGTTTGCGCCGCTGTTCGGCGTGGTGCTGGTGGATCACTTCATCCTGCGCAAGCGCGGGGCTTTGCCGGTGTCGTTTGCGCTGCGTTGGCCGGCCTTGCTGGCCTGGCTGGGTGGGGTCAGCACTTATCACTTGTTGGCCAACGTCTACCCGGATGTGGGCGCGACCCTGCCCGCGTTGATCCTGGCAGGGGCGCTGCAATGGCTGTTGGGCCGGGCGTTCAGTTACGGCCAGGGAACAGCTCGGGCTTGAGAATGCGCCCAGGCGGTTGTAAGGGATCTTCAGTTCGACGTGGCCGAGGGCGTAAGGCGCGATCACCGACACGTCGTACTTGAGGATCACGCCGCCGTAGGTCAAAGCCACGTTCGGGGTTTTCTGGAAGGGCCAGCTTTTGATGTACTCCGGCTCCTGGTCCAGCTTGGTGCTGATCAACCAGCTGTTGTGGGCCACTTGCGCAGCTTTCCAGAACGCCTCTTCCTGGCCCGGCAGCAGCATGTCCGAGAGGTTCAGGGCCTTGTGCTGCTGGCGCGAATAGTTGATGAAGCCACGGCCCGGCGTGCCGTGGGCGCCGCCGGTGTCCAGGTAGCTGGCCAGTTCGATGATCACCAAGCCGTCATGCTGTTCCCGTACCTTGGATTGCAGGTACATGCTGTTGCGGCTGGGCGCCTGGCGCAGGAATTGCTCGCGGTAGGCGGTCAGGGTCGCGGGTGTCGCGGCGTCCGGGCTGGTGCGGGTCATTTGCAGCAGGCGCTTTTCGATGATCGCGTCCAGCTGTGGCTCGGCGGCGAAGTGCACGATGTCGAGGTTCACCAGCGGGCAATCCTGGCCGTCGCAGCCGGGCTTGATCTGTTCCGACTTGTCGCGGGTGCTTTCCAGCGGTGTCCGGTAGTTGGGTTGGAACAGGCTTTGGCAGGCGCCCAGGGTCAGGGCAATACAGGCCACGGAGGCGATTTTAACGAGTGACATGGGCGTCCTTTCTAAACCAGGGGGAAGCAAAAGTTACCGGCTTCGACTGTCAGCGAGGCAGTCGGTTCGCCACTAAGCTCAATGCAGGCAATTAGATTAGGTTTGCCCCCCCGCCGTCTATCCCGCTGAGGGCAAAGGGGCTGCACCATGGGCCGCGAGCGCGTTAGGATGGCGCGAAGTCGAGGGGGATCCTCGGATCGAATACGTTGTACACGAGGACTGCAATGACTGACTTTGCCAAGGCCACTCCGAGCGCCGTCGAGATCATCCGGCGCGACAACTGCTTCCAGGGTTTCTACCGGCTCGATCGTCTGCAGCTGCGCCATGAGCTGTTTGCCGGTGGCATGGGGCGGGAAATCAGCCGCGAAGTGTTCGTTCGTCATGATGCCGTTTGCGTGCTGCCCTACGATCCGCAGCGCGATGAAGTGGTGCTGATCGAGCAGTTCCGGGTCGGCGCCATGGGCAAGGCAGCGACGCCCTGGCTGGTGGAACTGGTGGCCGGGTTGATCGACAAGGACGAGCAACCGGAAGAAGTTGCTCACCGCGAAGCACAGGAGGAAGCTGGGCTGACCTTCTCCGCATTGTGGCCGATGCTTCAGTATTTCCCGTCGCCAGGGGGCAGCACCGAGTTCGTGCATCTGTTTCTCGGTCGCTGCGACAGCCGCGGGGCCGGTGGCCTGCATGGCCTGGTGGAGGAGGCGGAAGACATTCGGGTTTCGGTCTGGGCCCTGGAAGATGCATTGCAAGCGGTACGGGACGGACGGATTGCCAATGCGGCGAGCATCATCGCCCTGCAATGGCTGGCGTTGAGCCGGGCTGAAGTGAGGGGGCTATGGTCGTAAACAAAGCACGCGATCGCTATCGGGTGGACCTCGTGGGCCTGCAAGCCGCCTGCGAGGCCAACTATGCCCGCCTGATGCGCTTGTTGCCCGACATGCGCAACCAGCCGGTGGCGCGGCGTATTGCGGTGACCCAGGGTGACCAGATGCTCGGCGTGCTGGCCCTGGAGGTGTTGCTGGCCTGCCCCTACACCACCACCTTGCAGGTACGCCAGGAACACAGCCTGCCGTGGTTGCCGGTGCCGCAGTTGGAAGTGCAGGTCTATCACGATGCGCGCATGGCGGAAGTCATCAGCGCCGAGCACGCCCGGCGCTTTCGAGGCATCTACCCCTATCCCAATGCATTCATGCATCAGCCTGATGAGAAGGCCCAACTGAATGTCTTCCTGGGCGAGTGGCTGAGTCACTGCCTGGCTTGCGGCCATGAGTTCGAGGCTGTGCGTTAGATGTGAACTGTGTCCGGTTCACGGGTTTCCTCTTTTTAATTTCCCCCAGCATAATTGCCCCCATCTTCATGCCCCGCGATTCTGCCTTGGGAGAACGCCTTGCCCAGCGTATCCACTCTGACCACCGATGATCCTGTGTTGCTGGTGCAACTCTCCGACAGCCACCTGTTCGCCGAGGCGGACGGAACGCTGTTGGGCATGAACACCTGCGACAGCCTGCAACGGGTGATCGAATTGGTGCTGGCGCAGCAGCCACAGATCGACCTGATGCTGGCCACGGGGGACTTGTCGCAGGACGGGACCCTGGAGTCCTACCAGCGCTTTCGCGACATGACCCGGCAGATATCGGCCCCGGCTCGCTGGATCCCGGGGAATCACGACGAGCCGCAGATCATGGCCCTGGCGGCGATGCAAAGCCCGTTGCTGGAGCCGGTGGTGGACATCGGTAATTGGCGCATCACCTTGCTCGACTCGGCGGTGTCCGGCTCAGTACCCGGTTATTTGCAGGATGAGCAACTGCAGCTGCTGGCGCGCTCCCTGAGTGAAGCACCTGAACGTCATCACCTGATTTGCCTGCACCATCATCCGGTGTCCATCGGCTGTGCCTGGATGGAACCCATCGGCCTGCGTAACCCCGAAGCCCTGTTTGCCGTGCTGGAGCGCTTTCCCCAGGCGCGGGCCGTGCTCTGGGGACATGTGCACCAGGAAATCGATCGCCCCCAAGGGGCGCTGCGGCTGCTGGCATCGCCCTCGACCTGCATCCAGTTCGAGCCGGGCAGCGAGGACTTCAAGGTCGATGAGCGGGCGCCGGGTTATCGCTGGCTGCGGCTGCTGCCCGATGGACGGTTGGAAACCGGCGTGGAGCGGGTCAGCGGCTTTGTTTTCACCGTCGATTACGGCAGCAACGGCTACTGACACCTCCGGTATTCTGACCGGGCAAGTCAATCTCTCAGACTCCCTGTAAACTGCGCGCTTTGCTCATCTCACAGGGAGTTCGCATGTCCGGGTCGATCCTTTATATCCACGGTTTCAACAGCGCCCCGGCCTCGCAAAAGGCCTCTCAGCTGAGTGCGGTGATGGACGCCATCGGGCTGGCCGGACAGTTGCGGGTTCCGGCCTTGCATCACCATCCCCGGGAGGCGATCAGCCAGCTGGAGCAGGCGATTGCCGAGCTGGGGCGGCCACTGCTGGTCGGCAGCTCGCTCGGCGGCTACTATGCGACTCACCTTGCCGAGCGCCATGGCCTGAAGGCCTTGTTGATCAACCCTGCGGTGACCCCGCACCGGATGTTCGACGGCTACCTGGGCACGCAAAAGAACCTGTATACCGACGAGACCTGGGAGCTGACCCACGATCACGTGGCAGCCCTGGCGGAGCTGGAAGTGCCAGCGCCGCAGGACCCCCAGCGTTATCAGGTGTGGTTGCAGACGGGTGATGAGACCCTGGACTATCGCAGCGCGCAACGGTATTACCGGGCCTGCGCCTTACGTATTCAGGCCGGCGGCGACCATGGCTTCCAGGGTTTTGCCGGACAATTGCCGGCGATGTTGAGTTTTGCCGGCATTGGCGCCGATCAGTATCAGGCCATCGATTTCACGGCATTGTGAACGCTCGAGCCTTTATTTTCATTGAACGACTAACGACGAGACCCCATGGCCACTCCCAGCGCTAGCTCTTATAACGCAGACGCCATCGAAGTCCTCTCGGGCCTCGACCCGGTGCGCAAACGTCCGGGCATGTACACCGACACCTCTCGGCCGAACCACTTGGCCCAGGAAGTCATCGACAACAGCGTCGACGAAGCCCTGGCCGGCCATGCGAAGTCGATCCAGGTCATCCTGCACGCCGACCATTCCCTGGAAGTGTCCGACGATGGCCGCGGCATGCCCGTGGACATTCACCCGGAAGAGGGCGTGTCCGGGATCGAGCTGATCCTCACCAAGCTCCACGCCGGCGGCAAGTTTTCCAACAAGAACTACCAGTTTTCCGGCGGTTTGCACGGGGTGGGTATTTCCGTGGTCAACGCCTTGTCGAACCAGGTCCGGGTGCGGGTCAAGCGTGACGGCAACGAGTACCAGATGACGTTCGCCGATGGCTACAAGGCCACCGAGCTGGAAGTGATCGGCACCGTGGGCAAGCGCAACACCGGCACCAGCGTGTACTTCGCGCCGGACCCGAAATACTTCGACTCACCGAAATTCTCCGTCAGCCGCCTCAAGCACGTGCTCAAGGCCAAGGCTGTACTGTGCCCGGGGCTGCTGGTCAGCTTCGAAGACAAGTCCAGCGGCGAGAAGGTCGAGTGGCATTACGAAGACGGCCTGCGCTCCTACCTGGTGGACGCGGTCAGCGAATTCGAGCGCCTGCCGAGCGAGCCGTTCTGCGGCAGCCTGGCGGGTAACAAGGAGGCCGTGGACTGGGCCCTGCTGTGGCTGCCTGAAGGCGGCGACAGCGTCCAGGAAAGCTACGTCAACCTGATTCCCACGGCCCAGGGCGGCACCCACGTCAACGGTTTGCGCCAGGGCCTGCTGGATGCGATGCGCGAGTTCTGCGAATTCCGCAACCTGCTGCCACGGGGCCTGAAGCTGGCACCGGAAGACGTCTGGGAGCGTATCGCCTTCGTCCTGTCGATGAAGATGCAAGACGCCCAGTTCTCCGGCCAGACCAAGGAGCGACTGTCGTCCCGTGAGGCCGCGGCCTTCGTTTCCGGCGTGGTCAAGGACGCGTTCAGCCTGTGGCTCAACGCCAACCCTGAGCTGGGCATGCAACTGGCCGAACTGGCCATCAGCAACGCCGGCCGCCGTTTGAAGGCCAGTAAAAAGGTCGAGCGCAAGCGCATTACCCAGGGACCGGCACTGCCGGGCAAACTGGCGGATTGCGCCGGGCAGGACCCGATGCGTTCCGAGCTGTTCCTGGTGGAAGGTGATTCCGCCGGCGGTTCGGCCAAGCAGGCACGGGATAAAGAGTTCCAGGCGATCCTGCCGTTGCGCGGCAAGATCCTCAACACCTGGGAAGTGGACGGCAGCGAAGTCCTGGCCAGCCAGGAAGTGCACAACATTGCCGTGGCCATTGGCGTCGACCCGGGTGCCGAGGACATGAGCCAGCTGCGCTACGGCAAAATCTGCATCCTCGCCGACGCCGACTCCGACGGCCTGCACATCGCCACCTTGCTCTGTGCTTTGTTCGTCCAGCATTTCCGCCCACTGGTGGATGCCGGTCACGTCTATGTCGCCATGCCGCCGCTGTACCGCATCGACCTGGGCAAAGAGATCTACTACGCCCTGGATGACGCCGAGCGTGATGGCATTCTCGACCGCCTGGTGGCCGAGAAGAAACGCGGCAAGCCCCAGGTCACTCGATTCAAAGGCCTGGGCGAAATGAACCCGCCGCAACTGCGCGAGACCACCATGGACCCGAACACTCGGCGCCTGGTGCAGTTGACCCTGGAAGACGTCGAGGCGACCTCGGAAATGATGGACATGCTGCTGGCGAAAAAACGCGCCGGCGACCGCAAGACCTGGCTGGAGTCCAAAGGCAACCTGGCGGAGGTGCTGGCCTGATGTTCAGAGGCTTTGCCCTGGCGTCAGTGCTATTGGCAACCTCGGCGGTGGCCGCGCCATCGCCCGAGCTGCAGTTGCTCGCCGAGCATCCGGTAGAAGGGATGCGCGGTGGCAACCTGTCGGGCCTGGCGCAATGTGGCAAGGACTTGTGGACCGTTTCCGACCGCGATGACGACCAGATTTACCGGCTCGATACTCGTGAGACGGTCTGGCGCGCCCAGGCGGTGCCGGTCGAGGTGCCGCCGGTGCCCGACAGTGGCTTGCCCTGGGGCTTGAGCTCGCGAACCTGGGCGGCGTCCTTTGTGCGTGGCGGCGACCTGGATTTTGAAGGCATTACCTGTGACAAGGCCGGCCATAAGTATGTGGTCAGCGAATCCCATGCGGCGGTGTTGCAGGTGCCGGTGGATGGCCCGGCGCAGTGGCTGAAAATTTCCCCGATCATGGTCCGCGAAGCCCGTGCCAGCGGTATGTTGCTGCACTTCAATGCGTTGTTCGAGGGCCTGGCGGTGAGCCCCGCCGGGGATCGGATCTGGCTGGCGGCCGAGCGCGAACGTCGAGGGTTGTTGCTGATCAAGCGTCAGCAGACGGTCTGGGATTGCGACGGCGGCTGTGTGCTGCTCAGCGAGGCCGGTTCGGAAATGCAGCCTGCGCAAATGCCCAAGGCCAAGGCCGTGTCCCGGGATTTTGCCGACCTCGCGTTGTTCGAGGGCAAGCTGTTCACCCTGGAACGCAACGCCTATGAAGTCTGTCGCCGGGATGCACAGACCGCCAAGGTCGAGCGTTGCTGGTCGTTTGCCGCCGAGGCGCTCCAGGAGCAACGGCGTTATCCGCAGCCCTACGGGCTGGCCGAAGCGCTGGTGGTGGATGCAACCGGGGCCTGGATCGGCCTGGACAACAACAATGGTGCCCGCGCCGATGGCGAAGTACGGCCGATTGTCTGGCGTTTTGCTGCTCCTGAGGGTGGTTGGAGTGCCAAACCATGAGCCAACAACCCGGTAAAAGGGCAGGGCGGGTCATGTTGATCATGGCCTGGGCCGCTGGGCTGTTTCTGGCCACGCGATTTTTTGGCGAGTGGGAGCAGCGTCAGGAAAATCCTAACGCTGTCGTGACTTCGCAACATCATGGGGATTACATCGAGGTGAAGCTGGTGGGCAACGGCCAGGGGCACTTCGTCGCCAGCGGCCAGATCAATGGCCAGCCGGCGGATTTCATGCTCGATACTGGCGCCACCGACGTCGCGATCCCGACGGACCTGGCCGAGCGCCTGGGCCTGGAGCGAGGCGCCCCGGTGACCCTGAGCACGGCCAATGGCCGCACCGAAGGCTACCGGACCCGTCTTGAGCGCCTGCAGTTGGGTGAGATCGTCCTGCGGGATGTACGCGCCCTGGTGGTCCCCGGACTGGGCGGCGAGCAGGTGCTGATGGGCATGAGCGCATTGAAACAACTTGAATTTACCCAGCGTGGTGGCACCTTGCTGCTGCGCCAGACAACGAACCGATGAGGCCCGCATGAGCGACTCCCTTGATCTCAGCCTGGATGGCGTAGAACGCCGATCACTGGCTGACTTCACCGAAAATGCCTACCTCAACTACTCCATGTACGTGATCATGGACCGTGCGCTGCCACATATCGGCGACGGCCTGAAGCCGGTACAGCGGCGTATTGTCTACGCCATGAGTGAGCTGGGGCTGGACGCTGACTCCAAGCACAAGAAATCTGCCCGTACCGTGGGTGACGTGCTCGGTAAATTCCACCCCCACGGCGACTCGGCCTGCTACGAAGCCATGGTGCTGATGGCCCAGCCGTTCAGCTATCGCTACACCTTGGTGGATGGCCAGGGTAACTGGGGGGCGCCGGACGATCCCAAGTCCTTCGCGGCCATGCGTTACACCGAAGCGCGTCTATCCCGCTATTCCGAGGTGCTGCTCAGCGAACTGGGCCAGGGCACCGCGGACTGGGGCCCGAACTTCGATGGCACCTTGCAGGAGCCGTTGGTCCTGCCGGCGCGCTTGCCGAATATCCTGCTCAACGGCACCACCGGCATCGCCGTGGGCATGGCCACGGACGTACCGCCGCACAACCTGCGGGAAGTGGCGACCGCCTGCGTACGCTTGCTGGATGAGCCCAAGGCCACGGTCGAGCAGCTCTGTGAGCATATCCAGGGCCCGGACTACCCGACTGAAGCGGAAATCATCACGCCCCGCGCCGATCTGCTGAAAATGTACGAAACCGGCAAGGGCTCGGTGCGCATGCGCGCCGTGTACCGCATTGAAGACGGCGACATCATTGTCACCGCGCTGCCCCATCAGGTATCCGGCGCCAAGGTGCTGGAGCAGATCGCCGCGCAGATGCAGGCCAAGAAGCTGCCGATGGTGGCTGACCTGCGTGACGAGTCGGACCACGAGAACCCTTGCCGGATTGTGATTATCCCGAGCAGCAACCGGGTCGACCACGAAGCGCTGATGCAGCATTTGTTCGCCAGCACCGAGCTGGAGTCCACTTATCGGGTGAACGTCAACATCATCGGCCTGGACGGCAAGCCGCAGTTGAAGAACCTGCGCACCTTGCTGGTGGAGTGGCTGGAGTTCCGGGTCAATACCGTGCGCCGTCGCCTGCAGTTCCGCCTCGATAAGGTCGAGCGGCGCCTGCACCTGTTGGACGGTTTGCTGATTGCCTACCTCAATCTGGATGAAGTGATCCACATCATCCGGACCGCCGAGCACCCGAAGGCCGAGTTAATTGCGCGCTTCCAGCTCAGCGAGATCCAGGCCGACTACATTCTCGACACTCGCTTGCGCCAGTTGGCCCGTCTGGAAGAGATGAAGCTGCGGGACGAGCAGGATGAATTGCTGAAAGAACAGGCCAAGTTGCAGGCCCTGCTGGGCAGCGAAGCCAAGCTCAAGAAGCTGGTGCGCACCGAGCTGCTGAAAGATGCCGAGACCTACGGCGATGACCGTCGCTCGCCGATCGTGGAGCGCAGTGAAGCCAAGGCGCTGACCGAAACCGAGCTGCTGCCGAACGAGAAAGTGACCGTCGTTCTGTCGGAAAAGGGCTGGGTACGTTCGGCCAAGGGGCATGATATCGATGCCACCGGGCTTTCCTACAAAGCCGGGGATGGCTTCAAGACCTCGGCCATGGGGCGCTCCAACCAGTTCGCGGTGTTTATCGACTCCACTGGCCGCAGCTATTCGGTGGCAGCCCATACCTTGCCTTCGGCCCGTGGCCAGGGCGAACCCCTGACCGGGCGCCTGACGCCGCCGCCAGGGGCAACCTTCGAATGCGTGCTGCTGCCTGAAGATGAGGCGCTGTACGTGATCGCCTCCGACGCCGGCTATGGGTTCGTGGTCAAGGGTGAAGACTTGCAGGCCAAGAACAAGGCAGGCAAGGCCCTGTTGAGCCTGCCCAACAATGCCAAGGTGCTGGCGCCGCGGCCGGTGGCCGATCGTGAGCAGAACTGGTTGGCTTCGGTGACCACTGAAGGGCGCTTGCTGATCTTCAAGATCAGCGACCTGCCGCAATTGGGTAAAGGCAAAGGCAACAAGATCATCGGCATTCCCGGTGAGCGTGTGGCCAGCCGTGAGGAGTATGTGACGGATGTCGCGGTGCTGCCGGATGGCGCGACCCTGGTGCTGCAGGCCGGTAAACGGACCCTGTCGCTCAAGGCCGACGACCTGGAGCACTACAAGGGTGAGCGCGGCCGCCGTGGTAACAAACTGCCACGTGGCTTCCAGCGCGTAGATGCGTTGTTGGTAGAAAATCTCAACTAATGCGGGCTAGAGCGCTCGATCTGCGATTTAACCGGTAGATCGACGCTACAACGCTGGAGTCGGGGCGCATATTCACGGATGATATGCGCTTTCAAGCGCCGGCGTGGCCGAGCGTTATTCAGGGTTTTTTTGAGTATTTACACTGTGGCTAGCCTTGTGGCCGCCACCTGGATGGGATGATGACTGCTCTGCGCCTTCCACTTGTTTTTTTGCTCGCTGGCGTTCTTGGCCTGGCGGGTTGCAGCGTACACCAGCCGGTGTCGCTGTATCAGCTGGACAGCGGAAGTCCAGCTCAACCGGCTAACGCCGGGATGTCGGTCCTCTTGGGGCCGGTGCTGATTGCTGATTATCTGCAACGCGAAACCCTGTTGCAGCGCCAAGATGATGGCAGCCTGCAAGCCTCGACCGACGGTCGTTGGGCAGGCAGCTTGTCGTCGGACATCGACCAGTTGCTGCTGCGTCAGGTCGCGGGCCATCTGGACAGTCAGCGAGTGGTGCTGTCTCCGGCCACCAATGGCTTCACCCCGGATGTGCAGGTCTTGCTGTCGATCACTCGCCTGGATTCGGGCAAGTCGCAGCCGGCGATCCTGGATGCCCAATGGCGCTTGATCGACCGCCGTGGCCAGGTGCGTGACAACCGTATTGTCCATCTGCAAGAACAGCATGCGGGCACTACGGCGTCTCAGGTCCAGGCCCAGGGGGTGTTGCTGCAGCGCCTGGCCGAACAATTGTCCGGTGCGCTGAGGCCGCTGGCCAATCAGCCGGCCATCGTAGATGTTCCACGTAAATCGGCGCCCGCTCCGGCCGCCAAGCCAGTGGAGCAGAGCAAGCAGCCGAAGATCCCCATGGCCACGCCGATCCGCACGGATATGGAAGTGTTCAGGTTCTGATGTGACCTGCCTCAAGACAAAGCCCGCCTAGCCGCGGGCTTTGTTGTTTCTGGAGGTTGATGGGGGCGTTATCGCTGGCAAGCCAGCTCCTACAGAACGGCCAATCGTGCGGAACCTGTAGGAGCCGGCTTGCCGGCGATGGGGCAGGCAAGCCTTGTGCAAGGTTCAGGGCCTCATTGATATGGGCATGGCCTGACAAAGCCCCTCCGTCAGACACAAAAAAGCCCGCGCTAGGCGGGCTTCTTCGGGGTGGCAAGCGTTACAGCTTGGCCCGGGTCTCGTGCATCCGCGCCAGCTGGCGCTCTAGCATCGATGGATAGGGTTCCATCAGGCGCTCCACGCAGCAGGCCCCTTCCGGGCTGGCGATGGGGCGGATCCGCGCGCGTTGGCGAATCAGTGCGTCGTCGTTGATCTTGCGCTCCACCAGCAGCAGGTTGCGGCTGTGTTGGGACAAGGCCAGGGCATCCTGGGCGGTTTCGGTCAGCAGCAGGTCGATCTGGCTCAGGCCGAACAATTCGTCACCGAGGGTCAGGCCCAGTTGCAGTTGCAGGGTGATGCCGCTGTCGGCGACTTCGATCTGCAGCGCATGGCCCAGGGCGCGCAACAGCTCGCCGCAGCAAATGGCGTTGGTCAGGTAGTCATCGCCGCTGTCTTCGCTGTGGAACAGCATCAGGGTGCTGCCGTCGTTCAGGGTGTGCAGTTCGCTCTGATACAGCAACGCTGCCTGGTCCAGGCAATCACGATAGCGCTCCAGCAACTCCGTCAGGCGGGCGCGGGGCAGGCGTCGCAGTTGTTCCTGGGCGCCCAGTTGCACGGCCAGTACCGCACTGTGTTGCGGTTGCTGGGGCACTACCGGCTTGGGCAGCGGCTTGGGGGCAGCGGCGCTTGAATGATCCCGCAGGTCGGCGAACGGGTCTTCTTCGTCCAGTTCGTCTTCTTCGGCGCTGACCAGATGCCGTGGCGCCGGCTTGAGCCCGGCCACCGGGGCGCTTTCATCAAAGCTCGGGTCGCGCAGGTTGCGCACCTCAAAGGCCGGTTCGGCGTCTTCGGCAGTGTCGTAATCGCTGTCGTCGTAGTCGGGCTCGGGTTCCGGTTCTGGCTTTTCCGGCACCAGGCGGGCGTGCAGCTGGCGCGCCAGATCGCCGATCTCGTCTTGGCGCTGGGTGGCCGGGGTGTGTTCGTCCAGGTCTCGCAGCCAGACCCGCAACTGCATCAGGGGTGTGGAGATATGCCGCCCCAGGCGCAGGCTCAAGGCCAGGGCCAGGGCCAGCAGAATGGCGCTGAGAATGCCCATGCTTTGCAGGCTGATGGTCATCGGCTGCTGGAACTGGGCCATGTCCAGGCTGATCCGCAGGTTGCCGGCGGTCACGTCCTGGAAGGTGATCTTGGTCTGGTAGACGCCTTCGGTTTCGCCCAGCAGGCTGCTTTTCGGGCGCTGCCCGGCTTCGGCGAGGATCCGGTTGTCGACGCTATAGATGGCCGCATGGGCCACCAGCGGGTTCTTGGTCAGGTTGTTGAGCAGCACGTTGAGGCTGAGGATGTCGTTGGACACCAGCAGCTCGGTGGCCGAGGTTGCGGTCTGGGTAGTCAGGCTCTGACCCAGGGCGTCGGCTTGTTCGTGCATCGCCTGCTTGAATTGCAGGCCCATCACGCAGGCATAGATTACCAGGGCCAGGGCGACCAGGATCACGTTATGGCTGGCAATGCGTAATGCAATCGGTACACGGCGGTGGCGCAGTGCACGGAAGATCAGCAGAAAGAAGTTATCGGGTTTGACTGGCGTAGGCCGGTTCACTGAGCTCGGCTCTTTTGTCCGTGAAGTTGACGCGCAGTATAGCGACAGGCCCTAGACCGGCAAAGCGCTGGCTGTGCCCGATGGTCAGCGAAAGTAGGTAGAATGCGGTTTTTTTCCACCTGCGGGGGTGCGCCTTGCGCGAAATTGTCCTGATAAACATCACCGGTGTTGACCGTCCCGGTCTGACGGCGGCCATTACCGGTGTTCTGGCCCAGGGTGGTGTGAACATTCTCGACATTGGTCAGGCGGTGATCCACGACACCCTGTCGTTCGGCATCCTGGTTGAAATTCCGAGCAACGAGCAAAGCTCGTCGGTGCTCAAGGACATCCTGTTCACGGCCTACAAGCTGGATCAGCAGGTGCGTTTCACGCCGGTGTCCGAGGCGGATTACCAGCAATGGGTCGGCGGCCAGGGCAAGAAGCGCCATATCGTCACCCTGCTGACCCGTAAAGTGACCGCTGAACAGTTGCAGCGGGTCAGCTCGATCACGGCCAAGTACGGCCTGAACATCGACCATATCGATCGCTTGTCCGGGCGTATGCCGCTGGACACGCCGGCGGACAAGGGCAAGGGCTGCATCGAGTTTTCCGTGCGTGGCGAGGCGGCCGACCCGCAAGCGCTGCGCGCCGAGTTCCTCAGCGTGGCTCAGGAACTGAACGTCGACATCGCCTTCCAGGAAGACTCGCTGTTCCGTCGCAATCGACGCCTGGCCGTGTTCGACATGGACTCGACGCTGATCGAGGCCGAAGTCATCGATGAATTGGCCAAGGCGGCCGGCGTGGGCGATCGCGTAGCGGAAATCACGGAGCGGGCCATGGCCGGCGAACTGGATTTTCGCGCCAGCTTCAAGGAGCGTCTGGCCTTGCTCAAGGGTCTGGACGTGAATGTGCTGGACTCCATCGGCGCTTCGCTGCGCTTGACCGAAGGGGCTGAAACCCTGTTCGCCGAGCTCAAGCGCCTGGGCTACAAGACCGCGATTCTGTCTGGCGGCTTCACCTACTTCGCCAAACAGTTGCAAGCCAAGCTGGGCATCGACTATGTGTTCGCCAACGAGCTGGAAGTGGTGGATGGCAAGGTCACTGGCGTGGCCATCGAGCCGATTGTCGACGCACAGCGCAAGGCCGATTTGCTGCGTGAGCTGGCGCACAAGGAAGGCTTGCGCCTGGAGCAAACCATTGCCGTCGGTGATGGCGCCAACGATTTGCCGATGCTGGCGATTGCCGGTTTGGGTGTGGCGTTCCGCGCCAAGCCGCTGGTGAAGCAATCGGCGAAACAGGCGATTTCCACCTTGGGCCTGGACGGTGTGCTGTACCTGCTGGGCTTCCGTGATCGCGACGGCCAGTTGTGATCTAAAGCCCCCGCCAAAAAAAACGCCGCTGAATCAGCGGCGTTTTTTTATACCCGGTAAAAGCCTCAGGCCTTGGCCAGGCCCAGGCCTTGACCCATTTGCACGGGGGAGCCGGCCACCAGGCCTTCAGCCCACTGCACTTGTTCTGGGCCGAACAGCACGATGGCGGTGGAGCCCAGCTTGAAGCGGCCCAGTTCGGCGCCTTTCTCCAGGTGGATCGGCGCGCGAGCTGCTTCGTCGTAGCGCACGGTTTTCAGTTCACGCTTGGGCGGCGTCACCAAGCCGGCCCAGACAGTTTCGATCGAGGCCACGATCATCGCGCCTACCAGCACCACGGCCATCGGGCCACGTTCGGTGTCGAACAGGCACACCACGCGCTCGTTGCGGGCGAACAGTTCCGGAACGTTTTCCGCGGTGGTCTGGTTGACCGAGAAAATCCGCCCCGGCACGTAGACCATCTCGCGCAAGGTCCCGGCCAGCGGCATGTGCACGCGGTGGTAGTCCTTGGGCGACAGGTAGATGGTGGCGAAATCACCGCCCATGAAAGGCGCCGCCATTGCGGCGTCGCCACCGAGCAGCTCCAGCACGCTGAAGCTGTGGCCCTTGGCCTGGAATACCCGGCCGTGCTCGATCGGGCCCAGTTGGCTGACGGCACCGTCGGCCGGGCTGAGGATCGCGCCTGGGGTGGAGTCCAGCGGGCGTGCGCCGTCTTTCAGGGCGCGGGTGAAGAAGGCGTTGAAGTGCTCGTAGGCCGTCAGGTCTTCCACCAGGGCCTGTGACATATCCACCTGGTAGCGCTTGGCGAACCATGCGGTGAAGGCATTCTTGAACCAGCGCACGCGGCACTCGGCAATGCAGCCGGCCAGGCGCGACAGCAGGTGATGAGGCAGCAGGTACTGGCTGAGGATAAACAAACGCTTTTTCATTAACTGTCCTTAAACCTTAAATCTCTACGGGCGTGTCGGGATGATTGCCCCATTCGCCCCAGGAACCGGCGTAGCCCTTGACTCGCGGGTAACCCAGCGCCTTGGCCACCAGGTAGGTGAAGCCGGAGCGGTGGTGAGTCTGGCAGTGGGTGATGACTTCTTTGTCTTGGGTGATGCCGAGCTTTTCCAGGATCTGCGGCATGTCGCGGCGGATGCGCAGGTGGCGCGCCTGGTCCATGCCGGCCGTCCATTCGAAATTGATGGCGCCGGGAATGTGCCCGGCCTTGGCAGCCAGCACCTTCTCGCCGGTGTACTCCAGCGGCCCGCGGGCGTCCCAGATCGCCAGGTCGGCGGCGCCGAGGCGGCTTTGCAGGTATTCACGCGTGGCCGTGGGCTCGTCGTGCAGGGTCAGGGAGACGGGGCCGCCAGCGGGGGCGGGCACCTCGGTGGACACCGGCAGGCTTTCCGCCAGCCAGGCCAGCAGGCCGCCATCCACATAGTGGTAGTGGCGATGGCCTATCACATCCAGCAACCAGATGAAGCGACCGGCCCAGCCGCCGCCTTCGTCGTCATAAACCACGTAGACCGCGTCGGGGTTGTGCCCCAGTTCGCCGAACAGGGCTTCGAGGGCGGCCTGTGGCGGCATCAGGCCCGGTGCCGGGGCCTGGCCAAGCTGGGTGCGTTTGGGGTCGACAAAGCGGGCGCCGGGAATGTGCCCGGTGGCGTAGCGTGCGGCGCTGGTCAGGTCGACCAGAATCAGTTCGCGGGCGTCGAGACGAGCGAGCAAGTCGCTCGGCTCAATGACCAGCGGCAAGCCAGAGAAGTCAGACATGTGAGGTCTCCAGGGCACAAAAGGGGGGATTGTAGCGCAAGCGTCACGAGCTGCGGTTGGTAAAGCTGTGCAGGGCTTTTTCGATGCATTGCGCCGTTTTGCCGAAGGCCTGGACGGTGATTTCCGAGAACGGGCCGCCACCCTGGTCAGCCACCACCAGCATGATCACTCGGCCGTTGTTGCTCAATGAACGCAGCAACAGGTGATCGCCACGGAACAGCCGGCGCAACTGGCCCGGCAGCAGGGCGGAGAACTGTGCGTCGTTTTCGGGGGTGATGCGCACTTGGGCGGATTTCTCCAGCAGGCGCTGCAGCACGCTGCTTTGGCTGGCTTGGAGGGTCAGGTTGGCTGACTCTGCCGGCAAACCGGCAATCTGCTGGACCCTCAGGGCACTGTGTTCGCGATCCGCCATCAGCAACATCACCCGCCGCATGCCACTGGCCAACAGGGCGTCGCGGGCGGCGGTGGTGAGGTGAATGGCGTTGGTGAAGCGGCTGGGCTCGAGCAGCAATTGCGCACAGTGGCGACGCCACTTGGCCAGGTCTTCGGCGGTTGGCGCATGCGCGGGCAGCATATTGTCCGGCAGCCGGCGGCTGTCCCAGGGCCAGAGCAGCGCCTGGGCCGGGTGCCAGAGGTCGGGCATCGTGTCGTTACGCGCGCTTTGCACGGCCTGCTGGTGCAACTGCTGTTGCAGTTGGTCGATCGGCATCTGTAGATACAGTGCGGTCAGGGACTGCCAGCGCTGGTTGTGCGGGGTGTTCCAGGCTTGTTGCGCGGAGAGTGCCATGCCGTTGGCCAGGAGCACGCTGTTGGCCGGCTGATTCAGCCAGCGGCGCAGGTTCGGATCGGCGTCCAGGCGTTGTTGCTGACGCAGCGGGTTATCGCTGTCGCGGGCGATGTGCAGGACTTTGACCAGCAGCTTTTGTTCGCTGGTCAGCAGGCGATAACCCTGTTGTACCCAGATCGGCAGGTGCCACACGTGTACCAGCGCCTGGCAGATGTCCAGCAGCGGCACGCCGAACAGTTCCAGTTCAACCTTGTGTGCCGACTCACCCTTGTAGATCACCCGCTGCTCCCATTCCTCCAGAAGCTTGGGGGCGCTCAGGGCCAGGGGCCACAGCGGCGAGAGAAACAGCAGGCTGCCCCAGTGGATGTCCTGCCAGAGTCGGGCCAGGCGCGCGGCGAAGAAACCATTGGCTTGTTGGGTGGCATGTTGGCTGATCAACTGCAGTTGACGCAGGGGTTGAGGGATCTGGGCTTCGGGCAGGGTCGGCAGTTGCGCCAGCAGCTCTTCGGTGCGCTTGAGGCCCAGGCGGTTGACGGCAATTTCCAGGTTTTCCGCCGGTTCACTCATGCTGCCGTGGGTGTGGGCGTTGGCTTCACGAATCACGCTCAAGGCCAATGCCGGACTGTTCTGCATCAGGTCGGCAATTTCCCGCAAGGAGCTGCGGTTGTTGGCAATGGCTTTGCATACTCGATCATGGCTGGCTTGCGGCACGGGCAAGCGCACGGCATTCAGGCGCTTGACCCAGGCATCAAGTGTGCGGGGCGTTGGATGTGGGACTGTCGTTTCATTAGACATGGTTGGACACAATCATCGTCTGCTGCAAACACGCCCAGAGCGGGCCAAACTGGCTTTTCGCCTTAACGAGCTATAGTCTGGCGCAGTTTTGCCGATAAGTAGAAGAAGAGTTTTACGAACTTCCGAATATGACCTTGAACCCGACTCAATAAGTACTCTCCTACCTATGGCTAAAATTATCGGCATCATCGTCGTATTCGCGAGCGTGCTCGGCGGATACGTGCTCTCCCACGGTAAAATCGCAGCCCTGATCCAGCCTTTCGAGGTGTTGATCATTGGCGGTGCGGCGTTCGGCGCATTCTTGCAGGCCAACCCCGGGCACATGACGATGCACGTCATCAAGAAATCCCTGGGGATGTTCAGCTCGCGTTTCACCCACACCTTCTACCTGGAAGTCCTGGGCCTGGTTTACGAGATCCTCAACAAGAGCCGTCGCGAAGGCATGATGGCCATTGAAGGGGACATCGAAGATGCCGCGGCCAGCCCGATCTTCGCCAAGTACCCGGCGGTGCTCAAAGACGAGCGCATGACCGCTTATATCTGCGATTACCTGCGCATCATGTCCTCCGGCAACATGGCTCCTCATGAGCTGGAAGGCCTGTTCGACATGGAATTGTTCAGCATGAAGGAAGACCTCGAGCATCCTTCCCACGCGGTGACCGGTATCGCCGACGGCATGCCCGGCTTCGGTATCGTTGCGGCGGTACTGGGGATCGTGGTGACCATGGCCTCCCTGGGTGAAGGCGACCAGGCGTCCATCGGCCTGCACGTAGGTGCGGCACTGGTGGGTACCTTCTTCGGTATTCTCGCGGCCTACGGTTTCTTCGGTCCGTTGGCTACGTCCCTGGCCCACGATGCCAAGGAAGAACTCAACGTCTACGAATCCATCAAGGCGTCCCTGGTGGCCTCGGCTTCCGGCATGCCGCCATCGCTGGCTGTGGAGTTCGGGCGCAAAGTGCTGTACCCAGGGCACCGTCCTAGCTTCGCCGAGCTGGAACAAGCGGTTCGCGGACGCTAAGTCATGGAAAATAACCAGCCGATTATCATCAAGCGCGTCAAGCGCTTCGCGGGCGGGCATCACGGGGGCGCCTGGAAAATCGCCTTCGCTGACTTTGCCACGGCGATGATGGCGTTCTTCCTGGTGTTGTGGCTGCTGTCCACCGCAACCCCGGAGCAGAAGATCGCCATCGCCGGTTACTTCAAGGACCCGATCGGCTTCTCCGAAAGCGGCACGCCCTACATCATCGATTTGGGCGGTACGCCGGAGTTGGCTCCTGAGACCACCCTCAACCCTGAGGTCAAGTCCCAGCCGCAACCGGACAAGGTCACGGTCGACGCCGAGCAAGTCGAAGGCATGGCCGAGCAGGTGGAGCGTGAGCGTCTCGAACTGTTGCTGCAAGAGTTGCAGAACAAGGTCGAGGAAAACCCGCAGCTGCAGAAGTTCAAGGATCAGATCCTCTTCGAAATCACCCAGGACGGCTTGCGGATCCAGATCATGGACGCCGAGAACCGGCCGATGTTCGACTCCGGCAGTGCACGCCTCAAGCCGTACTTCGAGGACATCCTGCTGGCCATGGCCGACACCATCAAGGCGGTGCCGAACAAGATCAGCATCAGCGGTCATACCGACGCTAAGCCTTACTCGGGCGCAGGTGAATTCGGTAACTGGGAGCTTTCAGCCAACCGTGCCAACGCGGCACGACGGGCGTTGGTTGCCGGCAGCTATCCGGACTCGCAAGTGGCGCGGGTGGTGGGTTATGCCTCGTCGTCGCTGTTTGACCGCAAGGACCCCTTCAACCCGGTGAACCGGCGGATCGACATCGTCGTGCTGACCAAGAAAGCCCAGCGGGCGATCGAGGGTGAGCAGGCGCCTGATGCTCCAGCGAGCCCTGAGCCCGCAGCGCCAGGTGCGGCGGTTGATCCTCATGCTCTGCCACCGGGTACCGACCCGCTGCCAGCCCATGAGGTTCGCCAGCGCATGAACATCTTCGAAGACGGTGTATTGAAGATGGACGAGCCGGGCCAGGCGCCTACTGCGCCGAAACAGCCCTAGGCTCCAGCCCAGAAACGACAAGGCCGCGATCATCGCGGCCTTGTCGTTTCTGGCGTGTGAGGCTTAGTAGCTGCTGTCCGGCAGGCTGGCGATGATCGAGCGGTAGCTGTTCATCCGTTGCTGTTGCACGCGGCCGTCTTCCAGGGCCATGAGCAGGGCGCAGCCCGGTTCGCGATCGTGCTTGCAGTCGCGGAAACGGCAAGTGCCGAGCAAGTCGTTGAACTCGATAAAGCCGGCCTCGACATCGGCGCGACTGACATGCCCAAGGCCGAACTCACGAATCCCTGGGGAGTCGATCAGTTCGCCGCCACCGGGGAAGTGGAACAGGCGGGCGGTGGTGGTGGTGTGGGTACCTTGGCCGGAGTACTCCGACAGCGGGCCGACACGGGCTTCGACTTCCGGCAGCAGGCTGTTGACCAGGGAGGACTTGCCCACGCCGGACTGGCCGACGAATACGCTGATGCGCCCGTCCAGTTGGGTTTGCAGTTGATCCATGCCGTCGCCGTGGTGCGCCGAAACTTCCAGCAGCGGATAGCCCAACTGGCGATAGACCGCGAGCAAGGCATTGAGCGCCGGGGCGTTCTGTTCGTCGATCAGGTCGGCTTTGTTCAGCAGCAGCAACGGGCGGATGCCGGCGTGCTCGGCGGCTACCAGGTAACGATCGATCAGGTTGGCGTGGGGCTCGGGCATGGGCGCGAAGACAATCACAATCATGTCGACGTTGGCTGCCACCGGCTTGAGTTGGCCGCGGCTGTCCGGGCGGCACAGTTCTGTGTTGCGCGGCAGTTGGGCGACGATCACCCCGATGCCTTGGTTGCCGGCGCGCCAGACCACTTGGTCGCCGGTGACCAGTGCGGGCAGGTTGGCGCGCAAATGGCAGCGGAATACCTGGCCGGCCAATTCGCCTTCGCGGGCTTCGACCTCGACCTGTACGCCGAAGTGGGCAATCACCAACCCGGTCTGTTCCGGGCCGAGATCGCCTCCCTCCAGGGCTTCCACCGCGGAGGATTCGCGTTTGGCGGCGCGGGCGGCGCGCTCGCCTTGAATCTTTTCGATGCGCCAGTTTTGGCGACGATTGAGCTGGCGTTTGGCCATTGGTGTTCCGTGTCGATAATGCAGCGGTTAGGTAAAACGGCCGCGAGTTTAGCACGCCGGGCAGGTGCTCTAGGCTAAACTGCGCAACTACGCCGAGGAGCCCTCCCATGCAAAACCCGCAGAATCTGATTTGGATCGATCTGGAAATGACCGGTCTGAACCCTGACACCGACGTCATTATCGAGATGGCGACCATCGTCACCGACAGCAACCTCAATACCTTGGCTGAAGGCCCGGTCATCGCGATTCACCAGAGCGATGAAATCCTCGCTGGCATGGATGAGTGGAACACCCGCCAGCACGGTGGTTCCGGCTTGACCCAGCGTGTGCGCGACAGCCGTATCAGCATGGCCGAAGCCGAAGCGCAGACCATTGCGTTCCTCGAGCAGTGGGTGCCCAAGGGCAAGTCGCCGATCTGTGGCAACAGCATCTGCCAGGACCGGCGCTTCCTGTTTCGCCACATGAAGGCCCTGGAAAGCTATTTCCACTACCGCAACCTGGACGTTTCGACCCTGAAAGAGTTGGCCGCACGCTGGGCCCCGGATGTGCGTGACAGCTTCAAGAAGGGCAGCACCCACCTGGCACTGGATGACATTCGCGAGTCCATCGCCGAGTTGCAGCACTACCGCAAGCACTTCATCAAGTTCTAAAGCGCAACGTCTGTCGCCGGCCGCCCGGCGACAGGGCCTTGCCGCCAGCCTATTTCCCTCTGCTGCCCTCTTTTGGTGCCTGCGCCAACTGAGTAGACTGCGCGCCTTCCTGCAAGGACCGCCATCATGCTGCTGATGCTCTACCTGATTGCCATTACCGCTGAAGCCATGACGGGCGCCTTGTCGGCCGGTCGCCGTGGCATGGATTGGTTTGGCGTGGTGCTGATCGCCTGCATCACGGCCCTGGGCGGCGGTTCGGTGCGTGATGTGCTGCTGGGGCACTACCCGCTGACCTGGGTCAAGCACCCCGAATACCTGGTGCTGACCTCAGTGGCGGCGCTGGTGACGATCTTTATTGCGCCCCTGATGCGCCATCTGCGCTCGCTGTTCCTGGTGCTCGACGCTGTGGGCCTGGTGGCCTTTACCTTGATTGGCTGCATGACTGCCCTGGAAATGGGCCACGGCATGCTGGTGGCCTCGGTCAGTGGGGTGATCACCGGGGTCTTCGGCGGCATCCTGCGGGATATTTTCTGTAACGACATTCCGCTGATTTTCCGCCGCGAGCTCTATGCCAGCGTCTCCTTCGCCGCTGCCTGGTGCTACATGCTGTGCATCTACCTGCAATTGCCCGGCGAGCAGTCGATCCTGATCACCTTGTTTGGCGGCTTTCTATTACGGCTGCTGGCGATCCGTTTTCACTGGGAAATGCCCAAATTCGTCTACAACGACGAACATTGACGGCTGGCGTGCTGCCCCAAGGCCCACTGCACGTGCTCGCGCACCAGTTCTGACGGGTGGTCCTGGCGGGCCTTGAGGGCTTCGAGCACGGGGATGCTCGAGGGCGCATTGCCCAGGCCCACCGCCAGGTTGCGCAGCCAGCGCTCGTAGCCGGCGCGGCGCAGGGGCGAGCCTTCGGTGCTGCTGAGGAAGGTGTCTTCATCCCACAGGAACAGCTCGGCCAATTCGGCATTGTCCAGGTTGTGCCGGGGCTTGAAGTCGCTTTCGCCGGACGGCCGGGCGAAACGGTTCCAGGGGCAGACGATCTGGCAGTCATCGCAGCCGAACACGCGGTTGCCGATCAGCGGGCGCAAGTCCTCGGGAATCGCGCTTTTCAGTTCGATGGTCAGGTAGGAAATGCAGCGTCGGGCATCCAGCACATAGGGGCCGACAAACGCGTTGGTGGGGCAGATGTCGAGGCAGGCGGTGCAGCGCCCGCAGTGCTCCGTGGCGTGGGGCGCATCCACCGGCAGCGGCAGGTCGACGAACAGTTCGCTCAGAAAGAAGTAACTGCCGGCCTTGCGGTTGAGCACCAGGGTGTTCTTGCCGATCCAGCCCAGCCCGGCCTGTTCGGCGATGGCTTTTTCCAGGACCGGGGCACTGTCGACAAAGGCGCGGTAGCCGAACGGCCCGATGGCCTGCTGAATGCGTTCGGCCAGTTGCTGCACGCGTTTGCGGATCAGCTTGTGGTAGTCGCGCCCCAGGGCATAGCGCGAGACATAGGCTTTCTCGGGTTGGGCCAGGCGTTGCGCCATCTGGGTGTCGCCGGGCAGGTAGTCCATGCGCAGCGACACCACGCGCAAGGTGCCAGGCACCAGTTGGTCCGGGTGGGAGCGTTTGCTGCCGTGGGCGCCCATGTACTCCATCTCGCCGTGGTAGCCGGCAGCCAGCCAGCGCTCCAGGTGCTGCTCATGCTCGGCCAGGTCCAGGCCGCTGATGCCGACTTGCTGAAAGCCCAGCTCGCGGCCCCAGTCCTTGATCGATTGGGCGAGGGCAGGGAGATCGGTGGTAATAGCGGGCATGAGGCGAGAGAAACCGGGGCTGAGGTGCGTATAATTCTGCCAGACATCGGAGCCCGAAGACGCATGCCGCAGACAAATCACCCATTACCCGACGTTCAGTCACTGTTGGCTGAGCAGTTGCCGCGATTGAACGCCCGTTCCCTGGACGCCCATAAAGGTCAGTTCGGCCATGTGCTGGTGATCGGTGGCGACCATGGTTTCGGCGGTGCCGCGTTGTTGAGCGCGCAAAGCGCCCTGCGCAGTGGCGCCGGCCTGGTGTCGCTGGCCACTCGCAGCGAGCACGTACCGGCGGCCCTGGCGCGCTTGCCGGAAGTCATGACCCTGGGCACGCACTCAGCCAACCAGTTGATGGGGCTGCTGGTGCAGGCTTCGGTCCTGGTGGTGGGCCCCGGCCTGGGGCAGGGCGCCTGGGGGCGCAGCTTATTGTCCGCCGCGGCCAGTGCCCACCTGCCGCAGGTCTGGGATGCCGATGCGTTGAATCTGTTGTCCAACGGCGGCTTGCTGTTGCCGGCCGACAGCGTGATCACGCCTCATCCCGGGGAAGCGGCGCGGCTGTTGGGGGTGAGCGCGGCCCAGGTGCAGGCGGATCGTCCTGCCGCAGCCCGGGCTTTGAGCAAAAAATATACAGCGGTGGTGGTGCTCAAGGGCGCTGGTAGCCTGATTGCTAGCCCGGAGGGGAACCTGGTCCGTTGCGATCAGGGGCATCCGGCAATGGCCACCGCGGGGTTGGGGGATGTGCTGGCCGGTCTGCTGGGGGCGTTGCTGGCCCAGGGCTTGCCGGCGTTCGAAGCCGCTTGCCTGGCGGTGTGGCTGCATGCCACGGCCGGCGAGCGTCAAGGCGCCCAAGGGCGCGGGTTGGCGGCCAGTGATCTGATCCCGGCCATTCGTCAGTTGTTGGAGGAGCAGTCACCGTGTCTGAAGTAACCCTGTATCTGGCCGATGAAGAGGCCATGGTCGCGTTTGGTGCACAGATTGCGCGGGCGACCCAAGGCGTTGGGGTGATCTTTCTTGAAGGTGACCTGGGCGCGGGTAAAACCACCTTGTCGCGCGGCATCATCCGCGGGCTGGGGCATGTGGGGGCGGTGAAGAGCCCGACCTTCACCCTGGTGGAGCCTTATGAGATCGGTGAGGTGCGGGCTTTTCACTTCGACCTGTACCGCTTGGTCGACCCGGAGGAGCTGGAGTTCCTGGGCATCCGTGACTACTTCGAGGGCGATGCTTTGTGCCTGCTGGAGTGGCCTCAACGTGGTGCAGGCTTTTTGCCAAAGCCGGACCTGACCATTACCATTAGCCCGCATAACAACGGGCGCTCTGTGCATCTGTTATCACAAGGCTCGCGTGGCGAGTCCTGGTGTGCCGCTTTGGCGTTGGAATTCAAATAAATTATGGGGTTAGGTATGCGCATTCGCGCGATGGTCGCTGTCGTAGGACTCTTGCTTACGGCATTGGCCGTCGAGGCTGTGGCCGCAACACAGGTTCGCAGCGTTCGGCTGTGGCGGGCACCGGATAACACGCGACTGGTGTTCGACCTGACCGGCCCGGTGCAACACAGTGTCTTCACCCTCTCGGCCCCCGATCGCCTGGTGATCGATATCAATGGCGCAACCTTGGGCGGCCCATTGAACATCGCCACGGCCAATACGCCGATCTCTGCCATGCGTTCAGCGCAGCGTACGCCGACCGACCTGCGGGTGGTCATCGACCTGAAAAAGGCCGTCACCCCGAAGAGCTTCACCCTGGCACCCAATGCCCAGTACGGTAACCGTCTGGTGGTCGATCTGTTCGATAACCCGGCCGATGCCGCGCCGACACCGCCGCCGACCAATGTCGCGACGGTTCCGGCCGTTCCGGTGACACCGGTCGAACCGGCGATCAAGCTGCCGCCGGCACCGGCGGGCAAACGCGACATTATCGTGGTAATCGACGCCGGGCACGGTGGCGAAGACCCGGGTGCTTCCGGTTCCCGCGGTCAGCATGAGAAAGACGTGGTGCTGGCCATCGCCCGTGAACTGCAGCGCCAGATCAATGGCCTCAAGGGCTTCCGCGCCGAATTGACCCGCACCGGCGACTATTTCATTCCGTTGCGCGGTCGTACCGAAATCGCCCGCAAGAAGGGCGCTGACCTGTTCGTCTCGATCCATGCTGACGCAGCGCCTTCGAAAGCCGCCTTTGGGGCGTCCGTATTTGCCTTGTCCGAGCGTGGGGCTACGTCTGAAACCGCCCGTTGGCTGGCGGACAGTGAAAACCGTTCTGACTTGATCGGCGGTGCTGGTAACGTCAGCCTCGATGACAAAGACCGCATGCTGGCCGGGGTTCTGCTGGACCTGTCGATGACCGCGTCCCTGACCTCCAGCCTGAATGTGGGCCAGAAGGTCCTGAGCAACATCGGTCGGGTCACGCCGCTGCATAAGCAGCGTGTGGAGCAGGCCGGGTTCATGGTGCTGAAGTCGCCGGATATTCCGTCGATCCTGGTGGAAACCGGGTTTATCTCCAACGCCAACGAGGCCAACAAGCTGGCCACCGCCAGTCACCAGCAGGCGTTGGCGCGCTCCATCAGCAGCGGCGTGCGTCAGTTCTTCCAGCAGAACCCGCCGCCGGGAACTTACATTGCCTGGCTGCGCGACTCCGGGAAGATTGCCCAAGGGCCGCGTGATCACCGGGTCAGCCCGGGGGAAACCCTGGCCATGCTGGCTGTGCGCTACCAAGTGTCGGCCGCGACCTTGCGCAGTGCCAACAACCTGAAGACCGATGAGCTGAAAGTGGGCCAGACCCTGACCATTCCAGGCACTGAATTGGCGGCCAAGGAATGAGTGAGCCGCTGAACAGCAGTGCGCGCATCGAATTGCTCAGCCCGCGCCTGGCCAACCAGATCGCCGCAGGCGAGGTGGTTGAGCGCCCGGCGTCGGTGATCAAGGAGCTTCTGGAGAACAGCCTCGACTCGGGCGCTAGGCGGATCGATGTGGATGTGGAGCAGGCAGGGGTCAAACTGCTGCGGGTTCGCGATGACGGCAGCGGGATTTCCTCCGACGACCTGCCCCTGGCCCTGGCGCGCCATGCCACCAGCAAGATCCGTGATCTGGAAGACCTGGAGCGGGTGATGAGCCTGGGCTTTCGTGGTGAGGCCCTGGCGTCCATCAGTTCCGTAGCACGCTTGACCCTGACCTCGCGCACCCGTGACGCCGACCAGGCCTGGCAGGTGGAAACCGAAGGCCGTGACATGGCGCCGCGGGTCCAGCCGGCGGCCCACCCGGTCGGCACCTCGGTGGAAGTGCGCGATCTGTTCTTCAATACCCCGGCCCGGCGCAAGTTTCTCAAGGCCGAGAAAACCGAATTCGATCACCTGCAAGAAGTCATCAAGCGCCTGGCCCTGGCCCGTTTCGATGTGGCGTTCCATCTGCGGCACAACGGCAAAAGTGTGCTCAGCCTGCACGAAGCCAACGACGATGCAGCCCGCGCCCGGCGCGTGGCGGCAATATGCGGCGCGGGTTTCCTGGAGCAGGCGCTACCCATCGAGGTCGAGCGCAACGGGTTGCACCTGTGGGGCTGGGTGGGCCTGCCGACCTTTTCCCGCAGCCAGGCAGACCTGCAGTACTTCTTCGTCAACGGCCGCGCCGTGCGCGACAAACTGGTCGCCCACGCGGTGCGCCAGGCTTATCGCGACGTACTGTTCAACGGCCGGCACCCGACGTTCGTGCTGTTTTTCGAAGTGGACCCGGCGGTGGTCGACGTCAACGTGCACCCGACCAAGCACGAAGTGCGCTTCCGTGATGGGCGCATGGTGCACGACTTTCTTTACGGCACCCTGCACCGAGCCCTGGGCGACGTGCGTCCGGAGGATCATCTGGCGGCGCCGGCGGCTGTCGCTGGCATGGTACGGCCAACGGGGATTGAAGCCGGCGAGTTCGGCCCGCAGGGTGAAATGCGCCTGGCGGCCAATTTGGCGTTGGAGCAGCCACAGGCCCAGCCGTCCATGACTACGCCGGGTTCGGGTGCCGGGGCGGGGTATCAATACCAATATACGCCGCGGCCGCAGCCGACCTTACCGGCGGCGGAAGCCCAAAGCGCCTATCGCGAGTTTTTCGCGCCGCTGCCGGGTGCGCCGTCGGTGTCGTTGCCGGACGGCCAGGGGGATATCCCGCCGTTGGGTTACGCCCTGGCCCAGCTCAAGGGGATCTACATTCTCTCGGAGAATGCCCAGGGCCTGGTGCTAGTGGACATGCATGCGGCCCACGAGCGGATCATGTACGAACGGCTCAAGGTGGCCATGGCCAGCGAAGGTCTGAGCGGCCAGCCGCTGCTGGTACCGGAGTCGATCGCGGTCAGCCAGCGCGAGGCGGATTGTGCAGAAGAGCACGTCAGTTGGTTCCAGCGCCTGGGCTTCGAGCTGCAGCGTTTGGGCCCGGAGACCCTGGCCATCCGACAGATCCCGGCCTTGCTCAAGCAGGCTGAGGCCAATCGCTTGGTGCACGACGTGTTGGCGGACCTCATGGAATACGGCACCAGTGACCGCATTCAGGCCCACCTCAACGAGTTGCTGGGCACCATGGCCTGCCACGGCGCCATTCGCGCCAACCGGCGCCTGGCGTTGCCGGAAATGAACGGGCTGCTGCGGGATATGGAAAACACCGAGCGCAGCGGCCAATGCAACCATGGCCGGCCGACCTGGACCCAACTGGGCCTGGACGATCTGGACAAACTCTTTTTGCGCGGTCGTTGATGAGCCAGCTTCCTCCAGCGATTTTTCTGATGGGCCCGACCGCTGCGGGCAAAACCGATCTGGCCATTGAGCTGACCAAGGTCCTGCCCTGCGAGTTGATCAGTGTCGACTCGGCGCTGGTGTATCGCGGCATGGACATTGGTACCGCCAAGCCCTCCAAGGCGCTGCTGGCGGAGTTTCCCCATCGGCTGATCGATATTCTCGACCCGGCCCAGAGTTACTCCGCCGCAGACTTTCGCACTGATGCTTTGGCGGCCATGGCCGATATCACGGCGCGGGGCAAGATCCCGCTACTGGTGGGCGGCACCATGCTCTATTACAAGGCGCTGCTCGAGGGGCTGGCCGATATGCCGCCAGCCGATCCTCAGGTGCGCGCCGAGCTGGAGGACGAGGCCGCGCGACTGGGTTGGCAGGCGTTGCACGATCAATTGGCGGCAATCGACCCAGAGTCGGCGGCCAGGATCCATCCCAATGATCCGCAACGTCTGAGCAGGGCCCTGGAAGTTTACCGGGTCAGCGGTCAGACAATGACGGCTCACCGCCAGCGACAATCTGCGCAAAGTACTGAAGCAGGCGCATCGGGACAGGGTCAATTGCCCTATACTGTCGCGAACTTGGCCATCGCTCCGGCGAATCGGCAGGTACTGCATGAGCGCATTGCACAAAGATTCACGCAAATGTTGGAACAGGGGTTCATCGACGAGGTCGTAGCTCTGCGTTCGAGAAGTGACCTGCATGCCGGGTTGCCGTCTATACGAGCAGTAGGTTACAGGCAGGTCTGGGATCATCTGGATGGCAAGCTGACGTCAGCCGAGATGCAGGAGCGGGGGATCATTGCCACGCGCCAATTGGCGAAACGCCAGTTCACCTGGTTGCGCAGTTGGGCTGATCTGCATTGGCTGGACAGCCTGGATTGCGACAATCTGCCACGCGCCTTGAAATACTTGGGATCGGTCTCCATATTGAGCTGAGTCCCTGCAATTGCCGTCTATCCTTGGGGGTGTGACGGCTTAAGCCATCTGTTTTTCTAATTTTTTATTATTGATCCTTAAAGGAGTGCGGCACATGTCAAAAGGGCATTCGCTACAAGACCCTTACTTGAATACTTTGCGTAAAGAGAAAGTTGGGGTTTCCATCTATCTGGTCAACGGGATCAAGCTGCAGGGTACGATCGAGTCCTTCGACCAGTTCGTTATCCTGTTGAAAAACACCGTCAGCCAGATGGTTTACAAGCACGCTATCTCGACAGTAGTTCCAGTTCGTCCAATTCGTCTGCCTAGCGCATCCGAATCCGAACAGGGTGACGCTGAGCCAGGTAACGCCTGATAGGAGTCTCCTTTGTTCTTTGAGCGCCACGGTGGTGGTGAACGGGCCATTCTCGTTCACTTGGATGGTCAGGACCCTGAGGCGCGCGAAGATCCGCAGGAGTTTCAGGAGCTGGCAAAATCGGCCGGCGCCGAGACCGTCGCGTTTGTAAACGTGCCGCGTCATCGGCCAACCGCCAAATACCTGGTTGGCAGCGGCAAGGTCGAAGAATTACGCGACCTGGTCAAAGCCGAACAGGTAGACCTGGTGATTTTCAATCACATCCTCACGCCCAGTCAGGAACGTAACCTCGAACGTGCTTTCGAGTGCCGCGTGATTGACCGCACGGGTCTGATTCTCGATATTTTCGCCCAACGCGCCCGTACCCATGAAGGCAAGCTCCAGGTCGAACTGGCTCAGCTTGAGCATATGAGTACCCGACTGGTTCGCGGCTGGACTCACCTTGAGCGGCAGAAAGGCGGTATCGGTCTGCGTGGCCCGGGTGAAACCCAGCTGGAAACCGACCGACGCCTTCTGCGGGTTCGCCTGCGGCAGATCAAGGGGCGCTTGGAGAAGGTCCGCAGTCAGCGCGAGCAGGCTCGTCGCGGCCGCAAGCGGGCTGATATTCCTTCTGTGTCCCTGGTGGGTTACACCAACGCCGGCAAGTCCACGCTGTTCAATGCGGTGACCGAGTCCGACGTATATGCCGCCGACCAATTGTTCGCCACCCTCGACCCCACTCTGCGTCGTCTGGAACTGGATGACCTGGGGCCGATCGTGCTGGCCGATACCGTGGGCTTTATCCGTCATTTGCCGCACAAACTGGTCGAGGCGTTTCGGGCTACGCTCGAAGAGTCGAGCAATTCCGACCTGTTGCTGCATGTGATCGATGCCCATGAGTCTGAGCGCATGGCCCAGATCGAACAGGTCATGGTGGTGCTCGGAGAGATCGGGGCCCAAGACTTGCCGATCCTGGAGGTCTATAACAAACTCGATTTGCTCGAGGGCGTGGAGCCGCAGATTCAGCGTGATGCCGATGGCAATCCGCAGCGCGTCTGGCTATCGGCTCAAGACGGTCGGGGTCTGGATTTACTCAAGCAAGCCATCGCCGAGTTGCTGGGCGATGATTTGTTCGTAGGCACCTTGCGCTTGCCTCAGCGTTTTGCTCGACTGCGTGCACAGTTCTTCGAGTTGGGCGCGGTGCAAAAGGAAGACCACGATGAAGAAGGCGTCAGCCTGCTTGCTGTTCGTTTGCCGCGAGTCGAGTTGAATCGACTGGTAAGTCGCGAAGGCATGCAGCCGCTGGAGTTCATCGAGCAACACACTTTGCAATAAAAGCCTGGGCAAGCGGTTGTGCCGCTGTAGCAGGCATTCTGTAGCATTGGTCGGCGCGCGTGGGTGCGTCTTTGCTTTATCAGATGGAGAGCGCTATGGCTTGGAATGAGCCGGGTGGCAACTCGAATAATCAGGATCCTTGGGGTGGTAAGCGCCGTAATAACGGCGACCGCAAGGGGCCGCCAGATCTCGACGAGGCCTTCCGTAAGCTGCAGGAAGGCCTGAATGGGTTGTTCGGTGGTGGTAAAAAACGTGGTGATGACGGCGGTAGCTCCGGCAAGGGCGGTGGTTTCGGCTTGCTGGGCATCGGTCTTGTCGTGCTGGCGGCCGTGTGGCTGTACAGCGCGGTTTACGTCGTCGACGAGCAGGAGCAGGCCGTGGTGCTGCGCTTCGGCAAGTACTATGAAACCGTCGGCCCGGGCCTGAACATCTACTTCCCGCCGATCGACAAGAAGTACATGGAGAACGTCACGCGTGAGCGTGCCTACACCAAGCAGGGCCAGATGCTGACCGAAGACGAGAACATCGTCGAAGTGCCGCTGACCGTGCAGTACAAGATCAGCAACCTGCAAGACTTCGTGTTGAACGTCGATCAGCCAGAAATCAGCCTGCAACATGCGACCGACAGCGCCTTGCGCCACGTCGTGGGCTCCACGGCGATGGACCAGGTGCTGACCGAAGGTCGTGAGTTGATGGCCAGCGAAATCAAGGAGCGTCTGCAACGCTTCCTCGATACCTATCGCACCGGTATCACCGTGACCCAGGTCAACGTACAGAGCGCGGCAGCCCCGCGTGAAGTGCAGGAGGCCTTCGACGATGTGATCCGTGCTCGTGAAGATGAGCAGCGTTCGCGCAACCAGGCTGAAACCTACGCCAACGGCGTCGTGCCGGAAGCGCGTGGCCAGGCCCAGCGCATCCTTGAGGATGCCAACGGTTATCGCGACGAAGTGGTTTCTCGGGCCAAGGGTGAAGCGGATCGCTTTACCAAGTTGGTAGCCGAATACCGCAAGGCACCTGAAGTGACCCGTGAGCGTCTGTACCTGGACACCATGCAGGAAGTCTTCAGCAACACCAGCAAAGTGCTGGTGACCGGCAACAAGGGCGGGCAGAACAACCTGCTTTACCTGCCGCTGGACAAAATGATCGACAGCGGTCGCGGCGGCAATGCTCCGGTAACGGGTGCGGCGTCTGCGGCTAGCAATGAAGTGAATGCACGTGCGGCGGCTGATTTGCAGCAACAGCAGACACGTTCTAGGGAGAGTCGCTGATGAGCAATAAATCGCTGATCGCCCTGATTGTGGGTGTTGTCGTGGCGGTGGTTGCCTGGAACAGCTTCTACATCGTCGCTCAGACCGAGCGTGCGGTGTTGCTGCAGTTCGGTCGTGTGGTCCAGGCCGATGTCCAGCCTGGCCTGCATGTGAAAGTGCCCTACGTGAACCAGGTGCGTAAGTTTGACGCCCGCCTGATGACCCTGGATGCACCGACACAGCGCTTCCTGACTCTGGAAAAGAAAGCCGTGATGGTCGATGCCTTTGCCAAGTGGCGAGTGCAGGATGCCGAGCGCTTCTACACCGCAACTTCCGGTCTGAAGCAGATTGCCGACGAGCGTCTGTCCCGTCGTCTTGAGTCGGGCCTGCGTGACCAGTTCGGTAAACGTACGCTGCACGAAGTGGTTTCCGGTGAGCGCGATGCGCTGATGGCCGATATCACTGCGTCCTTGAACAAGATGGCCAACAAAGAGTTGGGTATCGAAGTGGTCGATGTTCGCGTCAAGGCCATCGACCTGCCCAAGGAAGTGAACCGCAGCGTGTTCGAGCGTATGAGCACCGAGCGTGAGCGTGAGGCTCGTGAGCATCGCGCCAAAGGTAACGAGCTGGCTGAAGGCATCCGTGCCGACGCCGATCGTCAGCGTCGCGTGCTGCTGGCCGAAGCCTATCGCGAGTCTGAAGAGGCGCGTGGTGATGGTGATGCTCAAGCCGCAGCGATCTACGCCAAAGCCTATGGCCAGGACCAGGAGTTCTACGCGTTCTACCGTAGCCTGCGTGCTTACCGTGAAAGCTTCGCGAACAAAACCGACGTCATGGTCCTGGATCCGGGCAGCGACTTTTTCCGTTACCTGGAAAAAGCCAAGCCTTGATCTTGCACTGACCTGAGCAGCACCCCGCCGGGCGGCTAAAACGCCTCGCGGGGTGATCCTTTGGGAAAACGTGTGTATGATGCGGCAGCCGGGAAATTCCCGGCTTTTTTGCGTCTGCATGTTTGATTGGCCGAAGTTCGTTCAAGAGCCCGGCAAGATTTTTCGAGGAAAAGGGTCTGTACAGCTGGTTTCCAGCTGCCTGTCCGGCTGAGTTCGCGTCGGATGCGGCCCTTTTCTGCTTCACTCAAGGCTGGCCCCAGGCTTGCCGCCCGGACCATAGGGGAATGGCGTAATGGCAACGGTAGACCGCTGGCTGCTGCCAGATGGCATCGAAGAAGTACTGCCGCCGGAAGCGGCGCGCATCGAAGTGGCGCGTCGTCAGGTGTTGGATTTGTTCCAGAGTTGGGGTTACGAGTTCGTCGTTACTCCCCATATCGAATACCTGGAATCCCTGCTTACAGGTGCTGGCCAGGACCTGGATCTGCGTACCTTCAAGGTCATCGACCCGCAGTCGGGTCGGCAGATGGGTTTCCGTGCCGACATCACGCCACAAGTGGCGCGCATCGACGCCCACACCCTGCGTCGTGAAGGTCCGAGCCGCCTGTGCTACGCGGGCAGCGTCTTGCATGCCCAGCCGCGTGCCTTGTCGTCCTCGCGCAGTCCGATTCAACTGGGTGCCGAGTTGTATGGCGATGCCAGCCCGAGCAGCGACGTTGAAGTCATCAGCTTGATGCTGGCCATGTTGCAACTGGCCGATGTGCCGGATGTGCACATGGACTTGGGCCACGTCGGTATTTACCGCGGCCTGGCTCGTGCGGCCGGTTTGTCGGGTGCCGTGGAGCAACAATTGTTCGATGCCCTGCAACGCAAGGCGATCGACGAGGTCATTAGCCTGACCGAAGGTTTGCCTGCCGATCTGGCGGACATGCTGCGCTCGCTGGTTGATCTGTGCGGCGGTCGTGAAGTGTTGAGCGCGGCCCGCAGCCGTCTGGCTGCTGCGCCGGCTCCGGTGTTGTCGGCGCTCGACGAGTTGCTGACCATCGCCGATCGTTTGTCCGCACGTTTCCCTGAGTTGCCGCTGTACTTCGACCTGGGTGAGCTGCGTGGCTATCACTACCACACAGGCGTGGTGTTCGCGGTGTTCGTGCCGGGTGAAGGTCAGTCCATCGCCCAGGGCGGTCGCTACGACGACATCGGCGCGGACTTCGGGCGTGCCCGGCCGGCGACCGGTTTTTCCACCGACTTGAAAACCCTGGTGACCCTGGGGCGTGCTGAGGTCGAGTTACCGTCCGGCGGTATCTGGATGCCTGACAGCACTGATGCGGCACTCTGGCAGCAGGTTTGCCAGTTGCGCAGTGAGGGTCAGCGTGTTGTCCAGGCGTTGCCTGGGCAGCCTTTGGCCGCCGCCCGTGAAGCGGACTGCGACCGGCAATTGATTCAGCAGAATGGGCTTTGGCAAGTATTGCCGCTGGCTTCTTGAGTTTTCCTGCCGGCGGCTGCCGGCACCAAGTTTGCGCGAATGAGGACAAGTGTTATGGGTAAGAATGTCGTAGTCCTGGGCACCCAATGGGGTGATGAGGGCAAAGGCAAGATCGTTGATCTGCTGACCGAACATGCCGCTGCCGTAGTGCGCTACCAAGGTGGCCACAACGCTGGCCACACCCTGGTGATCGACGGCGAGAAAACCGTCCTGCACCTGATCCCTTCGGGCGTGCTGCGCGAAGGCGTGCAGTGCCTGATCGGCAACGGCGTGGTGGTTGCGCCGGATGCCCTGCTGCGTGAAATCATCAAGCTGGAAGAGAAAGGCGTGCCGGTGCGCGAGCGCCTGCGCATCAGCCCATCCTGCCCGCTGATCCTGTCCTACCACGTAGCCCTGGACCAGGCCCGCGAGAAAGCCCGCGGCGAGCAGAAGATCGGCACTACCGGTCGCGGCATCGGCCCAGCGTACGAAGACAAGGTGGCCCGTCGTGGCCTGCGTATCGGTGACTTGTTCCACCGCGAGCGTTTCGCCGCCAAGCTGGGCGAGTTGCTGGACTACCACAACTTTGTACTGGTCAATTACTACAAAGAGCCGGCCATCGACTTCCAGAAGACTCTGGACGAGTGCATGGAATACGCCGAGCTGCTCAAGCCGATGATGCTCGACGTCACTGCCGAGCTGCATAACCTGCGTCGTGCCGGCAAGGACATCATGTTCGAAGGCGCCCAGGGTTCGCTGCTGGACATCGACCACGGTACCTACCCGTACGTCACCAGCTCCAACACCACCGCCGGCGGCATCGCTACCGGTTCGGGCGTGGGCCCGATGTACCTGGACTACATCCTGGGCATTACCAAGGCTTACACCACCCGTGTGGGTTCGGGTCCGTTCCCGACTGAGCTGTTCGACGACGTCGGTGCCTTCCTGGCCAAGCGTGGCCACGAGTTCGGTGCGACCACTGGCCGTGCTCGTCGCTGCGGTTGGTTCGACGCTGTGATCCTGCGTCGGGCCATCGACGTCAACAGCATCTCGGGCCTGTGCCTGACCAAGCTGGACGTTCTGGACGGCCTGGAAACCATCAACATCTGTGTGGGCTACAAGAACGAGCACGGCGCCGTCATCGATGCACCGACCGACGCTGACAGCTACATCGGCCTGGAGCCGGTGTACGAGCAGATGCCAGGCTGGAGCGATTCGACCCTGGGTGCCAAGACCCTGGAAGAGCTGCCTGCCGCTGCACGTGCTTACATCAAACGCATCGAAGAGTTGGTCGGCGCGCGATCGACATTATTTCGACGGGCCCGGACCGCAACGAAACCATCGTTCTGCGTCATCCGTTCGCTTGATAAGTTGTTGATGTAAAACACAAAGGGCCCCTTCGAGGGCCCTTTGTCGTTTCTGTGGGTTGGACGGCACGACCCTTGCTGTAATTTCCACTTCTAGAGTGCCATCAATTTAATGGCGTCAAAGTAGAGGGATTTCCTGTGTCGGCCGTTCTCTCACTGTTACAAAGCCGTTTGTTGCGGCCTGTGTTCGTTACGCTCGGTATCGCCCTTTTGGTGCAGGTACTGGTGGCGGTTGCGCTGACCCGGAGCACGGTGACGGCCCTTGAGGCTGATCTGGCTGCGGGCCTGGGCGTTGATAGTCAAAAGCTCTCCAGTGAGTTGGAGCAAGCGGCCCAAGAGGTCACCTCCAGCCTGGAAAGCTTGTCCAGCAATACGCGTCAGCGTCTTACGGCGGGTTTGTCTTCCCGCCTCAAGGAAGAGCAGGCGCAGTTGCGAGCCACCCTGGAGAAGGATCTCAAGGATTCGGCCAACGACATGGCCCAGTTACTCGCCTCGGTCGCGCCGCGTGCCATGTGGGATAACGATGTCCCGACCCTCTCCGAGTTCGCCCGGCGCGCGCAGCGCAACCCTAATGTGTTGTTTGTGGTCTACGACGACGCTGCGGGTGAGCACCTGACGCGCTACTTGAACCGGGAGAATCCGATCAACAAGGCGCTGCTGGAAAAGGGCCAGGGTGATCGGGCACTGGATAAGGTGCTGAACGCGGCGAAGAATGATCCATCGGTCTATTACCTCGAGGCACCGATCAATCCCAATGGTGTGGAAATCGGCAAGGTGCTGATGGGGGTTTCCACGGCCTCGGTCGAGGCGGATGTGGCGGCGCTGGATAAGCGCTTCACGGCGTTGATTGCCAGCGGTGACCAGTTGGTGGGCGACAGCCTCAAGGGTGCTTCTGCGGACAGCTCGGCGGCCATGCGTGCGCGCTTGCAGTCCGCCCAGGGCACGGCTGCGGCGATGCAGGCCAATACCGCCAGCACCGTGCAGGACGCGGCAGGAACGCTGCGCTGGCGGATCGGCATGGGCCTGGCGCTGGTGGGTTGCGGGGTTTTGCTGCTGTTGGCGGTGGTGCTGGGGCGGCGTGTGGTGAACAAGCTGCACCTGTTGATCGCGGCGCTGAACGACCTGGCGGCGGGCGAGGGTGACCTCACCAAGCGTGTCCAGCTCAACAGTAATGACGAGATCGGCGACATGGCCTCGGCGGTTAATCGCTTTGTGGACAAGCTGCAGCCAATCGTCCGCGAGGCCGGTGATGTGGCCCAGCGTACCGGTGTCGAGATCGGCGCCATGAGCTTGCGCAACGCCGGGGCGGATGCCGCTGCCGAGGCACAGCGCGACGAAGTGGCTGAAAGCTTGCGGGCGCTTTCGCAAATGGCCGATGAGGCCCAGGCCGAGAGCCAGGCCATGCAGGCGGCGTTGCAGCAAGTGGTGGAAATTCGCCAGGCCACGGATGAGAACACGCGGACTTCGGCTCAGGTCGGTGGTTTGATCGAGGCGCTGGCCGGGCAGGTGGATACCGGTGCCAAAGTGATCGAGCGCCTGGCCCAGCAGAGTGAACAGATCGAGGTGGTGCTCACGGTGATTCATGGGATTGCCGAGCAAACCAACCTGCTGGCCTTGAACGCGGCAATCGAGGCGGCTCGTGCGGGTGAGACGGGGCGTGGTTTTGCTGTGGTGGCCGATGAGGTGCGGGCCCTGGCCAGCAAGACCCAGAGTTCCACGGGCGATATCCAGTCCCATATCGTTGCCCTGCAGCAGGGCGCGCGGGAGGCCGTGACCGCCATTGGCCAGGCCGGGCGCCAAGCCAGCGAAGGCTTGTTGGTGCTGCGTGACAGTGCGCGCCGGCAGCAGTCCGTGCAGTCTTCCGTGGAGCAGGTGCATGCTGCGATTGGCCTGGCTACCCAGGCAGCGGCTCATCAGGCTCAGGGCGCGCAGGCCGTCAGGGGGCGGGTGGAAACCATTCACGCCCAGGCTGAGCGTGCGGCCCAGGCGGTGGTGGAAACCACGGCCAGCGGCAAGGTGCTGGATAATCTGGCGGCCCAATTGAAAGCCAGCCTGGGGCAGTTCCGCGCCTGACACTTCGCTGGCCAGCCGGCTCCTACGATCTGCTGTAGAAGCTAGCTTGCCGGCGAAGCACTGCTCAACGACTCAGGTACATCTTGGTCGTCAGCAGATAAACCGGTAACCCCGATACCAGGATCAGCAGTGCCGCATAGGGTGCTGCGGCCGCAAACTCCACATTCGCCGTGTGCGCCCAGACTTCAGTCGCCAGGGTGTTCAGTCCTGTTGGGCTGAGCAGCAGGGTCGCGGTCAGTTCCTTCATCGCATCCAGGAACACCAGGGCAAACGCGGCGCCCAGGGCCGGAAAGATAATCGGCAGGGTCACGCGGCAAAAAGCGCTGAACGATGACGCGCCCAGGGTTCTGGCGGCCTCTTCCAGCTGTGGTGCGGCCTTGTTCAGGGCGGTGCGGATCGGCGCCTGGGCCAGTGGCAAAAACAGCAGCGCATAGGCAATCAGCAGCAAGGCCGAGGTTTGGTACAGCGCCGGCACGTAGTGCAGGGCGAAGTACACCAGCGTCAGGGCAATCACCAGGCCTGGCAGGGCATGCAGCAGGTACGGCAGGCGTTCGGCCCAGAGTGCCAGGCGGCCTTTGTGGCGTACCACCAGCAAGCCCACGGGAACTGCCAGGACCAGGCACAGCGCGGCCCCTCCCAGAGACAGTGCCAGGGATGACAGCAGGGCTTCGCTGATGGCGGCCACCGGGAACGCCGCCGATGAGCCCACGGCCAGCCAGTAACCCAGCATCCCCAGGGGAATGCCGCTGCCGATCAGGGTCAGCAGCAGGCAGTAGAGCTGGCCGCCAAGGGCCCATTTGCCCAGGCGCACCTGTTCCGCATGCCGCGCCGCGCCTTGACCGGTGCGGACATGGCGGCCTTTGCCGCGCACCCGCAGTTCCAGCCACAGGAGGATCAGGCACAGAGCCAGCAATACGGCTGAGAGCATGGCAGCGTTCGCGTTGCTGAATTCCAGTTCGAACTGCTGATAAATCGCCGTGGTAAAGGTTTGCAGACCGATGATCGACAGGGCGCCGAACTCCACCAGCATATGCAGGGCGATCAGCAATGCGCCGGCCAGGACCGAGGGCCAGAGCAGGGGCAGGGTGATCTTGAAGAACACGCCCCAGCGGTTCTCTCCCAGGGTGCGGGCTGACTCCTCGAGGGAGGGGTCGAGATTGCGCAGGGTGGCTGCCACGGGCAGGAACACCAAGGGGTATTTGGACAGGCTCATCACCAGGATCGCGCCGCCCAGGCCTTCGAAGCTGGCGCTGAGGGAGACCCAGGTGAAGCTGCTGACAAAGGCCGGCACGGCAAAGGGCAGGCACAGGACGACCCCCCAGATACGCCGGCCCGGCAGGTCGCTGCGTTCCAGCAACCAGGCCAGGGACAGACCAACCACTACGCAGGACAGGGTGACCCCGACCATCAGCAGCAATGTGTTGCTGAGCAGGCGAAAGACATAGGGGCGCCACAGCAAGTGCAGCGCCTCCGCCCAGCCGGCTTGCCAGGCTTTGAGCCCGACATACAGCAATGGCAGCAAGCTCAGGCCGACCAGGAGCAGGACCGGCAGCAGCAACCAGATCGAAGGCCGCTTGCGCCTCGGCACGTAGCCGGCGCGCGAGGCGGAGGCGGGCAACGAAGTGCTCATCAGTTCAGGCCAACCTCACGTTCCAGTTCCAGGGCTTCTTCGGCATTGCCCAGGTCGGCGGGTGTGACTTTAGGGGCTTGCAGCTCGCTGAAGGGCTTGAGGCCCCGGTCAGACTCCATGCCTTTGTGCAGCGGGTATTCGGCGGTGGTCTGGGTGATGACACGCTGGCCCTCTTCGCTGGCCATGTAGGCAAGGAATTGCTGGGCTTCTTTCGGGTGCTTGCTGGACTTCAAGACTGCTGCGCTGGAGACGGTGATCAGGCCGCCGACATCGCCATCGGTGAAGTAGTGCAGTTTGGAGTCGAGTTGGCCTTTTTCCCGTTGCAGGGCGAACCAGTAGTAGTTGTTCACCAGCACGGTGGCGACCTCGCCGTTCTCCACGGCTTTCAACGCCACCATGTTGTTGCTGTAGGTTTTGCCGAAGGCGCGCAGGCCGGTCAGCCATTCTTCAGCGGCGTCTCTGCCATGCAGCTTGATGATCGCAACCGCTTGCTCCTGGAAGGCGCCGCTGGTGGGCACGAAGCCGACCTTGCCTTGCCACTGCGGCTCGGAGAACTCCATGACCGACTTGGGCAGGTCTTTTTCGTCGATCAGTTTCGGGTTGAAGGCGACGACGCGGACTCGTGCGGTCACGCCAATCCAAGTGCCGTTAGTGGCGACGTAATCCTTGGGCAGGACGTCGAGTGTCGCCGCGTCGGCTTTGGCCAGCAGGCCTTGTTCGCCGAGCTTGTTCAGCGGCGGAGATTCTTCGGTGTAGATCACGTCGGCGGGCGAGCGGTCGCCTTCTTCGACGATCTGGCTGGCCAGCTGGTTGCTGCTGCCCTTGCGCACATTGACGTGGATGCCGGTCTTGGCCTCGAAGGCCTTGGCGATGGCGTCGCCGACTTCTTTGTGTTGGCCGTTATAAAGGGTCAGGGAAACCGGATCGGCCGCTTGGGTGAGTGGAGATGCCAGGGTCAGTCCCAGCAAAGTGATGGTCAAGCCACGCAGAAGGGATGTTGGAAGGGGGGTGTTTCTGAACATCATTCGCAGGTTTCCTCACTGTTGTGCCGCAAAAACTTGTAACAATGATAAACGATATTATTTCTCATGTGCGGCTTGAGGTCGAAGACAGGCTTGGTAGAGGCGTTTGGCTGCAGCGGGAGAAAGAGAGGGGCCCAGAAACGCAAAAACCCGCTTTCGCGGGTTTTTGTGAAGCTTCAAGAATGATCTTGAAGTTTGAATTGGTGCCCAGAAGAAGACT
>NZ_JALQCW010000066.1 GCF_023241715.1 Pseudomonas morbosilactucae
CCGACCGCTTCGGCCTGTCCATCGTCATGTGGATCGCCTGCGGCGGCGCCTTGCTGGCCGCGCTGCTGGCCCTGTTCCTCAAGGAAACCGCCCCGGCAGTACTCGCTCGTGGCCGCCGTGCCGAACCCTCCGCGTCTTGCGCCCTGCAAGGAAACCAGCCATGAAAGCACTGCGTTGGCATGCCGCCCGCGACCTGCGCCTGACCGATCTGCAACTGCCGGAGCCCGGCCCGGGCGAGGTGTTGCTTCAGGTTGCCTATTGCGGCATCTGTGGCAGCGACCTGCACGAATACGCCGACGGCCCGCACTCGATTCCGCAACAGGTGGCGCACCCGCTGTCCGGTTGCCGTGCGCCCCTGACCCTCGGCCATGAATTCTGTGGCCAGGTCCTGGCCCTGGGCCCAGGCGTCGACCAGGTGCAGGTGGGCAGCCGGGTGGCGGTAGAGCCCGAGTATCGCTGCGGCGATTGCCAGTACTGCCGAGCCGGCCAGTACAACCTCTGCCAGTCCATGGGTTTTATCGGCCTGATGGGCGATGGCGGCTTCGCCGAGCAGGTGCTGGTGCCGGCCTACATGCTGCACCTGCTGCCGGACTCGGTGAGCTTCAAGCAGGCCGCGGTGCTGGAACCGGCGGCAGTGGCCTTTCACGCGCTGAACCAAAGCAGCCTCAAGGCCGGTGACAGTTGCGTGGTGTTCGGCCTCGGCCCCATTGGCCTGCTGCTGATCCTGTTGGCACGCCTGCGCGGCGTGGAGCGGATCTACGCCGTGGACATCAGCCCGGAACGGCGGCAACTGGCCCACGAGTTCGGTGCCTTGGAGGTGCTCGATGGCCATGCCGAAGACCTGTCGCAACGCCTGCATCACCTCAGCGGCGGCGGCTTCGACACCGCCTTCGAGGCCGCTGGCAGCCAGCCGACCCTGAGCCTCGCCCTGCAGGCACTGCGCAAGGGCGGCGAGGTGGTGCTGGTGGGGTTGATGGGCCAGGTCAGCATCGACGCTTTCCACCTGGTCAACAACGAACTGCGCCTGCTCGGCAGCGTGGGCTATCGCCATGCCTATCCGCCCCTGATCGAACTGCTGGCCAGCGGCCAACTCGACCTGACGCGCGTCATCACCCGCTGCGTCACCCTTGACCAAGCCGTAGCGCAGGGCTTCGAAGCGCTGTTGCAGGACAAAAGCCAGATCAAGGTGATTGTGGGTGGGGAGCGCTGAGCCTCAAGCGTTGAGCTTCAAGCCTCAAGCTCGCCACTTGAAGCTTGAAGCTCGCAACTACCACCGACCCAACAACAATAAAAACGAGTAACGCCCATGAACACCCTTCCCCTGCTGTGCCCGCTGCTTGCAGCGCTTGTGTTCACTCCGCTGTGCCAGGCCGATGTACCGAGCCGTGAAGGCCCGTTAGCCGGCCTCGGTGAGCAATTGGCCGCTTACGGCATTCAACCCCATGTGCAGTTCTGGAACCTGTCGATGAAGAATTTCGACACCGGGCCGCGGGAGCACAGCGTCGGCAACAGCGGCGACCTGTTCGTCGGCGCCGATGTCGACCTGAACACCCTCGCTGGCCTCGAAGGCGCGAGTGTTCATTTCGAGGAAACCCTGTTCATCCTCGACACCGCCACCGGTCAGCCGACTTCACGTAACTGGCAAGGCGCCGCCGGCAGTTATTTTGCCGGGGCGCCGATCCACAACGACATTACCAGCAACCAACTGAGCCTGCTGACCTACCAGCAGACCTGGCTCGACGGCCAGCTCGACATGAGCCTGGGGCGCACCAATGCCCGGCGCTATTTCTATATCTACAACTGCGAAACGGTGGTCACCTGCAACGACCCGATCATTGATTCGTCCACCGGCATCCTGCCGCCGCCCTATGGCAGTTGGGGCGGCTACCTGAAGTACCAGCCGACACCCGGTTTCTATGTGCACGCCGGTGCCTTCGAGTCGAACCCGGCGGACTACCTGAAAAAGCGCAAGGGCCTGGACTTCAGCACCGACGACGCCAGCGGCACCAGCCTGCTGCTGGGCATCGGCAGCAAGAATGACGGGGCCTACAGCGCCCACTACGAACTCAACGGCTACTACAACACCGCCAACCAGCAAGACCCGCTGACCGGCGCCAGCGAGCACGGCACCCACGGTGCCTTCTTCAAGTTCCAGCAAGGCTTCTGGCGGGCCGACGGCGGCCGGGGCACCGCCCCCCAGGCGCTGTTGGCATTTGGTTCGCTGTCGGTGGCCGCCGATGACAAACAGCCCTTCAGCCATTTCGCCGAGGCCGGCCTGACCTACCTCGCGCCCTTCGACCGCCCCCAGGACAAGCTCAACCTCAAGGCCAGTTACCTGCGCATCAACGACCACCAGTTGCGCTTCCAGCAACAGGCACGGATCGCCAACGGCGGCGACACCCGCCTGGGCGAGCGCAATGTCTACGCCATCGAGGCCAACGGCCACTTCGCCCTGACTCGGCACCTGGCGCTGGAGCCCAGCGTCCAGTACCTGATCAACCCGGACAACTTCTACAACCCAGAAGCTCGCGAGCTGAGCGGCAACGGCTTTGTCGTCGGCCTGCAAGTCATGTTCGACGTCGGCGCGGCCCTGGGCCTGTAAACCTATTTTCTACTGCCAACGAGGTATCTACCATGACTGATTCTGCGCCACGTTCATTCGACTACATCGTGGTCGGTGCCGGCTCGGCCGGTTGCGTGCTGGCCAATCGTCTGTCGGCCGATCCGCAGACCAGCGTCTGCCTGATCGAGGCCGGCCCCAGCGACCGCAGCCTGTTTCCTGGCGCCTATGTGCGCACCCCGGCGGGCATCATCCGCCTGATCGCCAACCCGAAGTGGAACTGGATGCATCAGTTCAGTGCCCAGGCGGAGAGCGGCAACCGCCCGATCCCCTGCCCCCGCGGCCGGCTCTGGGGCGGCTCCAGCGCCATCAACGGGATGATCTACATCCGCGGCCACCGCAACGACTACGACCGCTGGGCGACGGCCGGCAACCCGGGCTGGAGTTACGACGAACTGCTGCCGTACTTCCTGCGTTCGGAACACTTCGAGCCCGGCGCCTCACCCTGGCATGGGCAAGGCGGCGAACTCAACGTCGCTGCGCAGCGCAGCCCCAGCCCGATCAACCCGGTGTTCTACCAGGCCGCCAAGGAACTGGGCTGGCACTACAACCCGGACTTCAACGGCGAGGAACAGGAAGGCTACGGCCCCTTTCACGTCACCCAGATCAACGGTGAACGCTGCAGCGCCGCGCGGGCCTTCCTGCACCCGGTGCTGTCGCGCCCCAACCTCTGCGTCTTGAGCTCGACCCTCACCCACCGCGTGCTGCTGGAAGGCGATCGTGCCTGCGGCGTCGAGGTCAGCCAGGAGGGCACCGTGTTCCAGTTACAGGCCCGACGCGAAGTGATCCTCAGCGCTGGCGCCATCAATTCACCGCAAATACTGCTGCTCTCCGGCATCGGCGCCGCCGCCGAACTGCAGCGCCATGGCATCGCCCAGCGCCACGAACTGCCGGGGGTCGGCCACAACCTGCAAGACCATCAAGACGTGGTGCTGATGTACCGCTGCGACAGCGAGCTGACCTACGGGGTGTCGGCCAAAGGCCTGCTGCCCCTGGCCCGCTCGCCCTGGCAATACCTGAGCCGACGCCGCGGCCCCATGACCTCCAACACCGTGGAATCCGGCGCGTTCCTGCGCCTGCAACCCGAGGATGCCGCGCCGGAACTGGGCCTGATCGTCGCCCCGGCGCTGAAGAACCAGCCACAGCGCCTGGTGCCATTCGGCCATGGCGTCAGCCTGCACATCGCCGTGATGCACCCGCAAAGTCGCGGCCAGGTCCGGCTGCACTCCGCCGATCCCCATGACAGGCCCGTCATCGACAGTCACTTCCTCAGCCACCCGGAGGACCTGCGCAAACTGGTAGAAGGCGTGCGCCTGGTGCGCAAGCTGACGGCGAGCAAGGCATTCGCCCAGCGTCTCAAGGGCGAATTGATACCCGGCCCCCAGGTCGAGAGCCAGGCGCAGATCGAACAATGGGTTCGCGACAACCTCGGCACCGTGTTCCACCCCGTCGGCACCTGCAAAATGGGCCACGACGCGCTGGCGGTGGTCGACGACCAACTGCGGGTCCACGGCCTGCAAGGCCTGCGCGTGGCCGACGCCTCGATCATGCCCAGCCTGACCACCGGCAACACCAACGCCGCGGCCATCATGATCGGCGAAAAAGCCGCGGACCTGGTGCTGGGTAAAACACCGCCCACCACTCGCCCACTCGCTCGTCTAGAGCAACAGGTGCCTTCGTTGGCTGTGGGGTAAAAAGCGCAGGTGCTCGTCAGGGGTGGGTCTTGGGGTCAGTGGATTTGGTGCGCCCGATAGGGCGCATCAAACCGACAGCCAGGGTGTTGGGCGACGGCAAATCTACGCGACCGAGGCCATGGCCTCGGCGGGGCCTACGGCAGGATCTAATCGTGTTCGTGCCCGATGTTATCGACCGGAATGATCTGCACATTGCCATGCCGGACGCCGCGCTCAGCCATGACATGTTGCGCTAACTCCGTGACCTGCCCGGTAGGCCCTTTCAATACAGACACCTCGAGACAATTGCCGTGGTCAAGGTGCACGTGCAGGGTGGACATCGTCAGGTCATGGTGTGCATGGAACGTAGTATTCAAGCGTTTGGAAAGCTCACGGGTGTGGTGGTCGTAGACATAACTCAAGGTGGCCACACAGCCAGCCTCGGGGTCTCCAGCCTCGGTGTCCGCTAACCCGGCTCGCAGCAAATCGCGAACAGCTTCAGAGCGGCCCTGATACCCGTGGGTGTCCACACGCCGGTCAATGGCGGCCAAGAGGTCCTCGTCCAATGTGATGGTTACTCGTTGCATTAATACCTTCCGCCAGTATGAGCTTTACCAATAGACATCATACTTATCGATGAATACTCTATGCCCGCCATCATTTGGGGGGACATGAGTGTGAAGCAGAGAAGGACGAAACAAAAGATCGGTCGATGGATCCAGGCGGCGTGTCTTGCAGCAGGTCTCTTGAACATTGCCAGTGCCCGTGCCGAATCGTCACGCGCAACGCTCACTTACAGCTGGCCCACCAACGCTGGCCCGCTAGACCCCAGAGGCTATTCGCCCAACCAAATGTACGCCCAGGCCATGGTCTATGAACCCTTGGTGCGCTACACCGCAGCAGGCTCGCTGGAGCCGTGGTTAGCCAAAAGTTGGAGCATTTCACCGGACGGTAAAACCTACACCTTCGAACTTCGTGAGGGTGTGACGTTCAGCGACGGAACCCCGTTCGACTCGGCTGCCGCCAAGGCCAACCTGGACGCCGTGCTGGCCAACAGCAAAAGACACCAATGGATGGAGCTGGTCACAACCCTTGAGCGCGTGGAATCACCCGATCCCCAGACCTTGGTACTGGTCCTCAAACACCCCTATTACCCCACCCTGCTTGAACTGGCCCAAGTCCGCCCCCTGCGCTTTGCGACCCCCCATGCGAAACAGGGAAGCCCTATCGGTACAGGGCCATGGAAACTTGTCGAGACCCGCCGTGGCGAGTACGACCGCTTCCAGCGAAACGAGCATTACTGGGGGGCAAAACCTGCGTACGAAGCAGTGCTGGTCAAAGTGATCTCCGACCCGGACAGCCGCGCCATCGCCCTGCAGACCGGGGAGCTGGACCTGATCCAAGGCGCGGAAGGCGAAATATCGCCGGGCACCTTCGTACGGCTTCGTGAAGCCGGTTTCCGCGCCACCCTCTCAGCACCCTTGGCGACGCGCACGCTGGCAATGAACACTGGCCGGGCACCCACCAATGACCTGGCGGTACGTCGGGCCATCAATCAGGCCGTAGACAAAGACACGATCATCGCCAAGGTGCTGCATGGCCTGGAACCGCGCGCTGATGCCTTGTTCTCCAACAACATGCCGTACACCGACATTGGTCTCAAAGCCCTGCCCTTCGACCCGGCTGCCGCACGCAGGACCCTTGAGGAGGCCGGCTGGAAGCCGTCTTCGGCCAAAGGGCCTTTGCGGAAGGACGGCCAGCCACTGAGCATCGAACTGTGTTTCCTGGGCACCAGCGCGTTGCAAAAAAGCCTGGCTGAGGTCATCCAGGGCGAGTTGGCGAAAATCGGTATTGAGGTGCAACTGCGTGCCGAAGAAGAAGGCGCGTTGGTACAACGTCAGCGTGAAGGCCGCTTCGGCATGATCTTCGCCGACACCTGGGGTGCTCCCTACGATCCCCATTCATTCATCAGTTCCATGCGCTACGCCGGACACGCTGATTACATGGCCCAGCGCGGCTTGCCGATGAAAGACGCCATCGACCGCAAGATTGCCGACGTATTGGCCAGCACCCAAGAGCAGGCGCGCGCCGAAGGTTACCGGGAAATTCTAACCACCCTGCAAGAGCAGGCTGTGTACCTGCCAATTTCCCACCTCACAGCCATCAGCGTCAGTCGCCCAGTTGTCGAAGGCGTCGAATTCGGCAGTACGCTATTCGATGTACCTTTCGAACGTATGCGTCCCGTCAGCGGGAAGCCTTAAGCCATGTTGCGTTATGTACTCCTGCGTCTGGTCCTACTGATTCCCGTGCTGCTTGGGGTTTCGCTGATCGTTTTCACACTGTTGCACCTGGGCAATGGCGACCCGGCACTGGATTATCTGCGGCTTTCGCAGATCCCGCCCACCGATGCAGCGTTGCAGGAAGCACGACATGCACTCGGCCTGGACCGACCGTTGCCCGAGCAATATCTGACCTGGCTGTGGAATGCGCTGCACTTGGATTTCGGTACGTCCTACATCACGGGACGACCGGTGCTGGATGATCTGTTGTACTACCTGCCTGCCACCCTGCAACTGGGCGGACTGGCTCTGGCATCGACCCTGCTGATGAGTATCCCGCTAGGCCTGGCGGCGGCACGCTGGCGCGGACGCTGGCCTGATCAGTTGGTACGTCTGGTCACCTTCATCGGTGTGTCGATGCCCAATTTCTGGCTGGCCTTCCTGCTGATCGCGCTGTTCTCCCTGTGGCTCGGCTGGTTACCGCCCTTGGGCCGGGGCGACGCCGCGCACCTGGTGATGCCTGTCCTGGCGATCGCCTTGATGTCCATGTCGATCAATGCCCGGTTGTTGCGGGCCAGCCTGCTGGACGTCAGCCAACAGCGCCATGTGCTTTATGCGCGAGCACGGGGCCTGGACGAGCGGCGCGTCTGGCGCAGTCATATCCTGCGTAATGCCTGGATGCCACTGGTGACAGCCACCGGCATGCACATCGGCGAACTGCTCAGCGGCGCATTGGTGATTGAAACCATTTTTGCCTGGCCAGGTGTGGGGCGTTTCGCCGTCGGTGCCGTGCTCAATCGCGACTTCCCAGTCATGCAGTGTTTTACCCTGCTGCTGACCGCGCTGTTGGTGGTGTGCAATCTGATCGTGGACATCTGCTATGCCTGGCTTGATCCGCGCACACGACTGGCCGGGGTATCGGCATGAAAACTCTTGCATCGTCAACGTCCACAACGAATTGGGGACTGCGCCTGGGTTGCCTGATGGTCGGTGTCCTGGTCCTGTTGGCAGTCCTGGGACCTTGGCTCGCGCCTTATGACCCGACGCTGGTCGATCTCAGCGAACGCTTGCTGCCTTCCAGCAGTCACCACTGGCTCGGTACTGACCATCTTGGACGGGATGTACTGTCCCGACTGATTGTCGGCGCCCAGCTATCGTTGGGCAGCGTCCTGATGACGCTCACACTGGTGTTGGCGCTGGGCATCGGAATAGGTGGCTTGGCTGGGTTTGTCGGCGGCCGAATCGACATGTTGCTGATGCGTCTGTGCGATATGTTCCTGACCTTCCCTACGCTGGTATTGGCGTTTTTCCTGATTGCTTTGCTCGGCACCGGCTTGACCAACGTAATCATCGCCATCGCTCTCTCCCATTGGGCCTGGTACGCACGCATGGTGCGCGGCATGGTCATCGCCCAGCGCGGGCGTGATTACGTCATTGCCTCGCGCCTTGCCGGGGCTTCGCGCATTACCCGAGTTCGCCAGCACATCCTGCCCAATGTGGCGGGTCAGTTGCTGGTCCTCGCCTCGATGGACATCGGCCATATGATGCTGCACGTGTCCGGGCTGTCATTTCTCGGGCTGGGTGTCAGCCCACCGACACCGGAATGGGGGGTGATGATCAATGACGCCAAAGAGTTCATATGGACCCAGCCCCAACTGCTGCTGTGGCCGGGGCTGATGATTTTCTTTTCGGTGATGGCCTTCAACCTGCTGGGCGATGCACTGCGAGACCGCCTCGATCCGGCCCTGCGCACGGAGGTTAAATGATGCACGGGCAACTCCAGCTCCGAAACTTGCGCATCGAGCATCGTCGCCACACCCTGGTCGACGGCATCGACCTCACCCTCGACACCGGGCAGATCTGCGCCCTGGTGGGGGCCAGCGGCTCGGGAAAATCCCTGACCTGCCTGGGCATCCTCGATCTATTGCCGGATGGCTTGCAGCGGGTCTCCGGTGACCTGTTGATTGATGATCGCAGCGTGTTCGCCAATGAACTGCGCGGGCGGGAAATCGCGCTGGTATTGCAGAACCCACGCAGTGCCTTCAACCCGGTACGCAACCTGCGTCAACACGCGCTTGAAACCCTTCGCGTGCGTGGCGTCAAGGGGGCATCAGCCCAGACGCAGATGCGCGAGGCCATCAACGAAGTAGGCCTGGACGACGTTGATCGAGTGCTCGATTCGTTCGCCTTTCAACTGAGCGGCGGCATGCTGCAACGCATGATGATTGCCCTGGCACTTATGGCCCAAAGTCGCTTTTTGTTGGCCGACGAACCCACCAGCGACCTGGATGTGGTTGCCCAGGCACGGTTTCTTGGCCTGCTTGAACGACTGGCAGCGCAGCGCAATCTTGGCGTCCTGCTGGTCACCCATGACATGGGGGTCGTGGCGCGCTGTTGCCACCGGGTCGCCGTGATGGAGAACGGCCGCATCGTTGAACAGGCGACGTGCATAGCCTGTTCGCATCGCCACAAAGTGCCGCTGCTCGGGCACTCCTGCATGCCCACCGCACATTGACCCGGGAGCATCCGTACCCATGAGCCTATTGCACGCAAAAAATCTGAGCCATGGCTATACCAGCGGCGGCTTTCTGACCCGCAAGCACCGCATACAAGTGCTTCGCGGACTGAGCCTCGAGCTTCATGAGGGCCAAAGCCTGGGGCTGCTGGGTGGCAGTGGCAGCGGTAAAAGCACGCTAGCTCGGTTATTGATGGGCATCGAAAAGCCGGAGCAAGGCAGCATTGCCTTCAACGGTGATCCGTTAGAGCCGGGCAACCCACACTTCTTGCAATCCGTGCAGATGGTTTTTCAAGATGCTCCCAGTGCGTTCAACCCGCAGCGCACCATCGGCTGGAGCATTGCCGAACCTCTGCGCCACCTTCGAGGCCTGAACACCAGCGACTGCCAAGCGCGTGTTGCCGCATTGCTGCAACAGGTGCAACTGGCGCCCAGTAACGCCGGAAAACTGCCTTCGCAGCTAAGCGGAGGTCAACTGCAGCGCGCGGGCATTTCCAGGGCCCTCGCAGTAGAGCCAAAGCTCATCATCCTGGATGAAGCGCTTTCCAACCTTGATCGTGTGCTGCAAGTGCAGATGCTTGAGTTGCTCGCGACCCTACGCAACCGACTCGGCACCGCATTTGTCCTCATCACCCACGACTTGAGCCTGGTGCAACACTTTTGCCAGCGCGTCATCGTGCTGGCCGACGGCACCGTCGTCGAAGATCGTCCGGTAGAACCGGGTATGCGATTCACTCATCCTTGCGCTCGGCGCCTTCAGGATTCCGTACTGCCGCCTGAACCTCAGCCCTCCCTTAACGCCTCCGCCAGCCACTCAACCAGCGCGCGCACTTCAATCCGAGTCTCTGCGCCGTAGTGTGTAAAAACCGATATCGCCTGCGGTAACGGCACGCTTTCTACGCAAGGTCGTACTAGCGCACCGCTTTCAATCAGCCGGCCGGCGGTTCGGCGCCAACCCATTGCGATGCCATGGCCTTCGACGGCGGCCTGGAGCATCAAGGGGTAACTGTCAAACACCGAGCGTTGAGGGCAATCCTCCAATGTCTGCCCAAAGACTTGCAGCCAGGTGTCCCATTCCATCAAGTGCGGGGGCGTGGCGCTGTGGTGCAAAAGGGTGTGGCGGCGAAGGTCGGCAAGGGCGAGTGGCTGCCGGCCAGTCAGGTACTCAGGGCTGCACACGGGAAACACTTCATCCGCGGCGGTGAATGCCAAACCGTGCAGGCCGCTGGGGCGTCCGCTGCTTTGCAGGGCCACATCGAAAGGGTCATTGAATTCGGCCAACGGCCGGGTGGTGGTCGCGAGTTGAATCTCGATTTCCGGGTGCTGCTGGTGGAACGTCGACAGGCGCGGCATCAGCCAATAGAAGGCTTCGCACAACTGGCAGAGCAACACCACGCGGTTTTTACGCGGGGCTTCACGCAGGGCCACGGCACTGTTGCTGATGCTTTGCAGCGCGCTGCTGACCACGCGCCCGAGTTCACGCCCTTCTTGGGTCAAGAAGACCGCGCGGTTGCGGCGGCAGAACAGCTTCAGCCCCAGGTTGTCTTCCAGCCCACGGATCTGGCGGCTGACCGCCGCTTGGGTGATGTGCAACTCTTCGGCGGCTTTTGAAAAGCTTTCCAGTCGAGCAGCGGCCTCAAAGGGCAGCAAACTGGCCAGCGGCGGCAATGATTTTCCAAGACTATTCATAATCAGAGGTTATGCATCCAGGGCCGAGAACTCGTTTGTAGCACAGCTGCATGGCTGTGCAACATGCGCTGAATCCCTCACGGACCTTTCTGATGCCCACTGCTCACTCAAACATCCTGATTGGCGTGGCCCTGGCCGTGGTCGCGACCCTAAGCTGGGCCCTGAACTTCGTGGCGCCCTATGTCACCGGCGCTTACAGCCTCTACGATTTGATGGCCATCCGCTTTCTGATCGCCGGTGGGCTGGGTGCGGCAGTCGTGCTGTTCTGTCGCGCCCAGCTAAGGCTCTTGCGTCGCCATCAACAATGTCTCGCCGCAGGCCTGGGCGTCATCGGTTACCTCGCCTACAGCAGCTGTATTGCCGCCGGTGTGATTTTCGGCGGGCCGGTGCTGACGCCCGCGTTTATTGGCCTGGTGCCGGTGTTGCTGGCCCTGCTCGGCAACGCCCGGAATAAAACCCTTCCCTGGCGCCGGCTGGCGATGCCGCTGGCGTTTTTGACGGCTGGGCTGCTGCTGTCAAACATCAGCAGCGCCCATCAACCTGCCGCAGACGGACATTCGTGGCTGATGGGGTTGGGTTTTTCCATCGGCGCCGTTGCCCTGTGGCTGGTCTTCAGCGTGCTGAATCAGAGCGCCCTGGGCAGGCTCCCGGCCCATGCATCAGCCCTCTGGACCGGCCTGATGATGACGGGCGCCGGCATCGGCACCCTGTGTCTGTTACCGCTGGTACAGGCCCTCGGCCTGCTCAACCTGCCGAGCCTGGGTTTCGGCCTATCCCAGGCAGGACAGCTGTACGGCTGGGGTTTACTGATTGCGCTGATGTCCTCCTCGGTCGGGGCCTGGGCGTGGAACGCCGCGTCCCGCCGCCTGCCCATGGTGCTTTCCGGGCAACTGATCGCCCTTGAATCGCTGTTCGCCACCCTGCTCGGCTTGGTGTTTCATGGCCGCCTGCCAACACTGTTGGAAGCGTCAGGCCTGGCGGCGGTGCTCGTCGGCGTGGTCATGGCCGTTCGCATCATCCTGACGTTGCGCCGATCAACTGCCGTTGCCTGATCTAAAGTCCCTCCCCAGGGTGCCGATATCTGCTTTGAATCATTGGCTCCAGAACCTCCTGAACCGCTGCTGCACTCCCCGCCTGCGTAACGTCCCGTCACGGCGCATGGCCGCTTTGTTCCTGGCTCAAAGACATGGAGTAAAAGTGAATGCCTGCCCACCCGCGCTTTCTTGAGCATTACCGCAAAGCCGACCGCATCATGCTGGCGCTGGTCTGGCTGATGTTTGTGTTTTCACTGGGTTTGGCGTTCTGGCACGACACGTTGATCCAGGCGCTGGTGGTGGGGGGTGGCACCTGTGTGCTGCTGACCGTGCTGTATCGCGCCATCGGCGGCACACGCTGGATGCGTTGCGGCCTGGGCGTTGGCTTGATGGTCATGGCGGCCTTGCACATCAACCAGGCCCAGGGGGTCATCGAGTCGCACTTCGGCATTTTCGCCTTGCTGGCGGTGCTGACCTTTTATCGCGACTGGTTGCCGATCCTTGTGGCGGCGTTGACCATCGCGGTGCATCACGTGGTGTTCCACGTCCTGCAACATCAAGGTTTTCCAGTGTTCGTCATGGAGCATCACGGCGGCTGGACGATGATTTTCGTCCACGCGTTCTACGTGGTCATGGAGACCGTCGCCCTGCTCTATCTGGCGGTGCACAGCCAGGCGGAGGCGGTCGAGAGCCAGGACATGCTGGAGAAAATGCTCACAGTCACCACACAGCTCACCGCCGACCCGGGCAAGGGCGACAACGAGCGGGTGCACGTTTCGCTGGCTGATCGCTTCGACCGATTCCTGATGCAGGTCACGGCCCTGGTCGACGGGGTGGTCCACGACTCCCAGGGCCTGGGTGATCTGGGCCAGGAGTTGGCCAAGGCCAGCGATACCCTGGAGAAAGGCGCCAAGCACCAACTGGCGGAAATCGCCCAGATGACCGACTCGATGCAGCGCATGGGGGACGCCATGGGGCACATTGTGGTTCACGTCGAGCACGCCGTTGAACACACCGGCCAAGCCAGCCTGCAAATCACCCGCGGGCAGGAAAGCGTGAGCCGGGCCCAGCATGAAATCACCCAACTGGCCTCGCGCCTGAAAGGCACCCATGAAACGGTGCAGGTCCTGGCGGTACAGGCCGAGCAAATCGGCAGTGTGCTGGAGGTCATCAGCAGCATTGCCGAACAAACCAACCTGCTGGCCCTCAACGCCGCCATCGAGGCCGCCCGCGCCGGCGAGCAAGGCCGAGGCTTTGCGGTGGTGGCCGATGAGGTGCGAAGCCTGGCGCAGCGCACCGCCGTTTCCACCCATGAAATCAGAACCATCATCGAAGCCCTGCAACAAGGCAGCCGCAAAGCTGTCGAGGCCATGCACGAAAGCCACGAAGGCGTAGAGCGTTGCGTCGAGGACAGTCAACTGGCAGTGGCGATGTTGCAGGCCGTGGGCAGTGATATCTCGCAGATCGATCAACTCAATGGGCGTATCGTCACCACCACCCGCGAACAATCCACGGCGAGCGTCGAGATTGTCGGGCGTCTGCAATCGGTGCAAAGCATTGCGCAAAACACCGCCGACGATGTCGAAACCCTCGCCCTGAGCAGCCAGCGCCTACCCCCTATCGCGGTTCGCCTGGACACCCTGGGTCGCAAGTTCCACCAGTAACGACCGACAAAGGATGCGACATGCTGATTGCCCATCTATCCGACCTGCACATTAGGCCCCCAGGCGTGCTGTACCAGGGGCTGGTGGATTCGAACCGCCACTGCCAGCAAGCGATCGAACATTTGAATGGGCTGCGTCCGCGCCCGGACGTGGTCATCATCACCGGCGACCTGGTGGATGAAGGCTTGCCGGCCGAATACGAAATGGCAAAACAGTTGCTCGCCGGTATTCAACAGCCGCTGTTGATGATTCCGGGCAATCACGATGACCGCGAGCGATTCAGGGCGGCGTTCCCTCAGGCCATGCCAGGCGCCAGCCAAGGCCCCGTGCACTTCGTGGCGGCGGATCTGGGGCCGGTTCGCCTCATTGGCCTGGACATCACCGTGCCCGGGGAGCATCACGGCGACGTCGACGAGGCGGCGCAGGCGTGGCTCGAACAGGCCCTGGCCCAAGAGCCGGATCGACCGACCCTGATCATGCTGCACCAGCCGCCCTTCCTCAGCGGTATTCCTTACATCGACACCTACGCCTGCCTCAACGGGCATCGTCTGGCCCAGGTCGTCGCGCGCTACCCAACAGTCGAGCGCATCGTCTGCGGGCACATTCACCGCTCCATGCAGTTGCGCTTCGGTGGCTCCTTGCTGTGCACCGCGCCCAGCACCACCACGGCCATCGCCCTGGCCCTGGACGAAAACGCCCAGGAGGCCTCCTACCTGGAGCCCCCCGCCCTGCTGCTGCATCACTGGAAACCCGACACCGGGCTTATCACCCACTGGGTCCCCATCGGCACCTTCCCAGGACCAATGCCCTTCGCCTGAACAACCCGCGCTTTGCACCGGCCTACAACACACATCAAGCTCGACGGTGCTCCTGTAGGAGCCGGCTTGCCGGCGATGCCCCCCTGCCCTGAAGCCCCTGATTGCTGGCAAGCCAGCTCCAACACATCCAGACCGACAACGTCGACGTGCGGGGAAATGGGTTTACAGCGCCAGGTGCGCGGCGCCCAACACCAGCATGGCACCGCCAAGGACGAGCCAGGCACGGAGCACACTGCGAAGGCTGAAGACCCCAATGACGATGGCGCTGTACAGCCCGAAGCTCAGCAGCGTGGTGATCAACACCCCATCGGCCGGATTGACGCCCGGTGTGCGGGACAACAGCACTGCCAATAACGACAGGGCTGACGAGGACACCCCATAACCGCCCAGGCCGGCGGCCAACACCCGACTCAAGACCCGCCAACGGTAACCCTTCGGTGATTCGCGTTTATGGGTGGCGGCCATCTCAATTCACCTGGGCCGGTTTGGCGGAACGACGCCCGCGCTCAGTGGCGCTGTCGGGCTTACGATGCAGCTTGCGCAGGGCAACCACCAGCAGCACACCGAAGGTCAACGCGACGCCCTCGACACTTGCCCGTTGCCAGTCGTCGGCGGCGATGTAGCGGCCGATATGCTGCCCCGTGGTCAACAGGTTGAGCAGCGGCAGGCCAAAGCACAGCAACGCGGCACACAACAGCTGTTCGCTCCAGGCCTTGTGGGAAGGCCTGGCCAGGGCATGAACCAGCGCCGCCAGCCAGACCAACAGAAAGCTACGGATTTCCCAAAGCGCCCGCCCCGGCATTTCAATGGGTAGCAGCCGGTTGGCGTAGAAATAAGCGATACAGGCCACGCCCATGCCCGCCACACAGGCCACGTTGAGGGCATCGACCACCCGGTACACCCCAGCAGTCGCGGCGCCGAACTCTCGCTGGCTCTTGATCCGCCGCTTGATCGTAAACAGCAGGGTGCCGGCAGCCATCATCAGCATGCCCAGCAGGCCGCTGATGAAGTACAGCCACTTCATGCTCCAGCCGCCAAAGTCGGCGAAATGCAGTGACTTGATCACCCCATAAATCCGTTCGCCAATCGCCAGCGTCGCCGCCTCCGGCAACTGGACCTGCAACACGGCGCCGCTCACGCCATCGAACAGGACGCTGGCCTGGGGGGTGAACAGCGCCTGTGACGGCCGTGCCGTATCCGCCAGGCCCAACACCCGCACGCTCATCCCGGGTGCACCAGGCCGGTCGATCAACAGCAGGCGCGCGGGCTGCCCGAGCAACACTTGCGCCCGCTGCATCAGCTCGGACCATTGGGACGTGACGGTCTGCCCTTCAGGCCCCAAGGGGCTCAATGGCAACTGCGCCGAGTTCGACAAGTCGGATTGAAACCGGCTGTAGGCGTCCGGCTCGGCCCCATAGACCGCTCGCAGCGGACCAGGCACGTAGCTGGTGTAGAAAATGGACAAGCCCGTGTAAGCGATCATCAGCAGAAAAGGCAGAGTCATGACCGCCGCGGCGTTGTGCGCATCCAGCCAGGAACGCGGCCCCCTGCCCGGCCGAAAGGTAAAGAAATCGAGGAAGATCCGCCGGTGCACCACCACCCCGGAAATCAGCGCCACCAGCAGGCCCAGGGTCAACCCGCCGACCAGCCAGAAGCCCAGGACCGGCAGGTGCAGCATGTAGTGGAAGGACATGAAATGCCGGCCACCTTCGGTTTTACGTGCCAGCCCCTGTGTCAGGGGCGCACCGTTATCCGCGGACAACGCCACTTGCCGAGTGCCATCCCCAAGCCGCCAGGTCAAGGTCATGGCCTCGCCCGGATGCTGCGGCAACTGCACCCTCCAGAATCGCGCACCGGCGGCATGCTCACCCAGGTAGCGCGCCGCATGGTCAACGGCGCGGGCAGTATCAAGGCTCTCCCCCTGCGCAACGGTGGCCAGGGGCTGGGCCTCCATCCAGCGGGTAATGGGGTCGCGAAACACGCTCAAGCTGCCGGTCAGGAAAATCGCGCACAGCAGCCAGCCGCACGCCAGCCCGCACCAGGTGTGCAGCCAGGCCATCGACTGGCGAAAGCTGTCCTTCATGACGGCCTGCCCGCTACGCCCGCAACAGCTTCAGCACTCAAAAATCCCCTCGCAGGGTCAACAGGTAGCTGCGCGGTTCACCAAACAGGTTGGACCGGTCGGTGGCCACGGCGGTGGTGTAGTAACGGCGATCAAACAGGTTCTCGGCATTGAGCGACACCTTCCAATGCTCGTCGAGCTTCCAACTGGCGCGAGCATCCCAGATCGCATAGCCCTTGCTGCCGAATTCCAGCCCGGTGGTCGAGGCCGCTTCGTAACCCGATTGCGCCGACACACCGCCGCCCAAGGTCAGGCGATTCCACTGGCCCGGCAGGTTGTAGCTGGTTTGCAGGCGCAGCATGTGCTTGGGCGTTTCGTACGCCACTTCGACCGCCTCGGTGTTGTTGCGCAAAAGGTTGAAGGTGTAGCCGCCGAACACCTGCAAGCCCGGCAACACCTCGCCGCTGGCTTCGATATCGATGCCCTTGCTGCGCTTGATCGTGCCGTTGACGTAGCAAGTGCCGCTGCTGTCGTTGGAAAAACAGTCGACGTTGGCGGTGTCCACCAGGGCGACATCGGTTTGCTTGATATAGAACAGCGCCATCGACAGGTTCAGGCGACTGTCGAACAGCGCGCCTTTGATCCCCGTCTCATAATTGTCACCCGATGACGGCGACAACGGGCTGCCGCTGGCGTCCACATAGTTGCCCTGGGCGTTGAAGATTTGCGCGTAGCTGGTGTACCAGGACCATTGGTCGTCGATGTCATAAATCAGCCCCACGTACGGCGTGACTTCCCGGGTCACCTTGGACTCATAAGGCAGCGCCGAACCACGCTGGACGTCATAGGTGTAGTCATACCAACTGGCTCGCCCCCCTAGCACCAGGCTCAAGGGCTCGCTCAGACGCAGACGGGTGTTGGCGTACAGGCCCGAGCGTTCTTCAGTCATATCGATATCGGTGGCCCAGGCCGGCCTCGCCGGTTTGGCCAGGCTGTGGTGGTCGACATCGAAGATATTGATCGGCAGCCTGTTGGCGGACACCTGCACCTGTTTGGTGTTGGCTTCCTGCCGCGACCAGGTGGCGCCAACGGTAACGTCATGGGTCAGGCCAAAGGCATCGAAATGGCCATTGATATGGCTGTCCAGCCCGGTGCTGGCGACTTCATCCCGGCGAAACAGCACGTTCTGAAAGACCGAGCCGGCGTTGGTCTGCGGGTTGATCGCGCCGCGCGCATAAGCAATCTGCTGATCAAAACCGCCTTCGGAGTACGTCAACGAGGTGGTACTGGCCCAGTCGTCGTTGAAGCGATGCTCGACTTCGGCAAAGACCTCACTCATGTCGCTTTCATGGCGGTTCCAATCCTGCACCAGCGACGTGGAGCGGGAAATGTCCAGGGCGTTGCCGTTGCTGTACCTCGGCAGCCCGTAGATCGAATAACCGTTGATGACGTTTTCCTGGCGACGCAGGCTCAGGGTCAGGGTGGTGCTGTCATTCACGTCGGCCTCGACAATCCCGTACAACAACGGCGTGCGGGTGTTGAGTTGGTCGAGGTAGGAGCCATTGTCCTCGTAGGCCGTGACCAAGCGGCCGCGCACGCTGCCGGAATCGTTGAGCTTGCCGCTGGCGTCGAGGTCAACGCGGTATTGATCCCAGGAGCCGGCCCGGGTGGTGATCGAGAATTTGTTTTCCGCGGTGGGTCGCTTGCGCACCAGGTTCACGGCGCCCCCCGGCTCCCCTGCGCCGACCAGCAGACCGGAAGCCCCGCGCAAAACCTCGACCCGGTCGTAGATGGCGGTATCGGGTTTCATCCAGCCGGTGATCTGATAACCCTGGCCCGGCACACCGTCGATCAGGAAGCTTTCAGCCAGCAGCGAGAAGCCACGGGAGGTGTACACGTGGCCGCCGAAGTTACGGTACTGAAAGGTGATGCCCGGGGTTTCTTCCAGCACCTTGTCCAGGCTGGTCAAGTTCTTGTCATCCATCAGCTGGCGAGTGACCACGCTGACCGACTGCGGTGTTTCTCGCGGGGTGAGGTTCAAGCGGGTGGCCGTGCTGCTGACGCCCGTGGTGTAGGAGCCGGTGCCTTCGGTGGTCGCGCCCAGCGGGTTATCGATGGCGCTGACCGTGGTGGCCCCCAGCACCATGGCATCGCCGGCTTTGGGCAAAGGCTCCAGGACCAGGGTTCGCTCGTCGAGCAAACGCCAGGTGTAGCCACTGCCCCGCAACAGCGTGTCCATGGCCTGGGCCAGGGTGTAGGGGCCACTCAGGGCCGGCGCGTTCTGCCCGCGCACATCGTTGGAATTGAAGATAAGCCGCAAGTTGGTCTGGTCAGCCAGTTGGGTCAACGCCTGGTCCAGCGACTGCGCGGCCATCTGCAACTGGATGCGGGTCGAGGTATCTGCCGCCTGCACCGTCAAAGGCACCAGGGGCAGGCTGCCGCCCAGGGTCAGCATCAACGTCAGGGTCAGCGTCTGGCCGCTGACAGGAGCAAAAAAGTTCGAAGGTGCCGGCATTTGAATCGTCCGTAAGTGGTATCACGACATGAGAATTATTCGTGCTCACACCCACGACGAATCATCCCCACCCACCTTGCCGTCGAACGTCATATTTTTTTTGCCCACCTACAAAATCCTGCCGGTGGCGGTGCAAAACGACAGTCATGGAAAGGCGGTTTCAGAAACAGTGATGATAACTGTTCTCAGTTGAGATAGGATGCGCGCCTCACCAGCCGGGGCAGTACGCATGTCCGTGTCACCCAACTCAAATCATTTGCTGACAGCCTTTCAGGAGCACTATGCCGACCTGCTGGCTTTTCTGGCGCGACGATTGGGCAATGTGGAGAAAGCCGCAGACGTGGCGCAGGACACTTACCTGCGCCTGGCCGGGCTCGGCGATACGGCGCAGATCGTCGAACCGCGGGCGTTTGTCTTCAGGGTGGCCGGCAACCTGGCCATCGACCGTTTGCGCCAGGAACAACGGCACGCCGCCTGGCAGGTCGATGCCGGCCCCGACGATGAAGCCTGCGACCCGATGGCCTCGCCGGAACGCTCGTTTCTCGCGGCCGAAGCCATCGAACAACTGGACAAAGCCCTGCACCTGTTGCCCAGCAATGCGCGCCTGGCGCTGTTGCTCAATCGCGTCGAAGGTTTGACCCACGCGCAAATCGCCGTGCGCCTCGGGGTGTCGGAAAGCATGGTGGGCAAATACATCGTTCAAGCCATGCGCCACTGCCGGGATTGGCTACGCCAGTCGGAGTGCCTTTAGAATGCGCGGCATGCCCCTCCTTCCGACTGCTTCATTGAGCCCTTCACCATGGCTGAGCGTATGAACCACCACCTGTCCAGCCTTGAGCTGGAGGATCAGGCCATCGAGCAATGGGTGCACCTGACGTCCGGGCGGGCCAGCGACGCCGACCACGCCGCGTTTGCCCGCTGGCGGGGTCAAAGCCCGCGCCATGAAGCAGCGGCGGCCTTGGCCGAGCAAATGTGGCAAGCCTTGCCACAAACCACCAGCGCCACGACCTTTGTAGCCCCCGCTCCCAGGCAACGTCGCACCCTGCGCTGGGCAGCGTTGGCGGCCGGCCTGGCGGCGCTGGCCGTCAGCGGTTTCAATGAGCCGTTGCAGGTGTATTTTGCCGACCACACCACCGCCGTTGGCGAACGCAAGCTGCTGACGCTCGAGGATGGCAGCCAGGTCTGGTTGAACAGCGCAACGGCGCTGTCCGTGCATTACACCGCCCAACGCCGCGAGATCAGCCTGCTTAAGGGTGAAGCACTGTTTCAGGTGAGCAAGGACCCTGCCCGGCCGTTTGTGGTCCAGGCCTCCGGCGGCAGCGTGCAAGCCGTGGGCACGCGTTTTGATGTGGATCGCCAAGACCATCGTGTGCGGGTCGGCGTGACCGAAGGCGAGGTGAACGTTTCATCCGGCGGTGACGCCGTGCCGCTCAAATCCGCCCAGCAACTCGACTTTGTGGACGGTTCGCCGCCTTCGCCCACCCACCCGCTGGACATCAGCACCGCCGCAGCCTGGCAACGCGGCAAGCTGATCTTCAATCGCCGCCCGCTGGCGGAAGTGTTTGCCGACCTTGAACGGCATATGCCGGGTTCCCTGCTCGTAGCAGGCAACCTGCCGGACACCGCCGTGAGCGGCGTATTCAGCCTCGACGACGTCCCCGCCATGCTCGACGTCCTGGCCCGCACCCAGCCCGTGCGCATCTACCGATTACCCTGGCTGACCCTGGTGATGAATGCCGACCAATGATCAACCCCCGCCCCCTACCGCCCTCCATCTTGTGTAGGAGCCG
>NZ_JALQCW010000067.1 GCF_023241715.1 Pseudomonas morbosilactucae
TGCAACCCAGGCCGCCCAAGCCCTGGAAAGCATCACCCAGGCGGTGTCGGTGATCAACGACATGAACACCCAGATCGCCAGCGCCGCCGAGGAACAGAGTGCGGTGGCCGAGGACATCAATCGCAATGTCATCAACATCGGCCAGGTGGCCAATGAAATGGCCGGTGGCGCCGATGAATCCAGCGCCGCCAGCGCTGGCCTGACCAAACTGGCCGAACAACAGCGGCGCCTGATCAACCAGTTCCGGGTCTGAACGCCTCTTTGTAGGAGCCGGCTTGCCGGCGAAGCCATCTCAAGCGCCCGCGCGAATGGTGTTGAAGACGTGCGGGCGTATCGCTGGCAAGCCAGCGCCTACAGGGCGCGAGGTGGGGTTAGGCGGGGGTCAGGCATTCAGGGCCATTGAGTTTGGGGTCGTTGACCAGGTTGGCCAGGACCCGCTCACGCAAGGGCGCGGGCTCGCTGGCCAGCAGGGCTTGCAGGGTGTGCAGCGGGGTCTCGGGATTGAGCCAGGCCGCCTGACCCTCGGCATCGAGAATCAGCGGCCGACGCAAGGACGACGCCGCCTGGGTCACCACCGCCGTGCTGAGCCAGACCTGCTCCTGAACCGGATACGCCTCCCAGATGGCGGCAAAGAATATCGATGAGCCCTCCCCCGGCGTCAGCCAGTAGGGCCGCTTGCGGGTGGTGCCGCGCCATTCATAAAAGCCGTTGGCCGGCAGCAGGCAGCGACGCTCACGAAAGGCCTGGCGAAACATCGGCTGCTCGGCCAGGGTTTCGGCCCGGGCATGGGCCGGGGTGCGCGACAGGTCCGTCAGCCAAGGCGGCGTCAGCCCCCAGCGAGCCCGGGCCAGGCTGCGCTGGTCACCTTCGGCTCGCAGGATCAGCACCGAATCATTGGGCGAAATATTCCACTGCGCCCGCTGGTCCGCCGGGAACCCCGGCAAGGCGGCAAAGGCGGGATTCCAACGAAACAGCGCATAACGTCCACACATGGGGCAAGACAACTCTCGACAGGATCGGCGGCCAGCCTAACAGACCAGCACGCCGGCAAAGCTTTCCGGCTCTTCGCCGGGCATAGGCAGCGCGGCATTGTACGCGGCGATCAACTCCCGTGCGTATTGCGCCTGATCGTTTTCCACCGACAGCCCCAGCAAACCGAACACCGGCAGCTCGCCAACGCCCCCCAGCAGATCGCGCCCTACCAGGTGAGCCTCAATGCCCTCACTGGCCAGCATGCTCTGCAACAACTCGCCTTCCATCAGATTTTCCGGTTCGTAGATGCGCTGCATAGGGCCACCCCATCACTCGTTTTCACTGTGAACGTCGAGCATCCATTCCTGACCATCGGTTTGCAGGTGGAACACAATGGGCCGGCAACACACCGGACAGTCTTCGATATAGGTCTGGTCGCCACCGGACAGATCCAGCACGGCTTCAGCGTCTTCACCGCAGTAAGGGCATTGATAGTGATCGGTTTCCAGCATCGCGGTCTCCCGAGTGACTTGTGCGTATAATCGCCGGTCTATTCGCAGGGCTATTTTTGTTTGAGCTGACTTTTCAGACCGTGCCCGGCCATTTTTCGATCCAAACCTTCTTCTTACCCTAGCCGTTTCCAACAAGAGAGCATGATGGGCGAATTCGATGCCATCCGACCTTACCACGACAGCGAAGTACCAGCGGTGCTGGCCCGGCTGCTCGGGGACAAGGCGTTTCTAGATATCCTCACCCACTTCCGCTTCCCGCGTTTTGCCGGCACGTTCGGCTGGCTGCTCAAACCCCTGATCGCGCAACGGCTGCGCCGTGAGTTCGCCGGGGTCACGACGGTGGCGACCTTGCAGGACAAGGTCGAGTTCTACGTCGACCACACCATCGAGCGGGCCACTGACGGCGTCACCTACACCGGGGTCGAGCAGTTCAAGTCCGGCGTTGCCTACCTGTTCCTGGCCAACCACCGTGACATCGTCATGGACCCGGCCTTCGTCAACTACGCGGTGTATCACGCCGGCCTGCCCACGCCGCGCATCGCCATTGGCGACAACCTCCTGCAAAAGCCCTTCGTCAGCGACCTGATGCGCCTGAACAAGAGCTTTATCGTGCACCGTTCGATCACCGGTCGGCGCGAGAAGATGGCGGCCTACCAACTGCTGTCGGCGTACATCAACCACTCGATCCGTAACGACTGCCAGTCGATCTGGATCGCCCAGGCCGAAGGCCGGGCCAAGGACGGCGACGATCGCACCGAGTCGGCGATCCTCAAGATGTTCCACATGAGCCGCAAGGACGAGCCGTTCGGTGAAGTGATCCAGTCGCTGAACCTGACGCCCGTGTCCATCAGCTACGAATACGACCCCTGCGATCAGGCCAAGGCCCGGGAGCTTTACATCCGCGCCACCACCGGCAGCTACACCAAGGTGCCGGGCGAGGACGACGTCAGCATCGCCAAGGGCATCACGGGCTATAAAGGCCGGGTCCATGTGAACTTCGCCCCGCCCATCAGCGAGCTGTTTGAAGACACCAAGCAATTGGCCATTGAGATGGACCGGCAGATTCTCGGCGGCTACCGCCTGTTTCCGGTGCATTACCTGGCGTATGCCCAGTGGAACGAGGCCGACCCGCAGTTGCAAGTGCCCAAGGCCGAGGACGTGTTCCCGGCCCAGGAGCTGGCCAAGGCCCAGGAAGAATGGCAGCGCCGGCTGGACGCCTGTCCACCCGAGCATCGCCCGTACCTGGTGCTGCAATACGCGACGCCGGTGCGCAATCAGTACCGGGTCAAGGCCGGGCTGGCGCTGTAAAACACCGATCAGAAAAACCGCAACGGCGCCCCAGGGCGCCGTTGTTGTAGGTGCAGAACCGTCCCGCGCGCCGACTCAGAAACGCGTGCTAATCCACGACACCAGCAGCGCCAGGCCCAGGCAGGCAAAACCGAAGCGGTAGAAAAACCGATTCATGCGCACGGTCGCCAGGTCGAGCATGGGCAGCGGCGGCTCGACGCCGCGCTGGGTGCTTTGTGCCGCCAGGCTGGCCATGGCGCGTTGCTCACGACGACGGGTGGCGTGCAGCACCCAGCCGCCTGGGCAGGCAAACAGCAGGGCGAGAATGTTGATCAGTTTGGCGGGGTGGGCATTGAACAACGACCAAAGCACTTGCAGCGACATCATGAACCTCGAATCAAACAGAACTGGCGGGCCGTCGATCGACAGCGCGCGGCGCGGATTCTACCCAAAGCCCGACACCTTGCCCGGTTTTTTCCGACCAGTTACGGGGACTGGCGGTTTAAATTGCCCTGTCATCCATTCGTCATCTGAACAAGCCAGTCTGTTGCACCTCGATAGTCCATGGAGCTTGTCATGCTGCACGCCGAAAACCAGGATCGCCTGTACCTGATCTCCCCCAGCGACGAGCAGGAAGCCTTGATTGGCGCCCTGGCGTTCAACGTCCAGGACCGTCACTGGCTGGTGTACTGCGCCCTGGGCGGCCATCAGCATGCGGACCTGCCGGAAAGCGATCCGGCCACCGGACTGAGCTTCCTGGACTTCTACGTGGAAGCCGCCTGAACCCCGGCCCGCGAACATGAAAAAGCCCGGCTTCAGGGATGAAGCCGGGCTTTCTTTTGGGCCCGCCGATGATTCGGGGCGGGCTGTTACTCGCCGAGGATCTGACCGATGGTCGGGTCCTTGAACAGGCGGGTCAGGGCGTCACTCAGTACATCGCCCACCAGCTTGGTGTTGGTTTCCTGGTTCGGCGCCATGCCGAAGCGCTGATCCAGCGACGCGCCATAACGGCCGCTGTAGCGACGGTTGGCGTTCTGCACATCGGAGCGGAAGGTCGCGCCAATGGTGGCTTCAGTCACATACAGGCCTTCCTTGGGCGACTGGTACTTCAGTTCGGCCAGGGTCACGGTGAGTTGTGGAGCGTTGTAGGCGTTGGACGTTGGGGTAAAGCCCAACAGGCGGACTGCGGCTTCAGCCTGGGCCTGCAGTTTCGGCAGGATTTGCGCACCCTGGACAGTGATGGCACTGGTTTCCGGGTACAGGCCACCGCGAGTGCCTAGGGTCGGCGACGGACGACCATCCACGACCCGCACCACCACCGGCTGACCGTGACCTACAGGGGCCAGTTGAGTCGTGAGTTTAGGTTCAGGGCTGAGTTGTTGCGGGCTGTGGGCGCAGCCAACCAGGGACAAGCTGGTCACAGTGATCAAACCGAACAACAGGCGTTGCAACATGCTCATTTCTCCAGAAATCAGGCACAAACAGGGCGCCAGTATAGCGGGGCTCGACAGCGGCTAACCAGCGTCAGCCAAGAGTTAGTCAAGGCTCAGACAGGGACGGCACACCGCGGTTCCTGTCACCTCGCCGTCACAGGCATTACACAGCGGTGTAACGCTGATCATGCATGCTGGCCCTACTCGCCCCAACTGGTACATCGTCATGCACTTTCTCTGGTCTCTGTTCAGCCCTCGGCCCAAATTCCGCAGCTACGCCCTGCTCGACGCCCAGGGTCGCTGCCAAGCCTTCAAGCATTGCAGCCAGGCACCTGCGGGCCATGGTTGGGTAGAGATAGAAGAAATCCGCCTCAACTGGTTGCACCAGCCGCTGCCCGCCAGCGCCCGTGTCAGCCCGCGCCTGGCCCGCCCCGGGGTACAACCCTTGCTGGCCACCTGACCAAACACCTAATAAAAGTCATTAAACAGGATCATTTCTGCGCATTTCTTCGTTACAATCTCCCCCCGATTATAAGGACGTCTCCTGATCGGGCCTCGCAGCACCGCCAATACCCAGGTATTTGGCACCCCGCACCGCCCACAGAGAGCCGCCCACACAGATCGAGTGAAGCTGCGTGCTTGCTGTGCACCTTGCAAACCACCACTTTTCGCGAATCTGCCAGAGCTGCCATTGCTCGGACACTGAAGCTGTTCGCCCGTTTGTGCCCCATGCCCTGCATGGCGTCATCCATTCGGGCCAGGTGCCAGGCTGAGGCAGCCCTTTTTTGAGGTTCACGTCTTCAAAAGAGCGTGAAAAAACGGGTTTTCACAACTTCACAAGAGTGTGGCGAGCAAATGAATAGTTTTGCGTCTGAACTGGCACCATTAGCCTCTACAACAGCCCGATTACACAGGACCGAGCCCTCCTCAGATACTTGCGCTTGATGCCTGTCCGCTGACGGATTTGGTTGCACGAACGGAGGCCTCGACCATAAGTCGAATTGCCCCCAGCGCCCCGGGATGCGTTCATACGCACCTTAGGCCGGGTGGGCAGCGTCCGTAGAAGTTGCAAAAAATTGCGAAGATTCGGACATGGTGATCCTGGCCATGGGTAACTTGGGGCATCACGTGAACCGCCCCGTCACTCCTGGCAGCTATGCCGTCAATTTGGTGCTGCAGATTTTGGAGACGCGTTAATGGCGCATAACGAAGCAGTAGACGTTGTATTGGTTGGGGCCGGCATCATGAGTGCCACCCTCGCTGTACTGCTCAAAGAGCTCGACCCCAGCATCAAGCTGGAAGTCGTTGAGCTGATGGATTCGGGTGCCGCGGAGAGTTCCAACCCGTGGAACAACGCCGGTACCGGCCACGCTGGCCTCTGTGAGCTGAACTACACACCACAGGCCGCCGATGGCAGTGTCGACATCAAGAAAGCCGTGCACATCAACACCCAGTTCGAGGTGTCGAAGCAGTTCTGGTCGTACCTGACCAAGCAAGGCACCTTCGGTTCGTCCAAGTCCTTTATCAGCCCGGTGCCGCACCTGAGTTTCGTCCAGGGCGACAAAGGCGTTTCCTTCCTCAAGAAGCGTTTTGACGTGCTGAGCCAGCACCATGCCTTTGCGGACATGGAATACACCGAAGACAAAGCCAAGATGGCCGAGTGGATGCCCCTCATGATGCCGGGCCGTCCGGCGGATGAAACCATCGCCGCCACCCGCGTCTTGAACGGCACCGACGTCAACTTCGGCGCCCTGACCAACCAGTTGCTCAAGCACCTGACCAGCGCCCCCGATGCACAGGTCAAGTACTGCAAGCGCGTAACCGGCCTCAAGCGCAATGCCAACGGCTGGACCGTGAGCATCAAGGACGTCAACAACGGCGCCAGCCGCGACGTCGACGCCAAGTTCGTGTTCCTCGGCGCCGGTGGTGCGGCCCTGCCGCTGCTGCAAGCCTCGGGCATCGAAGAGAGCAAAGGTTTTGGCGGTTTCCCGGTCAGTGGCCAGTGGCTGCGTTGCGACAACCCGGAAGTGGTCAAGCACCACCAAGCCAAGGTCTACAGCCAAGCCGCCGTGGGTTCGCCACCGATGTCGGTGCCGCACCTGGACACCCGTGTAGTCGATGGCAAGAAATCCCTGCTGTTCGGGCCTTACGCGGGCTTCACCACCAAGTTCCTCAAACACGGTTCATTCCTCGACCTGCCGCTGTCGGTTCGCGCCGGCAACATCGGGCCGATGCTGGCCGTGGCCCGGGACAACATGGACCTGACCAAGTACCTGGTCAGCGAAGTCATGCAATCCATGGAGCAGCGCCTGGAATCCCTGCGCCGCTTCTACCCGGAGGCGAAAGCCGAAGACTGGCGCCTGGAAGTGGCCGGCCAGCGGGTGCAGATCATCAAGAAAGACCCGAAGAAAGGCGGTGTGCTGCAGTTCGGCACCGAGCTGGTGGCGGCCAAGGACGGCTCTCTGGCCGCCCTGCTCGGCGCGTCCCCGGGCGCTTCGGTGACCGTGTCGATCATGCTGGAACTGATCGAACGCTGCTTCCCAGCCAAGGCCAGTGGCGAGTGGGCGGCCAAGCTCAAGGAAATCTTCCCGGCTCGGGAAAAGGTCCTGGAAACCGACGCCGAGCTGTACCGCAAGGTCAACAGCGAGAACAACGTCAGCCTGGAGTTGGTCGAGGCCAACCAGGAAAGCGAAAGCTTCGCGTAATCGGCGCCCCATAAAAAAACGCCCCGTCCTGCTGCAGGACGGGGCGTTTTTTTTTATGGGCTTCTTATAGGGACACAAGGCCGGCGAACAACGATGAAGGGGGCCGCTAGCAACACTGCGCGCCCCTTCGCGGGCAAGCCCGCGCCTACAGGAGCACCGATCAGCCGCGGGCCTTCTCGATCAGCTCGATGTACTCGGCTGCGTTGCGCTGGTCCTGGATCAGGTCAACGAAGGTCTTGCCTTGCTCGTCCTTGCCGTCCAGGTCGTGACCGGCTTCGACAAAGAACACCAAAAAACGCTCAAAATCATCGATACGCAGGCCACGGTAGGCCTTGATCAGTTTGTGCAGGGACGGCGAAGTCGCGTCGACCGGTTCGAAATCGAGGAACAACTTGATCTGCCCATCGCCGATCTCGTCACCAATCAGTTGTTTCTTATCTTTACGCATTGCCGACTCCAGCTCGCAGACATTTCACGGGGCGGGCAGTTTACCCCCAGGCAGCACCGGGCCTCAACGCGAGCGTACGGCGCCGGTGTGCAAGTCGGCCCAGACATGGCCATTGGCGTAGCTGAGGAACTGGCAATACACCGTGTCGTTGCGCAGCAAGTCCATCACCACCCGGTACTGGGACAGCGGGTAGTACAGGGTCAGGGCCTTGCTCTTAGGGTCGAAAATCGGCTTTTTCAGGCTTTTGCTTTCGCCGTCGAAGTTCACCAACACCTGGCTGATGCTCGCCCCCCTGTTCAACGGCTTGCCTTTGAGGCGCACCAGCAAGGGCGAAGTCACTGGAATGGGTTGCTGGTTGGACTGACGCTGGCTGCCGATCACCACCGAGTACTCGGTGACTTGCAGCAGTTGCTGCTGCTCCGGCGCGGAGTCACGCAAGGTCAGGTCATCGGGGGGCAGGAACTGCGCATGCATCGGCGCCGGGGCTGCCGCCAGTGGAAGGCTCAGGGTCAAAAGAAGGGCCGCGCTACTGCGAATCAACAGGCTCATGACAGGCTCCAGGCAAGGGCCGATCACTCTAGCACGGCTTCTGATCAGCCTTGCATGCAGCGGTGGAGCCTGTAGGCCATGCAAACAACCCCGGAGATGGGCAGGTGCCTGCGAACGGCAGAAACGCTGCACGCCGCAGGATCAGTCGAACTGGGCACGCATCCAGGCGTGATACTCGGCCACTGCCGGCTCGCCCTCGCGAGGAGCCCAGGCAGCCAGCTCACCCTCGCCCACCGGACGATAGGGGCCGGCCTTGCACTCGAACATCAGGCTGTCAGCCTCCAGCACCACCAGGCCGTGGAACACCCCGGCCGGCAGATCGACACCGACACACTCACCACCGGCCTGCAGCACCCGCTTGGCCAGGACATGGCCCGCCTCGTCAAACACCAGCAAGCCCAATCGCCCCTTGAGCACCAGCAGGGTTTCCGCTTTGTCAGCACTCAGGTGGCGGTGTGGCGGTATATAGGTGGCCGGTTGCAGGCCGACCGCCATGCGATGGCACGGCTCATCCATCTGGTGGAAATTGTGGTGCTGCCGGCCACGGGGGTTGGCCGCGGCCTTCTCGGCCAACTCGGCAAACAGCGATTGGTCGAGAAAGCTCGGCTGACTCATGGCTTACATGCCTTTGACGGCGAAGATGCCAGCCGCGTTGCGCCAGTAACCTTTGTAGTCCATGCCATAGCCGAAGATGTAGCGGTCAACGCACGGCAGGCCAACGTAATCGGCCTTCAGGTCAGGACGAGCCTTGCGGTCGTGGTCCTTGTCGATCAGCACTGCGGTGTGCACCGCGCGAGCGCCGGCGTGTTTGCAGAAGTCGATGATCGCGCCCAGGGTGTGACCTTCGTCGAGGATGTCGTCGATGATCAGCACGTCACGGTCAATAAAGGAGACTTCCGGCTTGGACTTCCAGAACAGCTCGCCGCCGCTGGTTTCATTGCGATAACGGGTGGCGTGCAAATAGGAGGCTTCCAGCGGGAACTGCAAGTGGGTGAGCAGCTTGCCGGCGAAAATCAGGCCGCCGTTCATCACACAAAACACCACCGGATTGCGCTCAGCCAGTTCTTCATTGATGTGTGCACCGACCCGGGCGATGGCCGCCTCGACTTCAGCTTCGGTGTACAGGCAGTCAGCCTCTCGCATGATTTGACGGATATGCTCGAGATCAGCGGACATGGCGCTCTCCAAGGGGGTGGCAGTTTCGGAAAAGCGGGCAAAGGTACGCATCCCGCCGGGTCAGATCAAGCCTTTCTGGACTAACGTACTTCATGTCTATAGGACAACAACCCCGGATAGATTAATCTAGGCCGGTTTTTTTGCCCGCCGCCGGAGCTTTTCCCTATGCCCATCCGCGAGATCCGCCACCCGCTGATCCGACACAAACTTGGCCTTATGCGCCGCGCCGACATCAGCACGAAGAATTTCCGCGAGCTCGCTCAGGAAGTCGGAGCCCTGCTGACGTACGAAGCCACCAAAGACCTGCCCCTGGAAAGCTACGAAATTCCTGGCTGGTGCGGCCCGGTCCAGGTGGAAAAAATCGCCGGCAAGAAGATCACCGTGGTCCCGATCCTGCGTGCCGGCATCGGCATGCTTGAAGGCGTATTGAGCCTGATCCCGGGGGCCAAGGTCAGCGCCGTCGGCGTGGCCCGCAACGAGGAAACCCTCGAAGCCCACACCTACCTGGAAAAGCTGGTGCCGGAAATTGACGAGCGCCTGGCGATGATCATCGACCCGATGCTGGCCACCGGCGGTTCCATGGTCGCGACCATCGACCTGCTGAAAAAAGCCGGCTGCCGGGACATCCGCGCCATGGTCCTGGTGGCCGCGCCGGAAGGCATCGCCGTGGTCGAAAAGGCCCACCCCGACGTGATCATCTACACCGCGTCCATCGATGAAAAACTCAATGAACACGGCTACATCATCCCGGGCCTGGGCGATGCCGGCGACAAGATCTTCGGCACCAAGCAGAAGGACGCCTGACCATGCAGGATGAGTTCAACGATCCGCTCTGGCGCCAGGTGCTGTCTGGCGCGCAGATGCTCTTCGTGGCCTTTGGCGCGTTGGTGTTGATGCCGCTGATTACCGGTCTTGACCCTAACGTGGCGCTGTTCACGGCGGGTCTCGGGACTCTGTTGTTCCAGGTTGTCACCGGGCGCCAAGTGCCGGTGTTCCTGGCGTCGAGCTTTGCCTTCATCACCCCGATCATTCTCGCCAAGGGCCAGTTCGGCCTCGCCGCGACCATGGGCGGCGTGATGGCGGCCGGTTTCGTCTACACCTTTCTCGGCCTCGCGGTGAAGATCAAGGGCACCGGTTTTATCGACCGCTTGCTGCCCCCCGTGGTCATCGGCCCGGTGATCATTTCCATTGGCCTGGCCATGGCACCGATCGCCGCCAACATGGCGATGGGCAAGGCCGGTGATGGCAGCGAGCTGATTCATTACCAGACGGCAATGATGATCTCGATGCCAGCACTGCTGACCACCCTGATCGTTGCAGTGTTCGGCAAGGGCATCTTCCGCCTGGTGCCGATCATCTCCGGGGTCTTGGTGGGCTTTGCCATGTCTTTCTACTTTGGCGTGGTCGACACCGCGAAAATTGCGGCGGCACCGTGGCTGGCCCTGCCCCACTTCACCGCACCGGAGTTCAACTGGCAGGCGATCCTGTTCATTGTGCCCGTGGCCCTGGCTCCGGCCATCGAACACATCGGTGGTGTGATTGCCGTAGGCAGCGTGACCGGTCGCGACTACCTGAAGAAGCCCGGCCTGCATCGCACCCTGTTCGGTGACGGCATCGCCACCACCGCCGCCGGCCTGTTCGGTGGCCCGCCCAACACCACCTACGCCGAAGTCACAGGCGCGGTGATGCTGACCAAGAACTACAACCCGAAAATCATGACCTGGGCGGCGGTGTTCGCCATCACCCTGGCCTTTATCGGCAAGTTCGGTGCGCTGCTGCAAAGCATTCCAGTACCGGTGATGGGCGGGATTCTCTGCCTGTTGTTCGGCTCGATCGCCGCGGTGGGCATGAACACCCTGATCCGCCACAAGATCGACCTGGGAGAAGCACGCAACCTGGTGATTGTCTCAGTGACCCTGGTGTTCGGAATTGGCGGTGTGCTGGTAGGCACCGGCACCGGCCCGGATGACTTCGGCCTCAAGGGGATTGCGCTGTGCGCCGTGGTGGCGATCGCGCTGAACCTGATCCTGCCGGGCAACGACGGCTGGAAGAACAAAAAAGCCGACGAGCCGCTGATTTAAGCCAAACCTATCGTCAGCAAGCCGGCGCCTAAGGGCCCCGGCGTGCTGACGATGCTCTTAAAGCGCCAACGGCGCCCGCTCACACAAGGTCGTCAACGCCTTGGCCCATTGCGGGTCATCATTCAGGCACGGCACCAGCACCAACTCTTCGCCCCCGGCTTCGCGGAACTGTTCACGCCCGCGATCACCAATCTCTTCCAGGGTCTCGATGCAGTCCGCGACAAACGCCGGGCACATCACCAGCAGCTTTTTCACCCCTTGCTTGGCCAACTCATCCAGACGCGCTTCGGTATAGGGTTCGATCCATTTCGCCTTGCCCAAACGGGACTGGAACGACACCGACCACTGGCCTGGCGCCAAGCCCATGCGCTCGGCAAAGGCTGAGGCGGTGCGCATGCACTGGGCGCGATAACAGGTGGCCAACACCGCCGGTGACGCATTCTTGCAGCAATCGGCATCTTTGAAGCAATGCTGGCCGGTGGGGTCGAGCTTGGTCAGGTGACGCTCCGGCAAGCCGTGAAAGCTCAACAGCAGGTGATCATGCTCCTGGGCAAGATAAGGCCGGGCGCTGGCCACCAGGGCATCGATGTACTCGGGCTGATCGTAGAAGGGCTGCAGTATCGAGAACTGCACATCGAGACGTTTTTCCCGAACCACCCGCTTGGCTTCCTCGATCACCGTGGTCACGGTGCTGTCGGCAAACTGCGGATACAACGGCGCCAGGGTGATTTTTTTCTGCCCTTGAGCGGCCAGGCGCACTAGGGTCGATTCGATGGAAGGCTCGCCGTAACGCATCGCCAACTCCACAGGACCTTGCTGCCATTCCTGCTTCATCACCTGTTGCAGGCGACGGCTGAGCACCACCAGTGGCGAGCCCTCTTCCCACCAGATCGAGGCATAGGCGTGGGCCGACTGCTCAGGGCGCTTGATCAGGATCAGCGACACCAGCAGACGCCGCACCGGCCACGGCAAATCGATGACGTACGGGTCCATCAGGAACTGATTGAGGTAGCTGCGCACATGCGCCACCGAGGTGGAAGCCGGCGAACCCAGGTTGACCAGGAGCAACGCGTGATCGGTCATGCAACGTCCTATTTCAGAGGCGGCTGGACAGGTCGTCCAGGGCCGCGGGCAAATCAGTGAACTGGAAAGTGAACCCGGCTGCTTGCAAGCGTGCGGGCAATGCCCGTTGTCCGCCGAGGAGCAACAGCGACAGCTCACCCAGGCCGATGCGCAAGGCAAACGCCGGCAACGGCAACAGGGCGGGCCGGTGCAACACACGGCCCAGCGCCTTGGCGAACTCGCGATTGCGCACCGGCTTCGGCGCGCAAGCATTATAAGGACCACTGGCATCACTGCGATGCAGGAGAAAATCAATCAGGGCGATTTGGTCTTTGATGTGAATCCACGGCATCCACTGCCGACCGCTACCAATGCGGCCGCCCAGGGCCAGTTTGAACGGCAGCAGCAGGCGCGACAAAAAGCCGCCTTCGGCCGACAGCACCAACCCGGTGCGCACCAACACTACTCGCATGCCCAGGGCTTCAGCGCGTTGCGCGGTTTCCTCCCAGGCGATGCACAGCTGGCTGGCGAAATCCTCATTCACCGGTGGCGAGTCTTCGGTCAGTTCGCGCTCACCGCCGTCGCCGTACCAGCCCACGGCCGATCCCGAGATCAATACGGCGGGCTTTTGTTCGCGGCTTTCCAGCCAGGCCAGCAGGGTTTCCGTGAGGGTGACACGACTGCTCCAGAGCAGCGCCTTGCGCTTGTGGGTCCAGGGCCGATCACCAATTGGAGCTCCGGCCAGGTTGACCACGGCATCCAGAGGTTCCTGGCCCAACTCCTGCAACTGCTTGATCCCGCGGACCTGAGCACCGCATAACGAAGAGACAGTTTCGGGGTGACGGCTCCAGACCGTCAGCCGATGCCCTTGAGAAAGCCAGTACCGGCAGAGCTCACGCCCAATCAAACCAGTACCGCCGGTCAGCAATATGTGCATGAGTTCTTCCTCGCGTGGCGTTTAACCTGAATCACTAGTCTATTTTTATAGGCAGGGATCTTTTCAATCGGGCAGGCTCTCTTTTAACAATAGACAACCTGAACCTCCGACAACCGCCAAAAGCTATACCAAAAAACAATATTGTACAGGTTTTAGTGACGGCGTAGTCTGTACAGAAAGGTAAACGAGGCCCCTATGACAGTACCCATCGCAATCATCGGTACCGGCATCGCCGGACTCTCAGCGGCCCAGGCGCTACGAGACACCGGGCACGTTGTACAACTCTTCGATAAAAGCCGCGGCAGTGGCGGGCGCATGTCGAGCAAGCGCAGCGATGCCGGTGCGCTGGATCTGGGGGCCCAATACTTCACCGCGCGTGATCGGCGCTTCGTCAATGAAGTGCAGCGCTGGCAAGCCAATGGGTGGGTCGCCGAATGGACGCCGCAACTCTACAACTCCCACAGTGGCCAAGTCAGCCCCTCGCCCGACGAGCAGACTCGCTGGGTGGGCAGCCCGCGTATGAGCGCCATTACCCGGGCCTTGCTCGGCGACGCCGAAGTGCATTTCGCCTGCCGTATTACCGAGGTGTTTCGCGGCGAACGGCACTGGCATTTGCAGGACGCCGAAGGCTTCACCCACGGTCCGTTCAGCCATGTGGTCATCGCCACGCCGGCGCCCCAGGCCACCGCGCTGCTGGCCGCCGCACCGAAGCTCGCAGGTGTCGCCGCCGGGGTGAAAATGGACCCGACCTGGGCCGTCGCCCTGGCGTTCGACAAGCCCCTTGAGACCGCCGTCGAAGGTTGCTTCGTGCAAGACAGCCCCCTGGACTGGCTGGCCCGCAACCGCAGCAAACCCGGGCGCGACAGCACGCTGGACACCTGGGTCCTGCACGCCACCAGCACCTGGAGCCGCCAGCACATCGACCTGCCCAAAGAGGCGGTGATCGAGCAATTGCACGGTGCCTTCGCCGAGTTGCTGCACAGCGCCATGCCCGCGCCGACCTTCAGCCTCGCCCACCGCTGGCTGTATGCCCGCCCCGCCACCAGCCATGAATGGGGCGCCCTGGCGGATGCCGACCTGGGGCTTTATGTCTGTGGCGACTGGTGCCTGTCCGGCCGCGTCGAAGGCGCCTGGCTGAGCGGCCAGGAAGCCGCGCGCCGACTCCACGAGAGCCTGCAGTGAACCGCCTCAACCCGCGCAAGTTGCTGCTGTCGAAATGGACAGCAGCCCGCCCGCAAAATCGTGAGAAACACTTTCTGGTCACCGAACTGTTTTGCGACGACGAAGGCACCGTGCTGGACATCGAGTTGCAGGCGGTGCTCAGCAAGCGCAGCCAACGCCTGACCTGGCAGACCCTGCAAAACGATCAGGACTGGCAGATGGGCTGGAAATAGCCCCGGACCGCCACCGACAAAACCTATACAAAATATTTGACTTGTACAGCCTTACTCCTATGATGAGCCAAGTTGTACAGGATATTTATTTTGTACAGGTATCGTTTGGAGGTCCTCCCATGCCCGACATCGCACCCCGTGGCGGCAAACCCAAAATCGCCATCAGCGCTTGCCTGATGGGCATCGAGGTCCGTTTCAACGGCGGGCACAAGGAATCACGGCTGTGCAGCCGGGTGCTGAGCGAGCATTTTGATTTCGTGCCCCTGTGCCCCGAGGCCGCCATCGGCCTGGGTACGCCAAGGCAACCCATTCGCCTAGTGGGCAACCCGCAGCATCCCCAAGCCGTGGGCACGGTAGACGCCAGCCTGGACGTGACCGAGCCGCTGGCCGATTACGGCCGGCGCATGGCCGAGGCGCTGGGTGATATCTGCGGCTACATCTTCATGCAAAAGTCGCCGTCGTGCGGGCTGGAGCGGGTCAAGGTCTACCAGGCCAACGGCATGCCCAGCGATGACGGTGGCCGCGGCATTTACGCCCAAGCCTTTTGCGACCTGCACCCGGACCTGCCGGTGGAGGAAGACGGGCGTCTCAACGACCCGGTACTGCGCGAGAACTTCCTGACTCGAGTCTTCGCCTACAGCGCCTGGCAGGACCTCTTGGCGACGCAAGGCCTCAGCCGCCGCAGCCTGGTGGAATTCCACTCCCGATACAAATACCTGCTGATGGCCCATAACCCGGTGCAGTACAAAACCCTGGGCAATCTGCTGGGCAGCATGGGCAAGGGCGACCCGAAAGAAATCGGCCCACGCTATTTCAGTGAACTGATGGCGGCCCTGAAGAAATGCGCCACGCGCCGCACCCACACCAACGTCCTGCAACACCTGAGCGGCTACCTCAAACAAGTCATCAGCGCCGAAGACAAGCAGGAAGTGCAGCAGATCATCGGCCAGTACCGCCACGGCATCGTGCCTCTCGTCGTACCGCTGACCCTGCTCAAGCACCACTTCCGCCAACACCCCGATCCCTATGTGGCACAGCAGGTGTACCTGCAGCCGCACCCGGAAAACCTCAGCCTGCGCAATGGAATCTGAGCCATGACGCAGACGACGGTCGACGACGACAACGCCGGCACCGATTACAACCGGGCCCTGGAAGAGGGCTGGCTGCCGATTCGAGAGGTGGCGCGCCAGACCGGAGTCAACGCCGTCACGTTGCGCGCCTGGGAGCGCCGCTACGGGCTGATCGTGCCCCAGCGCACGCCCAAGGGGCATCGGCTGTTCTCGGCCGAGCATGTGCAGCAGATTTTCACCATCCTCACCTGGCTCAATCGCGGCGTGGCGGTGAGCCAGGTCAAGCACCTGCTGAGTTCCTCCCCTGCCTTCAGCGAACCGGCCGAGAACGACTGGCACCTGCTGCGCCAGACCTTGATCCAGGCCATCAGCCAATTGGCGGAACGCAGGGTCGATGACACGTTTAACCAGGCCATGGCCCTGTACCCCCCCAGAACCTTGTGCGAACAGTTGATGGTGCCACTGCTGGCGGAGCTGGAGCAGCGCTGGCAAGGCCAGTTCGGCAGCCAGATGGAGCAGGTGTTTTTCTACTCCTGGTTGCGCAGCAAACTGGGCGCGCGGATCTATCACAACAACCGTCAACTGCAGAGCTCGCCGCTGCTACTGATCAACCACTCGGACCTGCCCCTGGAGCCCAATCTCTGGCTCACCGCCTGGCTGATCAGCAGCGCCGACTGTCCGGTGGAAGTCTTCGACTGGCCGTTGCCCGTGGGCGAACTGGCCCTGGCCGCCGACCACCTGCAAGCCCGGGGCGTGCTCCTGTACTCCAGCAAGGCCCTGAACCCGGGCCAGTTGCCCAAGCTGCTCAACGGCATTGCCTGCGCAAAATTCATTGTCGGCCCCACGGTGTGCATCCATCACGCCGAGTTGGCCGTATGTACCACTGAAATCGCTGACCTGTACCTGGCCGAAGACCCCGTCTCGGCTCATCAGGCACTGGTTCAACGAGGACTTATCTGATGCGGAACGTCCCATGCAATTGATCTGGCTGCGCAGCGACCTGCGCCTACATGACAACACCGCCCTGTGCGCCGCCGCCCAGCGCGGCCCCACCGTGGCCGTGTACCTGCTGAGCCCGGAGCAGTGGCTGACCCATGACGACGCGCCCTGCAAAGTGGACTTCTGGTTGCGCAACCTGGCGACGTTGAGCCAGGCCCTGGGGCAACTGAACATTCCGTTGTTGATCCGCAGCGCCCCGACCTGGGAACAGGCCCCGCAGGTATTGCTGGAGCTGTGCCGGCAACTCGGAATCAAGGCCGTGCACGTCAACGAGGAGTACGGCATCCACGAAAGTCGCCGTGACAGCGCCGTCGCCAAAGCCCTGGACGCCGAGGACGTGCTCTTCCACAGCCACCTCGACCAGTTGCTGTTCAAGCCCGGCAGCGTGCTGACCAAGACCGGCACCTACTTCCAGGTCTTCAGCCAGTTCCGCAAGGTTTGCTACAACCGTTTGCACAGCGCCCTGCCAGGTTTAGCGGGCACGCCCAAGGCCCAAGCCGCCCTGGCCATCCAGGCCGACCCGGTGCCGCAACAGGTCCCAGGTTTCCCCACGCCCAGCCAGGCGCTGCGTGATCTCTGGCCCGCCGGCGAAACCGAGGCGCTGCGCCGCCTGGAGCAGTTTGCCGATGAGCAGATCAGCGACTACCAGAGCGAGCGCGACTTTCCGGCCAAACCCGGCACCAGCCAGTTGTCGCCTTACCTCGCCGCCGGGGTGGTTTCGCCACGCCAGTGCCTGCACGCCGCGCTGCAAAGTAACCAGGGCGAGTTCGAAAGCGGCAATGTCGGCGCCGTTACCTGGATCAACGAGCTGCTGTGGCGCGAGTTCTACAAACACATTCTGGTGGGTTACCCGCGGGTGTCCCGGCACCGTGCCTTTCGCCCGGAAACCGAGGCCGTGGCCTGGCGCGACGCCCCCGAGGAACTCGCCGCCTGGCAGGAAGCCCGCACCGGCTTGCCGATCATCGACGCCGCCATGCGCCAACTGCTGGAAACCGGCTGGATGCACAACCGCCTGCGGATGATCGTGGCGATGTTCCTGACCAAGAACCTGTTGATCGATTGGCGTGAAGGCGAGCGCTTCTTTATGCAGCACCTGATCGACGGCGACCTGGCGGCCAACAACGGTGGCTGGCAGTGGAGTTCCTCCACCGGCACCGACTCGGCGCCCTACTTCCGCATCTTCAACCCCGTGAGCCAGTCGGAGAAGTTCGACAGCGAGGGGCGCTTTATCAAGCAGTGGTTGCCACAACTGGCGGGGCTGAACAAAAAAGAGGTCCACAACCCGGCGGCCCTGGGCGGCCTGTTCGGCGTCGCCGATTACCCGGCGCCCATCGTCAACCTGTCGATGTCCCGGGAACGTGCCCTGGCGGCCTTCAAGAGCCTGCCCTCAAGGATGGACGCCGGAGGAACCTATGAGTGAGTTCCTGCAAGGCTTTGCCCGGGACTTCGCGGCCCTGGACAAACACAACCTCGAGCGCCTGAGCCAGCTGTACAGCGACGACATCCGCTTCACCGATCCGTTGCATGAGGTGCAGGGGCTGCCGCAAGTGCGGCGCTACTTCGCCGAGCTGTACGCCAACGTCAGCGAGCTGAAACTCAACGTCCACGGCTTTGATGCCAGCGGCGAAGGCCAGGGCTACCTGCGCTGGACCATGACCTACCGGCACCCGCGCTTGCAGGGTGGCCAGCCGATCCAGGTCGAAGGCTGCTCGCACCTGCTGTGGCGCGACGACAAGGTCTATCGCCACCGCGACTACTTCGACGCCGGCGCCTTGCTTTACGAACACCTGCCCCTGCTGGGTCGGGTCATCCACTGGTTGAAAGGGAGGTTGGCATGAACAGCCCATTGCCGCAGCGTATCTGGCTGACCGGCGCCAGCAGCGGGATCGGCGCGGCATTGGCGCAAGCGCTGCTCAAGTCCGGCGCCCAGCTGGCCCTCAGCGCACGCTCGCGAGAGCCCCTGGATGCCCTGGCCCAACAGTATCCCGGCCGCGTGCTGGTGGTCCCCGGGGACCTCACCGACCGCGAACAAGTGCACAGGATCGGCGCGCAAATCGCCCAGCACTGGGGCGCCCTGGACACGGTGATTCTCAACGCCGGTACCTGTGAATACGTTGAAGTCCGCCAGTTCGACGCCACGGTCATCGAACAGGTGATGCGCAGCAACCTGTTCGCCAGCAGCTATTGCATCGAAGTCGCACTGCCGCTGCTGCGTGCCGGCACTCGCCCCCATCTGGTGGGCGTGGCCAGTTCGGTGACCTACTTTCCCCTGCCGCGCGCCGAAGCCTACGGCGCGTCCAAAGCGGCATTGCGCTACCTCCTGCAGTCCCTGCGCGTCGACCTGGCCGCCGAAGGGATCGACGTCACCCTAGTCAGCCCCGGCTTCGTCGAAACGCCGCTGACCGCACGTAATGATTTTCCCATGCCCATGAGCTGGAGCGCGGAACGGGCCGCTCGGCATATCCATCAGCGCCTGCCGCGGCGGCCGCTGGAAATCGCCTTTCCGGCCGGCTTTATCTTTGGCCTCAAGCTGCTGTCCTGGTTGCCTGGACGCCTGCAACTGGCGGTGGGACGCCGCCTGGCCCGTAACGCTTCGCCGACAGGAAACCCCTCATGAAAATCGCCATTATCGGCAGCGGCATTTCCGGGCTGACCAGCGCCTACCTGCTCAATCGCCGCCATGACATCAGCGTCTTCGAAGCCGGCAGCTGGATCGGCGGCCACACCCACACCGTGGACGTTTCGGTAAAGGGTGAAACCCACGCCGTGGACACTGGCTTCATCGTGTTCAACGACTGGACCTACCCCAACTTCATCCGGCTGCTGGGGCAGATCGGTGTCACCTTCAAGCCCACCGAAATGAGCTTTTCCGTGACCGACCCCGCCTCGGGGCTGGAGTACAACGGCAACAACCTCAACAGCCTCTTCGCCCAGCGTCGCAACCTGCTGTCCCCGGGGTTCTGGGGCATGCTGCGGGATATCCTGCGTTTCAACAAAGAAGCGATCCGCCACCTCGAGCACCAGCAGATCGACCCGGCCATGACCCTCGGCGATTACCTGCGAGACCAAGGCTACGGCGAACGCTTCATCCGACACTACATCGTGCCCATGGGCTCGGCGATCTGGTCGATGTCCCTGCAACAGATGCTCGGTTTCCCCCTGCAGTTCTTCGTGCGGTTCTTCAAGAACCACGGCCTGCTGTCCGTCAGCAACCGCCCGCAATGGTGCGTGATCGAGGGCGGTTCCAGCCGCTACATCGAGCCGTTGACCAGCAGCTTCCGCGAGCGGATTCGCCTCAATTGCCCGGTCACGCGGGTCGAGCGCGATGAACAGGGGGTGGTGATCCACAGCGCGGCCGGCAGCGAGCGCTTTGACAAGGTGGTGTTCGCCTGCCACAGCGACCAGGCCCTGCAAATGCTGGCCGAACCCAGCCACGTCGAGCAAGACATCCTCGGCGCCCTGCCCTACGCCGACAATCAGGTGATGCTGCACACCGACACCCGCCTGCTGCCCCGACGCCGCCTGGCCTGGGCCAGCTGGAACTATCGCCTGGGCGGTGCAGGTGACCAGCAGGCCGCGGTCACCTACGACATGAACATCCTCCAGGGCATCCAAAGCGACACCACCTTCTGTGTCAGCCTCAACCAGACCGCCGCCATCGACCCGGCAACGGTTCTCGCCAGTTACACCTACGCCCACCCGCAATACAGCCTGGCGGCCGTAGCCGCGCAAGCACGCTGGACTGAACTGCAGGGCGCGCACCACAGCTATTACTGCGGCGCCTACTGGGCCAACGGCTTCCACGAAGACGGCGTGGTCAGTGCCCTGCGCGTGGCCCAGGCCTTTGGGGAACTGTTGTGAACAGCGCCCTGTACAGCGGCTGGATCAGCCACCGGCGGTTCTCGCCCAAGGACCATGCCTTCCGCTATCGGATCGGCCTGCTGTACCTGGACCTGGATGAGCAGGAAACGGTGCTTGGCCTGTCGCCCCTGGCCGGCAGCCGGCGTTTTGCGCCCTTCTCGTTCCGTGAGAGCGATTACCTGAAAACCTTTACCAGCCAGGGCATGCGCCTGATCGACGCGGTGCGGCAACAGGTCGCCAAGGCCATCGGCCATGTGCCCGGCGGTTCGGTCTGCCTGCTGACCCAAGCCCGCAGTTGGGGCCTGTCGTTCAACCCGGTGAGTTTCTTCTACTGCTTCGAAAACGACGGGCGCCTGGCGGCGATTCTCTGCGAAGTCACCAACACGCCCTGGCGCGAGCGCTATCACTACGTGCTGCCGGCCAAAGCCGAGGCCGCCGATGAAGCGCCCGGCCACCAGCACTTCGCCGTGGCCAAGGCCTTCCATGTCTCGCCCTTTCTGCCCCGGGACCTGGAATACCGCATGAGCTTCAGCCCGCCCAGCGAGCGACTCGGCGTGCACATGGCCGACTGGCAGGGTGAACTGAAAGTCTTCGACGCCACCCTCAACCTGCAACGCCAGGCCCTGAGCCGGCGCAGCTTGCACCAGTACCTGCTGCGCTTCCCCTGGATGACCGCCAAGACCTGCCTGGCCATCTATTGGCAGGCCCTGCGCCTGGCCGGTAAACGCATTCCGTTCTTCCCTCATCAGGCTGCCGACGGCGCCTATCAAACAGCCGTTGTACAACCCAAGGATCGCCGCCATGAAATCCTCTAGCGTATCGGCCAAGCCCAACCTGCTCAGCGCCCACGGCCTGACCGGCAACCTGTTGCGTCGCGGGGTCCTGCGCCAGTTGGCCCAGTTGCGCAACGGCCAACTGGTGGTCATTGAAGACGGTGAGCGACATGTTTTCGGTGCCAGCGGCGCCAGCCTGCTGGGCGAGGTCCACATCCACGACTCTGCTGCCTGGGGCATGGTCGCCAGCAACGGTTCGATCGGTGCCGGTGAAGCCTTTATCCACGGCTACTGGAGCACGCCGGACCTGACCGCGGTGGTGCGGGTGTTCGTCAGCAACCTTGAGGTGCTGGACGCCATGGAAGGCGGCCTGGCCAAGCTCGGCCGGCCAATGATCCAGGGCCTGCACTGGCTCAACCGCAACACGCGCAAGGGCTCGCAGAAGAACATCGCCGCCCACTACGACCTGGGCAACGAGCTGTTTGAACAGTTTCTCGACCCGACGATGATGTACTCGGCCGCGCAGTTCCTGCGCGAGGACGACAGCCTGGAACAGGCCCAGTTGAACAAGCTGGAGCGCATCTGCCAGAAACTCGCCCTCACCCCCGACGACCACCTGCTGGAGATCGGCACTGGCTGGGGCAGCATGGCCCTGTACGCCGCGCAGCATTATGGCTGCAAGGTCACCACCACGACCCTGTCCAAAGAGCAGTTCGCCTTTACCCGGCAACGCATCGACGAATTGGGCCTGCAGGACCAAGTCACCCTGCTGCTGGAGGACTACCGCGACTTGACGGGGCAGTACGACAAGCTGGTCTCGATCGAGATGATCGAGGCCGTAGGCCATCGCTTCCTGCCGACCTATTTCAAGCAATGCGCGCAGTTGCTGAAAAGCAACGGCCTGATGCTGCTGCAAGCGATCACCATTCGCGACCAGCGCTACGAGCAGGCAAAAAACGCCGTGGACTTTATCCAGCGCTATATTTTCCCGGGCGGCGCCTTGCCCAGCGTGCACAAGATGCTCGAAGTGGTCAGCCGCGACACCGACATGAACCTGCTGCACATGGAAGACTTCGGCCTGCACTACGCACGCACCCTGCGCCTGTGGCACGAAAACTTCCGCCGCGCCCATGGCCGTCTGAGTGAGTTGGGCTACGACGAGTATTTCCTGCGCCTGTGGGAGTTCTACCTGTGCTACTGCGAAGGCGGCTTCCTGGAGCGCACCATCGGCACCGCCCAGATGCTCCTGGCCAAACCTGCTGCGGTGCCACAACCGCTGTTGGGACGCTTCAATGCGTAAACGCCTGGCCAACGCCCTGCTGTTTCAGTTGGGCTGGTTCGCCTGCGTCATGGGCGGCGATGGCCCCTGGCTGTTGCTCGGCGCCACCGTGTTGGTGATTCACCTGCTGTGGATTGGCACCTGGGCCGAAGAGGGTCGGCTGGTGATCAGCGTGGCCTTGCTGGGCACGGTGCTGGACAGTTTCCTGCACTGGCTGGGGGTGTTCGAGTTCCAACAGGTCACCCTGCTGATTCCCTTCTGGCTGATGCTGCTCTGGGCCATGCTGGCCACCACCTTGCGCCATTGCCTGGCCTGGAGCGCGCACCCCTGGTGGCTGGCTGCGGCACTGGGCGCAGTCGGCGGCCCGCTGTCCTACTATGCCGGTGGGCAACTGGCGGGGGTGCACTTTCCCTACGGCACATGGCCGACCCTGGTGGGCCTGGGAGTGCTCTGGGGCCTGGTGTTTCCGGGGCTGCATGCCCTGGCCCGCTACGCCGAGGCAGGCACGCCATTGCCCGATAATCCCTGAACGTCTGTCAGGGGCTTCACACAGCCATCGCCGGCTGCCTTACACTGCGCGCCTATGACCACTATCCCCATTACCCAGATCGCCGAACCCGCCGTCACCTGCTCAACGTGCGCCGCCTGCTGCTGCCAGCTGGAGGTCATGCTGATCACTGACACCGGCGTGCCCGAGCGTTACATCGACACCGACGATTGGGGTGGGGAAGTCATGCTGCGCCTGGATGACGGCTGGTGCGCCGCGCTGGATCGCAACACCATGATGTGCAGCATCTACGAGAAACGCCCACTGATTTGCCGGGAGTTCGAGATGGGCGAAGTGGACTGCATCAACGAACGCCGAGGCATCGCCACGGCGTATCGCTGAGGGGTGCCTTACAGCGCCAGGGTGTAGTGCAGCGCGTAGCTCTCGACCCCATCGTTGGGGCTGGCGATACCGGCATTGGAATAGTGCGTCGCACGAATCCCCACCTCATGCCCGCCAGCGAAACGCAAGCCGAAGCCCAGGCGGTCTTCGAACTGGAACGCCGAGCCCAGCTTGTTGCTTTCCACCTCGGTGTGGGCGAACGCGGCCACACCAATGCCCGCCTCGATGTATGGCTTGACGCTGGCACCGGTGAATTCGTAGACCAGTACCGGCGAGAACGACAGGCTGTGATTGTTGGCTTTATCGTCGCCATCCCAGAAGGTGTAGGCCCCGCTCCAGTAGCCGGTCAGACGACCGACATCACTTTGCAGCCAGCTCTTGTCCCAATCCCATTGCATACCCAAGCGATAAGTCTGGGTCGAGTCGCTGGTTTGCCCCACGGCAAATTCGACGCCTGCGGCTTGCGCAGAAACACTGTGCCCCACCATAGCGGCCGCCAGCGCGGCCAGACAAAATAGTCGCCTCATCAAGAACACCCTTTCTGATCGATTTTTGTAGGTTTTAGTACAAGGTCGTACAGGGCGTATAGAAATCTGCGCCGAAACAGAAGTTCAGCGCCGATTCGAGTTTTTTGCTGGATGGGGATTAACCGGGAAACGCCTGTACCGCGCCAGCACCCTGCCATAACACGGGCAAGACCTGGGCGAAGTGCTGCACATTGCCACTGGTCCAGAAGCGAGTGTCACGTACAGGACCTGAAGCCAGTAGCCCACGCTCGTCCAGCAAGCGCTGGAGTTGCCGCGCCACTGCAGCGCCGGTGTCGATCAGGCTGATATCGTCGGCCAGCATCTGCTTGAGCAAAGGCTTGAGGAAGGGATAGTGGGTGCAGCCCAGGATGATGGTGTCGCAACCGGCGGCCAGCAACGGCTCCACATAGCCTTGCAATAGCCCGCGCAGGACCGGGCTGTGCAAGTCGCCGTCTTCGATCCGCTCCACCAACCCCGGGCAAGGTTGGGTGATGACTTTCACATCGGTGGCGAAACGATCAAGCAAGGCGGCGAACTTGGCGCTCTGCAAGGTGCCGGTGGTGGCCAGCACGCCAACCACGCCGCTGCGGGTAGCCGCAGCCGCCGGCTTGACCGCCGGCTCCATGCCGACGATGGGCCAATCGGGGTAATCACGACGTAAATCGGCCACCCCGGCCACCGTGGCGGTATTGCACGCCAGCACCAGGGCCTTGGCGCCTTGCTGGTGAAAAAAGCGCGCCATCACGCTGCAACGCTCGCGGATGAATTCAGGGGATTTTTCGCCGTAGGGAATGTGCCCGCAATCACCGAAATACAACAACGATTCCTGAGGCAGGCGTTGCTGAATTTCGGCCAGCACCGACAGGCCGCCAACGCCGGAATCGAAAACGCCGATGGGCGCTTCACCCATGGTGCGACCCACAGACGCTGCAGCCTGGGTCGCGCTTGACCCGCAACTCGCGAAAGCGCGTGCCCAAGGCATCGATCAGCAACAGGCGGCCCACCAGCGGTTCACCGAACCCAGCCAGCAGCTTTAGCGCCTCCAAGGCTTGCAGGCTGCCGACCAGGCCCACCAAGGGGCCCAGTACGCCGGCTTCGCTGCAAGTCAGTTCGGCCTCGCTGCCATGCCCGTACAGACAGTGGTAGCAGGGGCTTTCCGGGCGCCGTGGATCGAACACCGACAGTTGCCCTTCCAGGCGAATCGCCGCGCCGCTGACCAAGGGTTTGCCCGCCGCCACACAGGCGGCGTTGACCGACTCACGGGTGGTGAAGTTATCGCTGCAATCAAGCACCAGGTCCACGGCGGCCACCGCGGCGGCCAGGGAATCCTCATCCAACGCAGTGCGCCTTGGCAGCAACTGGATCTGCGGGTTGAGGGCGCTCAAGCGCGCCATGGCCGAGTCGACCTTGCTCATGCCGACGCTGGCGGTGTCGTGAATGATCTGACGTTGCAGGTTGGTCAGGTCGACGCTGTCGAAATCCGCCAAGTGCAGCTCGCCCACCCCCGCGGCCGCCAGGTACAACGCGACCGGCGCGCCGAGGCCGCCGAGACCGACGATCAGCACCCGGCTGTTTTTCAGGCGCAACTGACCTTCGATGTCGACGTGCTGCAACAGAATCTGCCGGCTATAGCGCAACAGCTCCTGATCGTTCAGCACGGCAGGCGCCCCAGGCTGATGCGTTCATGGCCACCGAGGTCAACGCGGCTGTGAACCTCGATAAAGCCTTGGCTGAGCAGCAGGTCACGCACGGCCACGGCCTGATCGTAGCCATGTTCGAGCATCAACCAGCCGCCCGCCGCAAGGTGCTGCGGCGCCTGGGCAATGATCAGGCGCAGATCGTCCAGGCCGTCATGACCGGCGACCAGGGCGCTTTCAGGTTCGAAGCGCACATCACCGGCCGCCAGATGGGGATCGGCGGCCGCAATGTAGGGCGGGTTGCTGACAATCAACTGATAACGCTGGCCCTGCAAGGCGCCGAACCAGTGGCTGTTGAGCACGCTGACGTTATGCAACTGCAGGCGCTGGCGATTGCGCTCGGCCAGGGCCACGGCTTCCAGCACACGATCCACCGCCGTGACATTCCAGGCCGGACGCTCGCTGGCCAAGGCCAGGGCAATCGCACCGCTGCCGGTGCCCAGGTCCAGCACCTTGGCCGGGGTCGCCGGCAACAGATCCAGGGCTGTTTCCACCAGCAACTCGGTGTCCGGCCGCGGGATCAGGGTGTGGGGCGCCACTTCCAGATCAAGCTTCCAGAACCCCTGTTGGCCGAGGATGTAGGCCACCGGCTCGCCGGAGCGGCGGCGTTGCAGGTACTCGGCGAACACCAGCGCGGCCTCGCTGGGCACGATGCGCTCGGGCCAGGTGTGGAGAAAACTACGGGACTTGCCTAGGGCAGCCGCCAGCAGCAGCTCGGCGTCCAGGCGGGCGGTCGGGGAATCAGGCAACTCGGCTGCGCGCAGCAGGCTGGCAATGATGGTCATTTACTCACCCAAAGCCGCAAGTTGGTCCGCCTGGTACTCGGCCAGCAACGGTTCGATCACCGCTTCGACGCCACCGGCGAGGATTTCATCCAGGGAATACAGGGTCAGGTTGACCCGATGGTCGGTGACCCGGCCCTGGGGAAAGTTGTAAGTGCGAATCCGCTCGGAACGGTCACCGGAACCCACCAGCAACTTGCGCTCGCTGGCGATGGCGTTGGCCGCGGCGCTGGTCTGCTGGTCATTCAGTTTGGCCGACAGCCAGGACATGGCCCGGGCACGGTTCTTGTGCTGGGAGCGCTCTTCCTGGCACTCCACCACAATCCCCGTGGGAAGGTGAGTAATGCGGATCGCCGAGTCGGTCTTGTTCACGTGTTGACCACCGGCGCCCGAGGAGCGATAAGTGTCGACACGCAAGTCCGCCGGGTTGATCTCGATGGCTTCCTGCTCGTCCGGCTCGGGCAATACCGCCACGGTACAGGCCGAGGTGTGGATGCGCCCTTGGGATTCAGTGGCCGGGACCCGCTGCACGCGATGGGCACCGGATTCGAACTTGAGCTTGCCGTAGACGTTGTCGCCTTCGACCCGGGCAATGACTTCTTTATAGCCGCCGTGTTCGCCCTCGTTTTCCGAGAGGATCTCCAGGCGCCACCCACGACGCTCGGCGTAGCGCGAATACATGCGGAACAGGTCGCCGGAGAAGATCGCCGCCTCGTCACCACCGGTGCCGGCGCGGATTTCCAGGAACACGTTGCGCCCGTCATTGGGGTCCTTGGGCAGCAGCATGCGTTGCAGCGTGCTTTCCAGTTCCAACAATTGCTCTTTGGCTTCGCGGACTTCTTCCACGGCCATTTCCCGCATGTCCGGGTCGCTGTCCTTGAGCAGCGCCTGGGCGCCTTCAAGGTCAGACTGCACCTTGAGCACCTGTTTATAGGCGGCGACGATCGGCTCGACTTCGGCGTATTCCTTGGAATAGGCGCGGAATTTGGTCTGATCGGAGATGACTTCGCCATCGCCGAGCAAGGCGGTCAATTCCTCGAAACGGTCCTGGAGAATGTCCAGCTTATTGAGCAGTGACGCTTTCATTGCGGGGTTTTATCCGAAGGGCCCTCTCCGAGGGCAAAGAGTTCTTGGGCCATGGCCAGCGCATCGAGGCGGCCTTCGGCGGACAGCTTTTTCAACTGCACGCTCGGCGCGTGCAGCAATTTGTTGGTCAGGCCACGGGCCAGTTGCACCAGCACGTCCTCGGCGCTCGCTCCATTGGCCAGCAGGCGCTGGGCCTTTTGCAATTCTTCGTCGCGCAAGCGCTCGCTCTGTTGGCGGTAGGCCTTGAGCACATCAACCGCCGCCAGCTCGCGCAGGCGCACCATGAAATCTTCGGCGCCGATGGTCACCAGCTCTTCGGCGGCCTGGGCAGCACCCTGGCGGCTCTTGAGGTTTTCCGCGACCACTTCGTGGAGGTCGTCGACGGTGTAGAGATAAACGTCGTCCAACTCGCCGACTTCTGGCTCGATATCCCGGGGAACAGCGATATCCACCATGAAAATCGGCTTGTGCTTGCGCAGCTTCAGAGCGCTTTCCACAGCGCCCTTGCCGAGGATCGGCAACTGGCTGGCGGTGGAACTGATGACGATATCGCTGTGCACCAGCTCCTGGGGAATGTCCGAAAGCAGCACGGCATGGGCACCAAATTGTTCGGCCAGGATGCTGGCCCGCTCCAGGGTTCGGTTGGCCACAACGATACGCTTGACCCCCAGGTCGTGCAGGTGACGGGCCACCAGGGTAATGGTCTCGCCGGCCCCGATCAGCAAGGCCTGGCTGCGTTGCAGGTCACTGAAAATCTGTTTCGCCAGGCTCACCGCGGCAAAGGCCACCGATACTGGGTTCTCACCAATGGCGGTGTCCGTGCGCACCTGCTTGGCGGCGCTGAACGTGGCCTGGAACAAGCGACCGAGCAGCGGGCCAATGGTGCCGGCTTCCCGAGCCACGGCGTAGGCCGACTTCATTTGCCCGAGGATCTGCGGTTCGCCCAGCACCAGCGAATCCAGCCCGGAGGCGACGCGCATCATGTGACGAACTGCCGCATCATCTTCGTGCACATAAGCACTCGAACGCAGCTCATCCAGGCTCAAATGGTGATAATCGGCCAGCCAACGCAGCACGATATCCGCCGACAGGTGATCCTGCTCTATATAAAGCTCACTGCGATTGCAGGTGGAGAGGATCGCAGCTTCGCGGCTGTCGGTGAGGCGGCAGAGCTGCTGCAAGGCCTCAACCAACTGCTCAGGGGTAAAGGCCACGCGCTCGCGGACGTCTACTGAAGCAGTCTTGTGGTTAATACCGAGTGCAAGGAAGGCCATTCAAGGTCGCTGATGATGTCGAGAAGCCGACAATTGTCCTACTTCGAAAGATTCAGAACAACCACCGTCGACTATTGTCCTAATAGACGGCCTCTGTTCTGGCTCCCCGTTGAGTCTCGGTTATGTTTGGCCGAAGGCTTGTGTCATGATGATCCGACCGCAGGTTAGTCGTCCTCTTCCTATATGAATAGATCTTCCGCGTTGCTCCTCGCCTTTGTCTTCCTCAGCGGCTGCCAGTCATTGGCTCCCGTTTCGTCGGACGGTACGCCGCCGGTTGAAGGCAGCACTCCAGCCCCTGAAAAGCCCAAGGTTTATTCTTCCTTCAGTGAAGAAACCGTGTTCAGCCTGCTAAGCGCGGAACTGGCCGGCCAGCGCAATCGCTTCGACATTGCCTTGGACAACTACGTGACCCAGGCCATCAACACCCAGGACCCGGGCATTTCCGAGCGTGCCTTTCGCATCGCCGAGTACCTGGGCGCTGACCAGGCAGCGCTGGACACCTCGCTGATCTGGGCGAAAAAACGCCCCGGACGACCTGGAAGCACAGCGGGCTGCGGCGATTCAACTGGCTCGCGCCGGCCGCTATGACGACTCCATGGTGTATATGGAGAAAGTCCTGCAGGGCAAGGGCGACACCCATTTCGACTTCCTCGCCTTGTCGGCTGCCGATACCGACCAGGACACCCGCAATGGCCTGGTCAAGAGCTTCGACCGCTTGCTGGTGAAACACCCGAATAACAGCCAGTTGATTTTCGGCAAGGCCCTGCTGATGCAACAGGACGGCGACGCCAAGGGTGCCCTCACCCTGTTGGAGCAGAACCCACCGGAAGACGGTGAAGTCGCGCCGCTGTTGTTGCGCGCTCGCCTGCTGCAAAGCCTCGACCGTGGCAAGGAAGCGCTGCCGCTGCTGGAAAAAAGCATCCGCAAGTACCCGGACGACAAGCGCCTGCGCCTGACCTACGCCCGCATGCTGGTGGAGCAGGACCGCATGGACGACGCCAAGACTCAGTTCTCGAGTTTGGTGCAGCAGTACCCGGAAGACGACGAACTGCGTTACTCCCTGGCGCTGGTGTGCCTGGAAGCCAAGGCTTGGCAAGAAGCCAAGGGTTACCTGGAAGACTTGATCGCTCGTGAAAGCCATGTCGATTCGGCCCACCTGAACCTGGGTCGCATCGCAGAAGAGCTCAACGATCCGCAGGGTGCCCTGGTCGAGTACGCCCAGGTTGGCGCGGGCAACGATTACCTGCCGGCGCAACTGCGCCAGGCCGATATCCTGATGAACAACGGCCGTACCGACGAGGCCGAAAAGCGCCTGGCCGCTGCCCGCGACGCCCAGCCCGACTACGCCATCCAGTTGTACCTGGTCGAAGCCGAAACCCTCTCGGCCAATGACCAAGGGGATCGCGCCTGGAAAATCCTCCAACAAGCCCTGCTGCAATACCCGGACGACCTGAACCTGCTTTACACCCGGGCCATGCAGGCGGAAAAGCGCAATGACCTGGCGCAGATGGAAAAGGACCTGCGCCTGATCATTAAGCGCGACCCCGACAATGCCATGGCCCTCAACGCCCTGGGCTATACCCTGTCGGACCGCACCACCCGCTATGCGGAAGCCAAGGAACTGATCGAAAAAGCCCATGAGCTGAACCCGGAAGACCCGGCAGTCCTCGACAGCCTGGGCTGGGTCAACTACCGCCTGGGCAACCTCGACGAAGCCGAGCGCCTGCTGCGCCAGGCCCTGGAGCGTTTCCCCGACCAGGAAGTGGCTGCACACCTGGGTGAAGTGCTCTGGGCCAATGGCAAGCAACGGGAAGCCAGACAGATCTGGAGCAAGTTCCTCAAGGAACAGCCCGACAGCCCTATTTTGCGCAGCACCATCAAGCGCCTGACCGGATCAGAGACCCTTTAAGACCATGTTTTTGCGCCACATTATCGTTTTCAGTTTTATCGCCCTGCTCGCCGGTTGCGCGGGCTTTGGTGCTCGAGAGTCCGTCCAAGGCCAGGGCACCCCAACACAATGGCGAGCGCACAAAGAACAGCTGAGCAGCCTCGATGGCTGGCAGATCAACGGAAAAATCGGCATTCGCGCACCCAAGGATTCCGGCAGTGGCACCCTGTTCTGGCTGCAACGCCAGGATTACTACGACATCCGCCTGTCTGGCCCCCTGGGTCGCGGTGCGGCTCGCTTGACCGGTCGCCCGGGTCAGGTGTCGCTGGAAGTCGCCAACCAGGGCCGTTTTGACGCCACCACGCCGGAAGCCCTGCTGGAAGAGCAACTGGGCTGGAAGTTGCCAGTGTCTCATTTGGCCTGGTGGGTGCGTGGGCTGCCTGCGCCGGAGAGCAAAAGCCGCCTGACCTTGAATGGCGATAGCCGCCTGGCCGGTCTCGAACAGGATGGCTGGCAGGTCGAATACCTGAGTTATGCCGAGCAGAACGGCTATTGGCTGCCGGAGCGAATCAAGCTCCACGGCAGCGACCTTGATGTCACCCTGGTGATCAAGGAATGGCAACCGCGCAAGCTGGGGCAGTAAATTCATGACTGCTCCACGCCTGACCCTGCCCTCTCCCGCCAAACTCAACCTGATGCTGCATATCCTGGGTCGTCGTGAGGACGGCTATCACGAATTGCAGACGATCTTTCAGTTTCTCGACTACGGCGATGAAATCACCTTCGCCGTGCGCGATGACGGTGTGATCCAACTGCACACCGAATTCCCTGGCGTGCCCCACGACAGCAACCTCATTGTGCGGGCGGCCAAACAACTGCAGGAACAATCCGGCTGTGCGCAGGGCATCGATATCTGGATCGATAAGGTCCTGCCCATGGGCGGCGGCATCGGCGCGGCAGTTCAAACGCCGCCACTACATTGCTGGGGCTCAACCACCTTTGGCAGTTGGGGTGGGATGAAGATCGTCTCGCCACACTGGGCCTGACCCTAGGCGCCGACGTCCCGGTTTTCGTCCGTGGGCATGCCGCTTTTGCCGAGGGCGTGGGAGAGAAACTCACCCCTGTGGAACCCGAAGAACCGTGGTATCTGGTGCTGGTGCCGCAAGTCTCTGTTAGTACAGCAGAAATTTTTTCGGATCCGCTGTTGACACGTAACTCCCCGCCCATTAAAGTGCGCCCCGTTCCCAAGGGAAACAGTCGAAATGACTGCTTGCCGGTTGTTGCAAGGCGTTATCCAGATGTACGTAACGCATTGAATTTGCTAGGTAAATTTACCGAAGCAAAACTAACCGGCACTGGAAGTTGTGTGTTTGGGGGCTTCCCAAGCAAAGCTGAAGCTGATAAAGTCTCGGCCCTTCTGACAGAGACCCTTACAGGGTTTGTAGCGAAAGGAAGCAACATTTCAATGTTGCATCGCAAGCTGCAAAGTCTGCTCTAAAGGAACCAAGTGCTCGGCACTTGCAAGCAACAGATACAGGGCGTCGCCAAGCGGTAAGGCAGCAGGTTTTGATCCTGCCATGCGTTGGTTCGAATCCAGCCGCCCCTGCCATTTTCCTATACTCATCCAGGTATACCCTCAGCCTTCAGGTACTGCGCGTGTCCAAGATGATGGTCTTTACGGGGAACGCTAACCCCGATCTGGCTCGGCGTGTCGTACGTCAGCTGCATATCCCTCTCGGTGACATCTCTGTTGGAAAATTTTCCGACGGCGAAATTACTGCCGAGATCAATGAAAATGTCCGCGGTAAAGACGTTTTCATTATCCAGCCGACTTGCGCTCCGACCAACGATAACCTGATGGAACTCGTCGTGATGGCTGATGCCTTCCGCCGCTCCTCAGCAACTCGTATCACTGCTGTTATTCCTTATTTTGGTTATGCCCGTCAGGATCGCCGTCCGCGTTCCGCACGTGTGGCTATCAGCGCGAAAGTGGTTGCTGACATGCTCACCGTTGTCGGCATTGACCGTGTTCTCACGGTTGACCTGCATGCTGACCAGATTCAGGGCTTCTTCGATATTCCGGTAGATAACATCTACGGCTCCCCCGTACTGGTGGATGACATCGAAGACCAACGCTTCGAGAACCTGATGATCGTGTCCCCGGACATTGGCGGCGTCGTGCGTGCACGTGCCGTGGCCAAGTCCCTGGGCGTGGATCTCGGGATCATCGACAAGCGCCGTGAGAAAGCCAATCACTCTGAAGTGATGCATATCATCGGTGATGTCGAAGGGCGTACCTGCATTCTGGTCGACGACATGGTCGATACCGCCGGCACTCTGTGCCACGCGGCCAAGGCCTTGAAAGAGCATGGCGCAGCCAAGGTCTTTGCCTACTGCACACACCCTGTGCTGTCGGGTCGAGCCATCGAGAACATTGAAAATTCCGTGCTGGACGAGCTGGTGGTGACTAACACCATCCCGCTGTCCGCTGCAGCACAAGCCTGTGCGCGTATCCGCCAACTGGATATCGCACCGGTTGTTGCCGAGGCGGTTCGCCGCATCAGCAACGAAGAATCGATCAGTGCGATGTTCCGCTAAGGCCCTGCCCTAGCCCAACATCTCAATGACGAAAAGCGCCCCGCCCCAGCATTCCTGCTGGGGCGGGGCTTTTTTGCCCATATCGCCTTTAGCGCTGGTCGCAAACGCTAGGGCGAATGTGGTTATTTTGGAGATACAACATGAACGATTTTACTCTGAATGCTGAAGTGCGTTCCGACCTGGGGAAAGGTGCGAGCCGCCGCCTGCGTCGTCTCGCAAGCCTGGTTCCAGCTGTAGTTTACGGTGGCGAGAAAGCCCCTGAATCCATCAGCATGCTGGCCAAAGAAGTTGCCAAACTGCTCGAAAACGACGCGGCTTACAGCCACATCATCGAGCTGAACGTTGGTGGCACCAAGCAGAACGTCATCATCAAGGCACTGCAACGTCACCCGGCTAAAGGCCACGTACTGCACGCTGACTTCGTACGCGTTGTAGCCGGTCAGAAACTGACCGCTATCGTGCCTGTACACTTCGTTGGCGAAGCAGCTCCGATCAAGAAAGGCGGCGAAGTTTCGCACGTTATCGCCGAGATCGAAGTTTCCTGCCTGCCGAAAGACCTGCCTGAGTTCATCGAAGTCGACCTGGCTGACGCTGAAATCGGCACCATCGTTCACCTGTCGAACATCAAGGCCCCTAAAGGCGTTGAGTTCGTCGCTCTGGCACACGGCAACGACCTGGCAGTAGCCAACGTCCACGCACCACGTGTTGCTCCAGAAGCAGAAGGCGCTGCAGAGTAATTTCACTCTGACGCCGGAGTAAGCGGAATACATCGCGGACTGGAACGTAGCGAGAAAGCGGGCGAGAACGCGAAGTTTGCCGCAAGGTAAATCAGCTCTTGTCGTCCACTTTCGCCGCAGCCCCTGTTGCGGCGATGTCATCCACCACTCCAAAGGAAGGGCCCCTATCGTGACTGCCATCAAACTGATCGTTGGCCTGGGTAATCCAGGCGCCGAATACGAACAGACCCGGCATAACGCAGGGGCCCTTTTTGTTGAGCGCATCGCCGACAAACAAGGTGTCAGCCTTGTCGCCGATCGCAAGTATTTCGGCCTGACCGGGCGCTTCAGTCACCAAGGTCAGGACATTCGTCTGTTGATCCCCACCACCTACATGAACCGCAGCGGCCAAGCCGTAGCGGCACTTGCCGGCTTCTTTCGCATCGCGCCGGAAGAGATCCTGGTGGCCCACGACGAACTCGACTTGCCACCCGGCGTCGCCAAACTCAAGACCGGCGGCGGGCATGGCGGGCACAACGGACTGCGGGACATCATCGCGCAGCTCGGTAATCAGAATACCTTCCACCGTCTGCGGCTCGGCATTGGCCACCCAGGCGTTGCCAGTATGGTTTCAAACTTTGTCCTGGGTCGTGCGCCACGCGCCGAACAGGAAAAACTCGATGCCAGCATCGACTTTGCCCTCGGCGTGCTGCCGGATATCTTCGCCGGTGAATGGAACCGTGCGATGAAAAACCTGCACAGCCAGAAGGCCTGACTCTAACTCCTCGGGGAAACACCATGGGATTCAATTGCGGCATCGTCGGTCTGCCTAACGTCGGCAAGTCCACCCTGTTCAACGCCCTGACCAAATCCGGGATCGCGGCCGAGAACTTCCCCTTCTGCACCATCGAGCCCAACAGCGGTATCGTGCCGATGCCGGACCCACGACTGGACGCACTGGCAGCCATCGTCAATCCGAAGCGCATCCTGCCGACCACCATGGAATTCGTCGACATCGCAGGCCTGGTGGCCGGCGCGTCGAAAGGTGAAGGCCTGGGCAACAAGTTCCTGGCCAACATCCGCGAAACCGATGCCATCGCCCACGTCGTGCGCTGCTTCGAAGACGAGAACGTGATCCACGTTTCCAACAGCGTCGACCCGAAGCGCGATATCGAAATCATCGACCTGGAACTGATCTTCGCCGACCTCGACAGCTGCGAAAAGCAACTGCAGAAAGTCACTCGCAACGCCAAGGGTGGTGACAAGGACGCCGTCGTTCAGAAAGCCCTGCTGGAGCAACTGATCGCTCACTTCACCGAAGGCAAGCCTGCGCGCAGCCTGATGAAGAACATGAGCACCGACGAGAAAGCCGTGATCAAGGGCTTCCACCTGCTGACCACCAAGCCGGTCATGTACATCGCCAACGTCGCGGAAGACGGTTTCGAGAACAACCCGCACCTGGACGTGGTCAAGGCCATTGCCGAAGAAGAAGGCGCGATGGTTGTTCCGGTCTGCAACAAGATCGAAGCAGAAATCGCCGAGCTCGACGACGGTGAAGAGAAAGACATGTTCCTCGAGGCCCTGGGTCTGGAAGAGCCTGGCCTGAACCGCGTGATCCGTGCGGGCTACGAAATGCTTCACCTGCAGACCTACTTCACCGCCGGTGTCGAAGAAGTCCGCGCCTGGACCGTCCGCGTCGGTGCCACCGCACCACAAGCCGCTGGCGTGATCCACACCGACTTCGAGAAAGGCTTTATCCGCGCCGAAGTGATCGCCTACAACGACTTCATCCAGTTCAAGGGTGAAGCCGGTGCCAAGGAAGCCGGTAAATGGCGCCTGGAAGGCAAGGAATACATCGTCAAGGACGGCGACGTGATGCACTTCCGCTTCAACGTCTAAGCCGTACCGCACAAAAAAAACCGCGTGAATACGCGGTTTTTTTATGCCCGGATTTTCTGCTCGAGGCGCTGTCACGCCAGCCGCTCCAGCAAAGGGCTTCAGGCTTTGCGAGTGCGCGGCAGGAAGATCGCCAGCACGCCGAACAACGGCAGGAACGAGCACAGAAAATACACGTACTCGATGCCATGAATGTCCGCCAGACGCCCCAGCAGCGCCGCGCCAATCCCACCAAAACCGAACATCAGGCCGAAAAACACCCCGGCAATCATGCCCACGTTACCCGGCACCAGTTCCTGGGCGTAAACCACGATGGCCGAGAACGCCGAGGCCAGGATGAAGCCGATCACCACGCTGAGCACGCTGGTCCAGAACAGGTCCACATGGGGCAGCAACAGGGTGAACGGTGCCACGCCGAGGATCGAGAACCAGATCACCGCCTTGCGCCCGATCTTGTCGCCGATCGGCCCGCCGAAAAAGGTCCCCGCCGCCACCGCCCCCAGGAACAGGAACAGATGCAACTGAGAGCTGGCCATGGACAGGTCGAACTTCTCAATCAAGTAGAAGGTGAAGTAGCTGGTCAGGCTGGACATGTAGAAGTACTTGGAGAACACCAGCATCCCCAGCACCACCAGCGCACCCATCACCCGGTTCCGGGACAAACCGTGAGTCGCGGCCTGGCCCTGCTTGAGCTTGAACAGCTTCAGGTGGTTGGCGTACCAGCGGCTGATGGCGTAGAGCACCACCAGGGCAAAGACCGCGAACAACCCGAACCAAGCGACGTTGCCCTGGCCGTAAGGAATGATGATCGCCGCGGCCAGCAGCGGGCCGAATGCAGTCCCGGCATTGCCACCGACCTGGAAGGTCGACTGCGCCAGGCCGAAACGCCCGCCCGAGGCCAGGCGTGCCACCCGCGAGGCTTCCGGGTGAAAGGTCGAGGAACCGATGCCGATCAGGCCTGACGCCAGGAGGATCATGGCGAAGCTACCGGCCTGGGACATCAGCAGAATGCCCACCAGAGTACAGATCATGCCCGCCGGCAACAGGAACGGCTTAGGGTGGCGATCGGTGTAATAACCCACCCAGGGTTGCAGCAACGAGGCAGTGAGCTGGAAGGTCAGGGTAATCAGGCCGACCTGGGTAAAGCTCAGGCCGTAGTTGGTCTTGAGCATCGGATAGATCGACGGCAGCACCGCCTGAATCAGGTCATTGATCAAATGCGCCAACGCCACCGCACCAATGATGCGCATGACCAACGGGCTGCTTTGCGAGGAAGTGGATGCCGTCGTCGGGACGGGCTGGGCATTACTGATAGCCATGAGAATTTCCGTACAGCGGATGGGTGCACAGGTGCAGGTGCGCCAATGTGCCATTTTTCAGTGCAGGCACGCCATCCCATTAGCTTGCTAACGACCGACCTTTGTTGAATCTTCCGACTGATAGCCCATCGCCATGGTCTGAATCTTGCTCCCCCAACCGTCCTAACCCGGTCGCCTTACAAAGGGGGCCGAAAATGGGAAGTATCGCTACAGCGCTGGCCCGACAAAGGCTGCACTGGCGCACTTTCCGAGGCCTTTTTACAAGGGCACGGGGTCGAGGCCAAAGGCCGCGATCGCACGCCAGTGGTGCGTGGTGCCTTGGGGGAACTGTCGAATGCATCTTTTTCTAGCACCGGGGATTCGACTGCTTGGGCGTTTCGGTTTCGCCCGCAAGTTTCAGCTGCTGTTCCTGCTGTTTATCCTGCCGTTGCTGGGCAGCCTGTGGATGATCGGCCAGGACTACCGCGACAAGCTGAGCCTGGTCGCCGGGGAACGCGCCGGGGTGCGTCAACTGCTGGCCCTGGATAACCTCGACAACCTGCTGGCCGCCCAACGTGACCGCGCAGCACGCTGGCGCGCCACGGAAACCAATCGCCAGCCAACACCTGCCACGGTCGCCGCCATGGGCGCGTTCGATGCCGTGCAACCCGCACTGACCCAGGCCGCCAGCGAGTTGGGCGAGGCCCTGCAAAAGGAAGGTGCCGAAGCGCCGATCCTGAGCCGCTACCAGGCCCTGCAAACGGCACTGAATGGGCTCGACTCCAAGAGCCTGAGCAGCGTCGGCTGGTGGCCGGACGGTTATGACCGCTTCACCAGTGCCTTGAGTGCCCTGCAAGCCCTGCGCGAACAGATCGCCATGGACAACCGCCTGACCCTCGCCCCTTGGCTGGAAACCTATCTACTGACGCAGATCTCCACCCAGCACGCACCCGACCTGATCGAACGCGTCGGGCGCCTGGCCAGCGTCGGCCAGGCCTCGGTGGTGTCCGGGCAATTCACCCTGCAAAGCCGCCTGCAACTGCGCGATTTGCGCAGCCGCATCGGCGATGCTCGGGAACAATTGGTGAAGACCGGTAGCCTGCTGGAGGCTCGCCTGCCCAGTGAACTGAACGCCTGGGCCGGGCAGTATCAAGACAGTCTGAAGCACCTCGACGCCACCCTCAAAGTCCTCGACGACGGCGTGTTCGGCGGCAGCATCAACCTCAAGCCGGAAGACTTCGAACGCAATCTCGATGCCCTGCTGGGCAACCTCGCGGCCCTGCGCCAAACCTCGTTGAAGGCACTCGACAGCCGCCTGGATCAGCACCAGGGCTCGGCCCTGCGCCAATTTATCCTGGTGGCCACGGTCCTCGGCTGCCTGGTACTGGCAGCGCTCTACCTGTTCATCTGCCTGCAGGCGTCGATCCGCCGCAGCGCCAGCGGCATCACCCTGCTGGCCGAAGCCCTGCGCGACGGCAACCTGTGCCTGCAAGTGCCGGTGCACGGGCGCGACGAACTGGCGGCCATCAGCACCGCGCTGAATGTCGCGGTGGTGCAACTGCGCGCCAGCCTGCAGGGCGTGGACCACGAAACCCTGCAACTGGGTAACGCTGTGCGCAGCCTCAACGATCATTCCAGCGGCGCCCTGGGTGAAGTCGAAGCCCAACAGCAACAGATCAGCCAGATCGCTGCCGCCGCCACCCAACTGGCCGCCACCTCGCAAGGGGTGGCCCAGAGCTGCGAACAGGCCTCCGGCAGCGCCCAGCACACACGACGGATTGCCGCCGAAAGCAGCCGCGACAGCCAGCGCACCACCGCCAGCATCCAACAACTCAACCAGCGCCTGAACGACACCGCTGCGGCCCTGGGCCGAGTCAGTGAGCAAGGGCAACAAATTCAGTTGGTGGTGGACACCATTCGCGGCGTGGCCGAGCAAACCAACTTGCTGGCGCTCAACGCGGCGATCGAAGCTGCGCGGGCCGGTGAACAGGGCCGCGGTTTTGCCGTGGTCGCCGATGAAGTGCGCAGCTTGTCGCAACGTACTCAATCTTCCACCGCGCAGATCGCTGGCACCGTGGACAGCCTGCGCAGTACGGTGAATGAAGCGGTCAGCCTGATGGAGGCCGCCTGTGGCCAGGCGCAAAGCGATGCGCAATCAGTGACAGGCCTGGGTGAGCGCCTGGTGGAAATCGCCAACGCCGTGCAAGGCGTCACCGATACCCTGGCGCAAATCGCCACGGCGGTAGAGGAACAGGCCAGCACCGCCGACGAAGTCAGCAGCAATATCCAGCAGGTGGATCAGGCGGCATTGCGGCTACTGGAAGGTGCACGGGCGGTGAACCTCGCGGCGGATACCCTGAGCCTCGGCAGCCGGGCCTTGAGTGACAATACCGGGCGCTTCCAACTGGCCTGACACAAGCCCCACGGGCCAAGCACCGTGCGCGCGAATGAGCCCGGCTCATTCGTGCGCAATAACCGCTTCAGGAAAGTCCTGCTCCAGCTCGGTTTTCAGCCACTGGATAAACCACTGCACATCCGCCGTCAGCACCGCCGACGGCGTCAGTACCCGGTAGCTTTCCAGCTTCACCTGATCCTCCAGGGCCCTTACCAGGGTCCCCGCCTTGAGCTCCTCGCGCACCAGCACCTCATTGGCCAAGGCGATGCCCTGCCCGCTTTCCGCCACCGACAGGGCGTGGTCGTTGTTGACGTAAATCAGGTCCGAGGTGAGCTGGATCTCCAGGCCATTGGCGGCGAACCACATGTTCCACCACTCACCGTCGTCGAAGTGGATCAACTCGTGCTTGAGCAAATCGGCCGGGCACGACAGCGGTTCGATACTGGCCAGGTAAGCCGGGGTGCAGATGGGGAAAACCCGGGGGCAGATCAAGGTCGCGCGAGACTCGGCGTATTGCCCGTCCAGACCGTAGGCGATGCCCAGGTCGCTGCTTTTGGCGTCCACTTCGGTAAAGGTCGAGTTGGGTTCGATAGCGAATTTCAAGCCTGGGCGCAGGTGGCGCAGCGCTTCCAGCCGAGGCGTCAGCCAGCGCTTGGCGAAGCCCGGCACCACCATAATCCGCAGCCAGCGCTCGCCACCCTTGGGTTGCAACTCCTTGCCGGCCTCGATAATGAGCTGCAAGGCCGAGGCGATCTTGCGGTGATATTTCTCCCCGGCCAGGGTCAGGATGACCCCGCGAGAGGTGCGTTCGAACAGCTGGACGCCTAGCCACTCCTCCAGCAAGCGCACGTGGCGGCCAATGGCAGGCTGGGTCACGTGCAAGGCTTTAGAGGCTTCGACATAGCTGCCCAAGCGGGCGGCCGCATCAAAGGCACGGACGGCATTCAAGGGCGGCAAACGCTGATCAGCCATGGCTTGGGGCGCCTTTTGCTATTAAATTAATTAACAGCTGCTATGTTAAAATTGAAGTTTCGCCCCCGCAACCCCTCACTGATAATCGGCCCACAACCGCAGAATAAAAGCCCACAAGGGCGCGAAAAAAGCGGCTCGCTGCACACCCGAATTCATCTCGATCCTGCCCAGAAAAATAAGATCCATGGCCTGACGATACGGCGCTCACAGCACCTCGGCACAGGCGATGGGGGAATCGGAGGTAACCCATGAATGCCCTGCATTCGCTGCAAACGATGGCGGTGTCTGTGCGCGCGGTGCGCAAAGTCTACGGTGACCCAAACAGCGGCCCGGTGGCCCTGAAAAACATCGACCTGGATATCCGCGACAACGAATTCTTCACCCTGCTGGGCCCCTCCGGTTGCGGCAAAACCACCCTGCTGCGGATGATCGCCGGCTTCGAGTTTCCGACCCAGGGCGAGATCCTGCTCTACGGCGAAAACATCGCCGACCGACCGCCTTACCAGCGTCCGGTGAACACCGTGTTCCAGCACTACGCGTTGTTCCCCCACATGACCATTGCCGAGAACCTGGCCTTCGGCCTGGAATCCCAACCCATGGGCCAAGTCCTGAGCAAAGCGCGGATCGCCGAACGCGTGCGGGAAATGCTGGCCCTGGTGCAGATGGAGGCCTTTGCCAAGCGCAAGCCCGGCCAACTCTCCGGCGGCCAGCAGCAACGTGTCGCACTGGCCCGCGCCCTGGCGCCCCACCCCAAGGTATTGCTGCTGGACGAGCCACTGTCGGCCCTGGACCTCAAGCTGCGCCAGGCCATGCGCGAAGAACTCAAGGCCATCCAGACCCAGACTGGCATCACCTTTATTTTCGTCACGCACGATCAGGAAGAAGCCTTGACCCTGTCCGACCGTATCGCCGTGCTCGCCGACGGTGAAGTGCAACAGGTCGGCCCGCCGCAAGCGATCTACGAGCATCCGCGCAACCGCTTCGTCGCCGACTTTATCGGTGAGACCAACTTTATCCAGGGCCACGTGACCCGGGTGGAAGCCGGCCTCGCCTGGTTCACCGGGCCCGCCGGGCATCCGCTGCCGGCGCAACCTTGCAACGATGCACAGGTCGGGGCCCAGGTGACCCTGTCGGTCCGGCCCGAGCGCCTGCACCTGGTGGCCGACGGCAGCGAAGGTGCGTTGCCATGCCGGATCGAAGCGCAGATTTACCTCGGCACCGACCTGCAATATCAGGTCAGCCTCAGCGACGGTTCACGCCTCACTGTGCGTACGCCCAACAGCGTCGATCACAGCCAGCGCCACGTCGTGGGCAGCCGTGCCGGTCTGCGCTTCGACCGTGGTAGCGCCAGCGTCCTGCTGGATTGAACACGAGGATTCGCCATGCACGCCTCAACCCTGTGCAACACCCTGGAACGGCGCAAGGCCCTGGGCAATGTCCTGGGGGTCAGCCCGGCGCTGGTCGCCATCGGCCTGTTTCTGATCGTGCCGATGCTGATCGTCGTCGGCTACTCACTGATGGAGGCCAACCCCTACGGCGGGGTCAATCCGGTCTTCAGCCAGGACGCCTACACCGCCCTGCTCTACGAGCGGCAGCTGGACGACAGCCTGGCCTTCGCTGACGCCTACCTGGTCATCGCCCTGCGCTCCATCGGCATCGCCGGGCTGACCACCCTCATCACCCTGCTGATCGGCTTTCCGGTGGCGGTGTGGCTGGCCATGCAACCGCCGAACAGGCGTGGCCTGCTGATCTTCCTGATCACCGTACCGTTCTGGGCCAACCTGCTGATCCGCACCTACGCCTGGATCCTGCTGCTGCGCAACACCGGGGTGATCAACAACAGCCTGATGGGCCTGGGGCTGATCGAGCAACCGCTGCAACTGCTCTACACCGACGGCGCGGTGCTGCTAGGGCTGGTCTACACCTACGCACCCTTCGTGGTGCTGCCGATCTACGCCACCCTGGAAAAGATGGACATCCGCCTGCTGGAAGCCGCCCAGGACCTCTACGCCGGGCGGCTGCGCACCTTGCGCAAGGTGGTGCTGCCCATTGCCAAGCCGGGGATCCTGGCCGGGGCCATCCTCACGTTCGTGCCCTGCCTGGGGGCCATGGTCGCCCCGGAACTGTTGGGCGGCGGTACGCGGATGATGCTCGGCAACCTGATCTTCCGACAGTTCAGCGATGCACGTAACTGGCCATTGGGGGCCGCTCTGTCACTGGTGTTGATGGCGGCGGTGATGCTGGTACTGACGGTGTATGCCCTGCGCGCCAAGCGCCAGCGCGCTTTCCAGGGAGGTGCATGATGCGCCGACTTTTCAAAGCCAACCGTCTGGGCGTGCAGGACTTCCCGGGGTTCGGCGGCTTCAGCTTTTTGTTCTACCTGTACCTCTACGCACCGATCCTGGTGCTGGTGGTGTTCTCCTTCAACGCCAACCAGTCGGCCACGGTGTGGAGCGGTTTTAGCCTGGACTGGTACCGCGCCGCCTTCGCCAACCAGGCCCTGCGCCAGGCCACCGGCAACAGCCTGTTGATTGCCGTGTGCGCCAGCATGATCGCCACTGCGCTTGCCACCCTGGCCGCCCTGGGCACTTCGCGCGGTGCCAAGTTCAAGGGCCTGCAACTGTCCATGGGCGCCATCATGCTGCCCCTGGTGCTGCCGGAAATCGTCGTCGGCGTCGCCACCCTGGCGCTGTTTTCCAGCATTGGCCTGTCCCTGGGCTACGGCAACCTGATCATCGCCCACACGGTGTTCTGCATCCCCTTCGCCTACCTGCCGATCCGCGCCCGCCTCAATGACATGGACCTGTCCCTGGAACAGGCCTCGGCGGACCTGTACGCCGGCCCGTGGCGGACCTTTCACAAGGTCACCCTGCCCCTGCTGACGCCGGGGATCGTCTCCGGGCTGATGCTGGCATTTATCGTCTCCCTGGATAACTTCGTGATCTCGATGATGGTTTCCCAGGCTGGCACCACCACTTTGCCGATCTTCATCTTCGGCCTGTTGCGCATGGGCGTGACACCCGACGTCAATGCCGTCTCGACCCTGATCCTGGGCGTGTCGGTGCTGTTCGTCAGCCTCTCGTACCTGCTGGGTAAAAAACACGCTTGAACCTTCCACTGACCTTGGGGAAATGACATGAGCAATTTGATCGCAAGCCTGGGTGCCTCGTTGTTGCTAAGCCTGCCACTGGCCACGCACGCCGCCGAGAAACTCAACGTAATGAGCTGGAGCGGCTACTTTTCGCCGGAGATTCTCGCCAAGTTCCAGAAGCAGACCGGCATCGAAGTCACCGTAGACTCCTACGATTCCAACGAGACCCTGCTGGCCAAGCTGAAACAGGGCGGCACCGGCTATGACGTGGCGATCCCGTCGCACCAGTTCATCCCGATCCTGGTCAAGGAGCAGTTGCTGGAACGCTTCGACCCGGCCCAGGAGCCCTACTACGCAAGCCTTATCGACAACCTGAAGAAACCCACCTGGGACCCGCAAGGCGCCTACTCGGTGCCGTTTATCTGGGGCACCACCAGCGTGGTCCTGGACGGCGCGCGCTACCAAGGCCCGGCTGACAGCTACGCAGTGCTCTACGAGCCGCCCAAAGAGCTGCAAGGGCGGATCAACATGTTCGACTCGGTCAGCGACGTCATCGACATGGCCAGCCTGTACCTGAACATCCCCCTGTGCAGCGAAGACCCCAAGCAAATGCAGCAGGTGCTGACCCTGCTCAAGGCGCAGAAACCCTTTGTGAAAACCTACAGTTCCAAGGCGGGCTCGATCCGCGAGAACCTGGCAGCCGGGGAAATCGACATGTCGATGTTCTGGGGAGGCTCGTCGATGCGCGCCCGGGAGATGAAACCCAGCCTCAAGTACCTCTACCCGAAAGAGGGCGTGCTGGCCTGGGTGGACAACATGGTCATCCCCAAGGGCAGCAAGAACCCGGCGAACGCCAAGGCGTTTATCGCCTTCCTCAGCCAGCCTGAGAACGCTGCGCTGACCCAGAACTTCCTCAAGCACCAAAGCCCGATCAAGGGCGTGGAACCCTTCCTCGACGCCGGGCTGAAGGATGCCCCCGAGCTGCACATTCCCGAGGGCACTAAGGTGGTCTTCAGCCAGACCTGCGGCGAAGGGGCGATCCGCCTGGCCGACCGTCTGTGGACCAACCTGATGCGTTGACCTGCACCCGCCCCGCTTGTGCGGCGGGGCTTTTTTTAGCCGAGCATAAGGCTGCTGCCATGACTTCTACTCCCCTCAGCGAACTGGTCCTGCTCCAGGCCCACCAACTCGCCGAACATATTCGCCAGCGCCAGGTGTCCTGCCGGGAAGTGATGCAGGCATACCTGGACCACATCGAGCGCTTCAACCCCAAGGTCAATGCCTTGATCAGCCTGCAAGCCCCCGAGGACCTGCTGGCCCAGGCCGACCAGCGCGACGCCGAACTGGGTCGCGGTGAATACCGTGGCTGGATGCACGGCCTGCCCCACGCCATCAAAGACCTGTCGCTGACCCGGGGCATTCCCACCACCCTGGGCTCGCCGCTGTACCGCGACTTCGTGCCTGAGCGCGACGGCATCATGGTGGAACGGATCAAGGCCGCGGGGGCGATCCTGATCGGCAAGAGCAACACCCCGGAATTCGGCCTCGGCTCCCAAACCTACAACCCGCTGTTCGGTGCCACCGGCTGCGCCTTTGACCCGAGCAAGACCGCCGGCGGCAGCAGCGGAGGCGCCGCCGCAGCCCTGGCCCTGCACCTGGTGCCAGTGGCAGACGGCAGCGACATGATGGGCTCGCTGCGCAACCCCGCCGCCTTCAACAACATCATCGGTTTTCGCCCGTCCCAGGGCCGGGTGCCCTTCGACGACAGCGCCGACCTGTTTTTCGATCAGCTCGGCTATGAAGGCCCCATGGCCCGCAGCGTGCGTGACGCGGCGCTGCTGCTCTCGGTGCAGGCCGGCAGCGACGCCCGCTCGCCGCTGTCCATTGCCGAATCCGGCGAGGCCTTCAGCGCACCGCTGGAACGCGACTTCAACGGCACCCGCCTGGGCTGGCTGGGCAACTTCAACGGCTACCTGCCCATGGAAAAGGGCGTGCTTGAACTCTGCGAAAAAACCTTCGGCGACTTCCAAAGCCTGGGCTGCGAGGTTGAGCCGGTAGCCGTCAACTTCACTCCGCAGCGGCTCTGGAGCAGTTGGCGCACCCTGCGCCACTGGCTGGTCGCCGGCTCCCTGGGCAGCGCCTACGCCGACCCGCAGAAACGCCCCCACCTCAAGGAGGAGGCCTGCTGGGAAGTGGAAAATGGCCTGAAACTGTCCGCCAGCGACATCTTTGCCGCCTCGGCGACACGCAGCGACTGGTACCGGACCCTGCATCGACTCTTCGAGCGCTACGACTTCCTGTTGCTGCCCAGCGCCCAGGTCTTCCCCTTCGACAAAACCATTCCCTGGCCGCGGCGCATCGATGGGGTGGCCATGGACACCTATCACCGCTGGATGGAAGTGGTCATCCCCGGCACCCTGTCCGGCTGCCCGGTGGCCAACGTACAGGCCGGCTTCAATGAAAACGGCCTGCCCATGGGCCTGCAGATCATCGGCCGCCACCAGGCCGACTTCGCCGTCCTGCAACTGGCCCACGCGTACGAACAGGCCAGCCGCTGGTTCCAGCGCTGCCCATCACCGCTGCTAACGAAGGCTATTGAGGGGGGTGTTTGATAAACGGTTGATAGCGTAGATAATTTTTTTATAAAAACGCTTGACGCTTTATCGTTCTGAGCGAATAATGCGCGCCACTTGGCTACATAGCTCAGTTGGTTAGAGCATAGCATTCATAATGCTGGGGTCCGGGGTTCAAGTCCCTGTGTAGCCACCAAGTACTAAAAACGGCTTACCGCAAGGTAGGCCGTTTTTTTATGCCTGCAGAAAAGTACCAGGGATGACGCCAGTGTCGAGCAGCGCCGTCCTGGAAGCCGAGCACTGCCGAATGCATCGCCAGTGTTGCGTAAGCGCTTCAGACGGGCCATAAAGCCGGACCCTGCATTCAAGCAGAAACAAGGAGCCGTATGTTCATGTGGGCAAGGACGCTGTGGACCCTGATGTCGTGCGTGGTCCTGGGAGCCTGCAGCAGCGCCCCCGAACCGATCCAGTACTTGCCCGGCCGGGTGATCTATCGCATCGACTCATCGCGCTTCTTCGAGATCGATCGGACCACCTTCAAACTCTGCACTGGCACCTCGCCGGTCATCGCCAGTTCAGGCGACATGGTGTACTACACCGACACCCGACTTGGCGTGCACACGCCGGTCGCGCCTTTTGGCACCTTCAATGGCATCACCGTGCGGGGTAAAGGCGCCCCCTTGATGATCGATGCCGCCAACTCCGACTACCTGGTCATCCCGATCATTCGGGCACCGAGTTTTGGTCACGGCGGTGGCGGTTTGCCGCGCCTGTATTTTTCCCAGGATGCCGGACGCACCTGGCTGCACATCACCGCCCCTGGTTACCTTGAAAGCCCGGACAGCACCTGGCTGACCGGCTCCCTGCTTTCAGTCGAAGGCCCCTTTCTGCACGGTGCCGTGCAGATCGACCTGTCCCTGCACTACGAAACGCTGAAGGACTCGTCCCCCTATTCGATGCTGTCTTATCCACAGCGCTGGCAACGTGTCGAAAGCCGCCGTACGCCCGGTTACTTCGAACCTGCTCGCCAAGCCCCCATCGATGACCGCTTCAATTGCGTAACCGGAACCCCCCAGGACTAACCCCGCGCAAAACACTCTCGATCCATAAGTTCGCGCCCCTCTGGGTCCGTGAGTGCGGTAGATTCCCGTCACGGACGACACATCATTTTTCCCAGTGAACGGAGTTCAACGCGTGTTTTCGATCTTCCATCCGCGTCACCGCCGGCTTACCACCCTCTCGCTGATAGCCGCCGCCATCACCCTCAATGCCTGCCACAACACCCCGCCCGCCAACACCAGCGCCCTGCCCGCCGCACCGGAGATCGCTTCGGGCTACCGCACCGACATGCAGACCCGGCATGCCGACCAACACATGGCGGCCGCAGCCAACCCGCTGGCGGCCGAAGCCGGGCGCGAGATGTTGCGCAAGGGCGGTTCGGCGATTGATGCGGCGATTGCCATGCAGGCGGTACTGACCCTGGTGGAGCCGCAATCCTCGGGGATCGGTGGCGGCGCGATGATCGTGCTCTGGGACGGCAAGGCCGTGCGCACCTATGACGGCCGCGAAACCGCACCGGCAGGCGCCACCGAGCAGTTGTTCCTGCAGGCGAACGGCCAGCCGATGACATTCCCCCAGGCGCAGATCGGTGGCCGCTCGGTCGGCACGCCCGGCGTGCTGCGGGCCCTGGAGCTGGCTCACAAACAACACGGGCGCTTGCCGTGGGCCGAGTTGTTCAAGCCGGCCATCCGACTCTCCGAACAGGGCTTTGCGATATCCCCACGCTTGCACAGCATGATTGCCGCCGATCCCTACCTGGCGAAATCCCCGGACATGGCCGCCTACTTCCTGAATGCTGATGGCAGCCCCAAGGCCGTGGGCACCCTGCTGAAAAACCCGTCGCTGGCGGCGGTGCTCAAGCGTATTGCCCAGGAAGGGCCGGACGCGCTGTACAAGGGCCCAATAGCCTCGGAAATCGTCGCCAAGGTCCAGGGCCATGCCAACCCTGGCAGCCTGTCGCTCAATGACCTGCAAGGCTATCGCGCCAAAGAGCGCGCGCCGCTGTGCAGCGATTACAAACGCTGGCAGGTGTGCGGCATGCCGCCGCCCTCGTCAGGCGGTGTGGCGGTGGCGCAAATCCTCGGCACCTTGCAGGCCTTGGAGCAGCGCGATCCCCGCTATGCCCTGGCGTCCCTCAAACCGCAGAAAACCCACTTGCCGGCGGGCCTGGAGCCGGCGCCACAAGCCGTGCACCTGATCGCCGAAGCCGAACGCCTGGCCTACGCCGACCGGGGCCTGTACGTGGCCGACAGCGACTTTGTGCCCGTGCCGGTGGCCGGCCTGATCGCCCCTGAGTACCTGGCCCAACGCGCCACGCTGATCGGCGAACGCAGCATGGGCAAGGCCGAGCCGGGCAAACCCCAGGGCATCCAGGTGGCCTACGCGCCGGACCGCTCGCCGATGCGCATCTCCACTTCGCAAGTGGTGGCAGTAGACGACCTGGGCGGCGCCGTGTCCATGACCACCACGGTGGAAGCAGCCTTCGGTTCGCACCTGATGGTCCAGGGCTTCATGCTAAACAACCAGATGACCGACTTCTCCTTTATCCCGGAGGAAAACGGCCAGCCCGTGGCCAACCGCGTCGAGCCGGGTAAACGCCCACGTTCGTCCATGGCGCCCACCCTGGTCTTTGATCGCGCCAGCGGCGAACTGCTGGCCAGCGTGGGCTCCCCCGGCGGCTCGCAGATCATCGAGTACGTGGCCAAATCGGTGATCGGCCTGCTGGACTGGAACCTCGACCCGCAGACCGCCATCAGCCTGCCCAACTTCGGCAGCCGCAACGGCCCCACCGAACTGGAACAAGGCCAGTTCAGCCCGGCGCTGAAACAGGCGCTGCAGGCCCTGGGGCATGAAGTGAACGAACTCGACATGACCAGCGGCACCCAGGCCATCGTTCGCGTGCGCGACGCCCAAGGCAAGGTCACCTGGGCCGGTGGCGCCGACCCACGGCGTGAAGGAGAAGCACTGGGGGATTGATCGACCGCCGATAAACCCAAGGGCTGGCGAGGCCGCGATGGAGCCCCAGAGTGACCGCTATGCTTGCGGCTGCACACTACCTGGCAGAGATGGGCAAGGCACCTGATGGATGACGTGCACGCCAGCCTCTCTGCATGACCTGATCACCGCTGGGCAGGCGTTTTTACGGGCAGACTGATCAAGCTGCCCGTACATCGGCTAATGCCGACCAGCGATTTATTAAAGTCCCATAACGGGACCAGGATCACGCCATGAGAATTATTGCAGTCCGTCAGTTAAAGGCCTTCTGGGACCGGCACCCGGACGCAGAGCAGCCCTTACTGGCCTGGATCGATGAAGCAAGGAATGCAGCATGGTCCAACCCTGGGCAAATCAAGGAGCACTATCGCAGCGCCAGCATTCTGAACAGCCGCAGGGTGGTCTTCAGCATCAAGGGGAACGAGTATCGACTGGTCGTGGCGCCGGCCTATGACTTCGGCGCGCTCTACATCAAGTTCGTAGGCACCCACTCACAGTACGATGCCATTCACGCCGACAGCGTAGAAATGGAGTAACCACCATGAACATTCGCCCTATCCACACCGACCAGGACTACCGTGCAGCGCTGAAAAGCGTCTCGCCTCTGTTTGATAACGAACCCCAGCCAGGGACGCCTGAAGGCGATTACTTCGACGTCATGATCACCCTGATCGAAGCGTACGAAGCCAAGCAGTTTCCCGTGGACCTGCCCAGCCCGATCGACGCGATCAGGTTCCGCATGGAGCAGTCCGGGTTATCCGCGGCCGACCTGGCGCCCGCCATTGGCCGAACCAACCGTGTCTACGAAGTGCTCAATGGCAAACGGGCACTGACGTTGCCCATGATCTGGAAACTGCACCAACTGTTCGGCATTCCTGCCCAGAGCCTGATCAAACCCGGCAAGTCGTCTTGAGCCCCGCCAGGGCCGGCGCCCGCTCACGCCGTACCGATTTACCCGTCCGATCCAGCACCGGGATCGTCGACGGGCCACCGAGGGGAGCAGGCGTTTTCACAAGGCCTGGTCAGGCCAGATGACAGCCTCCTGAGCGAAGGGCGCCTACAGCAGCACTAGGCGTACCCACCAAGCTGCGCTAACGTTGCCGCCCCTTCAGACCTCAACAAGGAGTAATCGTGTCTGACAATCTCTATGCCCCACCACAAGCAGAATTGGTCACCCCGTCCCCGACGGTGGAGCTGCAAGCGTTTTATGTGGTGTCCCAGCGCAAGTTCCTCACCCTCTTCATCCTCACCCTAGGCATCTACCAGCTGTTTTGGGCTTACAAAAACTGGCAACAGTTCAAGCTCGCCAATGGTGGGGATATCTGGCCGGTGGCCCGGGCGTTCTTCGCGGTCTTTTTCACCCACGCGCTGTACCGCGAAGCCAATGCTCGGCTCAAGCAAGATGGCCGCAGCCATGACTGGCGCCCCAGTGAATTGGCGACGCTCTATGTAGTGGGTGTGGTCGTCACCAATCTGGTCGACGCCCTGTCGCGCAACAACATCGGCTACCCGCTGGTGGACGTTGCCAGCCTGGCGCTGCTGCCGGTGCTGGCCTGGGTCACCTGGCTCGGCCAACGCGGCCTGAATGCCGCTGCTGGCGACCCCGAAGGCCGCAGCAACGACCGCTTCACGCCGCTCAACTATGTGTTCATGGTGCTGGGTGGCGTGGTGCTGGCGCTGGCCTGCGTCGGCGTGTTCCTGCCACCCGAATGACCCCGCCCCTCAGGCGCTGACGTAGACCCAGGCTTCAATCCCGGAGGCCAGGGTCACGCTGACCCGTTTGTAGTCCGAGACTTCATAGCTGTCGGCCGCGGCCAGCTCCTGAGGCGTAATCAGAAACACCATGCCCGGGATCGGCGCGCTGCTTGCAGAGCCCGGGCGCAGGATCGGGTGATGGGTCTTGCCGCTGGTGGCCAGCACCTGCGGATCGGTGATTTCCACCCAGCTCTGCTCATAACCGAGCATCGCGTCCTCGCGGCCCTGCAACTCACGACCAAAGTTGGCCAGTTGGACCGCCTTGTCCTGCAGGGTGCCGTAGGAAAAAAGATAAACCGATGCTTCTGTTGCCGCACTCATGGGTTACGTCCCGATTTTAAAGGTCAGCCGCCTCAGCGGTTTAGGTTCATGGCCTGATGCGTGATAGGCCGCTCCTGCGACCGTTCACTAAGGTACCGATCAGGGGCGATAGCGCAGGTGAATCAGCGCCAGCCGCTCCTGCTGCTTGTTCACCCGCTCCTCGATGGCAAAGGGCACAAACCCCAGCTTCGGATAGAGCAGCAGCCCCGCCACATTGCTGTTGAAGCAAGACAAGGTCACCTCCGTCGCTTGGTGCCGGTCGCGGGCGATGCTGATCATGTGTTTGACCAACTGCGCGCCCAGGCCGCCGGACCGCGCTTCGGGGTCGATGATGACATTGCCGATGGTGCAGATACCGGCGGTTTCCCAGCGATAGAAATTGGCAAACCCCACCACCTGCCCATCGCGCTCGATCACCGTCGAGTCGGAGCGGCGGGCAATGGAGTCGCGCAATTGTTCGTGGGTCAGCGGCCAGGTGGCGGCGGGAAAGAAGAAAAACTGTTCCTCCTGGGTCCGCGCAAAGCTGCAGATGCGCGCAATATCCTGCTCGTCCACCGGACGGAAAGTCACTGCCATGTTCGGTCTCCAGACACGTCGGCGTGTCGTCTAAAGGGGGCTGGTCCATCACGCAGCCGGGCTGCCGAGGCATGAAGCACCAGCAGGCCGCGCAAAGGCAAGTGGCGCCTGAAACTTCCGTCACTCAACATGAGTCATTGCTAATACCCTGCTGCCCCCTGCCCGAGAGCATCGTCTTGAACACAGCCGCCGATCGTCGTAACGCCCTCTCACTGGACGGGCTCAACTTCTTCCTGGCCGACGTTCGCGACGGTCTGGGGCCCTACCTGGCGATTTACCTGCTGGCCGTTCACCAGTGGGACCCGGCCAGCATCGGCCTGGTGATGACCCTGGCCGGCATTGCCGCCCTGCTGACCCAGACGCCCGCTGGGGCACTGATCGACCGCATACGGGGCAAACGTGCCCTGCTGGTCATCGCGGCCTTGCTGGTGACCGCCAGTTGCCTGGTACTGCCCTTTACCGCCTCCTTCACGTGGGTGGCCTTGACCCAGGCCCTCAGCGCGGCGGCGGCCTCGGTGTTTGCCCCAGCGATTGCAGCGATCTCCCTGGGCATCACCGGGCCCAAGGCCTTCACCCGCCGCACCGGGCGCAATGAAACCTGGAACCATGCCGGCAACGCCTGCGCCGCGCTGCTGGCCGGCGGCCTGGCGTACCTGTTCGGCCCGGTGGCGGTGTTCTACCTGATGGCGCTGATGGCCCTGGCCAGCGTGGTCGCCATCGCCTGCATCAACCCCGACGCCATCGACCACGATGTGGCCCGCGGATTCGACCCTCAAGGCCCAGCCCATGGTGAACAGCCTTCAGGGCTGAGCGTATTGCTGCACAACCGTCCGTTGCTGTTGTTCGCCCTGTGCTGCGCGCTGTTCCACCTGGCCAATGCGGCGATGCTGCCGCTGGTGAGCCAGAAACTCTCCTTGGTGAACCTGCACCTGGCCACGCCCCTGACGTCAGCCTGCATCGTCGCAGCGCAACTGGTCATGGTGCCGGCGGCCTTGCTGGTGGGGGCCAAGGCAGACATCTGGGGGCGCAAGCCGCTGCTGTTGGCCGGCTTTCTCATCCTGCCCCTGCGCGGCGTGCTGTACACCCTGTCGGATGATCCCTATTGGCTGGTGGCCGTGCAGTTGCTGGACGGTGTCGGCGCAGGGATTTTCGGCGCGCTGTTCCCCTTGGTGGTCAAGGACCTGACCCAGGGCACCGGGCGCTTCAATGTCAGCCTCGGGGCCCTGTCCACGGTGTTCGGCCTGGGCGCTGCCCTGAGCAACGGCCTGGCGGCCTGGTGGTGCAACAAGCCGGTTACAGCGCGGCGTTCCTGACCCTGGCGGCCATAGCGGGCACTGCCTTTGTACTGTTGCTGGTGGCCATGCCGGAGACTTTGCAGCGCTCGCCAGCCGACACAAACCTGAACAACGATCCGGCACCGCCGCTGCTGACATGAACCCGCGATCATCGGGCACGGGCCGGCGTTGGCTGGCCCGTGTGCCCTGCAGCACCCCGCCGCCAGGTATCGCCCCCCTGTTTACCCCAGCACTCGGGCTGGAATCCGGGTATTTTTAGCCGCTGGCAGCGACATCGAGTGCGTCGCGACCCGCCCCTCCGTCAACGCCGAACACAGGACCGCCCATGGCCAGACCCGCCCCCCTGATCGACTGGGTTCAGCGTGCGCCACCCGCTCAGGGGCTGGAGCGCATCGAGGCGTATTTCTCTGGCCATGGCTATGACATGCACCGCCACGACACTTACGCCATCGGCCGCACCCTGTCCGGGGTGCAGAGTTTTCAGTACCGCGGCGGCTGGCGCCACAGCCTGCCGGGCGGAACCATGGTGCTGCACCCGGACGAAGCCCACGATGGCGAGGCCGGAACCCAGGACGGCTTTCAGTACCGGATGATTTACGTCGAGCCGGCGCTGATCCAGCAGATCCTCGGCGGCCAGCCATTGCCCTTTATCAAGAACGGCCTGTCCACCGACCCGCGCCTGTTCGCCGCCACCGATGTGTTGCTGCGCAGCATGGACAGCCCGCTGGACCCACTGGAGCAGGAAGACGCCCTGTTCGACTTGGCCCACGCGCTGAACAACGTTGCCGGCGTACCCGCCCCCGGCGCCCCTTTTGACTACCGGGCAGCGGAACGGGCCCGCGCCTTTATGCACAGCGCCCTGGACCAGAACATCACCCTGGAGCAACTGGCGACCCACAGCGAGCGCGACCGCTGGAGCCTGTCCCGGGACTTTCGCCTGCTGTTCGGCACCAGCCCCTATCGCTACCTGACCATGCGCCGCCTGGACCTGGTGCGCGCTCTGCTGATCCAGGGCCAGCCCCTGGCCAACGCCGCGCTGATGGCCGGTTTTGCCGACCAGAGCCACATGACCCGGCAATTTCGCAAGACCTACGGCCTGCCGCCGGCACGCTGGCTGAAAATGCATGGCCGCTGAGCCACGCACAATCGTTCAAGAATCACCCCGGCGGCCCTGGCTACCCTGAGCGCTCAATCTTCGACTCAGGATCCGCCCCATGAACACCACCCCGACTTCCGCCGCCCACGCCCCTTACCAAAGCCTGAATTTTGCGCAGAAACTCGGCCTGATCAACGAGCACTGGCAAGCCAAGGTCATCGCTGAAATGAACGACTACCAGTTCAAGCTGGTGAAGCTGCACGGGGATTTCATCTGGCACGACCACCTGGACACCGACGAGACGTTTATCGTCCTCGAAGGCACGCTGCGCATCGACTTTCCCGACGGCCAAGTGATCCTCAACGCCGGGGAAATGTTTGTCGTGCCCAAGGGCCAGCAACATAAACCCTACGCCGAAGAGGAAGTGAAACTGCTGCTGATCGAGCCCAAGGGCGTGCGCAATACCGGCGGTGAAGGCGGTGAACGCACGGCGGCCAACGACGTGTGGATCTGACTCGCGCTCTGCGGCATACGCCCTGAGGAGCAGGGGGCTCAGCCGGCCTCGGCGCAGCGCAACAGTGCCGCCGAGGGCTGGCGCAGGCGCCACGCCAGTGCCGCGCCGAACAACGCCAGCAAGGCGCTCGCCGCCACCGCCAGTTGAATGCCGTGGGCCAGGTCGCTGGACTGGGTTGCAGCATTGGCCAGGGACACCAACAACGCCAACCCCAGCGCCCCACCAATCTGCTGGCTGGTGGACGCCATGCCCGCCGCCACACCTTGTTCAGTCGCGGCAATGCCCTGCCCGGCCGCCACCCACATGCCGGTCCACGTCATACCCTGGCCCAGACTCAGGACCACGATGCCCGGCAACAGCCCCCAGAACCCCTGCCCCTGAGGCAGGGCCCACGCCACCAGGGCAATGCCCAAGGCACCGGCCAGCAGCCCGCTGACCAAGGTGCCGCGCAGGCCAAACCGTTGCAGCATGCGCTCGGCCAGCCAGATGCCCAGGGTGCAGACCAGAGTCGACGGCAGGAAGGCCAGGCCGCTGAGCAACACGCTGTAGCCGTAGACCTGCTGGAAGTACAAGGCCAGGAAGTAGTACTGCACGCCGAAGCTGCTCATGAACAAACCGGTGAGCCACATCGACAGGCGCAAACCGCGATGCTGGAACAGCCGCAAAGGCATCAGCGGGTCATGGCCACGCTGCTCGATCCAGGCGAATAGCCCCAGCAGGGTCAAGGCCAGCGCCATGCAGCCCAGGGTCGCCGGCGCCGTCCAGCCCCACTCGGGCGCCTGGACGATGGAGAACACCAGCAAGGTGCCGCCCAGGGTCACCGTCAACGCACCGCTCACATCGAAATGCCGACCGGGTTGCGCCGGCGGGTCGGCGGGAATCCAGCGCCAGGCCAGCAAGCCACAGGCACCGGCCAACGGCACATTGACCAGAAACACCGCTTCCCACCCCAGCCACTGAGTCAGCACACCGCCAAGCAGTGCCCCCAGGGCCAGGCCGGCCGCCGAGGCGCGCTCCATACGGCGAAGGCGCTGTTGCGCGCCGGCCCCTCGGCGTAGTGGGTGTTGATCAGGGCCAGGGTCGCGGGGAACAGCAAGGCGCCGCCCACGCCCTGCACCGCCCGGGCCAGCACCAGCAGCAAGGCACTGCCGCCCAGGCCGCCCGCCAGGGACGCGAGGGCGAACAAGCCTTGGCCGATCATGTAGAAGCGCCGTTTGCCAAGCAGGTCCGAAGCCCGCCCACCCAGCAGCAGGAAGCCGCCGAATGCCACGCTGTAGGCACTCACCACCCATTGCAGTTGCTGCGCGGAAAAGCCCAGGTCACGGCCGATTTCCGGCAACGCGACAAACACGATGGTGGCGTCCAGAGCGATGATCAACTGGGCGCAGGCCAGCAAGAACAGCATCCAGCCGCTGGGACGCGGCACGACGGAAGAAGGCATGGGTGGAGTCCTTGAAAGAAAAATCGGCGGCCAGTGTCACTGATGACTCAGAAATGATAAATACGGCCTTTCTTCTTTCAGTAATGACTTTAATCATGGATTTGAACGCCCTGCGCCTGCTGGTCAAGGTCGCCGAAACCCGCAGTTTTACCCGGGCCGCCAGCGACCTGGGGCTGACTCAGTCCGGCCTGTCCCGAGCCATTTCACGCCTGGAGCAGCAACTGGGTGTGCGCCTGCTGCAACGCAATACCCGCAGCGTCAGCCTGACCCCGGACGGCCGGGTGCTGGTGGAACGGGCGACGCCGTTGCTGGCGGAACTGGCCCAGACCCGCGACCTGCTGCTGGACCGGCGCGACTCGCCGAGCGGGGTGCTGAAAATCAGCACCCCGTCGCTGTACGGACGCAAGGTGGTGATGCCGGTGATCGGCGAATTGACCCGACAATACCCCGACCTGTGCATCGAGGCGGTGATGACCGATCGCCTGGTGGACATCATTGAAGAAGGCTTCGATGCCGTGGTGCGCACCGGCCCCATACAGGACCAGCGCCTGATTGCCCGGCGCCTGCCGCCGCTGAACTGGGTAACGGTGGCCGCCCCCGCCTACCTGGCCCGCCACGGAGCGCCGCAGACCCTCGACGACCTGCAGCGCCACGACTGCCTGACGGTGCGCAACCTGCACACTGGGCGCTTGGTGGAATGGCCGTTCATGGACCGGGGCAAGGAGCGGGAAGTGGCGGTGGCCGGGCGTCTGATCTTCGATATTGGCGACGCCCTGGTAGACGGGGTGCTCGGCGGTTTCGGCATCGCCCAAGTGATGCAGTTCGCCGTGCAGGACGCCGTCGCCGACGGGCGCCTGGTGCCGATCCTGCAAGACTTCGCCGGGCGTAGCCGCGAGCTGTCCCTGGTGTATCCACCGTCGCGGCAATGCTCGCCCAAACTCATGGCCTTCGCCGCGGCCCTGGAGCACAGCGCAACGGCGGTTACACCGCCCTCTAAATGCTAAGTTCTAAGTACAGCGGCTCAGTCCGCCAGGGACTTGCCGTCCAGCGCGGCACCGATGCTGAGGAAATGCCCGCCGGCCACATGGTGCAGCGTGCGCAGTGAGTCGTGCCCTTCGAAGTGCCAGCGACCGTCGCTGAACACTCGCTCATCGGCCTGGGCGGCGATCACTTCGCCCAGGAACAGATCGTACTGCTGCTGGTTGTGCGGTTCGGGCAGCAGGCGACACTCCAGCCACGCCACACAGCCCTCCAGCAACGGCGCCCCGAGCTGCTCACCGGCAAAGGTCTGCAAGCCATAGGCGCTGAACTTGTCGTGGCCCGGTTCGCGGCTCAATTCCAGGCCTGACGTTGAACCCACGGTCTGCACGATATCGGCCTGGGCCACACAAGGCACGTGCAGCACAAAGCTGCCGGAAGCCTCCAGCAGCTCGCGGGTCCAGGTGGATTTGTCGAGCACCACAGCGACTTTCGGTGGCTCGAAGTCCAGGGGCATGGCCCAGGCCGCCGCCATGATGTTGCGCTGCCCGCCATGGGCCGCGCTGACCAGCACCGTGGGCCCATGGTTGAGCAGGCGGTAGGCTTTGGACAGCGGGACCGGGCGACGCGGGGATGGGCTCATGGAAGGCTCCTGGAAAAGCACCGATTGTAACGGCATCCGCCCGGGGGCAGCAGTCACCGTCGATGCCCCCCTCTGCGAGCCCTGAGGCTTAAGTGGACAGTTGGTTGGCGAACTGCCCCACCGCACTCACTACTTTTTGCGCTCCGTCCTGAATCTCGACGATGACCGTGCCGGCCTCGGCCGCCAGGGCCAAGCCCTGTTCGGCCTGCATTTTGCCGTCGGCCATCAGCGCTACCGCTTCACGGGCCATGTCCTGGTTCTGCCGCACCACCGTGACAATTTCCTCGGTGGCCTTGCTGGTGCGCGCAGTTGCCCGACTTCGTCGGCGACCACCCGCAAAGCCCCCGCCCTTGCTCACCGGCGCGG
>NZ_JALQCW010000068.1 GCF_023241715.1 Pseudomonas morbosilactucae
GGCCTTTGTTCACCAAATTAAAAATAAACCCCGATCAGGAGACACATGGCACAAGATAAAGTATCAATAAGAATTTCAAAAGAAGACATGCAGAAATTTAACGACCTCGCTTCTAGTCTTTCAATGACTAAAACAGCAATAATCAAAAAGATTGTTAACGATGGCTTTGCTCAAACCGTTGAGTTCAATAACCCTGCGTTAATTGCTTCTGCTGAAAAAATTCAAGAAACCTTGAAAGATATTGAAAGTGAGTTGAAAGACATCGGCAACAACATTAACCAAATCGCTACAAAATTGAATTCCGATGAAGAACTTACTGAAACAAACAAAAAGCTAGTTGTAGCTGCTTTGAAAGTCATCGAAAAATCATCATCACGTTTCGAGTATCTTTCTGATTGGATTTCTACAAGAACCAAAAAAACAGTAATCAAAAAGAGAGGCTCAAAATGATCAGAAAGAAATTAAGTAAATTACCTGACAGTGCAGCCATGGGCCGCACGATGAATTACGCCTTATCAAAAGCCGCTTTGGTTGGCGGTAGTGAAGTAAAATTTGAAGGCACCAGCATAAAAGACTATGTGAAGCTTGGCGTTAAGAAGTGCGATCAGATTAACAATAAACACGATGGTAAAACAGGAAGAAAACAAGAAGTTCAAGGCTTGCACGAAATGATCAGCTTTGATGTGTCCGATAAAATCACACCCGAAAAAGCTGCTGAATTAGCGTTGGGCGTGTGGCGTGATGTTCTTAAAATAGACAAACACAGGCACCGCTGGGCCGTTCACACTGATACAGATAAAATCCATGTTCACTTGATCTGGAATAAAAGAGATAACGGCGGCAAGGTATACGAACAATTACATGATTATGCTTTGTTTGAAAAAGCCCTTCACAAAACCGAAATCGAAAACGGTTTAAAAGTCGTTGAAAATAGAAACTTCTTAAAACCCGGAATGCCTACAAATCCCCAACCTTCAAACGAATACAGGCTTGAAAACCGTGGGATAAAGTCCGAGAAGACCAAATTTAAAGAAGCGGTAAATGCCGCAACTGATAAGGCTATGACCGCTGGCGAGTTCCTTGAATTTCTTGATAATGACGGCTTCACGTTGATCACCAACGGGAACAATGCCTATTCCCTGGAGAAAGACGGCCAGATCTTCAAAGCCTCTGAGGTTGGAGCTTCTTACAAAGCTCTTAAAGCCCGTTTTGGCGACGATCCCCAGTTCGGTGACACGCTTGCACGTCTTGGAGTGAAAACGGCTCCTGTGCGTGATTATGGAAGCATTGGCGGCGATTTTCATGATGAGCAATCAAGCATCACAGAAAAGAGGATCAAGAAATCTAATCGTGTGCTAGATACCCGGTTCGATACGCCTGATGGTCTTGATTTTTTTTACAAAGGGACGAATAAGAAAGCTTTTGAATATGATCCAGTGGCGGGCCGTGCTGACTTCAACACTAACAGCCTAATGGCGATCAAGGCGGGCTTGCAGAAGCTCACAGAGAGCGGCAAACCTCAAACCTTGCACCTGTCAGGAACGGACGATTTTAAGCGTGCTGCATGGCTTCAATTTTCCATGATGGGGTTAGATCAAAAAGGCTATTCGTTGAAAGGTTTTAAACCGACTGCCGAAGATAAAGAAAAACTTGAAAAAATGAAGCTTGAAAATTCAGCCTTTAAGAAGCCGATTGAAGAAAACAATATCAAAGCTTTACCCACTGAAAAACCTGATGAAAAACCCTCAATCGGTGATAGTGCCAAAGGCAGTGCAAAAGAAGCCGCATCAACAACCAGAGATGCAGCAGTAGGTTTGCTCGAGGGTTCAGTAAATGCTGCTGTTGATGTGTTTACTTCAAAAGACACAGTAGGCGTTCAAAGTGAAATGCTTTCAGAAATGCGAGTGCTTGCAGCACAAGCAGAAAGTAAAAAACAAAATGCTGAAAGTGAGCATCATCAAAATAAAAGAAGCCGACTACAAAAACCTAGCCCACATTAAAAAAACGCCTTCAAGGCGTTTTCTTTTATCTCAAAGTCCATAGCGTATCTGCGTAGATTTTGTCGTTCCATAATAGTGGCTGGCCGGTTCCATCATTTAGCCCATACACAATACTAGACATTGTGTAGTTTTCAGCCTTTAACGACTTGACGTAGTTGCCCACGCTAGCGAGCTGACCCACATTTGCAAATGAACTGATATTGTAAATATCAACGTTGCACACACTTCCAGAAATCCCCGCACCAACGTCAATATTCACGCCCAAGCCTTGGGCATAATCTTTGATATATCTTGATGAAGCTTGACACATACTTTCGTCAGTTTGTGGTTTGACGAAAACGATATTCGCGTCAATTGTTGTCATGTAAGTGAAAGACGCATTTGCTGACATTGAAGCAAATAATGCGATTGTTAAAATTGAAAGCTTGATCATTGTGATACCTCATCATTATTGTTTGTTTTGTTTTCTCTCCTTTGTGCTTCACCCTTCAAACCTAGCAATGCGTAAATGCCAAGGCCTTGAATGGCGATCAATAAAAAAAATTGAATGTTGTAGAAATTTGCGGCTACTGCAAAATAAATCGAAGTAAAAAATGCGGCTAGTGCTATACCTAAAACTAAAATTACTATTTTCGATGTTTTCATTTCATTAAAAGATGTTGTTAATATTATTATATATAATAATATTAAAAAATCAAATACGAACAAAAAACCCTGTTCTGGGCTTATTTATTCCTCGGATTTATTCAACGCTTTTTCTTGATCTTGCAATTTAGCAACGTTGCCTCTGTGCTTTTGTTTAATTGGCTCCAACTTTTTGTGATATTCGCGACTTAGTGCATTAGTCCATTCGGGGGTATAAATTACGTCTTTATACTGTGAATATACTTTCCAGCTTTCGGCTTCATATCTGCATTGTTCTTCTTGATAAAACCCCATTTTTGCAATGCTAGAAAGTGCGGCTAGATTGTCGCAACCACGCCCAAAGTCTCCAAATTCTTTTACTTCAAAACTACATTTACCCGGCGAAATAATAGAAACGTCGATGTGGTTTGTTGCATCATCGCCCAAAATACCGGTGGCTTTTTCGTAAACTTCTTGCACGCAGGTTATGACAGGCCCTTTGGGTGTATGTACATATTTTGGGGCTGCATCCGCTCTGGCTTGGTCTTCGGCATGTTGACGCGACCATTCTCGTTCTCTTTCTCTTTCCTCTTCTTCTAAATTCAATAAATGCTGTCTACCTCTTTCAGCATTTTCCCTGTTTACAGCTTCAATTTCTGAGCTTGTGCAATTGCCATCAACGCACTTATCTGACCATACAAATCGAGATTTATAGGGTTCAGCAAAAGCATTAACTGAAAATAGAAGCGTTAAAAGCAACATCGTATTTTTCATAATTTCCCCCTATGTTTTTAAAAGTTAATTCCTATATCGTGCAACGTATTGATTGCCATTTGAGCGGTGTGCGGTATATCGACAATCAACGCAGATGCAAACATGGTTATAATCGGTTTACCGTAGCCACTTTCTTTTGATGAACCATTTGATACTTGTGCAATCCCATAGGCTCCAACCGAAAAATAAATCAATCCAATAATTTGAAAAAGTCCAATAATAATTTGGATATTCTCCAAGAATTTTTCGGCTGTGCCTCCGCTCGAAAGCTTTTCAATTCTGGCTTTCAATTCACCCGTAAGCCCCGAAACTTCAGTATTCATACAAGCGTTATTTATCGCACCTTCGGACACGACAAAACAGAAATCCCCGGCTTTGAAATAAGTATTTCCGAACACGCCAATGGCTAACGTGACATTCATAAGAACAGCCCCGATGATGATGTAAATAAGCGGAACACTTTTACCCATTTTTCCGCCCTCATCGGTTAGCAATTTCAGCTTGTATGCACCGTTAACAAATAAGATAAATCCGGTCAAAAAAACTACGAGCTTGATCAATCCGATATTTGATGAAATCAATTCAACACGGGCGGCGGTTGCATCACCGTCAGCGAACGCAACGGCAGGAAGGAAAAGCAGCGTTAAAAAGGTGATTACATTTCTTACATTCATCATTCTCCTGATCGATGTTAAACCGCTGAACTTGGCGGTTTTTGTTCACTTGGTGTTGATTTCGGTGCTTTGCTTTTCAATACTTCTTTTTGCACTTTTATGACAGCAACAACGGCTGGCAAAACGTTTATTTCGCTGAGTATTTCCCCTGTAAAAGGGTTGTATTCAAGATCGCCGGTAGTCATCTTATGTTCTATCAATTCGCTACTTTCGATTGCTGTAACAGCCAACAACAGAATTTGACGCAACATGGCCTCATTACCACCTTGGCTGATGGCATCGCCCAGCTTCATCGCTACGAGCTGACGCACTCGATCACTAGGGATGGTTGGCAATATGCTTTCAATGTGCGTAATCAATGCCTGAGCGGCAATGCTGACGTGTTTTAAATCTATTTCTTTGATTTCCTTTGCTTCCATTTTCTCACCTCATTAATTTGTTGTTTTTGACGCTTCGATTGTTTCTTTGAAGCTGTCAGGTATATCACTTTCAAAAGCATCTAAATTCAAACCTTTAACGGCTTTCTTTTCGATACTCGACGCTTTTAGTTTTTCAGCAATTGCTTTTTTTTCTTTAAAATCCTTGTAGAGCGACTTATAACTGTAATCGACTAAAAACCTTGTAGTTACTCGATTATTTTTTTCTTCTTTAAAGTCTTCAATTAGGCCCATTTCTTGAAGTGCTTCATTGGCCTTTCTTATTTTCATTATGAATGTTTTGCTGGGCATTTTATCGCTGATGCGAAATCGTTCTTTTAACATTTCAACACTGAAATAGTTTGTTTTGTTGCGTCTATTACAAACGTACAACACATAAAGAATACGCTGATACTCATTAGTTAATAAGCTCAGCATCTTCGTGTCGATCTCGTACAACTCTTTGAGGCTACCAAAAAACTCAATAAAGCGTTTTGATACTTCAATCTTTCCACTTTTTTTAGTCAGCTCGCCAGTGATGAAGTTTAGAAAAACAGTTTTTGTTCCATCTTCCGTTTCTTCTTCATATTCAATATTGATCTTATTGAGCTTTCTAATTGACTGCTTGAAGATCGAAAAATACGTTGTTCTATGTGATGTTTTAACATCAAAGTCATTCATTATTTCATCAAGAGTAAATTCAAATTCATTGCTTTTGCTGCTGTATACTTTTCGCAAAATAAAAAGAAATACTTCAAAATCATTGAATATAGTCAACGACGTTGAAGCAATATGTATGTTTTTAGCATTGTGGTTTTTGGCTATTTCAAAGCCTCTCGGCTCTTTGTGAGCGTTTATTGTGTTGAACAATGGAAGAGCTAGAAAAACGCGAGGAACTGATACATAACCTTTCAGCTTGAACACTTCTTTTTCTTTGCCATTCTCTTTTAAAATGTATTTCATGGTTATTTTTCACCCTTGTTATACTTATAATTAACCACAAAAAAAACTAATTACAAGCTTAAGACAGTAAAAAAATAACAAATGCTGTTAACCGTATTATCATGCTTTGAAATTACCCATATTTTAAAAGATAATCGGCACGAAAAAATAAGGAGCGTTAACCGGAAGGGGGGAAATAAATAAGGAGCGTTAACCGGGATTTTTTAGATTTCCTTATTCTTGCGGGCTTATTCGAACGTTTTCACAAAAGAAAAGATATTTACTTCGTAAATCTATATATAAGATGTAGGGCAGAACGTCAAAAGCTCATCTGGTGGATCTAAAATCAAAAACCTTAACTGCTTAAACCTTGGCGGTTTATTTTGACAAGATTTTTTTTTGAAATTATGATCGGCGAACACCATCAAGGATCGTTGAAAATGTCTAAATTGCTTGACCTACTCGCACAGCAAAAATCATTGGAAGCACAGATTGAAAGCCTAAAAGCTGACGCCAACGAAGCTAAGGTTCTTGATCTGGTTGAAGAGCTGGATGCTTTGCGTGAAAAACACGGCTATAACGAGGCTGATTTTGTTGGTGTGGTGCTTTCCTACTACAAAGTAGAAACCCCAGCCAAAACCGGCAAGAGCGTGAGCGACAACGCACCAAAGGCACCCAAGGAGCCTACGGATAAGTATAAGGTTGAGATCGATGGCGTAGAGTTCATCTTGAAGAAAGCGAAACAAGGCATTGCTAGTAAAGCAATGAAAGATAAAGGCTTTGCCACTTATTCTTTGTTCTTGGCTGACTTGATGCAGAAAAACGAGGTCGATACGTTTGAAGCTTTGATTGACAAGTTGAAAGCCGAAAAAATCTAAAACCTAGCGACACCTTGAAGCCCCTTCACCGGGGCTTTTTTATGTCTTCAATTCCTTGGCGGTTTATTCCGTGAAAATAATTTATACAAAGTTTTGTCTAATTTATTTTTAGAAGATTTTGATATTTTTTAGTTTTCGTATTTTTGCAACGGTCATTTAATGGCTTGATTAAGCCTTTAACTGCGTGTCAATAACATGTTTAAAATATATTTATGGTCGAACTTTATTTTAAAATAGGGTTTGACAATAACATCTTTCACACTAAAAAGTTTGGCGGTTTAATTTGACAAGGTCTTTTAATATGATTTAATAAAAGTAAGAAATTTAAAAAGGAGACTTATGTTAAAAACAATTATCACTAAACCAAAAAAATTTGACGTTAGACAATTAGCTTATGATGCGTTCCGTTCTGCTGCTGTATTAAGTAAAGACAAAACCTATTCTAATCATAGACTAAATAAATATCTCATTATCAGTAATTACTCAACGGGCATAAACGTCGCCAATGCTGTATTTAAGGACTATTTTAAGTCGGATGAATACACAGAGGCGAGAGCAAAAAAAATTCATATTATTGACCTTGACGAATATGATTACGATTTTGCGGCGATAAAACTTTGCGTTGCAAAAGCATATAAGCCAGTTTCTTCGCTCTCTCAAACAAAAAAATATACTGATTATCTTGCATCAGATGTTGAGAAGAACGCCACCAATAAAATCAATTTTGACCCGGCAGTGTGGGAGGTATTTTTAGATAAGCCTGAAACTGACTTTTTCAAATATCAAGAAGTTAGAAGAGAATACGTTGTAAGAATATCGCTTGTGAAAAACGGTCGAGTTTTCAAGAAAATAAAATGCAACATTGGCTACTTCACTTTGATCGCTGGTAGTAAGGCTTACGATTATCAAGAAGTAGAAAGCCAAGAAAAGAAAGCAACAAGACAATCACTTTTTCACCCATGCTTTGAACTCGGCGGCGTTGAATTTATGGCCGTATTTAATGATAAAATCAAGCATTATAGAGACTTGGTGGACATGCTTAAATATTAAAGCTAGTCAAAAAAAAGGCCCGATAAAGGGCTTTTTTCGTTTATTGTGTCAATTTTCCGTTTTATCCATAAGCGGAATAACCTTGATACCTTGGCGGTTTATTTCGCCTTTTAACTTTCTTTTAAAAAGCGAAGCGTCACCAGAATGCGGAGCCACTGCACCGCCCCGCGTAGCGGCCACACACCACGTATCCGGCGATTTTCTGCACGGGTACAAGTCCCCGCACATCAAACCACCCTGATCGGACTACAAGAGCTTTTAACGCATCGTTTGGAGCGGTTGCGTCAAGCACCGACCCAAACACCCACGGAGTGAGAAAAGCCGGGGCATTCGGTATGATCTCAGTGATGAAACGAACCCTAAAAAATCACAGGTTAAACGCTACCGTCTTGATCAAGTCGGGCTACCCCTGGGTCGATGCCTTTTCCGGCCCTGCCAGCCTGGCGCACATGCTCTCGAACAACCCGGACGCCCGCGGCCAGCCGCGCCCCAAACACAAGCTGTGCGCCGGGCAAACCCTGCTGTGCAAAGCCCTGGGGCTCAAGGTTCCGGCCTGGGATGCCAAGCGTTTCGACCACGAAGCGCTCTGGGTCGAAGACATCGGTGAACCGATCGGCACGATCATCCAGACCACGCGCCTGGGGATTCCCAAGGGACGCGACGAACACCTGATGTATCGCTTCGTCGACGCCGCCTACGCCCCGTACTGCACGCGGAACCCTCTGCGCAGGGGCCAGGTCGAAGGACGCGATTACTACCTGATCGATTGAGCGCCCCCAGGCATCCGCCCCACGTTTAGAACCACGTATTCAGAACAATGGAGTTGAATTTATGGGCCCATGGCTCGATGGCCTGACCGGCTGGTTGACGGCGAACCCGCAGTGGCTGGCCGCTGCAGTATTCATAGTGGCCTGCATCGAATGCCTGGCGATTGCCGGGCTGATCGTGCCCGGTACGGTGCTGCTGTTCGCCATTGCCGTATTGGCCGGCAACGGCGCCCTGCCCCTGGGGGAAACGTTGTTGCTCGGGCTGCTCGGCGGGCTGCTGGGAGATCTGGTGTCGTACCTGCTGGGACGACGCTTCCACCAGGGCATCCGGCGACTGCCCGGCTTGCGCCATCACCCAGAATGGATCAGCGGTGCCGAGGCTTATTTCCAGCGTTACGGCATCGCCAGCCTGCTGGTGGGGCGCTTTATCGGCCCGCTGCGCCCCATGCTGCCCATGGTCGCCGGCATGTTCGACATGCCTTTTATGCGTTTCTTGGCGGTCAGCGCCCTGGCCGCAACGGGCTGGTCGGTGGCCTACCTGCTGCCCGGCTGGGCCACCGGGGCGGCGATTCGCCTGCCCTTGCCGGAAGGCTTCTGGCCTCAGGCGGCGGTCGTGGCCGCGAGCCTGGCCGTCTTGCTGGGACTGGGCATCGCCGGCACCCTGCGCCGCCATCGCCTGGCCACCTTAATGATCGCCGGCCTGAGCCTGTTGATTCTGCTGGGGCTGTTTATCGGCTACCCCTACCTCAGCCAGTTCGACCAGGGCCTGATCGCCCTGGTGCAAGAACACCGCAGCGAGCCACTGGACCGGATCATGGTGCTGCTGACACAGGTCGGTGAATTCCACGCCATGCTGATCATCAGTGCCGCCCTGATCCTGCTCTTGCTGGCCACCCGGCAATGGCGCCAGGCGCTCTTCGCCGGCGCCACCCTGCTGCTCACCGCCCTGGCCAACACCGGCAGCAAATGGTTCTTCGCCCGGGTGCGCCCTGAAGTCCTGACCGAACCATTGACCACCTACAGCATGCCCAGCGGCCACTCTTCCGGCGCCTTCGCTCTGTTTCTAACCTTGGCGGTACTGGCCGGGCGCGGCCAGCCGCCGCGTATGCGCCTGACCTGGCTGCTGCTGGGCTGCCTGCCGGCGGCGTCGATCGCCCTCTCGCGGGTCTACCTCGGCGCCCACTGGCCCAGCGACATTCTGGCGGGCACCATGCTCGCCGCCTGTATCTGTGCCGCCAGCCTGAGCCTGATCCAGCGCCAAGCCCCCTTGGCGGCCATGCCGGCCAAAGCCTGGTGGCTGGTATTGCCGGCGATGATTGCCCTGTGCGGATTCATGTCGATGCGCCATTTACCCCACGCCCTGATGCGCTATGCCTATTGAGGGCGGTGGACACCGCAGATAACGGCGGGCCACTCAGGTGAACAATTCGCCCTGCAACTGATCCAGCAATGCCTGAATCGCATCCAGGCGTTGCTGGGGATCGTCCAGTTGCAACAGGTCGATCTTGTCCAGTTCCGAAAAAGGCAACAGATAGGCCAACTGATTGGCCAATGATTGCTGGCCGCTGGCCTCACCGCCCATGTTCAGGGCTTCGACCATCGGGTGTTCGGCCAAGGCCTTGAGCAACGCGATCAGGTCGGCGTCTTCATCCAGCAGCGCACGCTCCGGCACCTCATCCAGCCACTGCACCTGGGCCAGGATCAGCTGGTCTTTCTGCACCTCACTGCTCAGCACCCGAAAACGCCGCCCGCCCTTGACCCGAATCCCCAGCAGCCCGTTGCCCTGCTGGTGAAAATCGGTGATCCGCGCTTCACAACCAATCAGCGCATGGCCCTCGGGGGCCAGGCCGACTTCCTGTCCTTCCAGGATGCAGACCACGCCAAAGCCGTCGCCCTGTTTCATGCAGCGGCCGATCATGTCCAGGTAGCGCGCCTCGAAGATCTGCAAATCGAGGATGCAGTCGGGAAACAGCACCGTGTTCAACGGGAAAAGCGCCAGGCTCATACACACATCCTTAAACCACCAATGACACCGCCAACGGCAGCAATACTGCCGTGGCCACCCCCATCAAACTCATGGCCAGCGCCGCGAAGGCGCCGCACTCGTCACTTTCCTGCAGGGCCACCGAGGTGCCCACCGCGTGCGCCGTCATGCCCAGGGCCATGCCCCGCGCCTCCGGACTATGGACGCCCAGGCGATTGAGCAACGCTGGGCCGACAATCGCCCCCACCACCCCGGTGATCAGCACAAACACCGCCGCCAGCGCCGCCACGCCGCCGATCTGCTCAGCCACCAGCATGGCAATGGGCGAAGTGACCGACTTGGGCGCCATGGTCATCAAAATCATGTGCTCGGCACCGAACCACCAGCCCAGCAGCACACCCAACCCGGTGGCCACTACCCCACCCACCACCAGCGTAGTAAAAACTGGCCAGAACAACTGGCGAATCCGTCGCAGATTGAGGTACAGCGGCACCGCCAGGGCCACCGTGGCCGGCCCCAGGAGAATGCTCAGAATCTCGGTGCTCTTGCGGTACTCGGCGTACGTCAGGCCGCAGCCGAGCAACACGCCAATCACCAGCAACATGGACACCAGCACCGGTTGCAGGAAGATCCAGCGGGTTTTCTCGAACGCCGCCAGCACCAGTTGATAGGCACCCAAGGTGATGCCGATGCCAAACAGCGGGTGATGAATCACTGCAGCCCAGGCGCCTTGCCAGTCGAGGGTCATTGCTCGCCCTCCTTGTGCACCTGGCGCTTGACCAGTTTCTGCATCAGCACCCCGACAAACCCCATGGAAATCACCAGGGACAACACCAGCGCCCCAGTGATTGCCCAGAAGTCCGCGGCAATGTCCCGGGCATAGACCATCACCCCCACTGCCGGCGGCACCAGCAGCAATGGCAGGTAACGCAGCAAGCTGCTGGCCGCTTGGTTCAGCGGCTCTCCCACTTCACCGCGGACCACCAGGTACACCAGCAATAGCAGAAGGCCGATGATCGGCCCCGGCAGCACGGGCACTATCAGGTGATTGAGCGCCGTGCCAAGCAATTGAAAGAGCACCAGCCATGTCAGACCTCGTAACAACATCCCGCGTCCCTCGCAAAAACCGTCGCGCATTATAAGCACGCGCCCGCTATGCACCGGCATTCGCCAAAAGCATGGAGGGTTGACCCGACCCAATGGCCATGTTGATCTAAAGTGGATGTCTGGGGCTCAGGCCCACGCCGCTTGAACACTACAAAAGCCGATGAACCAAGGAGAGTCTCAATGCCCTATGTTCCTGTTGCAGAGCTCAAAGATTATGTCGGGAAGGAACTTGGACGTTCCGAATGGCTCACCATCGATCAGGAGCGTATCAACCTGTTTGCCGAAGCCACGGGGGACTTTCAGTTCATTCACGTGGACCCGGTCAAGGCCGCGCAAACCCCATTCGGCAGCACCATTGCCCACGGTTTCCTCTCGCTGTCACTGATTCCGAAATTGATGGAAGACATCCTCGTCCTGCCGGAAAACCTGAAGATGGTGGTCAACTACGGCCTGGACAGTGTGCGCTTCATCCAGCCTGTGAAAGTCGACTCCAAGGTACGGCTCAAGGTCGAACTGACCGAAGTCCTGGAAAAGAAACCCGGCCAGTGGCTGCTCAAGGCCACCGCCACCCTGGAAATCGAAGGCCAGGAAAAGCCCGCCTATATCGCCGAGCCCCTGTCCCTCTGCTTTGTCTGAAGCCCCTGGGTGCGAACAGCCCGCGCTGTTTCGCACCGCCTCTCTATATATAAGTCACAAGCCTGCGGCATACTCGGTCCCCTAATTACCAGGATCCCCTTATGCGCTCACTTGTACCCCTGACGCTGACCCTGTTGCTTGCCGCTTGCGGCGATGGCGAATCCCTCCTGCCGCCCGATGCTCGGCTGCCGGACGGCGGGCGCTATCGCGGCGAGTTGGTCAACGGGTTGCTCCAGGGCCAGGGACGCATCGATTACCCCAATGGCAGTTGGTACGCCGGCCAGTTCGAAAACGGTCAATGGCATGGCCAGGGCGAATGGCACGGCAGCAACGGCGAGGTCTATCGCGGCCAGTTCCAACAGGGCCTGTTTCACGGCCAGGGCAGCCTGACCACCAAGGACAGCAGCTACAGCGGCGGTTTCAAGCTGGGCCGGCGTGACGGCGAAGGCACCCTCAAAGAAGGCGGCATGACCTATCGCGGCGAGTTCAAGGCCGACCTGTATTCGGGCCTCGGGCGCCTCGAACTGGAAGACGGCAGCCAATACCAGGGTCAGTTCACCCGGGGCAAACCCAACGGCGAGGGCCAACGCAGCGACGCCAGCGGCAACCAGTTCAGCGGCCGTTTCGTCAACGGCCAACTGGAGGGCCCAGGCACCTTCAACAGCGCCGAAGGCGACATCTACGTCGGCGGCTTCAAACAAAACCAACTCAATGGCAAAGGCCGTTATGAAAACGCCGACGGCGACGTCTGGATCGGGCAGTTCAAGGAAGGTGCCCTCAGCGGTCGCGGCGAACTGATCGGTGTCGACGGCAGCCACTACGTGGGCCAATTCAGCGACTGGCGCTTCAGCGGCCAGGGACGCCTGAACCTCACCGACGGCAGCTTCTACATCGGCGGCTTCGACAGCGATAACTATCAGGGCCACGGCGTGCTGGTGCTGCGCGACGGCTCGGTGCAAAGCGGTGACTGGATCAACGGACTGCGGGTCCGCGACGCCGACGGCAAGCTGCTGCCCGACCCGCTGGAGCTCGGTTTACTGGCCCAGGGCCGCCTGCTGGACCAGGCCCTCACTGGCCTGCCCGCATCTACCCCGGCCATCGAACTCTACAGCCTGACCCTGGCCGGTGACGGCAAACAAAGCGTGTTCCTGCGTGAGGCCGACTACGTCAGCAACATGCTGGCCTCACGCTTCGGCGCCTACGGCCAGGTGCGCCTGGTGAACCATCGCGACCACCTGGCGACCGGCCCATGGCCACCCGAGAAAACCTGCACCGTGCGGCCCAGGCCCTGGCAGAACGCAGCGGCCCGGAAGACCTGGTGTTCATCTACCTGACCAGCCACGGCACCAGCGCCCATGAACTGGTGCTCGACCAGCCGCGCCTGGAGCTGGCCGACCTGCCGGCGGACGAGCTGGCCACCGCCCTCGCCCCGCTGAAGAACCGCGACAAGATCGTGGTGATTTCTGCCTGCTATTCCGGCGGTTTCATCCCCGCGCTGAAGGACGAACGAACCCTGGTCATGACCGCCTCCAAGGCCGATCGAGTGTCCTTCGGCTGCTCCGAGGAGGCGGACTTCACCTACTTCGGCGACGCCCTGTTCGCCCAGGCGCTGAACCAGACCGACGACCTGGAGCAAGCCTTCAAGCTGGCCCGGGCCACCGTCGCCGAACGTGAACAGGCCGACAACTTCGAAGCCTCCGAACCACAAATCTGGGCCCCCAAAGGCGTGATCACCCATTGGCAACAGTTACGCAAACAGCAAGCACGAAAGGCACTACAAAGTGTCTCTATAGGCAGCACGGAAGCGAAGAGCAACTAAGCTGAAACTGTATCAAGGGGGAACTCATCATGTACTTGACGCCTCAGCACATTCTGCTCGCGGGGGCCTCCGGCCTCACCGGTGAGCACTTGCTCGACCGCCTGCTCAACGAACCCACCGTCACCCGCGTCCTGGCACCCAGCAGGCGCCCACTGGCCGAACATCCGCACCTGGAAAACCCGGTCGGCGACCCCGCCGTCTTTCTGCCACAACTCAGCGGCCGGGTGGACATCGCCTTCTGCTGCCTGGGCACCACCATCAAGCTGGCGGGTTCGGAAGCGGCGTTCCGCGCCGTGGACCTGGACATGGTAGTAGCCTTCGGCAAACGCGCACGGGAAATGGGCGCACGGCACCTGATCGTGATCAGCGCCTTGGGCGCTGATGCCAAGTCGTCGATTTTCTATAACCGCGTCAAAGGTGAAATGGAGCAGGCGCTGAAGGCCCAGGGCTGGCCACAACTGACTATTTGCCGACCTTCGTTGCTGCTGGGCGAGCGGATCGAACCACGCCTGAGTGAGCAATTGGCCGGCCCGTTGTCACGCCTGATTCCCGGTAAATACCACGGCATCGAAGCCTGCCAACTGGCCCGGGCCATGTGGCGCCTGGCCCTGGAAGAGCAAGACGGCGTGCGGGTCATCGAGTCGGATGAGCTGCGCAAACTGGGCAAGTGATGAAAGTGAGATGAGGCTATCGCCGGCAAGCCGGCTCCAACGAGGGGGCGGTTTGTCGGAGTAGCGCATTAAAGTCGTCCGTTATAGGCCGCCCGTAGCCTGAAACCCCACCCCCAAGACCGTCAAGACCGACAGCGGCAACAGCAGCGTGTCGAGCAAGGCGCTGGCCGGCAGATCGAGGCCCGGATAACTCGGCGCTTCGGCACCAAACCTGTCCATGGCGCAGCAACCGCCCTGCATCGCGTAGAGGTCCAGACGGGTTCCCGAATACACCACCGGCGCGCCTGGCTGCGCCGCATCGAGCGTACGCACCGTGGCACAACCGCCCAGTTGCAGGGCGATCAAGGCCAGCAACAGGCCCTTATTCATCGCTGCTCAAATGGTGCTCTCCCCAGCGCGGCAGCATGTCTTGAGGGATATTCAGCAGGTTGAGAATCCGCGCCACCACAAAGTCCACCAGGTCGTCGATGGTCTGCGGCTGGTGATAGAAGCCCGGCGACGCCGGCAGGATGGTCACCCCCAGGTTCGACAGCTTGAGCATGTGCTCCAAGTGAATACTGGAGTACGGCGCCTCGCGAGGCACCAGGATCAACTGGCGGCGCTCCTTCAAGGTCACGTCGGCGGCGCGTTCGATCAGGTTGTTGCACGCCCCCGTGGCAATGGCCGACAAGGTGCCCGTGGAGCACGGCACCACCACCATCGCTGCCGGCGAACCGGAGCCGGACGCCACCGGGGACATCCAGTCTTCCTTGCCGTAGACACGAATCTGCCCCGCCGCCGCACCGGTGTACTCGGTGAGGAAGGCCTGCATCATCTGGGTCTTGGGCGGCAGCGAGACATCCGTCTCGGTGGCCAGCACCAACTGCGCAGCCTTGGAGATCAGAAAGTGCACCTCGCGATCTTCCCGCACCAGGCAGTCCAGCAGGCGCAGGCCGTACTGGGCGCCTGAAGCACCGGTCATGGCCAGGGTGATGCGTTCCGGACCATTGTTCATCTCAGGGCCTCAGCCAGTTTGCCGTGCAGGCCGCCGAAGCCACCGTTGCTCATGATCACCACTTGGGTGCCGGGCTTGGCCTGGCTCTTGACCCGCTCAATGATGCCTTCCAAGGAGTCACTGACAATCGACGGCACCGAGCACAAGGCCGCCGTTGCGCCCAGGTCCCAACCGAGGTTGGCGGGGGCGTACCAGATCACCTGGTCGGCCTGGCTGACGCTCTCCGGCAAACCATCGCGGTGGGCACCAAGTTTCATGGAGTTGGAGCGCGGCTCGATGATCGCAATCAGCGGCGCGTCACCAATGCGTTTGCGCAGCCCATCCAGGGTGGTAGCAATGGCCGTCGGGTGGTGAGCGAAGTCGTCATAGATGGTGATGCCGTTGACCTCGGCCACCTTTTCCATGCGCCGCTTCACGTTCTTGAACGCACTCAGCGCGGCAATGCCCATGGACGGCACCACGCCCACATGGCGGGCAGCGGCCAGGCACGCCAGGGCGTTGGCGACGTTGTGCTGGCCGGTCAACGACCACTCCACCACGCCCTGGGCAACACCGTCGAACATCACTTCAAACTCAGAGCCGTCTTCGCGCAGCAGCTTGACCTGCCACTGCCCGCCGGCGCCAGTGGTTTGCACTGGCGTCCAGCACCCCATCTCGATCACCCGCTGCAGGGCCGGTTCGGTGGTTGGATGGATCACCAGGCCTTCACTGGGGATGGTCCGCACCAAGTGATGGAACTGCCGTTCGATTGCCGCCAGATCCGGGAAGATGTCGGCGTGATCGAACTCCAGGTTGTTCAGGATTGCGGTGCGCGGGCGGTAGTGAACGAACTTCGAGCGCTTGTCGAAGAAGGCGCTGTCGTACTCATCGGCCTCGATCACAAAGAACGGCGTGCCGCCCAGGCGGGCCGACACGGCAAAGTTCTGCGGCACGCCACCGATCAGGAAGCCGGGGCTCATGCCCGCGTGCTCCAGCACCCAGGCCAGCATGCTGCTGGTGGTGGTCTTGCCGTGGGTGCCGGCCACGGCCAATACCCAACGCCCCTGCAGCACATGGTCCGCCAGCCATTGCGGGCCGGAAACATAAGGCAGGCCTTTGTTCAGCACATATTCCACCGCCGGGTTACCACGGGACATGGCGTTGCCGATCACCACCAGATCCGGCGCCGGGTCCAGCTGGGCCGGGTCGTAGCCCTGGGTCAACTCAATGCCCTGAGCCTGCAATTGCGTGCTCATTGGCGGATAGACGTTGGCGTCGGAACCGGTGACGTGATGGCCCAGCTCTTTGGCCAGAACCGCCATCGAGCCCATGAAAGTGCCGCAGATACCCAGAATATGAATGTGCATAGTCGACCTCGTAAAACATCGCGGCAGGTTAGCCTAGAGGGCCGAAAATCGCACTCTTTAGCTGACCGGGAGGCCGATTAGCCGCCGCTGCGAGCCGGCCCACGATCGCAGGCAGGATCAGGCCGATGGTACCGCCCGCCTAGACCGACTGGCGGGCGATCCCGTGCTTGCGCAGCTTTCTATACAGGGTGTTGCGGCTGACACCCAACTGCTCGGCGCTGTGGGTCATGTGCCAGCGCTGCTGTTCCAGGGTCGCGAGCAGCGTCAGGCGCTCGGCATCGTCCAGCGGGTACTCGGACGGTGCGGCAGCGGGCTGCGGCGGGCGCGCTTGGCGAATGGACAGCGGCACATCCTCCAGCACGATCAGCCCGTCATCGCACAGGGCGGCCAGGGTTCGCAGCACCGTGCGCAATTGCCGGACATTGCCCGGCCAATCGAACCCCAGCAGGGCCTGGCGCGCCGCATCGTCAAGCTGCACTCGCTGTTCCCCCGCTTCTTGCGCCAGGAGAAAGTCCAGCAACTGGGATTTGTCGGTGCGCTCGCGCAACGCCGGCAAGGCGATTTCCAAGCCATTGAGACGGTAATACAAGTCTTCACGGAAACTGCCCTCGCGCACCCGCTCCAGCAGGTCGCGGTGGGTCGCGCTGATAATCCGCACGTCCACCGCCTGGGGCTCGCCGCCGATGGGCACCACCAGGCGATCCTCCAGAACCCGCAACAGGCGAGTCTGCAAGGCCAGGGGCATATCGCCGATCTCATCCAGGAACAGGGTGCCGCCATCGGCCTGCTGCAGTTTGCCGCGCATGCCTTCCTTGCGCGCCCCGGTGAAACTGCCGCCGCGATAACCGAACAACTCGCTCTCGATCAGGCTTTCCGGAATCGCCGCACAGTTGAGGGCAACAAAGGCTTTGTCCGAACGCTGGCTACCCTGGTGCACAGCCTTGGCGAACGCCTCCTTGCCGGAACCGGTCTCGCCATTGATCAACAGCGGCACGTCCCGCTCGAAGACCCGCAAGGCCTTGCGTAACCCTTCCTGCAACACCGCATCCCCCAGGCAAAGGGCACCCGGAGCCGGGCTTGGCGCCAGATCGACGACCTGAACCTGGGGTGCAGCCACCTGCGGTACACCCCGCGGCTGACCGCGCAACAAGGCGAACAAACCACGCCCATCCCGGGTGCGCAGCGGCCAACTGGCGCTGGCATTGACGCTGGCCCGCCCCAGCAGTTCGTCGAGGGAGCAGTCGAACAACGACTCCACCGGTTTGCCCAACAGGCCGTCACGCCCATGGCCCAACAGGTTCAACGCGCTCTGGTTGACCGCGCAAACCCGCCCATCGCCGTCAAACGCCAGCAACCCCTCGCTGAACAGGCCCACGGACTCGGCCTGCAAATGGAAGCGCAGCAGCCACTGGTTGTCGAAGTAACGCAGGAAATAACAGCTCTCGATCATCTTCGCCGAGAGGTTGACCAGGGCCATGGTGTGGAACTGGCTCTGCCGGGAAACGTCTTGGCGCGCCGAGGACACGTCCAGCACCGCCAGCAGTTCGCCATGGGGATCGAACACCGGGCTGGCGGAACAGGTGAGGCCGGTGTGGCGACCGCGGAAGTGTTCATCCTGGTGAATGGTCAGGGATTGGCGCTCCACCAGGCAGGTGCCGATGCCGTTAGTGCCTTCGCAAGCTTCACTCCAGTTGGCGCCCAGCCACAGGCCGGCATGCTCGAAGATCTTGCGCTCGGTGGGTGCGGTGATGCAGTTGAGGATGACGCCCCGGGCATCGGTCAGCAGCACGGCGTGACCGGCGCCTGAGAGCTGCTGGTGCAGGCTGGTCATTTCGTTGCCGGCAATCTGCAGCACCGCCTGCAAGCGCTCGCGGCTTTCCAGCAAACGGCCGTGTTCCAGCACCGTAGGCGCCATGGCTTGGGCCGGGTCGAGGTGGTAGTCCTCCAGGCAACGCAGCCAGGAACGGGCAATGGATGGGTCGCGACCCGGACCCTGTAAATGGGCTTTGCCCTGGGCCACGGTCAACACTTGCTGGGCGTGGCGACTCAGATGATTGCTGTGCATTTCTTATTATTCTCCCCGTAGGGTCCGGTTGCAGAGCCGGCGTCAGGCATCGGCACTCACAACTGCAAACCTGGACAACGCCCAGGTTTGCGGGGGTTTACGACTGCTGGGTCCGCACCTGGACCGGACCGAAAAGCACCTGAGGCAGCGGCGGCCAATCGGTATCGAGCAATCCCGTGGAAGCGAGCATCCTCCTGCGCCGTCGGTATTGCAATGCTGGCGCGACCGGCAAGTCACAGACTGCGCCACAAGCGGTACAAAGTGTCACCCTGGCCGTACCACATCCGTCACGCGGGGCCGTTCCAGAGTCTTCCGAAACGCAGCTAAGCCCTTGATTCATCTGGCTCGCAACGCACTGGCCCGACCTTTGCTCTACGCTATTCAAGCGCAACAGCGCGTCCTCCCCAATAAGCACAAAAGCCAGGAGTTACCCACCATGCGTTACGCACACCCCGGTACTGAAGGCGCTATCGTTTCGTTCAAGGCCAAGTACGGCAATTACATCGGCGGCGAATTTGTAGCGCCGGTCGATGGCAACTATTTCACCAACACCTCGCCGGTCAACGGCAAGCCGATCGCCGACTTCCCGCGCTCCACCGCCAAAGACATCGACAAGGCGCTGGACGCCGCCCACGCCGCCGCTGACGCCTGGGGCAAGACCTCGGCCCAGGACCGCTCGCTGGTGCTGCTGAAAATCGCCGACCGCATCGAACAGAACCTCGAACTGCTGGCCATCACCGAAACCTGGGACAACGGCAAAGCGGTCCGCGAAACCCTCAACGCCGATATTCCCCTGGCTGCTGACCACTTCCGCTACTTCGCTGGCTGCATCCGCGCCCAGGAAGGCAGCAGCGCCGAAATCAACGAACACACCGCCGCTTATCACTTCCACGAGCCATTGGGCGTGGTCGGCCAGATCATCCCGTGGAACTTCCCGCTGTTGATGGCCGCCTGGAAACTCGCGCCAGCCCTGGCCGCCGGTAACTGCGTGGTGCTCAAGCCGGCCGAGCAGACGCCACTGGGCATCAACGTGCTGATGGAGCTGATCGGCGACCTGCTGCCACCGGGCGTACTGAACGTGGTTCACGGTTACGGCAAGGAAGCGGGCGAAGCCCTGGCCACCAGCAAGCGCATCGCCAAAATCGCGTTTACCGGGTCCACACCGGTGGGCTCGCACATCATGAAATGCGCCGCCGACAACATCATTCCGTCCACCGTGGAATTGGGCGGCAAGTCGCCGAACATCTTCTTCGCCGACATCATGAAAGCCGAGCCGCAGTTCATCGAGAAAGCCGCCGAAGGCCTGGTGCTGGCGTTCTTCAACCAGGGCGAAGTGTGCACCTGCCCATCCCGCGCACTGGTGGAAGAGTCGATCTACGACGACTTCATGAAAGTGGTGATGAAGAAGGTCGAGTCGATCAAGCGTGGCGACCCGCTGGACACCGACACCATGGTCGGCGCCCAGGCGTCCGAGCAGCAGTTCGACAAAATCCTCTCCTACCTGGAAATCGCCAAAGGCGAAGGCGCGCAGCTGCTGACCGGCGGCAAGGTGGAGAAACTCACCGGCGACCTGGCCACCGGCTATTACATCCAGCCAACCCTGCTCAAGGGCACCAACGAAATGCGGGTGTTCCAAGAAGAAATCTTTGGCCCGGTGGTGAGCATCACCACTTTCAAGGACGAAGCCGAAGCCCTGGCCATTGCCAACGACACTGAGTTCGGCCTGGGTGCCGGCCTCTGGACCCGCGACATCAACCGTGCCTACCGCATGGGCCGGGCGATCAAGGCCGGGCGTGTGTGGACCAACTGCTACCACCTGTACCCGGCACACGCCGCGTTCGGCGGCTACAAGAAATCCGGCGTTGGCCGTGAAACCCACAAAATGATGCTCGACCACTACCAACAGACCAAAAACCTGCTGGTGAGCTACGACATCAATCCACTGGGCTTCTTCTGATCTGCTCTCCCGGCGACCTCGGTCGCCGGGAGGCCTTCCCCGCACCACCCACCCATCCCTGCTCCCCGGCGCCCTTGAGACCGCCGGACGGGCACCTGCTGGCAAAACATCAGCCACTCGCCACACCGTCGTGCACAAAGCCCCGAGGGCTTTGCTAAAAAAATAAGAAGGGAGATCGCAATGGATCAGATCGGCAACTACGTGCTCTACCTCATCATGCTCTGCGCCGTACTGGGCGCCTTTGCCGCCATCTACGACAGCGAGCAAGGCCTGGGCAAAGAATTCATGGAAGGCATCCACGCCACCGGGCATATCTTCGTGCCAGCGGCGGGGATCATGGCCTCCATCCCCTACCTGACCTTGGTCATCGAAAGTGTGTTCGGCCCGTTTTTCAACGCCCTGGGCGCCGACCCGGCCCTGGCGGCGACCATGATCATCGCCTCGGACATGGGCGGGTATCAGTTGGCCTCGGCCTTGGCCGCCAGCAAGGAAGCCCTGGTCATGGCCCTGATCACCGGTTTCATGGGCGGCGCCACCATCGTGTTCTCGATTCCCATGGGCTTGGCCATGCTCGACAAACGAGACCACAAATACATGGCCCTGGGCATCATGTCCGGCATCCTCACCATCCCCATCGGCGTACTGATCGCCAGCGTGATCCTGGCGTTCAGCAACCCGTTGGTACGGGACCTGGTCAGCACCAATGGCGAAGCGGCTTATCAGCTGGCCTTGGGCCTGAGCCACATTTACGCCAACCTGCTGCCCATCGTGATCTTCGTCGTCGCCCTGGCCCTGGGCCTGCGCTTTCTGCCGGACATGATGATCAAGGGCTTCATCATCTTTGGCCGTGGCATGGACGCGGCGATCAAGCTGGTGCTGGTGTTCTCCATCGTCGAGTACTTCACTGGGTTCTTCTCCCTGGTGTTCGGCGGCTGGGGGTTCCACCCGATCATCGCCGACGCCGAGGACCAGACCCGCGCCCTGGAAACAGCCGGCTACATCGGCATCATGCTGGCGGGGGCCTTCCCCATGGTTTACCTGCTGCGCAAATACCTGGGCACGCCTTTGGAAAACCTCGGCGGCAAGATCGGCCTCAGTGCCGTCGGCAGCGCCGGCATGCTGGCCACCATTGCCAATATCCTGGCCATGTTCCGCCTGGTGCGCTTCATGCCGCCCAAAGACAAAGTGATCAACATCGCCTTCGGCGTGTGCGCGGCGTTCTTGCTGGGCGATCACCTGTCGTTCACCGCCAACTTCCAGCCGACCATCATCCTGCCGGTGCTGATTGGCAAGCTCAGCGCCGGCTTTATTGCCGTCGGCCTGGCCTACTGGCTGTCGGTGCCCAAGGCCCTGCAACTGGAGGCCCAGGACCGGGCAGCGGGGATCATCGCCGCAGGGGAATACTTGGGCGCGCCAGCGGCCGATGCGCCACTGCCCGTCGGCCAGAAAGCCACGGTTTGACCTCGACAGCGGCAGGCGCTCATGGCAAAACCAGAGCCTCTGCCGGTGATTCCTGACGCCAGCGCCCGAGCCACAGGGCTGGCATCCTGATTGCAGCCTTCGGCATTGCACTTTCATCGTTGGAACGGAGACTGAGATGGCAAGTTTTTCCCACAGCGTCGGCACCCAGACCTATCGCTTCGATGGCCTCAAGGACGTCATGGCCAAGGCCAGTCCGGCACGCTCCGGGGATTATCTGGCCGGGGTCGCCGCCCTCAATGACGGCGAGCGGGTGGCCGCGCAAATGACCCTGGCGGACATTCCCTTGAAGCATTTCCTTGAAGAGGTGCTGATCCCCTACGAAGCCGACGAAGTCACCCGGCTGATCATCGACACCCACGACCCACTGGCCTTCGCCACCGTCAGCCACCTGACCGTCGGCGGCTTTCGCGACTGGCTGCTCAGCGACGCCGCCGACGAGCAGAGCCTGCGGGCCCTGGCGCCGGGCCTGACCCCGGAAATGGCCGCGGCGGTGTCGAAGATCATGCGCGTCCAGGACCTGGTGCTGGTGGCACAGAAAATCCGTGTGGTCACCCAGTTCCGCGGCACCCTGGGCCTGCGCGGGCGCCTCTCCACCCGCCTGCAACCCAACCACCCTACCGACGAGCCGGCAGGCATCGCCGCGAGCATTCTCGACGGCCTGCTGTACGGCAACGGCGACGCCATGATCGGCATCAACCCGGCTACCGACAGCATTGCCTCGATCTGCGCCTTGCTGGAAATGCTCGACGCGATCATCCAACGTTATGAAATCCCCACCCAGTCCTGCGTGCTGACCCACGTCACCACCTCCATCGAGGCCATCAACCGTGGGGTGCCCCTGGACCTGGTGTTCCAGTCGATTGCCGGCACCGAGGCGGCCAATGCCAGTTTCGGCATCAACCTGAATGTCTTGCAGGAAGGCTATGACGCCGGCCTGAGCCTCAATCGCGGGACCCTGGGGCAGAACCTGATGTACTTCGAGACCGGCCAAGGCAGCGCACTGTCGGCCAACGCCCACCACGGCATCGACCAGCAGACCTGCGAAACCCGTGCCTACGCCGTGGCCCGGCACTTCAAGCCGTTTTTGGTGAACACCGTGGTCGGCTTTATCGGCCCCGAGTACCTGTACAACGGCAAGCAGATCATCCGTGCCGGCCTGGAAGACCACTTCTGCGGCAAACTGCTGGGCGTGCCCATGGGCTGTGACATCTGCTACACCAACCACGCAGAGGCTGACCAGGACGACATGGACACCCTGCTGACCCTGCTGGGCGTGGCCGGCATCAACTTCATCATGGGCATCCCCGGTTCCGACGACATCATGCTCAACTACCAGACCACGTCCTTCCACGATGCGCTCTACGCCCGGCAGACCCTTGGCCTGAAACCTGCACCTGAGTTCGAACAGTGGCTGGCCAAGACCGGGATCTTTACCCAAGCCGACGGCAAGGTACATTTTGGCCACAACCTGCCGCCGGCCTTCCGCCAGGCCTTGGCACAGCTGGGATAAGGAACAGGTTTATGGATAAGCACCCTACCGACAGCCAGAACCCGTGGCTGGAACTGCGCCGCCTGACCCCGGCGCGCATTGCCCTGGGCCGCACCGGCACCAGCCTGCCAACCCAGGCCCAACTGGATTTCCAGTTTGCCCACGCCCAGGCTCGGGATGCCGTGCACTTGCCGTTCGAACATGGCGCACTGGCCAGCCAATTGGCCGAGCGCGGCCGCGACAGCCTGCTGCTGCACAGTGCCGCCACGGATCGCCACACCTATTTGCAGCGCCCTGATCTGGGGCGTCGACTCAGCGATCAATCGGCACAAACCCTGCGCGACCATGCCAAGGCCCATCCGGGCGGGGTCGATCTGGCGGTGGTGGTCGCGGACGGCCTGTCGGCGCTGGCCGTGCATCGGCACACCTTGCCGTTTCTCGCTCGCCTGGAAGAACAGACCGCCGCCGAAGGCTGGTCGCTGTCGCCGGTGATCCTGGTGGAACAAGGGCGAGTGGCGGTGGCCGATGAAATCGGCGAATTGCTGGGGGCCAAGATGGTGGTGATCCTGATCGGCGAACGACCGGGCCTCAGCTCGCCGGACAGCCTGGGGCTGTATTTCACCTACCAGCCGAAAGTCGGCCTCACCGACGCGTACCGCAACTGCATTTCCAACGTACGCCTGGAAGGCCTGAGCTACGGCATGGCCGCCCATCGCCTGCTGTACCTGATGCGCGAGGCCTGTCGACGGCAACTGTCGGGGGTCAACCTGAAAGACGAAGCCCAGGTGCCGACCCTGGACAGCGATGCATCGGCAGCGCTCACGGGCAACTTCCTGCTGGGCCCGCCGCCCGGGTGATTTTGCAAGACGATTGCGCTTTTTACGCGCTTTGGGCAGCATCCGAGCACGGCTGCACCGAGTAATGAACCGTTTGCCGTCACATCCACTTGAAGTTGAGAGCCACCATGCGGATTACTCAAGCAACCCTCGAACACTTGGATTTGTTGACCCCGTTATTCGTCAAGTACCGCGAATTCTATGGCGCCCTGCCCTATCCAGACTCGTCCCGGGCCTTTCTGGAAAAGCGCCTGCGCCGCAAAGAGTCGGTGATTTACCTGGCGCTGTCCGATGACGACAACAAACTGCTCGGCTTCTGCCAGCTGTACCCGAGTTTCTCGTCCCTCTCACTCAAGCGGGTGTGGATTCTCAACGACATCTACGTCGCCGAGGATGCCAGGCGCCAATTGGTGGCCGACAACCTGATGCGTACCGCGAAGAAGATGGCCAAGGAAACCAACGCCGTGCGCCTGCGGGTATCCACCAGCAGCAACAATGAAGTGGCACAGAAAACCTACGAATCCATGGGTTTCCGTGAAGACACCGAGTTCAAGAACTACACCTTGCCCATCGGCGAAAACTGACCCCAAGCGGCGCCGAGGGGCTCTGTGCCTCGGCGCCGGACCCCACGCCCCGCGACATCCCCCGCTACAATCTCAACGCGCAATTCACATCTCAGTCTTTATAATGCCGACCTCTTCGGACTGTAAGAAAACCTACATCCCCCTTGTAGTCCCTTACTCCGACTTATCGCACAGGCCCGCTGAGCCGGGCTGTCACCACAGGTGCCTGCATGGATTTCAACCCGATCGACCTCATCCTCCATCTCGACGTCTACCTCGACATGCTGGTGAACAATTACGGGCCGTGGATCTACGCCATCCTGTTCCTGGTGATCTTCTGCGAAACCGGCCTGGTGGTGATGCCCTTCCTGCCGGGCGACTCCCTGCTGTTTATCGCCGGCGCCGTCGCAGCCGGGGGCGGCATGGACCCGGTGCTGCTGGGCGGCCTGCTGATGCTCGCCGCCATCCTCGGCGACAGCACCAATTACGTGATCGGCCGAACGGCGGGCGAACGCTTGTTCAGCAACCCCAATTCGAAAATCTTTCGCCGCGACTACCTGCAGAAAACCCACGATTTCTATGACAAGCACGGCGGCAAGACCGTCACTCTGGCGCGTTTCCTGCCGATCATCCGCACCTTCGCGCCCTTCGTCGCCGGCGTCGCGAAAATGCCCTACCCGCGCTTTGTCTTCTTCAGCGTCGCCGGCACCATCCTCTGGGTCGGTGGCCTGGTAACCCTGGGCTACTTCTTCGGCAACGTGCCCTTTATCAAGAAGAACCTGTCGCTGCTGGTGGTGGCCATTATCCTGCTGTCCCTGGTGCCGATGATCATCGGCGTGTTCCGCAGCCGCTTCAGCCGCAGCCCAGCCAAAACCGAAAGCCACTGACGGCCATGTGGTCCCTCAGCGCCTGGCGGCGCAAGCGCACCCTGGCCAAGCACCCGGTCGCCGATGAAACCTGGCAGCGGGTGCGAGACCACCTGAGCTTCCTCGACGGCATCAGCGCCGCCGAAGACCAGTGGCTGCGCGAAGCCAGCGTGCTGTTCCTGGCGGACAAGCACCTGACGGCCTTGCCCGGCGTCGAACTGCACCAGGAACAACGCCTGCTCCTCGCAGCCCAAGCCCAATTGCCGTTGATGTACCTGGGCGACCTGAACTGGTACCAGGGCTTCCACGAAATCATCCTGTACCCCGACGACTTCCTCAGCCCCCAGCGCCATCGCGATGCCAGTGGCATCGAACACGAATGGGACGGCGAACACAGCGGCGAAGCCTGGCAACAGGGCCCGGTGATCCTGGCGTGGCCCGGGGTCATGGCCAGCGGCGGCTGGGAAGGCTACAACCTGGTAATCCACGAGCTGGCGCACAAGCTGGACATGCTCACCGGCGACGCCAACGGCTTGCCGCCGCTGCACAGCGACATGCGCGTCAGCGACTGGGCGCAGGTGATGCAAGAGGCCTACGACGACCTCGACCAGCAGTTGGAGCTCAACCCCGACGCCGAAACCGCCATCGACCCCTACGCGGCGGAGAACCCTGCGGAATTCTTTTCCGTGACCAGCGAATACTTCTTCAGCGCTCCGGATCTGCTGGTGCAGGCCTATCCGAAAGTCTATGAACAGTTGCAGCTGTTTTACCGTCAGAATCCACTCGCCCGACTGCGGCAACTTCAGGCCAGCGATCCGGTCTATCAGCCACACGATCAAGTGTTGTAGGTCGGTACGAAAACTCGTCGAGCAAAGGTCAGCCTGTTTCTGCTGGATGCCGAAGGCACCCGACGGGCAGCATGATCGACGCGCAGGCCATTTTCGTGCAGAACCTACGACCCTTGGTACGTGGCGTCGGTAGCGGAGTACGTCTATAATCGCCGCCACTTTTTGGTCAATCCGGCCAAGTCATTTGGTCAACTAACGGGGGCAAAGCCCAATGAGCTACAGCAAGATTCCGGCTGGCAAAGACCTGCCGAACGACATCTACGTCGCGATCGAAATTCCGGCCAACCACGCGCCGATCAAATACGAAATCGACAAAGACAGCGACTGCCTGTTCGTTGACCGTTTCATGGCCACCCCGATGTTCTACCCGGCCAACTACGGCTTTATCCCCAACACCCTGGCCGACGACGGTGACCCCCTCGACGTGCTGGTCGTGACCCCTTACCCAGTGGCCCCGGGCTCGGTAATCCGTGCTCGTCCGGTCGGCATCCTGCACATGACCGACGACGGCGGCGGCGATGCCAAAGTCATCGCTGTTCCACACGACAAGCTGTCCCAGCTGTACGTGGACGTGAAGGAATACACCGATCTGCCAGCCCTGCTGCTGGAACAGATCAAGCACTTCTTCGAGAACTACAAAGACCTCGAAAAAGGCAAGTGGGTGAAGATCGAAGGTTGGGGCGACGCAGAAGCAGCCCGCGCCGAGATCCTGAAGTCGGTTGCGGCTTACAAGGGTTAAGAGCAGTAGCTAGCGCTTAGCCATAAGCGTTAAGAGAAAGCCCCGGTGATTCGGGGCTTTTTTGTGGGCGCCAGAAAGCGGCCCAGCCACCCTTCCTTGCATTTTTTCCACCTCCAAGCCCTCTGGAGCGCGCTTCGCACTGGGAATCCCCGGCAAATATGCGTATGCTGCGCCCCACATTTGCGCATCGACCCGCCCTGCGGCCAGATCGCTCGACGAAGCGGATGATTTTCTCGCCCAGTCCCACAGCCAGCCGCAAGAGCTGGATGTACGTTTTGAAGGCTGGTGCGGTTTACCAAAAATGAACCAAGCCAGTCCCCGAGAAGCCGGCCACAAGCCGGCTTTTTAATGCCCGAAGCAAATTCACCCGCCCCGCAGGTGTTCAGCGCGGCAAATCGGGCATTCACGAAAGAAAAGCTTTCGCATATTGATCCGCCATATGAAAACATGAGCCCTTCAGCGAATTGCCAACGTGCAGTTCCCCAGGATGGGATGAATCTCCAATGGATGGATATGCAATGAACGCCTACCCAGAAAATGCCTTGCAACAGGCTGGATTCAGCAACAGCAGTGCCAAGCAACGACCCGAATTCTGGGTCAAGCGCTCGCTTATCGGCTCACTGCGCATTCGTTTCGATGGGGGCCCTTCGTACCCGAAAATGGTCGAGGACCTGCGCCAGGCCCTGAACAACCATGGCCGCCTGGTACGTCGCGGGGAACGACTGTCCGGCTCGGACTGGGTGCACCGGATCAAGAAGCACCAGGGCCCGCTAAGCGAATGCCAGGCGTCGGCCATCGAGACCTTGATGGCCAAATAGCCAGCCTCGACGACTCAGGTCTCCGCCGTTCTTCTTGCTCTCTCCAGGCGCCCCATGAAAAACACATTGATATCGGCATTCGCGCTGATCAGCCTGAGCGGTTGTGTCGGCGCCTGGGTAGAGATGCCCATTAAAGTCACCAGCAAAACCCCGGCCCACACCCAGCTCACCTACCGCGAGCAAACACCGGTGATCACCCGCACGGTGCGCTTTTCCGAGCAGCGCGAATGGTGCGGCACCACCGTCTGGGCCCTGCTCGTCCCGATCCCGCTCAAACTGCCGGTGTGCCATTCCTACACCGAGTATGCCTACGGCAACGACATCAACGGTCGGGAAGCAGAACTGCTCTACACCCAGCAAAGCCTGTCCGACCCGTTTTACGCCTGCGGCCCTTTCATGTTCTTGGGGCCGCTGATGCACACCTACGACGGCAATGCGCTCTGCGGACAATTTCGCTGAGGACGTGGCCTATTAGCGTTGCCGAGGATGTTCGCTGACGGCCGCACCTGAAAGTCACCAGCTTGCCAACGCACCCTTTGCCCCTGGTGCATACCACCGTCTATTGCGGACAAGAGCCATCACTGAGCTTGCTCACGCCAGAGCAAGCCACATAGAATGATAATCCTTCCCATTTGAACCGTTGAGTGCGTCATGCCGAGCCAGGATCCCGTGCTGCAGGAGCAAGTCAGCAGGATTTACCAGGAGCAGCACCGCTGGCTGCAGGGCTGGCTGCGACCGCGGGTTGCCTGCCACCACTTGGCTGCCGACCTGGTACAGGACGTGTTTGTGCGCATCCTCGGCACCCGCGACGCCTCGAGCAAGTTGAGTGCGGTGCGCGAACCACGGGGTTACCTGGCAACTATCGCCAAGCGCATGATGATCGATTATTTCCGCCGCCAACGCCTTGAACGGGCCTGGTTGCAGGTGCTGGCCGAACAACCGGAAATCAGCGCCATGTCTCCAGAAACCCGCTTGATCCTGCTGGACACCCTGTATGAGCTGGATGCCATGCTGGCGGCGCTGGGGGCCAATGTGCGCAAGGCTTTCCTGCTGTCGCAACTGGATGGCATGACCTACAAGGCGATTGCCGAAACCCTGGGAGTGTCCTTGGTCACGGTCAATCGTTACATCGCCAAGGCCGTGCAGCATTGCATGCTCTACAGCCTGCGCAACGAGCTCGAACTCTAAACATGCCACCCATCAGCGCCGCCCAACTGACCGCCCTGGAACAAGCCGCCCATTGGTACAGCTGCCTCAATGACGAGGCCGCCACCGAGGCCGACCGACTGGGCTGGCAAACCTGGTTGCAGGCCGCACCGCTGAACGCCTGGGCCTGGGAACAGGCCGAACGCTTGCAGCAACGCATGCTGCGCGTCCCCGGCCCCCTGGCCGAACGCACCCTGGACTTGGCCGGACGTGAACGCCAGACGAGCCGGCGTGGTGTGCTCAAGGGCTTGGCCCTGGTGATCGGCGGCAGCACCCTCGGCTGGGGCGGCTATCGCAAGGCCAGCCAGGACCCGTGGCTGGCCGACTACCGCAGCCAGGTGGGCGAACGCCTGCCCGTGACCCTGGAAGACGGCAGCCAACTGCTGCTCAACAGCGACAGCGCAGTGGACATTGTGTTTGATGGCCAGCAACGCCTGGTGCTGCTCAAGCAGGGGGAAATCATGGTGACCACCGCCGCCGATCCCCACCAGCGCCCATTCAGCGTGCAGACCCGCCAGGGCCGGGTATTGGCATTGGGCACGCGCTTCACGGTCAGGGAACAAGACACAACCACGACCGTGGCCGTGTTCGAGCACAAGGTGCAGATCACCACCCACGAAGGCCAGACCCAACTGCTGACGAGTGGCCAGCGGTGCCAGTTCGATCGTCAGGCCGTACACGCCCCCACCACGCTGGATTTCGCCGAAGGTGCCTGGAGCCGTGGCTTGCTCGTCGCCAACGATCAGCGTCTGGAGGCTTTCGTCGCCGAACTGGGGCGCTACCGCCGAGGTTGGCTGCGCTGCGATCCCGCTGTGGCCGACTTGCGCATCAGCGGCACCTTTGATCTGCGCGACACTGACCAGATCCTCCGTGCCTTGTCCGGTTCGTTGCCGGTGCGTGTGGTGCAACGCACCCGTTACTGGATCAATCTGGTACCCGCCTGACGCGTCTGACGAAAAAATCTTCAACGCCAATGATATTAATTCCACTTCTCGTTCGACTTATGGAGAACGGCCTATCTGTGCGGCCCGACACCTGAAGAGAACCACGTCCATGACAGCCCTGCTTCCACCCGCATTGCCCCCTCTCGCCACCCACCCTCTACACCTGAGCCTGCGCCGTGCACTGCTCTGCGGCGCCGTCATGTTACCCCTGGCCCTGTCGGCAAACGCTTATGCAGAGCCTGCCGGCGAGCAGGCCTATCACTTGGCCCAGGGGGATCTCAGCCAAGTGCTGACTCGCTTCGCGGCCGAGGCCGGCGTGGTGTTGTCGTTCGATGCCAACCTGACCCGTGGTCGCCAGAGCCCAGGGCTCGAAGGTCGCTACAGCATCGATGCGGGCCTGAATCGGTTGCTCAACGGCAGTGGTTTACAGGCCATCCGCGAGAGCGACGGCCGTTATAGCCTGGCGCCGCTCACCGAGGCCAAAGGCGCGCTGGAACTGGGGGCGACCACCGTGACCGGCCAGCAATTGGGCGCGACCACCGAAGACAGCGGCTCCTACACCACCGGCAGCATGCAGACAGCCACCAAGCTGCCGCTGTCGATTCGCCAGACCCCGCAATCGGTCAGTGTGGTCACTCGCCAGCGCATGGACGATCGAGGCATGCAGACCATCCATGACGTGGTCAAGGACGTCCCCGGGCTGACCCTGTCCAACGATGGCCCGGAACGCCCCACCTATTACGCCCGGGGGTTCAGCGTCGACAACATCCTCTACGACGGCTTGCCGACCACCGTCGCCAGCTACACCTCTCGGGACACCATCGCCGCCACCGAAACCGCCATGCTCGACCGAGTGGAAGTGGTTCGCGGCGCTACCGGGCTGATGACCGGTTCCGGCAGCCCTTCAGCGGCCATCAACCTGGTGCGCAAACGGCCGACCAAAGAAGCCATGGCAAGCATCAGCGCCGGCGCCGGCAGTTGGGACAACTACCGTGGCGAGCTGGATGCCTCCAGCGCCCTCAACGACGCGGGGACGGTACGTGGGCGCGCCGTCACCAGCTATCAGGTCAAGAACAGCTTTCAGGACGTGGTGAACAAGGAACACAGCCTGTTCTACGCCATTACTGAGTTCGACCTGACGGACGCCACCCTTTTCACCTTCGGTGCCTCCAACCAGAACCTGAACAACAACACCGCCTGGGGCGGCGTGCCCACCGGCAGCGACGGCCGCGACCTGAAGCTGTCGCGTTCGACCTTCCTGGGTAACGACTGGGGCCGCTGGGACCAGGACAACAACAGTGTGTTCGCCGAGTTGGAACAGCGCTTCGACAATGACTGGAAGCTGCGCCTGGCCGCGACCAAGAGTTGGTCCAAGCTCGACCTGTTCGCCTCCTATGCCACCGCAGGCACTGGCAACACCTTCGACCAGATGACCGGCAAATTCCGCTACGAGAATGACCAGAGCAGCTACGACGCCTTCGCCAGTGGGCCGTTCCAGCTCCTGGGACGCGAACACGAACTGGTGCTGGGAGCCAGCCATCGTCGGGAAACCTTCGAGGGCTACGGCACCACGGTAGTCAGCGCCAGGGACATCGACATCTACAACTGGAACCCCCATACCGTGGCCAAGCCTGCCGTCAACATGAGCGCTTGGCAGCAGCAAAGCGAGACCGAGCAGACCGGCACCTACGTAACCGGCCGCTTCAGCCTGGCAGACCCTTTGCACCTGATCCTCGGCGCCCGCCTGGACTGGTACGACTACCAGATCGACACCCTGGGCAGCAACACCAAGACTGACAAGGTCACGCGCAATGTCACTCGCTACGCGGGGCTGATCTACGACCTGAATGACACTTACTCGGTGTATGCCAGCTACACCGATATCTTCAGCCCGCAAGGGGTGGTGGACGCTGACAACTCCCCCATCAAACCCATTACCGGCAAGAACTACGAAGCCGGGATCAAAGGTGAATATTTCAACGGCGCCCTCAACGCCAGCGCAGCGGTGTATCGCATCGACCAGGAGAACCGCGCCTCCATCGTCAATGTGGGGTGCACCCCGGCCGGCACCACGTGTTACGTGGCCTCGGGCGAGGTTCGCAGCGAAGGCCTGGAACTGGAAGTCAACGGCGCCCTGACCAACCGTTGGCAGCTATCCGCCGGCTACACCTACAACTCGGCCAAGTACCGCAAGGACGCCCAGGCCAGCAATGAAGGAAAACTGTTCAACAGTGACCTGCCGCGGCACCTGTTCAAGCTCAACACCACGTACACCTTGCCGGGTGCATTGGAGCGCTGGCGGGTCGGCGGTGGCCTCACCAGCCAGAACACCACCTACAACAAGGGCGACGGCTATCGCATCGAGCAAGAGGGCTACACCCTGGTGGACCTGATGCTGGGTTACAAACCCACCGACCACCTCGACCTGCGCTTGAACGTCAACAACGTCTTCGACAAGAAGTACTACCAGAGCATCAACAGCAACACCTGGAACGCCTTCAACGTGTATGGCGATCCACGTAACTTCATGCTCTCGGCCAAGTACAGCTTCTAAGGCCCCACCACCCTGTCGACACGCCGAAGCCCGAGGGTTTCGGCGTTCGCATGTTGCCATCTGCGGACGCCACGCTCGACTCCGCGCTTTAAACCGCTGCGTTGATGGGCCACCGCCGCATAAACGCGAACCCACGCCCTTACGGGTAGCTAAAGGTCTTCACCAACGTCAGCTCGCCCGGGGCGCGCATGGGAACGATGAAGGATTCGATCTTTTCGCTCGGCGTGCCTTCTTCGGTGATGACGGTGACTTGGGCGGTGGTCAGGGCTTGCACCGCGTTGCTCTGGCCGCCCTCCTCGTCGTCATCACTGCGGTAACCGCCGCCGTAGTAGTTCACATAGACCAGGTACTGGCCCTTGAGCGGCGCGGGCATGGCGGCGATTTCCGGGCCGTAGCCGGTGGTCACGTCCACGTCCAGGGTCGCACCATTGGGCACCACCCGGTCGCCGTACCAGACATGGGCGCCGTCCGGGGTGATCAGGTGCAGGTCGAGGTCGGTGTTGTCGCTGTCCCAGGACAGCAGCACGCGCAGCTTCGGCGGCGTGGCTCCGCCGCCGCTGTTGAGGAACTGCACGCGCTTGCGCTGTTGGCCGTCAGGGCTGCGCACTTCCACGCTGTTGCTGCCATTGGGGAAGGAGAACGGCCGATCGAAGCCACCGGCACTGTCGATTTTCAGCGGCATGCTGATGCCGTTGACGATCAGCTTGCCGGGCTCCCGTGCATCCTTGGGCGCAGCTTTGATCTGCCCGCTAATGCGCGCGGTGTCGGCCTGGCCCTGGGGGGTGTTGACCGATGAGGCCGGGTAGTTGACGGTCTGGGTGAACTGCTCGCCATCGGCCGAGCCGCTGCGCCAACCGCCCTTGGGGGTGTCGAGTCGAATACCGCTGTCGGCCAGGGCCGATGGCAGGCTGAACAGTCCACAGAGGAACAGGAGGACCGGGGGAGCAGGAAATTTCATGGCCTATTCCAGTAAAAGGTGGCGGGCAAGCCCTTCGATGTAGGTTTCATCCTGGCCGTTGGGGTGGGCTTCAAAGGCCAGGTGCAGGTATTCGTGGGTCAGGTCCAGGCGGTCCTGCAGCGACAGCACGCCGCGCACATAGATGCGCTGGCGTTCGCGGTCCACATAGGGCCGGCCGAAGGCCAGGCGGCACACGGCGAATTGGCTGACTTCGTTGTAGCCGACTTCGTTTTGCAGCGGCTGGCGCCAGCGCGGACGTTGCTTTTGCAGCCAGTCCTGGGCCGCCGGCAGCGGCTCGCAGGATGCCACCGGATTGTCCCAGCGGCTGAGGCTGGCGCGCGGGTAGGCATGCAGCAGGATGCTGTCGTAGCGCTGGCCGGCTTGGGCCTGTTCCACCGCCTGCTGCCAAGAGAGCTTGTCCGGGGCGCTCAGATCAGAGTGATAAGTGACTTGAGTACCCGCCAGCACCAGGTCGCTGGTCCAGGCGGCGATGCGCCGGGCGTCCGCAGTGGCCGGGCGTGGGGCGACCCGTTGCCGGCCGCTGCTGTCGTCGATGCTCAGGCATTCGCCACGGCGCCCAGCGTTCTGCAGCAGGTAGGTGCGGATGGCCACGGCCAGGGCCTTGGCCGCCTCGACCGGCTCGCTGCTGGCTTCACGCTGCAAGACCCGGGCGACGTATTCCTCCCGGTCCAGGCGGGCCACCAGGCGCGACGCTCCCGCCTCCTGCAGCAGGAACAACTCACCGGCGCTGTGGATATCCAGCTGGTTGCCATTGGCAAACTCAACCCGGTAATCGCCTTGCAAGGCACCGGCTGGCACCGCCCGGCCCTGTTGTGTCAGGCGTTGCAGCGGGTAGCGGGCGAACAGACTGACTTCCACGCAGCGCCCTTTATCCACAGACGGGTTGGTCGGCAACAGGCTGGCGAGGGCCTCGACATGGTCCTTCAGCACTCGCTGGCTGGTGCCCCGGCCGCCCGCCCAGAGCGGCGTGCCGTCCACCAGCCAGCCGGCAAAACCGCCCTGGCGCGATTGCACGTCCTGATCCCCCAGCCAGCTCCAGGTCTTGACCCGCAAGCGCCCACCGAGGGCGCCGACCAGCCTGCCGTCTGCGGCATTGAGCACCACGTCCAGCAGCACCCGGCGCGCCTGATCCTGGGCCGGCATCAGCGCCAGCATGCGCAACAGCTCGTGCACCGGCACCCGGGTTTGCGGCTGCAATTGCTCAAGGTTCAGCAACCACTCAGGGGCCTGGCGCGTCTGCCAGTAGTGGCGCCAGTCGGCCGCTTGAAGGTTCAAGCGCCGGGGTTCGAAGTACAGGCCGCAGGAGCGCACCAGCGCCTGGTCGCGGGCGATGCTGCCGCCCACGGTGCAGCAGTAGACTTCTTCCTTGCTATGGCCCAGGCAGTCGTAGGCCGGCTCATGGGCGCCGGTGTCCACCAGCCAGGCATAGACGAAGAGTTTCCACACACTGCCCAGCGGGGTTTGCAGGTCGGTCGGCAAGGGCTCGCGGGCCAGTACCTGGGTCGTGCCCAGTTGCACCAGCTCGCTGCCCTGGCCGCTTTGCCAGGCCAGGCGCAGCGGCTCGTCCTGGGCTGTTGCCAGCACCGGGATCAAGCACAACCACAACCAGGCCAAACGCCGCGTCATGTTATTTGACCGTGACCTGGCCCAGCGCTGACGGCTGCTCCAGGGCCTGATGCTCTGGGGCATAGACCTGGAAGAAACGCGCCGCAGGCAGGTTGAACTGCCCCTTCTGCGAGAAGCGGATCAGGTGCCGCAGGCGCACTTCACCGTTCGGGTTGAGGCTGTCCAGCGGTACGGCGTAAGCCATCTGGCCCGGCTCGAAGCGCGCTTTCTCCAGGGATGCCGCTTCGGCACCGGCCGGCCCGGCCAACTTGATGCCCCAGGTGGTGCGCTCGACATCGGCGCCCGGCGGCAGCGGCACTTCGAGCATGCCGTACGCCAAGCCCCGCGCCCCACGGTTGGCGATGATCACCTCGTCCAGGTACAGGCCATCGCTGGCGATCGGCTTATTGCCCACGGCTTCCAGCTTGAAGGTGAAGGCCTCATCCCCCGGCACCAGGCGCAGCAGGCGACGGCTGATGGTCACCGGCAGCGGCGTCGCTGGCGCTTGCTTGCTGAGGTAGCTCAGGGACGCCTGCAACGGACGCTCCGGGGCATTGGCCAAGGTCAGCACGCTGGGCACCTGCGGCCCCTGCCAGACCCAGGAGGTTTCACCGCTGGCGCCCTGCTGCGCCTGCCAACCCGCCCCAGGACTCAAGGTCGCGGCCGGCGCGGCCTGGGCAATGCTGTGTTGCAACCAGGTCAGGGCCAGGGCCCGCTCCAGGGTCGATTGCGACGGCAGCAACCGCTGCAACAAGGCCCGAGCAGTACCTTGATCAAAAGGTTTCAGGGACAGGCTCAAGGCCTGGACGAAAGGCTGCGAACTGACGTCGAGGCGCTGCTGTGCGGCGTCCAATTGACGAACAAAGGCCACCGGCGGCGTGACCTTGGCGTCCCGCGCCAGGGCCGCCGCGAGCACTCGGGCACTGGCCAGGCCGAGGGCCGAATCCGGATCTTCCATCACCAGGCTGGCGCCGCCATCGTCCTGCACGTCGGCATCTCGGCCCTCACCGGCCTTGGCCAGGTCATCCATCAAACCGCTGACCAAGGTGTTGATCGGCAGTTTCATTTCCCGGGCAAACGACAGGATCAGCGCACGCTGCAACAGCGGCGTGTTGCCAGCCTGCTTGGCGTAGACCTCCAGCACCCGCTGCCAATGCTCCGGCGGCAGGTTCAGGTCCAATACCTTGCTGGCATTCCAGTCGGCGTAATAGGCGTAGGCGGTGAGGAAGGCGTCCGGTTCGGCGTCTTCGCCCCACCAGGTAAAGGCCGCCTCGGGGCCGGCCATCTGCACCAGGCGCAGGCGGCTGTTCTGCATCATCAAGCGCAGACGATCGCGCACTTGCGGAGTATTGGCCAAGGCCGGATACGCCACGCTCAGCGGCAACAACTGGCTGGCCGTCTGCTCGACACCGCCGTAAGGGTATTCGAGCAAATCGTCCAGGGCCGAACGGAACAGCGCTTGCGGGCTGTCGTCCAGGTGCAGGTGAATGTCCGCGGCATCGGCCGGCAGGCCCAGCGGCGTGTCGCCCGTGACCACGTCCAGGCGCTCGGTCTGCACGGTCTGCCAGCCGGCACCCTGGGTGGCCAGGCGCACGGCCAGGGCATCCACGGCCTTACCGCCCTGCACCAACTCGGCCGTCCACTCACCGTTGCCCAGGGTGATGGCAGGCAAGGCCACATAGTTGATGCCCTGCTTCAGGGTCAGGGGCAGGCGCTGGGTTTCACCGGCGTAATGGATCACCAGTTCGGCCTTGACCTCCTTCTCCGACTGGCTGAACGCAAAGACACCAAGGTCCGGCTTGTCGCCCGAGCGGAAGCGCGTTGGGCCACTCCACTTCAGGTACAAAGCCTTGTCGGAGCGGACGAACTGTTTCTTCTGCCCCACTTGGCCGGCGTCGGCAATCGCCCGCGCGGTGATGCGCCAGCGGGTCAGGGAGTCGGGCATGCGGAAGCTGAAACGGACCTTGCCACTGGCATCGGTCAACAACTCCGGCTGCCAGGCGGCGGTGTCCACCTCTTCACGTCGCGGACGCTCCAGCACCTTGACCCCGCGCTCGCTACGGTTGGCCTTGCCCGGGGCCGTCGGGCTGCCCGGCAGGGCCACGTCGTAGCTGATGAACGACAGGCTGGCGCTGGTGCGCACGTTGTTGCGCCGTGGGTGATAGAAGAACTGATCGATGCTCGGGGCCACTTCCGGTTGCAGGGCGTAGACCATTTCGTCCACCACGCTGACCGTCAAATGGGCCGGGATCGGCTTGCCGGCGAACTGCGTGGACAGGTCCACGATCACCGTTTCGCCCGGCTGGTAGCTGTCCTTGTCGGTGGCGATGGCCACATCGATCTGCGGCGTGACCACCTTGATGCCAGCATTCTGGAAGCTGTATTCGCCGCCCTTGGTGTACAGCACGGAGAAGGTCAGGTTCGGCGCGAAGCTGTCTTTGACCGGCACCCGCACGCGGTATTGGGTGGGGCTCAGGGCCTCGACTTTCAGCCAGTCGCCGCCTTTGGACAGCAGCGCGGTGGCCTCGACCTTGTCCCGTTCCAGGGACAGCAAGGCATCGCTCACCGGTTCAGGGAAAGTGATCAGCGCCAGGGCTTCGTCACCGGCCTTGTACTCCTGCTTGTCGAGGACGATTTCCACGGTGCCCGGCACCGCCTTGACTCCGTCACCGGTGACCGAGTGGCTGGTGCCGCCCAATACCCGGTCATGCTCGTCCTTGAGGGTCAGGTTGTAAGTCCCCGGACGCTCGAAGGCCAGGCTGAACCCGCTGTCGCCGGCCGCCAGCTTGCCTTCGCCGGTGCTCTGGTCTTCCAGGCGTACCCAGCCGTAGCGGTTGGGCTTGAGGGTCTTGGCTTGCTCGCTGGTATTTTCATTGGCGTAGCTGAATTGCACCTTGTCGCCCACCGCACTGAAGCGTTGCGGGGCTTTCAGGCTGAAGCTGGCAGCGCCGCGCTCGATCAGGATTTCCTTGGTGGTCTTGACCCGGTAGGCCGCGCCGTCGCTGGCAAAGACCGTAAGCATGTAGCGGCTGGGCTTGTCTGCCGCAGGCAAATCCAGGGTCGCACTGCCCTTGGCGTCGGTGGTCAGTTCAGTGCTGGTCAGCTCCACCGGGAACTGCCCCATGTATTGCAGCTCGTTATCCACCATGGACAGTTGCTGGGCCCGCAGGCTCAGTTGCAGCTTGGCGTTGGCCACCGGCTTGCCGTCCGGGTACAGCAGCACCAGGCTGCCCTTGACCGGCTCGTTGGTCTTGAAGTCCTGCTTGGCCAGGGCCAGGGAAATTTCAAAGTGCGGCTTGATGTACTCGGCAACGCGGAAGGCGCTGCTGTAGACCTGATCCTTGTAGCTGAAACGCAGTTCGTAACCACCGGCCACGGCATTTTCCGGCAACTGGAAACGCGCCTGGGTACCGGCCTTGGAATCCAGGTTCAGGGCCAGGGTCTGCAAGGCGGTGCCCGTGGCATCGAGCACACTGACATTGACCGCCGCGGCGCCAGGCTGCACCGAATCCCGGGCGTTCTTGAACTCGCGACCGACGATCTTCAGCGACACCCAATCCCCCGGCCGGTACAGCGGCCGGTCGGTAAAGGCATAGAGCTTGGTGTCGTAGATTTCACTGTCGTAATAGAAGTTCTCGGAAACGAAGACCCCGCCCTCCTCGTCTTCACCGATCACGTAGGATCGTTCCGGGCTGACGTGCTTGAGGCGCAGCAGGCCCTCAGCGTCCGTGGCGCCGCTGCTCATCACGCCGAGGCCGTCGGTCCACAGCACATTGACCTTGGGCACCGAGCTGCCTTCGTGTTTGCGCGCGGCCCACACTAGCAACTCGTCACCGGCAATCTTGCTCACCGCCACGGTGTTGGAAACGAAGACCATGGTGGTGGCGCGGTACTTGCCGACCAGCGCCTCCACCAGGTACAGGCCCGGCTTGAGATTGCCCAGGGGGATGTAGACGTTGCCTGGGGAAACGCTGACAAACTCGCTGGACGAACCGGCCAGGTTCACGCCCTCGGGCGGCTGGATCGGCCGGGCCTGCCACAGCGGGTAACGGAACTGGGTGACCAGCGGCAGGCCCGGCATCAAGGCGAACTGCGGATGCGTGTCATAAGGCGTCGGCGCCAGCATGGAGTTGCCCATGCGCAGCTCGGGGACTTCGTCGATGACTTGCTTGCGCGACTCGTAGGAGAACGCTCGCTGCATCACCCGACGGGATTTGCGGTACCAGTTGTCCCACAGGTACGACAGGGTGTTGGACAGGCCCTCGCCCTTGAACTGACCGTCACTGACCACCCGGTGCAGGTTCTTCTGGCGCTTGAGGAAATCCAAGGGCTGGTTGATCCGATACACGCGGATATCCGCACCGCCATAGGGCTCCATGCGAAACCGCCGGTAATCCCGGCCCGGGGCTTCCAGGCGCACCATGGCCTGCTCGTCACTGGCGAAGCTGCTGTCGGCCAGGAGGAAGAAGCTCTCACCGGAAAGCGGCGTGTAATCGCTCGGCCGCACCGTGTCTTCGGCGTTGGCGAGCGACACCGGCAGCACCAGGGTCAGGAGCACAGTCAGGCGAAACAGAAAACGGGACATACGGGATTCGCTCATTGGGTGAGGAAGTTCAGTCGATAGATGCCGATGAAGTTGGGGTTGGCTGAGTCGGGTATCCATCGGGTGTCCTTCCATGTCATCAGTTGCTGCACGCTAGCCGAGCGCATGCCGTTGTCGGTGGGGGTAGTGGTGCCGGTGTGATAGGCGATGTTGCGGCCCATCCAGATCATCAGGTGCTGGTCGTCACCCTGGTCGAAGAACAGCAAGTCGCCGGGGCGCGCCTGACCCAGGTCGCGGCTCACCAACTGGCTGTTGAACTGGATCAGCTTGATGGCGTTGACGTAGGGCCCGACCTTGCCGCCGCCCTGCTGCCACTGCTGGGCCAGGCGACGCTGGCCTTCGCTCAATTGCAGTTCCGGCGGCAGGTAGCGGTTGGACAGGCCATTGGCCCGCAGCCATTTGTTGTCGTGGACCTTGAGCGCTTCATTGGCTGCAAAGCGCACCAAGCCCGCACAGTCCTGCTGGTACCAGCGCGGGCTCGGGCCTTGGCTCAGTTGCTCCTGGGCAATGCGCACGAACCAGGCACGGAACACCTGGGACTGCTGCACGTCCAGCGACGAAACCTGGGTCGCGCCCACGGCATTGCTCAGCAGCAGGGCCAACAGGCCGAGGCTGCCGAGGCGGTTGCGCCATGCACTCACAATGCGCGCCATTGCAGGGGCAGCCATTGCCAATGGCCATTGGGCTCGCTGCCCTCCGGCAGGGTCAGGGCGTACTTGCCGTAGCCACCGAGCTTGCGCAGCTTGGGCACCAGGTAGGTTTGCGCGGCGTTGTTGAACACCGGCTCCATGTCCTGGGGCAGGCTGTCGAAGGTTTCCTGCTGCATCAGTTGGGCCAGGGAGTCCGGGCCCAGGTACACCGGCATCAGCACGTCCTTGGGTACCACGTCAGCCAGGGGCGGGAAACGCTTGTCCAGGGTGCCCAGGGCCTTGCCCACCAGTTTGTCGTCGAGGGAGAACAACAGGGTGGAGCCATGGCGGGCCAGGCTCACCTGCATAAAGGCACGGCCGGTAATCGCCTGCGGATCCTTGGCCTGGTCGGCTGGGTACTGGCCAAAATTGGAGCTGACCTGGCGCTGCCACTGATGGCTGTCGCCGTTCTGCTGCTCGGTCACCGGGAACACCTTCTCGGGCACCTTGCCTTCCAGCGAACCGACCATGGAGCCGAACAGCTTGCCCAGTTCAGCGTCGAGCTTGGCGTTGTCCTGATCTTTCAGGCTGGCCACCAGCAGCGGCGTGTACAGCCGCGAGTCGGCGTACCAGCAGAGGCCGGCGGCACCGGCCATCTGCTCGGTCAGGGCCTTGGCAATCGAGGCGTCGGCGCCCAGTTTCACCAGCAGCGGTTGTTGCTGCTCGGCGGCCAGGGGCAGTGCCACGCAGGCGCTGGCGCCCATGGGCATGGCTTGCCAGATCGGCTTGAAGTCAAAGTCCGGCTGGTCTTCCAGCTCATCCATGGCCAGATAGCTGTGCCAGCCCTTGTCGTCCATGTCGAAGCGCAGGCCGGAGAAGTTCGGGATAAACCGTTGGTACCCCATGGCCAGGACACTGGCGTTGACCGTCAGGCGCTGCTGAACCTCGGGCTTGCGCGCTTCCAGGCCAAAGGCTTCAGGGAAGAGTTTGTCGCCCTTGAGCAAGGCCTCCAGGGCGGTGGTGGAAACACTGCCCGGCTCATCACTGGGGCCACTGGCCGGGTCGTAGAGCTTGGTCGGGTTGGACAGCACCACCAGCTTGTCGCCGTAGGAAGCGAACGCCAGCGAACGGCTGGCGTTGTAATTGAGCTGGTACAGCGCCACTTCATCGCCGGAAACTTTCAGGTCCGCCAGCTTGCTCAACTGGGTGTCGTCCAGGGCCGCTTTGGCCAGGGGCTCCAACAGCTTGGCCAGGCCGCCGCGGTCCATCACCAGCAGGAAGTCTTTCAGGCGACCGTCGGCGCCGCGCCACAGGGCCACGTCCGCCGGCTGGTCGAAGAGCTGCTCGATCAGGCTGTCCTGCAGCTTCAGGTCATGCTCGTAGATGATTCGTCGCAGGCTGCCGATCAGGCCCAGGCGATCCGCGTGGGTTTCGTAATAGAAAACGAAGTCCTCGGTCAGCGTTTCCTTGAGGAACGGCACTGCCAGCAGGTCCTTGGGCAATTGGGTCAGGGAGTGGGTTTCCAGCAGGCCGTCGGGCCGGCTCAGGCCCAGCTTGTCACCGGCCAGTTCCGCCACCGGCGCCTTGGGCTTGCAACCCAGGCCGCTGGCGACCGCGGCCACCAGGCACAGGCCCATGACCAGGGCCGGCCAGCGCCGCGGCTTGCCGGGTTGTTCTGTGCCGGGCACGCCGGCCGACGGGGATGCAGTGTTTTCGCTCATGATTCACAAAGCCCAATTCATCCGTGGAGCGGGATGTTCAATAGGTGAAAGACTTGACCAGCAACAGGTCGCCAATGGCGCGCATCGGAACAATAAAGGTCTCGCGTTTTTCGTTGACGGTGTTTTCGTTGAGCACCAGGTTGATCTGCGACGTGATCATCTCGTTCTGGTTACTGCCCGCCTCGAAGTTATAGCCGCCACTGCCGAAGTTGCCCCAGTAGTTGACGTAAATCAGGTAGGTGCCGTGCAGGGGCGCGGTCATGGTGAACATTTCCGGGCCGGGGCCGTCGACGCCATCCGGGTCGAGGCCACCGCCATTGGTCAGGCCCGGGTGGCCGAAGAATGCATGCTGCCCGTCGGGCGTAATGATGTGCATGTCCAGTTCCGCCTTGGGGTCGTCCCAGCCCAGCACCACGCGGATACGCGCCGGAGTCTTGGAGTCGTTGGCTTCATAGAACTGCACACGCTTGAGGGACTTGCCCTCGGAGCTGCGCACTTCAACGCTGTTGGAGCCGGCACCAAAGGCATAGGGGCGACCGAAACGCCCTTGCTCATCGGTGTACAGGTTCAGCGGATTACCGTTCACCGACAGGCTGTGGGGCTGGCGCAAGTGCCCGATGGCCTTGAGCTGGCCTTCTATCATGGTGCGATTGCGCTGGATGCCACGGTCGATGGGTGGCGTCGGGTAGGCCACTTGCGGGTTTTCGCTGCGGTCCAGCAACCCGGAATAACGCCAGCCGGCCAGGGGTTCCTGCAGTTCGGCGGAAGGCTCGGCGAACGCCGTCGCGGCCACGCCCAGGGCCAGCAGAAGGGAGGATAGAGCGCGCATGTACTGCGTCCTGCCATGCATGGGAAAACCCTGGCGCCAGGTCCGCGGCGCAGCTGCAAAGATTCAGAAAAGAGCCCAGCGACAGTGGGCCCTGGAAAGGCGGCAGATTAGCGACTTGGCGTCTGTTACACAATTGGCGAAAGGGGATTTTGCGAGGGAATCGGCAATGCCCTGAAAACCCCGCCACACGTGCCATTACGGCGACATCACCGACCCGGAATCCCGTCACCATCGCTTGCGCAGAGTGAGTCTTGCCAAGCCCCATCAAACGTCCCGGATTCAGGCTTGAATCAGCCCACGAAGAGTGCTGGCAGGTAGGCGCCAGCAAGCGCTTCTCATTTGCCCCAAAACCCTCTGTCTGCTAGTGTCGCGCCGGTTTAACGTCAACCGGGATAGCCGCCATGGCCCGCAAAAAAGCTGCCTTAGATTTCGAACAATCCCTCGCCGACCTGCAAACCCTGGTCGAGCGCCTGGAGAACGGCGAGCTGTCGCTGGAAGACTCGTTGACCGCCTTTGAACAAGGCATCGGCCTGACCCGTGACTGCCAGGCCGCCCTGGCCCAGGCCGAGCAGAAAGTGCAGGTCCTGCTGGAGCGCGATGGCGAACTGGCGGAGCAACCTTTCGATGCGGAACAGCCAGAATGATTGCCGCCTATCAGGCCAGCAGTCAGGCCCGCGTCGACGCCGCCCTGCAATCCCTGTTCATCGCTCCAAGCCCCGAACTCGCCCGCCTTTATGAAGCCATGCGCTACAGCGTGATGAATGGCGGCAAGCGCGTGCGTCCATTGCTGGCCTACGCCGCCTGCGAGGCCCTGGGCGGCAAGCCCGAGCAAGCCAACGGCGCGGCCTGCGCGGTGGAGCTGATCCACGCCTATTCCCTGGTCCACGACGATTTGCCAGCCATGGACGATGACGACCTGCGTCGCGGCCAGCCCACCACCCACAAAGCCTTCGATGAAGCCTGCGCGATCCTCGCCGGCGACGGTTTGCAGAGCCTGGCCTTCAGTGCCCTGCTGGACCCGAACCTGAGCCAGGCCAGCAGCGAGATCCGCCTGCAGATGGTCAGCGCCCTGGCGCTGGCGGCAGGCCCGGCAGGCATGGTCGGCGGCCAGGCCATCGACCTCGGCTCAGTGGGCCTCAAGCTGGACCAAAAGGCCCTGGAGTACATGCACCGGCACAAGACCGGCGCGCTGATCGAGGCCAGCGTCAAGCTCGGCGCCCTGGCCAGCGGTGTGGCGCAGAAAGACGAACTCAAGTCCTTGCAGACCTACGCCCAGGCCATCGGCCTGGCGTTCCAAGTGCAGGACGACATCCTCGATGTGGAAAGCGATACCGCCACCCTGGGCAAACGCCAGGGCGCCGACATCGCCCGTGACAAACCGACCTACCCGGCCCTGCTCGGGCTCGAAGCGGCCAAGGCCTACGCCCTGGAGCTGCGGGACCAGGCACTGCATGCCCTGCGACCCTTTGACGCGGCGGCCGAGCCGTTGCGCGAGCTGGCGCGTTATATCGTCGAACGCCGTAACTGAAAGGCCGCGCTGCACAGGCTGCATATCGGCCAAGTTCGGCGCTCCGCGTGGGCAGCTTGCGATGCTTAAGGTAAACTGCCGCCTCTTCTATACCTATAACGATTCGCCTGATGCCCACGACGTTTCATGAGATTCCCCGCAAACGCCCGACCACGCCCCTGCTCGACCGCGCCAACACGCCGGACGGCCTGCGCCGGTTAGGTGAAGCCGAGCTGGAAACCCTGGCCGATGAGTTGCGCCTGGAATTGCTCTACACGGTCGGTCAGACCGGCGGGCATTTCGGGGCCGGCCTCGGAGTCATCGAGCTGACCATCGCCCTGCATTACGTCTTCGACACCCCGGACGACCGGCTGGTGTGGGACGTGGGTCATCAGGCTTATCCGCACAAGATCCTCACCGGACGCCGCGAACGCATGGCCAGCCTGCGCCAGAAGGATGGCCTGGCCGCCTTTCCGCGACGCTCCGAAAGCGAGTACGACACCTTTGGCGTCGGCCACTCCAGCACCTCCATCAGCGCCGCCCTGGGCATGGCCATTGCCGCCCGCCTGCAAGGCAGCGAGCGCAAGGCGATTGCGGTGATCGGTGATGGCGCGCTGACCGCCGGCATGGCCTTCGAGGCGCTGAACCATGCGCCGGAAGTGGACGCCAACATGCTGGTGATCCTCAACGACAACGACATGTCGATCTCGCGCAATGTCGGCGGGCTGTCCAACTACCTGGCCAAGATCCTCTCCAGCCGCACCTACGCCAGCATGCGCGAGGGCAGCAAGAAGGTCCTGTCGCGCCTGCCCGGCGCCTGGGAAATCGCCCGCCGCACCGAAGAATACGCCAAGGGCATGCTGGTCCCCGGCACCCTGTTCGAAGAACTGGGCTGGAACTACATCGGCCCCATCGACGGCCACGACCTGCCGACCCTGATCGCCACTCTGCGCAACATGCGTGACCTCAAGGGGCCGCAATTCCTGCACGTGGTGACCAAGAAAGGCAAAGGTTTCGCCCCGGCGGAAGTCGACCCGATCGGCTACCACGCCATCACCAAGCTGGAACCCCTGGACGCTCCGGCCGCTGCGCCGAAGAAAGCCGGCGGGCCGAAGTACTCCGGCGTATTTGGCGAATGGCTGTGCGACATGGCCGCCGCCGACCCGCGCCTGGTGGGCATCACCCCGGCGATGAAGGAAGGCTCCGACCTGGTGGCCTTCAGCGAGCGCTTCCCGCTGCGCTACTTTGACGTGGCGATTGCCGAACAACACGCGGTGACCCTCGCGGCCGGCATGGCCTGCGAAGGCGCCAAGCCAGTGGTGGCGATCTATTCGACCTTCCTCCAGCGTGGCTACGACCAACTGGTCCACGACGTCGCGGTGCAGAACCTCGACGTACTGTTCGCCATTGACCGTGCCGGCCTGGTGGGCGAAGACGGCCCGACCCACGCCGGCAGTTTCGACCTTTCTTACCTGCGCTGCATCCCCGGCATGCTGGTGATGACCCCGAGCGACGAGAACGAGTTGCGCAAGATGCTCAGCACCGGCCATCTGTACAACGGCCCGGCGGCTGTGCGCTACCCACGGGGCAACGGCCCCAACGCGCCGATCGACAAAGACCTGGAACCGATCGAGATCGGCAAGGGTGTGATCCGTCGCCAGGGCAAACAGGTCGCTTTGCTGGTGTTTGGCGTGCAATTGGCCGAAGCCCTGCATGTGGCCGAGAAGCTGGACGCCACGGTGGTCGACATGCGTTTCGTCAAACCCCTGGATGAAGCCCTGGTCCGCGAGATCGCCGGCAGCCACGAACTGCTGGTGACCGTCGAAGAGAACGCCATCATGGGTGGCGCCGGCGGCGCGGTCAGCGAGTTCCTGGCCCAGGAAAACATCCTCAAGTCGATCCTGCACCTGGGCCTGCCCGATGCTTACGTCGAGCACGCCAAACCGGCACAGATGCTCGCCGAGTGCGGCCTGGACGCTGCCGGGATCGAAGCCTCGGTGCGTCAGCGCCTGCAACTGCTGGGGCACTGATAGCCGCCGCAGCGTTCGCCCCCTGGCGCGGGGGCGATCAGCGTTGCGGTGCAATCAAGGCACACAGTGCGGCGGTCGCCGCGACCATCTGTGCGCTGGGCCGCTCCAGGCCGTTATCCATCACCCTTAACAACCGCCCCTGAGCCACCGCCGCGATCTGCGGCCAGGCTTTCCAGGCGTCCAGCTGTGCCTGGCGGGTGGCAAGGATGGCCTGGGGATTGCGCGCCAACACCGCTTCGATACTGACCTGGGGCGCCGGCAGTGCCTGGTCGGCAAACACGTTACGTGCGCCGCACACACTCAAGGCATCGCTGATGATCTGCTGGCCACCAATGGTGTACAGCGGCCGATCCCAGACCTGATAGAACACCGGCAAGGGGGACGGGCGCTGATAGCGCTGGCGCAACTCAGCAAGCCGCGCATCCAGTTGCGCCGCCAGCTTATGCCCCGCTTCGGGCCGGCCCAGGCGCTCGCCGATCTCGGCAATCTGCCGGGTGAGCTGCGCAAGGCTGTGGGGTTCAGCAACGTAGGTGGCAATGCCCAGGCGAGCCAACTGCTCACGCTGGGCCGGGCCAACACTGGCAGGCCAGAGCAGTAACAGGTCGGGTTTGAGGCTGAGCAGACGCTCCACATCCAATTGGCCATAGCGGCCCACGGACGGCAGGTCTTGCAACTCGGGAGGGCGTTCGCCGGCATCCAGCACCCCCACCAGCAGCTCACTGGCCCCCAGTTCGACGACGATTTCCGACAGCGAAGGGGCCAGGCTGACCACCCGCTCCACTGCCAAAGCCGGGCCACACAGGACCAGCAGCAGGAGCGCCAGCCAGCAGCGCATCAGCCGAGCTGGCGTGGAATACGGTAGAGGTAGAACAGCACCGTGGTGGACAGTGCCAGAAGAAACAGCGGCACGGCTTCCAGGCCGACGAAGACCGCCAAGGTGCCAACCCACGCCGGCAATGCGGCCACCAGCAAGGCCAGGCGACGGCGCGCGGCCAGCTCGATCCAGGCGGCGGGTTCTTCCGGGGTGTCCAGGGCTTTCTGGGTGGCGATCAGGGCGTGCTTGTAGCCACTAAAGAACCGCAAACTGACAAACATCGAGGCCACGCCAGCGATAAAGAACGGCATGGCCAACACTGGCAACAGGGCTTCGCCTTGACCAAACAGTGCATTGATCACGAACAGCGGCAGCAAGGCCAGCGCCAGGTACTGCCACCAGCTGACGGCCAGGCGCCGCCGCACTTGGCCGCGGGTCACGCGCGGTCGACCTCGCCCTGGTGCTCGTTGCCCATCATGTGGTCGAGCTTGCTGGCCTTGGTGGCCAGGTAGAGCTTGTTATGGGGGTTATGCCCGGTGTGCAACGGCACCCGCTCGGCCACCTGAATGCCCATCTCGGTCAGGGCTTTGACCTTGCGCGGGTTGTTGGTCATCAGGCGCAGGGAGGTGACGCCCAAGTGCTCCAGCATCGGCAGACACATGGCGTAGTCACGCTGGTCAGCAGCAAAGCCCAGGCGCTCGTTGGCCTCAACGGTATCGGCACCGCCGTCCTGCAGTTCGTAGGCGCGGATCTTGTTCAGCAAGCCAATGCCACGGCCTTCCTGGCGCAGGTACAACAGCACGCCACGGCCTTCACGGGCGATGGCCCGCAGGGCGGCTTCCAGTTGCGAGCCGCAGTCGCAACGCTGGCTGAACAGGGCATCGCCGGTCAGGCATTCAGAGTGCAACCGGCCGAGTACCGGGGCACCATCGGCGACATCACCCAGGCTGAGCACCACGTGCTCACGGCCGGTGGCTTCATCGAGAAAGCCATGCATGGTGAATTGCGCAAAAGGGGTGGGCAACTTGGAAGCGGCAACAAAAACGACGGGCACCGTTGTGCTCCTGATCTGTATTGGGACTGGAGATTCGCAGAGGCGGCATTGTAACAGCAGCTTTCGACAGACGCTTAGGCTGAATTATCGGAGATAAAGATCGATAAGTTTGATCAAGGGGTCAACACCGCTCGCCCGGATTCAAAGGGGTAAGGCTGCTTCCAATGCTGGAAAATCGGCCGCAGGTGGCCGTTTTTGACCAACTCTTCCATGCGTCGATCAAACACCGCGAGCAAGGCGCGACCACGCTCGTTGTCGGTAAAGCCCAGGTACAGCGGCAATTCGGCCAGATGGCTGAGCCGGAAGCGCGAAGGGTCTTCAGCCTGGCCGAGCACGTAATTCACCTCGGTCAAGGCATCGATGTAGTAGTCGGCGCGGTTGTACATCAGCATCGGCAGAATGCCGATACGCCGGCGAATCTCATTGAAGCGCCGGACATTGGGCAAGTAATCCTGATACTTGTAGCCGCGCACCCAGACCAGCCGGTAAGCACCGAGGTTGTCCTGGGTCAGGGGCGGATTGCTCGCCAGCCCCAGGGAGTAGATATGGTCGGTGTCGTAATTCCAGCGAGGGTAAAGCAGGCCCACCGACTCGCCACGATAAGCCCCGACCTGGGCATCCACCTCGGCCCGCTGCACCAGCCCCACCGAGCGGGTGTAGGGCACGCTGCGGATGTCCAGCTTGATCCCTTGCGGCTCGAACACTTCCCGCAGGATGTCCCACGCCAGGCCCTGGCCGTTGGCTTCGGTGTAGTCGTCCCATTCCTCACTGGCCAGGCGAATGGGCCCGAGCGACGCCGGTGACTCGCCAGCCCAGGCCACGCTATACCCGCAGAAACAGAGCAACAGCACCAGAGCGCGGCTGAACCCCATGTTCAATCCCTCAGGTAAAACACCACACCAGCCCCTGCATCGCCAACCAGGCAAACACCCCGGCCAGCACATCATCGAGCATGATGCCGACACCGCCGTGCACATGCCGGTCGATCCAGCGGATTGGCCAGGGCTTGAGAATGTCGAAGAAGCGGAACATCAGGAACCCGGCGAGCAACCAGTACCAGCCTTCCGGCACCAGCCAGAGGGTGATCCACATACCGACCATTTCATCCCAGACGATGCCTTCGTGGTCATGGACCCGCAGGTCATTGGCCACCTTGCCGCACAGCCAGAAGCCGAACAGCATGGTGATGCCAAGCATCAGCCAGTAGCCCCAATCCGGCAGCATCTGCCACAACGGAATAAAGGGTAGTGCAACCAGCGACCCCCAGGTGCCCGGCGCCTTGGGCAAGGTGCCGGAGCCAAAGCCGAAGGCCAGGAAATGCCAGGGATTACGCCAGACCGACGGCGGCACGAACTCAGCCGGAACCTGTTTGGGATGATCTGTCACGGTGTCTCCCGAAAATGTTGATAGCCCCGCAGACTCGGGGTGATGTCTTGCCCACTGGCGTCCAGCAGCGTCACGCCCTCCCCGCTGACCACCCGCCCCACCACATGCACCGGCCAGCCTTCGGCCAGCAAGGGCGCCAATTCGGCAGGTGGCAGGGTGAAGGCCAGCACGTAGTCGTCACCGCCGCTCAAGGCCGCGACCCGTGCTCCGGCCTCGCCGAGAAAACTCACCAGCGCCGGGGACATCGGCAAGCGCTGACTGTCGATCTGCAGACCCACGGCCGAGGCTTTGGCGATGTGCCCACAATCGGCCAGCAGGCCATCGGAGATATCCAGGGCCGAAGTGGCCTTGCCCCGCAGTGCCTGCCCCAGGCCAAGCTGGGGTTGGGGCGACCAGTAATGAGCCAGCAGCGGCTCAGCGATCGCCGGCTCGGCGCTGCGTTGCCCCAGCACCAGCGGCAGGGCGCCCGCGCCGTTGCCCAGCTCACCGCCGACACAGAGCAAATCCCCCGGCCGGGCACCGCTGCGGACCAGGGCCTGGCCAACCGGCACCCGACCCAACACGGTCAGGGTCAAGGCCAGGGGGCCGCGCGTGGTGTCGCCGCCAATCAAACGCACGCCGCAATCTTGCGCCATGGCATTCAAACCACGGGCAAAGGATTGCAGCCAATCGGCGTCCACCGTCGGCAAGGTCAGGGCAAGGGTAAAGGCCAGCGGGGCGGCGCCCATGGCGGCCAGATCACTGACGGCCACCGCCAGGGAGCGTTGACCTAAAAGAAAGGGCTCGCAGGGATCGGCGAAGTGCACACCGCTCACCAGGGTGTCGGTGGAAATCGCCAACTGCTCGCCAGGGGGCACTGCCAGCAAGGCGCAGTCGTCGCCAATCCCCAGGGCAACACCCTCGCCGGCCTGCGCACAAGGCGCGGCAGCGAAGAAGTTACGGATCAGCTCAAACTCGCCCATGGCAGCCACAAGCGCGAATCAGCGCTTGAACGCCTTCACTTCAGCTTCACGCAGACGTGGGGCCAGCTTGTCGAGTACGCCGTTGACGAACTTGTGACCGTCGGTGGAACCGAAGACCTTGGCCAGTTCGATACCTTCGTTGATCACAACGCGGTACGGCACGTCGACGCGCTTGAGCAGTTCCCAGGTGGACAGGCGCAACACCGCCAGCTCAACCGGGTCCAGCTCATCGATGGTGATGTCCAGGCAAGGCGTGAGAGCGCTGTCGATCTCGTCTTTGCTGGCCGGAACCCCGTGCAGGATTTCACGGAAGTAGGCACCGTCGATGTCGGTGAAATCGTTGTCGACCCGGAACTGCGCTTCGATCTCGTTCAGCGAGTGCTTGGCCATGTGCCATTGGTACAGCGCCTGAGTCGCGAGCTGACGGGCTTCGCGGCGCTTGGCGCTCTTGGATGGCTTGCCAGCGTCCGCAGGTTTCGGATCGCGCGGGTTGAAACGATCGCTATCGTCGCTAATCACTTGGCCTCCAACTGCGCCAGCAGACTGACCATTTCCAGGGCGGACAAGGCAGCTTCAGCGCCTTTGTTGCCGGCCTTGGTGCCGGAACGCTCGATGGCTTGCTCGATCGAATCAACGGTCAGCACGCCGAAGGCCACTGGCACGCCGAACTCCATGGACACCTGGGCCAAGCCCTTGGTGCATTCGCCAGCCACGTATTCGAAGTGCGGGGTGCCGCCGCGAATCACTGCGCCCAGAGCGATGATCGCCGCGTATTCACCCTTCTGTGCAACTTTCTGCGCGACCAGGGGAATCTCGAAGGCGCCAGGTGCGCGGATGAGGGTGATATCGCTTTCGCTCACGCCGTGGCGAACCAGGGCGTCAACCGCGCCGCTGACCAGGCTTTCGACGACGAAGCTGTTGAAGCGGCCGACCACCAGGGCATAGCGGCCTTTGGGGGCGATGAAGGTACCTTCGATGGTCTTCAGGGTCATTCGACAAATCTCTTAAAGAGCCGGGACGCGTTCAGTACGCGCCCCTCAGTGATGTTTTAACCGCGAACAAGAGGCCTTTGGCGGGCGGCTTTTATTCGGAGGGCACGTATTCTACAACTTCCAGGTCGAAACCGGATATCGCATTAAATTTCATTGGCGCACTCATCAAGCGCATTTTGCGCACACCCAGGTCCCGCAGGATCTGCGAACCGGCACCGACGATGCTGTAGGTGGTCGGCGTCTTGGCCGGTGCGTGATCGGCACTTTCGCGAATATGCGCCAGGACCACGTCGCCATCCAGGGGGTGACCGAGCAACAGCACCACACCGCTGCCGGCCTCGGCCACTGCGGACATGGCGGCCCGCAGGCTCCAGCGCCCCGGTTGCTTGACCATCAGCAGGTCGCGCAGCGGGTCCATGTTGTGCACCCGGACCAGGGTCGGCTGTTCGGCACAGATTTCGCCCAGGGTGAGGGCCATGTGCACATCGCCTTCCACCGAATCACGATAGGTCACCAGGTTGAACTGGCCCAATTCGCTGTCCAGAGGCTGCTCGGAGATCCGCTGAACGGTACGTTCGTGGATCATCCGGTAGTGAATCAAGTCGGCAATGGTGCCGATCTTGATGTCATGTTCGGCAGCGAAGGCTTCCAGCTCGGCGCGACGGGACATGGTGCCGTCGTCGTTCATCACTTCGCAGATCACACCGCTCGGGTCGAACCCGGCCATGCGCGCCAGGTCGCACGCGGCTTCGGTGTGACCGGCACGGGCCAAAGTACCGCCAGGCTGGGCCATCAACGGGAAGATATGGCCGGGGCTGACGATGTCATCGGCCTTGGCGTCCTTGGCAACCGCCGCTTGTACAGTGCGCGCGCGGTCAGCGGCGGAGATGCCGGTGGTCACGCCTTCAGTGGCTTCAATGGACACGGTGAACTTGGTGCCGAAACCCGAGCCGTTGCGCGGAGCCATCAGCGGCAGCTTGAGCAGCTCGCAGCGCTCGCGGGTGATCGGCATGCAGATCAGGCCGCGGGCGTGCTTGGCCATGAAGTTGATGTGTTCAGCCTTGCAGCACTCGGCGGCCATGATGATGTCGCCTTCGTTCTCGCGATCTTCGTCATCCATAAGGATGACCATCTTGCCTTGGCGGATGTCTTCAACCAGTTCTTCGATGCTATTGAGCGCCACGCGGCACCCCCTTGAGTCAGGATTTGAGGTAGCCGTTGGCGGCCAGAAAACTTTCGGTGATGCCGCCGCTGGAAGGCTCTGCTGCCTTGTCGCCAAGCAGCAGGCGCTCCAGATAACGCGCCAGCAGGTCGACTTCGAGGTTCACCTGCCGGCCCGGACGGTAGTCGTCCATGATGGTTTCGGCCAGGGTGTGCGGAACGATGGTCAGTTCGAACTCGGCGCCATTGACCGCGTTGACCGTCAGGCTGGTGCCGTCGACGGTGATCGAGCCTTTGTGAGCGATGTACTTGGCCAGCTCCTTGGGGGCACGGATGCGGAACTGAATGGCCCGGGCATTTTCTTCCCGCGCCACCACTTCACCGACGCCATCGACGTGCCCGCTGACCAGGTGACCACCCAGGCGGGTGGTCGGGGTAAGGGCTTTTTCCAGGTTGACCCGGCTGCCGCTTTTCAATTGATGGAAGGCGGTGCAGTCCAGGGTCTCGCGGCTGACGTCGGCCCAGAAACCGTCACCGGGCAACTCGACCGCGGTCAGGCAGACGCCGTTCACCGCGATGCTGTCGCCCAGTTTTACGTCGGCCAGGTCAAGCTTGCCGGTTTCTACATAGACCCGCACATCTCCGCCTTTAGGGGTCAATGCACGGATGCTGCCGATGGATTCGATAATGCCGGTGAACATGGAGTCCTCCTCGAGAACAGGGCCTTGTCGGCGCGAAAGCTGGGAATTATACGCTCGCTGATGGCACAGGAATGGCGGTGACTCGCCAGTCATCGCCCACAGCGCGCATTTCAATGATTTTCAGCACCGGCGCATCCGCCATCTGTGCCAGCGGCCAGTCCAGCAGCGGTCGGGCCGAAGAGCCGAGGAACTTGCCGGCCACAAAGATCTGGTACTCATCCACCAGGCCTTGTTGCGCGAAGGCACCCGCCAGGCGCGGGCCGGCCTCCACCAGAACGTCGTTGACCCCACGCCCCGCCAGCTCAAGCAGCAGGCGACGCAGATCAACCATTCCGTCCGCCCCGGGAACGATCAGGCACTCAGGGCCATTGGCGTATTGCTCCTCCACGGCTGCGCAGGTGGCAACCAGGGCCGCCCGGCCTTGAAGAACGGCGCGTCCAGAGGCACCCGCAGACGGCCGTCGATCAGCACGCGCAAGGGTGGGCGACTCAGGGCCAGGGCGGTCTGTTCCTCGTCCAGGCCCAATTCCTGCGCGCGCACCGTGAGCCGGGCGGCATCGGCCAGCACCGTGTCAGCGCCGGTCAGCACCACGCTGGCCTGGGCCCGCAAGCGCTGCACCGCAGAACGTGCGGCCGGGCCGGTGATCCACTGGCTTTCGCCACTGGCCATGGCGGTGCGTCCGTCCAGGCTCATGGCCAACTTGACCCGCACATAAGGCAGGCCGTGCTCCATACGCTTGAGAAACCCCTGATTCAGCGACCGTGCTTCGCCTTCGAGCACGCCGCTGCCAATCTCGATACCGGCCTGGGCCAGGCGTTGCAGGCCACGGCCAGCCACTTCCGGGTTGGGGTCTTGCATGGCTGCGACCACCCGCGCCACGCCGGCATTCACCAGGGCGTCGGCGCACGGCGGGGTACGACCGTGATGGCTGCAGGGCTCGAGGGTCACGTAGGCGGTGGCACCGCGGGCCAGCTCGCCGGCCGCACGCAAGGCATGGACCTCAGCGTGGGGCTCGCCGGCGCGCACATGCCAACCTTCGCCGACCACCTGGCCGTCACGCACGATCACGCAGCCGACACGTGGGTTGGGATGGGTGCTGTACCAACCCTTGCGGGCCAGTTCCAGGGCTCGGGCCATGTAATGGGCGTCGAGGACGGACTGCTCAGGCGTGGGCGTCATTCTTTAACCGGCTCGCGGGCGAGACGGTCGATCTCTTCGCGGAATTCATTGAGGTCCTGGAAGCGGCGATAGACCGAGGCGAAACGGATATAGGCCACTTCATCGAGCTTTTGCAGCTCGCCCATGACCAGTTCGCCCACCACCAGGGACTTGACCTCGCGCTCGCCGGTGGCTCGCAGCTTGTGCTTGATATGCACCAAAGCAGCTTCCAGACGCTCGACACTCACCGGGCGTTTTTCCAGGGCGCGCTGCATGCCGGCGCGGAGTTTTTCTTCGTCAAAGGGCTGGCGGCTACCGTCAGTCTTGATCAGGCGCGGCAACACCAGTTCAGCGGTTTCGAACGTGGTGAAACGCTCACCACAGGCCAGGCATTCACGCCGGCGGCGGACTTGCTCGCCTTCGGCGACCAGTCGCGAGTCGATGACCTTGGTGTCGTTGGCACCGCAGAAGGGACAGTGCATGGTGGCAGGCAACAAAAAAAGGGAGGGCCATGGTAGCGCATCCCACTGGCAAGACAAGCCATAGCCTTTACGGTATACAGACCGACTATTATGTTTCGCACACGAAATTTCGCTTTGCTGGAGCTTCAGATGCCCCTACGACCGCTCGTTTTGCTCAGCCTCGTCAGCCTGCTGGTCGCCTGTAGCAGCAACCCTCCGTCTACCCCGGCACCGGCTCCCAGCCCCCAGCAATCGGTCAAAAAACCTCAGGCGCCCGCCGAATTGGGGCCGTTGCCGGCCTATCAACGCGAACTCAGCGGCGCCCTGGAAGGCATCCCGGCCGGTGCCGAAGTTGAACTGGCGCTACTGGTGATCGACGAGCGCGGGCGCCCGCAACGCTTGCTGGCCAACAGTAATTTGACCGGCAATAACCAGGCCCTGCCGTTTCGCCTGCGCTTCGACCCAGAGGCATTTCCGGCCGGGGCGCGGGTTGAACTGCGTGGGCGCGCCAGCCAGTCCGGGCAACTGATTCTGCACCTGCCGGCCGTGCGCATCGACCAGGCCACCACCCAAGCCCTGGGCTCGCTGCAGTTTGTCAAAGCCCCATGAAGGTGCCGCTCGACCTGCAAGATGCCTTGAGTGAGCTGCTGGGCGACGCCCAACTGGTGCCCAGCGAGCTGCCGGACACCCTGCTGAAACTCTGGCTGATCGACGCCGACAACATGGACCGAGCCTTCACTCCGGAAGAAACCCGGCGCATCCTCCATGAGCCACCCTACTGGTGCTTCTGCTGGGCCAGCGGCCTGGCCCTGGCCCGCTACCTGGCCGAACGTCCCCATTGGGTGGCCGGCAAGCGGGTGCTGGACTTCGGTGCCGGCTCCGGGGTGGCTGCCATTGCTGCGGCCAAGGCCGGGGCCCTGGAAGTGGTGGCCTGCGATCTTGACCCGCTGGCCATCGCGGCTTGCCGGGCCAATGCCGAACTCAACGGGGTGGAACTGAACTACTCCACGGACTTCTTCGCGGAGGCCGATCGCTTTGATCTGATCCTGGTGGCGGACGTGCTCTATGACCGCGCCAACCTGCCGCTGCTGGACCAGTTCCTCAGTCGCGGGCAGCAAGCCCTGGTGGCGGATTCCCGGGTCAGGGATTTCCAGCACCCGCTGTATCAGCGCCTGGAAAGCCTCAACGCCCTGACCCTGCCGGACCTGGCCGAGCCCTGGGAATTTCGCAACGTGAGCCTGTACCACGCACAACGGCCATTTGCCGCTGCGCTGGCGCCTACAGGCGATGGCGATCTATCCCGCGCAACTTTATAGTGGCTCCATTCCCGCTTATTCGAGAGACCCCATGAGTCAGGACACGCCGTACATCTTCGACGCCAGCACCGCCGACTTCGATCAGTCGGTGATCGAAAACTCCTTCCACAAACCGGTCCTGGTGGATTTCTGGGCCGAGTGGTGCGCACCCTGCAAAGCGCTGATGCCGATGCTGCAACAGATTGCCGAGAGCTATCAGGGCGAGTTGCTGCTGGCCAAGGTCAACTGCGACATCGAGCAAGACATCGTCGCCCGCTTCGGCATTCGCAGCCTGCCGACCGTGGTGCTGTTCAAGGACGGCCAACCGGTGGACGGTTTTGCCGGTGCGCAACCGGAATCCGCAGTGCGGGCCATGCTCGAACCCCACGTACAGATGCCACCACCGGCAGCGGCCGATCCCCTGGAGCAGGCTGAGGCGCTGTTCGCCGAAGGGCGGATTGCCGAAGCTGAAGCCACGTTGAAAGTCCTGCTGGGGGAAGACAACAGCAACGCCAAGGCGCTGATTCTGTACGCCCGCTGCCTGGCCGAGCGCGGTGAGCTGGGGGAAGCCCAGACCGTGCTGGATGCGGTCAAGAGTGACGAGCACAAGGCTGCCCTGGCCGGCGCCAAGGCCCAGATCACCTTCCTCAAGCAAGCGGCCGACCTGCCGGATGCCGCGGATCTCAAGGCGCGCCTGGCCAAGGACCCGCTCGACGACGAAGCGGCCTACCAGCTGTCGATCCAGCAACTGGCCCGCCAGCAGTACGAAGCGGCGCTGGAAGCCCTGCTTAAACTGTTCATGCGCAACCGCAGCTATAACGAAGGCATCGCCCACAAGACCTTGCTGCAAGTCTTCGACCTGCTGGGCAACGATCACCCGCTGGTCACCGCCTACCGCCGCAAACTGTTCGCCGCCCTGTACTGATCCTTGTACGCCTGCGCTGGCCCATGCAGGAGCTGGCTTGCCAGCGAATGCGTTTTGCCAGGTACGGTGCCTTCGCCAGCAAGCTGGCTCCTACAGGATCACTGCACCCAGCTGTAGAGCGGCGTATCGGCGCCGCTCACCACCTTGACTTCAGCGCAGTGACGCAAGCGCACCAACAAACGCTTACCGGCACCGGCGCTGCCGGTCAGGCCCTCCAGTTGCTCCAGCAAGTCCGGGCCGCTGAGTTGTCCGGCCTGGCGCAGCAGGTCCTTGGCGGTCTGCCACACTGCATCATCCTGACTCACGGGCCTGGCCACCGGCGCCGCAGCCATTTCCGGCGTACTCGCCTGCAACTGCGCGCCCAGTTGCGCCCACTCCCCGGCATCCAGCTCCAGGGTCAAGTCCACCGGCCAATCGCCGATGCTTCCACGAATCCGCACCATTGCCCTGCTCCCGATTATTTCTGTCGGGCATGCTCCCACGCGTCTTGCATAACGCCAAGCGGGCGGTCAAACTCTGCGCCTTATTGTTATAAGATCACATAACATTATCTTCATCTTCCTCCTGGAGACACGCTATGCGCCGCCTGCTTCTTGCCTTGCCGTTCGCCCTGTTGCCGCTGGCCATTGCCCAGGCTGCCGAACCCCATGATCACGAGCACGAACATGGCAGCCTCGGCGCCCACGAACACGGCGTCGCGCGCCTGAACGCAGCGCTGGACGGCAAGAACCTGGAACTGGAGCTGGAAAGCCCGGCCATGAACCTGGTGGGCTTCGAACACGCCGCCAGCACCGACGCCGACAAGGCCAAGGTCGCCGCCGCACGGGCCCAGCTGGAACACCCCCTGGCCCTGTTCAGCCTGCCCAAGGCCGCCGGTTGCGTCGTGGCCAAGCAGGAACTGGAAAGCCCGCTGTTCGGTGACAAGCCGGATGCCGATGACCACGATCATGATGATGACGACCACGACGAAGACGCCGACGGCCACGAGCATCACCACGAACACAGCGAGATCCACGCCCACTATCAATTCACCTGTGCCACGCCGGCCGCACTAAAGAACCTGGACTTGGGGCAAGTCTTCAAGACCTTCCCCGCCACCCAGAAAATTCAGGTACAACTGATCGGCCCGAGCGGTCAGCAAGGTGTGGAAGCGACGGTTCAGTCAGCCACCGTTAAATTCTGATTGGAACCCGGCCCCTGTAGGCGCTGGCTTGCCAGCGATGCAAACGCTGCGGTCTGTCACGCAAACCTTAGCGATGCAGTCGCCGGCAAGCCGGCTCCTACGGGGAGCGACACCACTTTTGAAACTTCGCCAGCAGGCAATACTGATTTCACATGACCCAAGCATTGATCGAACTGTCTGACCTGGGCTTCAGTTGGCCCGGCCACCCGGAGTTGCTGGACATTCCGGCCTTTCGCCTGGAGGCGGGCGAGACGCTGTTTCTAAAAGGTCCCAGCGGCAGCGGAAAGACCACCCTGCTGGGCCTGTTGGGCGGCGTGCAAAAGCCCAACCGCGGCAGCATTCGCCTGCTGGGCCAAGAGCTGACCGAACTCGGCGCCGGCGCCCGTGATCGCTTCCGCGTCGACCACACGGGTTACATTTTCCAGCAGTTCAACCTACTGCCCTTTCTCTCGGTGCGGGAAAACGTCGAGCTGCCTTGTCACTTCTCCAAGCTGCGCGCCGCACGGGCGATCCAGCGCCACGGCAGCGTCGACCAGGCCGCCGCGACCCTGCTGGCCCACCTGGGCCTCAAGGACCCCGACCTGCTCAGCCGTCGCGCCGACTCACTGTCCATCGGCCAGCAGCAACGGGTCGCCGCCGCGCGGGCGTTGATCGGCCAACCGGAACTGGTGATCGCCGACGAACCGACCTCGGCCTTGGACTACGACGCCCGCGAAGCCTTCCTCCAGCTGTTGTTCGCCGAATGCCGCGAAGCCGGGGCCAGCCTGCTGTTCGTCAGCCACGACCAGAGCCTGGCACCGCTGTTCGATCGCAACCTGTCGCTCGCCGAACTCAATCGCGCCGCCACGCCCGCAGAGGTCTGAGATGTATTTGTTCCGTCTAGCCATGTCCAGCCTGGCTAACCGCCGCTTTACCGCGCTCCTCACCGCCTTCGCCATCGCCCTCTCCGTGTGCCTGCTGCTGGCCGTGGAACGGGTGCGCACTGAAGCCCGGACCAGTTTCGCCAGCACCATCAGCGGCACCGACCTGATTGTCGGTGCCCGCTCCGGCTCGGTGAACCTGCTGTTGTACTCGGTGTTCCGTATCGGCAACGCCACCAACAACATCCGCTGGGACAGCTTCGAGCACTTCGCCAACAACCCGAAGGTCAAGTGGGCAATCCCCATCTCCCTCGGCGACTCCCATCGCGGCTACCGGGTGATGGGCACCACCGACGCCTACTTCGAGCACTACCAGTACGGCCGTCAGCAGAACCTGCAACTGGCGGTCGGTCGTGCCTTCGCCACGGACCCATTCGAAGTGGTACTGGGTGCTGAAGTCGCCGACGCCCTGCACTACAAGCTGGGGGACCAGCTGGTGCTGGCCCACGGCGTGGCCGCCATAAGCCTGGTCAAGCACGATGACAAGCCGTTCACCGTGGTCGGCATCCTCAAGCGCACCGGCACCCCGGTGGACCGTACGCTGCACATCAGCCTGGGCGGCATGGAAGCGATCCACATCGACTGGCACAACGGCGTGCCGGCCCGTGGCGAAGGCCGTATCAACGCCGACCAGGCACGCAATATGGACCTCACGCCCCAGGCCATCACCGCCTTCATGCTCGGCCTGAACAGCAAGATCTCCACCTTTGCCCTGCAACGGGAGATCAACGAATTCCGCGGCGAACCGATGCTGGCCATTCTTCCGGGCGTTGCTTTGCAGGAGCTCTGGAGCCTCATGGGGACGGCGGAAAAAGCCCTGTTTGTGGTGTCGCTGTTCGTGGTCCTGACCGGCTTGATCGGCATGCTCACGGCGATCCTCACCAGCCTCAACGAGCGACGTCGGGAAATGGCCATCCTGCGCTCGGTGGGCGCCCGCCCGTGGCACATCGCGACCCTGCTGGTGCTGGAAGCCTTTGCCCTGGCGCTGTTCGGGGTGCTGGCCGGGCTTGGGTTGCTGTACCTGGGCATTGCCCTGGCCCAGGGCTACGTGCAGTCGACCTACGGCCTGTACCTGCCCCTGGCCTGGCCCAGCGAGTATGAGTGGGCACTGTTGGGCGGTATCCTGATCGCCGCCTTGCTGATGGGCAGCGTGCCGGCCTGGCGCGCCTACCGGCAATCCCTGGCCGATGGCCTGTCGATTCGCTTATGAGGAGTTTGTTGATGTCGCGGGTGTTGTTTGCGCTGTTGCTGTTGGTCGCCACGCCCTTGTGGGCAGCCGCCCCGCGAGACCTGGCCTGGTCGGAGATGATCCCTGCCGACGCCCCGCCGGAAGTGCCGAACATGCAGCCCCTGCACGACCTGTCGCAGATGAGCGATGCCCTGTCTGCCGAGTCGGCGCCAGCGGCCAAGCAGGACCTGCCCAACGCGCCGGTGGTGCAGGCACTCAACGGCCAAGCGGTGCGCTTGCCGGGGTACATCGTGCCCCTGGAAGTCAGCGAAGAAGGCCGTACCACCGAGTTCCTGCTGGTGCCCTATTTCGGCGCCTGCATCCATGTGCCGCCACCGCCATCGAACCAGATCGTCCACGTCACCAGCGAAGTCGGGGTGAAGCTGGATGAGTTGTACCAACCGTACTGGATCGAAGGCGCGATGCAGGTCAAGCCGTCCACCAGCGAGCTGGCAGATGCCGGGTATCAGATGGAAGCCGAGAAGATCTACGTGTACGAATTGCCGGAGTAATTACCGGCCCAAGAGAATAGTTCAACCCGCTCCCAGGGCATCACGTTTTCATTGAGCTGAGTCAAAGGCTCGTCGTTGACGATCCTTAACATTGGCCCCAGTCAATTTGAAACGTCCTTTGGAGCCTCCCATGCACAAGTCCTTGCTCAGCGCCTCCCTCGTCGCGCTCGCCCTTTCTGCCCCGATTGCCAACGCTCACGAAGCCGGCGAAATCATCGTTCGCGCCGGTGCAATCACCGTCAATCCAAAAGCCGACAGTTCCAGCGTCAAGGTCGATCGCGGCCCGGCAGCAGGGACCGACCTGGGCGGCAAGGCAACCATGAGCAGCGACACCCAACTGGGCCTGAACTTCGCTTACATGCTCACCAACCACGTGGGCATCGAACTGCTGGCGGCCTCACCGTTCGAACACGACGTGAAAATCAAAGGCACCAGCCTGGCCCCTGCCAACGGCAAGCTCGGTACCCTCAAGCACCTGCCGCCGACCCTGAGTGTGGTCTACTACCCGCTGGACAATAAGTCGACCTTCCAGCCTTACGTGGGCGCCGGCATCAACTACACCTGGATCTATGACGAGCACGTCGGCAGCGAGGCCAACGCCGCCGGTTTCGATAACTTCCGCGCCAAGAACTCCTGGGGCATGGCCTGGCAACTGGGTGCCGACTACATGCTGACCGACAAGGTCATGATCAACGCCCAGGTCCGTTATATCGACATCGACACCCGCGCCTACGTGGACAATAACAGCGTAGCGCCGGGCACCCGTGCCAAGGTCAATGTGGACGTTGATCCATGGGTCTACATGGTGGGCCTGGGCTACAAGTTCTAAGGTATCCACGCACAAAAAAGGCGCCTACACAGGCGCCTTTTTTTGTCTCGCTGAAAAACCTCAGCGGCCCATCAGTCGAGCCAGTCCGACGTTCATCGGGGTCTGCTCCGGGAAGGTGAAGCGCTGCAACAACCGCTGGTTGTTGGCCCGGGAATGACGGATGTCCCCTGCCCGTGCCGGACCATAGCTGATGGGCGGCAGCGGCCCCACCACTTGCCCCAGGGCTTCAAGCATCTGCTTGAGGGTGGTGGCCTGGTTCAGGCCAACGTTGACCGCACCGACTTCCAACTGCGGCGCTTCCAGGGCCTGTACCAACACATCGACCAAATCTTCGACGTAGACGAAATCCCGGGTTTGCTCGCCGTCGCCAAACACGGTGATGGGCAGGCCTTTCTGGGCCCGCTCGCTGAAAATGCTGATCACCCCGGAATAAGGCGAAGACGGGTCCTGACGCGGCCCGAAGATGTTGAAGAAGCGAAAGATCGCCGGCTCCAGCCCATGCTCGCGGCGATAGAAGTCCAGGTAGTGCTCGCTCGCCAGCTTATCGACCGCGTAAGGCGTCAGCGGCGACTTGGGCGTTTCTTCATCGATCGACTCACCTTCGCCATTGTTGCCGTAGACCGCCGCGCTGGAAGCGAACAACACCCGCTTGACCCCGGCCTGGCGCATGGCTTCACAGACGTTCAGGGTGCCGATGAAATTGCTTTGATGGGTGCGCACCGGGTCGTCCACCGACGCCTGTACCGAAGCCACCGCCGCCAGATGGGCCACGCCCTGGCAGCCGGCCATGACCCGTGCCACCAGCGCGGCATCGGCGACATCGCCCTCGATCAATTCAACCCGGGGATTGCCCAGGGGCAGGTTGCCGGGCTTGCCGGTGGACAGGTCATCGAGGATGCGCACCGAGTAGCCCTTGGCGAGCAAAGCGTCGACCAGATGCGAACCGATGAAGCCGGCACCGCCGGTGATCAATACAGGGCCTTCAGCCATGACGATAAAACCTATCCAGTAAAGCCGGGAGCGCCGCGCGCCAGGCACGCGGCTTGATCCCGAAGGTGTGAAGAATTTTCTTGCAGGCCAGTACCGCGTGCTGCGGCTCTTCGGCCACGTCAGGGCTCGCAGCGTGGGCCTGGGCGGTGGGTGCTTCGATGGCCAGGGCATGCAGTTGCCGGGCTTCGGTCAGCACCGCCTGCCCCAAGGCCAGGACGGTGGTCGCCTCTTGCCCGGCATAGTGGTAAGTGCCCCACAGCGGCGCCGCGCAGTCGAGTTGCTTGAGCACGGAAATGATCACCCGTGCGGCATCGTCCACCGGCGTCGGGTTGCCCCGCCGGTCGTCGGCCATCAGCAGTTCCCCCGGCTGTTCGGCCCGTGCCAGGAAGCGCCCGAGAATGCCGTCGGCGCTGTCGTCGAGCAACCAGCCCAGGCGCAGCAACACGTGCTGCGGGCAGGTGGCGCGCACGCTCTGCTCGATCCGCCACAGCGCCTGGCCACGCAGGCCGAGGGGAATGGGTTCGTCTTTTTCGCTGTAGGCCGTGGCCCGCGAGCCGTCGAACACCCGGTAACTGGACGGTTGCAGCAGGACGATATTGTGGTGCTGACAGAGTTCGGCCAGACGCTCCACCGCCCGTTCCTGGCCAGCCAGGCGCGCCTCGGGCACGGACTCCGCCTGGAACCAGTCGAAGTAGTAGGCAAGGTTGATCAAGGCATCCGGACGGGTGTCGTCGAGCAGTTGCGTCAGGCTCGCGGCGTCCCAGCCGTCTTGCGGCGGACGAGGGGCGAGGAAACCGATGTCTTCCTCCGCACCGAGGCGAATCAGCGCCTGCCCAAGGGCATTTCCGCCGCCCAGTAACATAAGGCGCATTCGCATAGAGTCAGCAGGCCCAATCTGTTCAGAACGATGGTTTTAAGTGGCCAAGCCTGGAGGCTCGGTCATTGAGAGTAGCCAGAATCGTTGCATTTTGCGGGTTTCCGGCGCAACCGTCACTGAGAAAGTGTTGAGGCGCCGGCCATTTGGCGCAGCCCGATCCCGCCGTCTACGAATGCCGACAGGCCAGGCTTGCAACTTGGCCGGGACGGCCGCATAAATCCTCCATGAATCTTCCCCACTGCGTGGACAACGCCCTGGCCGGTTTTCACCCGGCGGTCAGCGCCTGGTTCCAGCTCGCCTTCCCCGCCGCCACCCCGGCCCAGGCCCGCGCGTGGCCGTTGATCCGCCAGCGTCGCTCCACCCTGATTGCCGCCCCCACCGGCTCCGGCAAAACCCTGACCGCCTTCCTCGCGGTGCTGGACGACCTGGTGCAACAGGGCCTGGCCCAAGGCGGCACGCTGCCGGCCCAGACCCTGGTGATCTATGTCTCACCGCTCAAGGCCTTGAGCAACGACATCCAGATCAACCTGCAAACCCCACTGGCCGGCATTACCGAACAGTTGCGCGTGCTCGGCCTGCCGGAACTGTCCATCAGCACCGCCGTACGCACCGGCGACACCGCGCAAAAAGAGCGCACGGCCATGCGCAAAAGCGCGCCGCATATTCTGGTGACCACACCGGAATCCCTCTATGTGCTGCTCGGTTCGGACTCGGGCCGCCAGATGCTGTCCACCGCCCGCACGGTAATCGTCGACGAAATCCATGCCATCGCCGCCAGCAAGCGCGGCAGCCACCTGGCCCTGAGCCTTGAACGACTGCAAGCGTTGTGTGCCGAACCGTTGCTGCGCATCGGCCTTTCGGCCACGCAAAAACCCATTGCCACCGTGGCGCGCTTCCTGGTGGGCCGGGGTCGCCCTTGCGAGATTGTCGACATCGGCCATGCTCGCCCCCGGGACCTGGGAATCGAGGTGCCGCCCACCCCCTTGTCGGCGGTGATGGCCAACGATGTCTGGGACCTGCTGTACGAGCGCCTGGCAGAATTGGCCCGCGAGCATCGCACGACCCTGGTCTTCGTCAACACCCGGCGCCTGGCCGAACGCCTGACCCGCCACCTCAGCGAGCGCCTGGGCCAGCAGGCCGTGGCGGCCCACCACGGCAGCCTGGCCAAGGAGCAGCGGCTGAATGCCGAGCAGCGCCTCAAGCGCGGTGAATTGCAGGTACTGGTGGCCACCGCGTCCCTGGAGCTGGGCATCGACATTGGTGAGGTCGACTTGGTCTGCCAGATCGGCTCGCCAGGTTCGATCTCGGCGTTTTTGCAGCGGGTCGGACGCTCCGGGCACCAGGTCAGGGGCACGCCCAAGGGACGCCTGTTCGCCTTGACCCGCGACGACCTGATCGAATGCGCCGCCCTGCTCGACAGCGTGCGGCGCGGCGAGCTGGACAGCCTGGTGCTGCCCGTCGCGCCACTGGATGTACTGGCGCAGCAGATCATCGCTGAGGTCAGTTGCCAGGAATGGTCCGAAACGCCGCTGCTGGAGATGCTGCGCCGGGCAACGCCATACGCCGACCTCGACCCCAACCAATTCCAGGCGGTGCTGCGCCAGCTCGCCGAAGGCTACAACGGGCGCCAGGGGCTGCGCAGTGCCTACCTGCACCGCGATGCCGTGAGCGGTACCTTGCGTGGCCGGCGCGGCAGCCAACTGACAGCCCTGACCAGTGGCGGCACCATTCCCGACAACGCCGACTACGCCGTGCTGCTGGAGCCCCAGGGGCTGAACATCGGCAGCGTCAACGAAGACTTCGCGGTCGAAAGCATCGCCGGCGATGTGTTCCAGTTGGGCAACGTCTCTTACCGCATCCTGCGGGTGGAAACCGGCAAAGTGCGGGTCGAGGATGCCCAAGGCCAGCCGCCGAATATTCCGTTCTGGCTGGGCGAGGCACCGGGCCGCAGCGCCGAATTGTCCGCCGCCGTGGCCCGCCTGCTGCAGCAACTGGACGAGCGGCTCGCAGCCACCCCGGGCAACCTGCAACCCGCGCTCGACTGGCTGACCGGAGAGCTGGGCCTGGACCCCGCCAGCGCCGGGCAACTGTTGGACTACCTGGCCCGGGCGCGCCAATCCCTGGGTGCGCTGCCGTCCCAGGACTGCCTGATCATGGAGCGCTTCTTCGACGAGTCCGGCGGCACCCAACTGGTGATCCACAGCCCCTTCGGCAGCCGCATCAATCGCGCCTGGGGCCTGGCCCTGCGCAAGCGCTTCTGCCGCACCTTCAATTTCGAGTTGCAGGCCGCCGCCAGCGAAGACGCGATCGTACTGTCACTGTCCACCAGCCACAGCTTCGAACTGGCGGACGTCTGGCGCTACCTGCACAGCAACAGCGCCGAACACATCCTGATCCAGGCCCTGCTGGAAGCGCCCCTGTTTGGCGTGCGCTGGCGCTGGAATGCCGGGGTCGCCCTGGCCCTGCCGCGCTTCGTCGGCGGGCGCAAGGTGGCGCCACAGATCCAGCGGATGAAAAGTGAAGACCTGATTGCCAGCGTGTTTCCCGACCAGATCGCCTGCCTGGAAAACCTCGCCGGCGAACGCGAGATTCCCGACCACCCGCTGGTGCAGCAAACCCTCGACGACTGCCTGCACGAGGCCATGGACAGCCAAGGTTGGCTGGCTCTGCTTCGGCGCATGGAGCAAGGCCAGGTACGCCTGATCAGCCGCGACCTGCCGGCGCCCTCGCCCCTGGCGGCAGAGATTCTCAGCGCCAAGCCCTACACCTTTCTCGACGATGCCCCCCTGGAAGAACGACGTACCCAGGCGGTGCTCAGTCGCCGCTGGAGCGACCCGCAAAGCACCGACGACCTCGGCGCCCTGGACGCCGAAGCCATTGCAGCCGTGGCCCTGGAAGCCTGGCCGGCACCGGGCGGCGTGGATGAAATGCACGAAACACTGATGAACCTGGCCTGCATCAGCGACGCCGAAGCCCAGGCCAATACCCACTGGCCGGAGTGGTTGCGCGCCCTCGCCGCCAGTGGCCGGGCCAGTCGTTTGCAACGCCCCGACGGCGGCGGGTTGTGGCTGCCACTGGAACGCCTGTGCTGCCTGCAAACGCTGTATCCGCAGGCTGACCTGCAGCCGCCCCTGAGCGCCCTGCCCGGCTTCGATCAGCCCTGGACGCCGGAGGCGGCGGCAGTGGAAGTGATTCGCGCGCGGCTCAGCGGTTTTGCCCCCCTGAGCCTGACGCAGATCGCCACACCCCTGGGGTTACCCGCCGGCCAGGTGACCCAGGCTCTGGCGCAACTGGAGCGCGAAGGCTACGTGCTGCGTGGGCGCTTCACCCCAGCAGGCACTGAAGAGCAATGGTGCGAACGCCACCTGCTGGCACGCATTCACCGCTACACGGTCAAGCGCCTGCGCCGGGAAATCGAGCCGGTGTCCTTGCAGGACTTCATGCGTTTCCTGTTCGACTGGCAGCACGTGTCCAGCCACACCCAGGGCCAGGGCAGCGCCATGCTCGGGGAAGTGGTCAGCCAGTTGGAGGGTTACCCGGCGGCGGCCGGTGCCTGGGACAGCGAACTGTTGCCGGGGCGGCTCAAGGATTACTCAGGGAACTGGCTGGATGAGCTGTGCCGCAGCGGCAAAGTGGCCTGGAGCCGCCTGAGCGCCAACCCCAAAACTGCCGGCGCGAACCTGCGTAGCACCCCCATCGTGCTGCTGCCACGCCGCCAAGTGGCGCTGTGGGGCGAACTCACCGCGCCAGGTGAAACTCGTGAGCTGTCACCCAAGGCACACAAGGTGCACGAGGCCCTGAGCGAACACGGCGCCCTGTTCTTCGATGAATTGCTCCACGAAGCCCACCTGCTGCGCAGCGAGCTGGAAAGCGCCTTGCAGGAGCTGGTGGCGGCCGGCCAAGTGAATGCCGACAGTTTTGCCGGCCTGCGGGCGCTGATCACACCGGCCAGCAAACGCCAGAATCGCAGCAGCCGACGAGGCCGTGGGGCCTTTGTCGGTGGCATGGACGATGCCGGGCGCTGGGCCCTGCTACGCCGCCCGGGCAGCCCAGAGCCCGGCGCACGTCCCGGGGCCCTGCCGGAGGCCACTCTGGAACATGTGGTGATGACCTTGCTGCGCCGATATGGCGTGCTGTTCTGGCGCTTACTGGAGCGTGAGGCGGACTGGCTGCCCAGTTGGCGCGAACTGCTGCGCACCCTGCATCGCCTGGAAGCCCGGGGCGAGATCCGTGGCGGACGCTTTGTCAGCGGCCTGGCGGGGGAACAATTTGCCCTGCCCGAAGCCATTCCCCTGTTGCGTGAAGTGCGGCGCCGCCCCCTCGATGGCAGCTTGATCGGCGTTTGCGGCGTGGACCCGCTGAACCTGGCCGGCACCTTGTTGCCTGGGCCCAAGGTCGCGGCGCTGGCCGGCAATCGGCTGGTGTATCGCGACGGCCTGCCAGCGGCCGCCGAAATCGCCGGCCAACAGCACATCTGGCTGGAGCTGGACCCGGCTGCAGCAGCTCAGTTGCGCAACAAACTGACCCGCCACTGAGCCGCCCCGTCAAACGGCGGGAGGGCTGGGCAGCACCACCGGCTGTGGATAAGTCTGGGCGAAGTGCACCTCGGGGCAGTTATCCACAAGCTTTTTCAAGCGCTGGTTGAACGCGCGGTTGACCGCGTACTGGCCACCGGAAACGGTGCGGAACTGCGCGGTCAGCACCACGCCATTGAGGTCCATCTTGTCCACGCCGAACACATCCAGCGTGCCCTGCAGGTTGTACTTCAGGAACGGATCCTCGGTGATGGAACGGCCGGCCTCGCGGATCAGCTCGATGGCCTTGTCGACATCGGTGTCGTAGGTGAACTGCACCGAGAAGAACGCATAGGCGAATTGCCGTGATTGGTTGGTCACCGCCTTGATCTGGCCAAAGGGCACCGAATGCACGAAGCCCTTGCCGTCGCGCAGGCGCAGGGTGCGAATGGTCAGGCCCTCCACCGTGCCCGCGTGCCCCGAGTCGAGCACCACCCAG
>NZ_JALQCW010000069.1 GCF_023241715.1 Pseudomonas morbosilactucae
CCATTGCGAGCAGACCAACCTGCTGGTCCTCAACGCCGCCATCGAAGCCGCTCGCGCCGGTGAGCAAGGCCGTGGTTTTGCCGTGGTCGCCGATGAAGTGCGGGCCCTGGCCCATCGCACCCAGACCTCGACCGTTGAAATCGAAGGCATGATCAACACTGCCCAGGCCAGCGCCACCTCGGTGGTCGGCACCATGAGCCGCAGCCAGACCCAGGCCGACAGCACCCGTGCCCTGGCCCAGGCAGCCGGTGCCGCGCTGGTGTCGATCACCGAAGGCGTGGCGCAGATCACCGAGCGCAACCTGGTGATCGCCAGCGCCTCCGAAGAACAGGCCCAAGTGGCTCGCGAAGTTGACCGCAACCTGGTGAACATCCAGGGCCTGTCCGCCCAGACCGCGACCGGCGCCCACCAGACCAGCGCCTCGAGCCATGAGCTGTCACGCCTGGCGGTGTCGTTCAACGCGTTGGTGGCCAAGTTCAAACTCTAAGGCCGCGCTGACGGCAAGGCCTGCCGCCCTGGCAGGCCTTGCACAGCAGACACGCCGGCGATGGGCTGAGAGCAAGCAGTCGATCAACGCCCGGACAGTCTGCTAGGGTGCCTGACAGCCTCCACGCTCAGGAACACCCCTATGTTTTCCCATGTATTCATCGGCGTTAACGACTTCGACCAGGCCCTGGCCTTCTATCAGCCCCTGGTGACGCTGTTGGGCCTTGAAGCCAAATTCATCGACCCGCAACACCCTTGGGCCGGCTGGCAATCACCCGGGCAAGCGCGCCCGCTGTTGGTGATTGGCCGCCCGTTCGATGACCAACCCGCCTGCGCCGGCAACGGCCAGATGATCGCCCTGCTGGCCCCGGATCGCACCACGGTCGACCGCGCCCACGCCCTGGCCCTGAGCCTCGGCGGCCAATGCGAAGGCGCCCCGGGCCTGCGCCCGCACTACCACGCGAATTACTACGGCACCTACTTCCGCGACCCCGAGGGCAACAAGCTGTGCCTGTGCTGCCACGATCCGTTGTGATGGCGGGTATCGAGTCGGTCGCGACGGATTAAGCCCTCAAGGCATGGGCAAACGTGGGGTCGCGGCAAAGGCATTGCCGGCGACCTCGCTTGACGGTGCGTACTCCACCACCAGCCGCTCAGGCGTCGGGCGAAAGACCTGCACGTCCACGGTGCCGCACTGGGCAAACAGCAAGACCCCGCCATACACGGTTTCCGGCCCCAGGCCGTCGGCTGGCACCTGTTCGCCGGCACCGATGTACAGGCAGCCGGAACGCACGTGCAGGCGCGCCGCCACACCTTCGGCCAGGCCCGAACGCCCCAGCCCCTGATACACCTCGACGTCGTAGTCGCCATCGCTGCCCAGGTTGGCGAACAGCACATGGCCGAGGTTGATCTCCAACACTTCATCCTCGGCAATGGACCACCAGTCCGCCGTATCGGCGGCTCGATGGGCCAGGCAGGCCGGGTCGAAGATCGCCAGGGTCGCGGTGTCGGTGGCAAAGCGGGTGTGGGCGTAGACGGGGTTCATCAGGGGCGGCTCTCAGCTCAGAAGGTCCAGGGCGCGTACGCGGGCCAGCAGCGGCTCGACCAGGGCGGCCGGCAAACCCGGTACACTCAGCACCAGCACGTGGTACCAGGGGTTGGGGTGGCGGCTGTCAAAGTCAAAATGGCAGGCGTAACTCCCCAGCTCCGCCACGCAGGCGCACAGCTCGTCGCCGGCATCGTCGAAATTGCCAGGGCCGTAGCGCGCTTCGATCAAGCGCAAGGGAATGCTCAGGGTCCAGCGGGCTTCAGGTATCGGTTTGGGCATGGGTTCAGACACAGAATCAGCGTCGGCGGCCGGGGCCAAATTGGAGCACAGCCCCAGGGCCGCCGTCACCCCGCCGCGCCATAGCGCTGGCGATAAGGCAGCGGTGCCAGCCCGGTCTGCTGCTTGAACATGCGGCTCAGGTTCGAGTCGCTGCTGAAGCCCAGCGCCGCGCTGATCTGGCTCACCGACAGGGTGCTGAACAGCAAGCGCTCACTGACCTGATTGAGCTTGACCAAGCGCATCCACGTCCCCACCGCCTGGCCCTGCTCCAGCCGCACCCGGCGCGCCAGGCTGCGCTCGGACACGCCCATGGCCAGTGCCAGGCGCGCCACGGTGGCCTGCTCTGCCGGCGTCTGTTCGACCCACAGTTGCAGGCGACGCAGCCAGGGGCTGTCTTGCTGGATCAGGCTCAAGGCGGCAAAGACCGGGTGCGGCTGCACCGGGCGCGGCAACACCAGCAACTGGTTCAACTGCTGCATGCGTTCCGCGCCCAAGTGGCGCTGGATCAACTCCTGGGCGATTGGCAGGTAGCCACCCACACCGCTGGCCGTGGCCACGCCGCGATCAAAGACCCAAGTGCGCTCGCTGCGCCAATCCACCTCGGGAAACTGCTGCAGCATGGGTTCCAGCAACCACCAGGTCAGGGTCGCGGCGCGGCCCTGGAGCTGGCCACTGGCAGCCAGTAACACCACCCCGGTGCAATAGCTCCACAGCTGCGGGCCACGCTGGCGCGCCAGGGCTTGCAGCAACTCGCCGCTGGCCGCCAGGGTGGCGCTGACCTCGGCCGCCGACTCGGCCCAGAACCCCGGGATCAACAGGCCATCGAGGGGCGTCTGCTCCAGGCCCGCCTCGGCGCTCAACAGCACGCCGTGGGCACAGCGCACCGGGCCCGGCGCCAGGGCCACGAACAGCGGGTGGAACAACTCGCGCCCGGCGTGGCGGTTGGCGCCGTGCAACAGGTCGGCAAAGGCCAGCAAGCCGGCGGGCATGCAACCGGGGTACAGCAACAGGCCGATGTTCATCCGAGGCTCCGGCAGAAATTGAATGCAGATTGTCAAAAACCGCCATTCTGCAAGGCACCGCCCACCAAGACAATGCAGCCTTCGCCACCGAGGTCTGCCATGCGCCTTCATCAGCTTCGCAATGCCACCCTGATTATCGAATCCGGGCCTTATCGGATCCTCCTCGACCCCATGCTCGGCGCGCGCCACAGCCTGCCGCCGTTGCGCCTGCTACGGCCGCTGCAGCGCAACCCGCTGGTGGACTTGCCGGATTCGGCGGCAGCGGCCCTGGCGTCAGTGACCCACTGCCTGCTGACCCATTGCCAGAAAGGCCATTTCGACCACCTGGACCGGGCCGGGCGGGAGTTCCTGCGCCAACGGCAGATCCCGGTGATCTGCACCGCCCACGACGCCCCGTACCTGCAAGCGCGCGGGCTCCGGGTCCAGGTCCTGCCCACCGCACACGGGCAGCCGACGGCCTTTCTCGACGGGCAGATCCACACCCTGCCCTGCGTCCATGGGCGCGGGCTGGTCGGGCGATTGATGGAGCACGGCGTGGGGTATTTCATCGAATGGCCCGACGAACCGAGCCTGTACCTGTGCGGCGACACCCTGCTGACGCCGGCCCTGCGCGACTTTATCCAGGCCCATCAACCCGAGGTCTGCGTGGCGCCGGCCGGCGGCGCGCATTTCGACCTGGGCGGCGAGATCATCATGGGCATTGAAGAGCTGCTTGAATTGCGCCGCCTCAGCCACGGTCAGGTCGTGGCCAACCATCTGCAGGCGCTGAGCCACTGCCCGGTCAGCCGCCAGGCCCTGGCTGCGGCGGCGCACCGGGCCGGGCTGGCGCAACGGTTACTGATTCCAGAGGACGGCGAGGTCCTGACCTTTGCCAAGAATGGATTGAGTGCTGGGACTCAAGCAGGCCGAATGGCCTCGCTCAACGCCTCGGCCAGGGCCGCCACCGAGTAGGGCTTCTGCAAAAACACGAACTCTTGCGTATCGCCCTGGGCCAGGGCCGGGCTGAAACCGCTGGTGAGAATCACCGGCAACCCGGGGTGTTGCTGGCGAATCTGCTGGGCCAGTTCCACACCGCTCATGCCCGGCATCACCACATCGGAAAACACCGCTTGGAAGGCTCCGGCATCCTTGGCAAGCCAGGCCAGGGCCGCAGCAGCGCTGGTGGCCCATTCGGTGCGGTACCCCAACTCCGTCAGGGCCAGGGCCAACAGGCCGCCCACTTCGGGGTTGTCTTCCACCACCAGCAGGGTCGCGCCCTGGCCATCCAGGTTGACCGCCACCGAGCGCACCTCGGGCTCGGCCCCCGGCGCCTCCAGGGAACGGGGCAAGTACAGGGTGAAGCGCGTGCCCTGCCCCGGCTGGCTCTGGACCAGGAGTTCGCCGCCCGATTGCTTGGCGAAACCGAACACCTGGGACAGGCCCAGGCCGGTGCCTTTGCCCACCTCTTTGGTGGTGAAGAACGGTTCGAAAATCCGCTCGATCTGCAACGGGTCGATGCCCGAGCCGTTGTCCGTCAGCGACACCGCGACAAAGTCCCCCGGCACCTCGCCCTGGGCGCCATGGGCCGGGGTGCTGTGCGCTCGCTCCACGGCAATCACCAACAGACCTTCGCCTTGCATCGCGTCGCGGGCGTTGACCGCCATGTTGATCAAGGCAGTGTCAAACTGACCGGCGTCGGCATGAATAAAACACGGCTCCTCAGGCAGCTCGATGCGCACCTCGATGCACGAGCCAATCAGTGGGTTGATCATCTCGCCCAGGGCCTGGACGCTGCGCCCCACATCAAACACCTGGGGCCGCAGGTTCTGCTGGCGGGCGTACGCCAGCAGCTGGCCGGTGAGCTTGCTGGCGCGATCGACGGTGTCGGAAATCGCGTCGATGTACACCTGCCGGCGCTGCTCGCTGAGGTTGCGCCGCAGCAGGTCGGTGGACGAGCGGATCACCGTCAGCAGGTTGTTGAAGTCATGGGCCACACCTCCGGTGAGCTGCCCCACGGCTTCCATTTTCTGCGCCTGACGCAATACGTCTTCGGTCTTGCGCAGGGCCAGGGCAGCCTCGCGCTCGGCCTGGGTGTCGCGGCCCACGGCGTGGATGTAGCTGCGATCCGGCACGGCTGTCCAGGACACGCTGCGATAGGAACCGTCCTGGTGCAGGTAACGGTTTTCAAAGTTGCCGACGCTGCTGCCCTGGGCCAGATCGCCGGTGACGGCCAGGGTCGCAGGACGATCCTCGGGGTGCACCAGTTCGTGGAAACTGCGCCCCACCAGTTGCTCCTGGCTCCACCCCAGGAGTCGGGTCCAGGCCGGGTTGGCAGCGACAATGCTGCCGTCGAAACGGGCGACGATCATCAGGTCGGCGGACAAGCGCCAGATACGGTCGCGGTCCTGGGTGCGCTCCTGGACCCGCTGCTCCAGGGACTCATTGACCCGGCGCAGCTCTTCCTCGGCCTCGCGGGTGGCGGTGACATCGCGGGAAATGCACAGGATCTTCTCCGGTTGCCCGGCTTCGTCGAACATCGGCGAGACCTGCACATCCCACCACTTGCGGTTGCCCAGCAGGGTGTTGGCCGCCTCCAGAAAGCGCGCCGAACGGCCGTTCTTCGCCGCCTCGATGGCGGCCACGGCCTCGGCGTTGCCCTGGCCTTCCCAGAAGCTCGGCCAGGGGCAGCCGCGAATCGCGTTGAAGTCGCTGACCTCCATGACCCGCATGCCGCCCTCGCTCATAAAGGACAACTTGCCGTCCAGATCGAGGACCTTGATGCAGTCGTTGCTGGCCGCCAGCACCCGGGTATTGAGTTCGCGGGTTTCCCGCAGGCTCGACTCAGTAAGCCGCGCACGCTGTTCCAGCAACACCCGGTGAGTGGTTTCGACGGTGCAGCAAAGCATGCCCACCACCGTCTCACAGGCCTCGTCGTACACCGGGCTCATGGAGAACGACCACCAGGTCTGATCCTCACCGGGGAAGCGCTGCATGGTGATCGGCATGTCGACCAGACGACAGGCCTGGCCGGCATAGGCCTGCTCCACCAACGGCTGCACCTGGGGCCAGGCATCGGCCCAGAGGGTGTCGATGGTCTGTCCCAGGGCACTGTCCAACCGTGGGCCGAGGATCGGCCGGTAAGCATCGTTGAACAGAAAGACCCTGTCCGGCCCCCAGAGCAGGTACAGGCTCTCGGGGGACTCCAGTACCAGGCTCAAGGTATTGCGCAGCACATCCGGCCAGTGCTCGATGGCGCCCAGGGGCGACGACGACCAGTCATGGCTCCGAATGGCAGCGCCCATGACGCCACCACGCGGTGCATCGGAAGACGGGCTACCAAGAGAAGAAATAGTCATGTACCGAGCCACTTGAGGAGGGAGAGTTGTTGACGGTGCTGACCGCTGTGCCCGCGCAGAGTAACTGACACCTGTGAACGGCGAAAGTTGATCCCCATCAGCCACGTCCCGCGATGGTGCGGCCAGCAGCCTTTATTCACCGTCGACTATTGGGCATGATCCCCCGACGCCCCTCCCACGCACTTGCTCCGAGCGCTGCTGCATGAACCTCACAACCCTGATGCTCTACACCTCCAGTTGCTTTATCGGCGCCCTGATCCCCGGCCCGACCTCCTTGCTGGCCATGGCCAACGGCACCTCGCGCAACCGCCGCCTGGTGGCGGTGGGCATGGCCGGCGCCGCACTGTCGGACATCCTCATCGTCGCCGCGGTCGGCTTGGGCCTGGGTGCCATGCTGCTGGCGTCGCAGCAATTGTTCGAGGTCTTGAAGTGGCTGGGCGTGGGCTACCTGGCCTGGCTGGGCCTGCAGTTATGGCGCAGCACGCCGGCCGCCCTGGACAGCGCCCAGGTGAGTGCCGGCGCGCGTCAGGGCGAGGTGTTCCGCCGCAGCTTCTCGGTGGCCCTGACCAACCCCAAGGTGTTGCTGTTTTTCACCGCCTTCCTGCCGCAGTTCGTCGACCCCAGCCAGCCGACCCTGCCCCAGTACGCGATCCTCGCCCTGGTGTCGGCCGGGGTCGATATCCTGGTCATGGCCCTGTACGCCGCCGGCGGTGTGCAAGCGGCCCGCTACCTGACCGCCACCGGCATGCGCCGCCTGAACAAATGCTGCGGCGCCACCCTGCTCTCCCTCGCGACCTTCCTGGCCCTTTATCGCCGGGCCTGAAGCCCCTACTCGCGCACCTCGGCCAACACCTTGCGCGGGTAGCTGGCGAGGATGATCGAGGTGGTCACCGCACCCAGGGCCGCCAGGCTGTCGATGATCTGCTCCAGGCGCTCCATTTGCGCCACCACCACCCGCAGCACAAAACAATCTTCCCCGGTCACCCGGTCGGCCTCGATGATTTCCCCGGTCTGCTCGAAGGTCTCCAGGCAGCGGCCGATCTGCGCGTGGCTGGTGCGCAGGCGGATCAGGGCGCGGATCGGCCGTCCGAGCAAGGCATGATTGACCCGGGCGCTGTAGCCCTCGATCACCCCCAGGTCTTCGAGACGGCGAATGCGCGTGGTCACTGCCGGTTGCGACAGGCCGATGCGCTTGCCCAGCTCGGTGCTGGTGATGCGCCCATCCTGCTGCAGGGTTTCGATAATCCGCCAATCCAGGCGGTCCAGTTCGGGTGACTTTGGTTTCATTTGTCGGGCCTGTGATTTTCCAGGAATAGCGGCGAAATCTACCAAGCTTTCATGGGTCACGCGCTGTTTTCAGCGTCGCCCGGGCCTAAGCTTTGGGCTCTTTTCAAGGAGTCAGGCGAATGGACAAAGCGGTGCTGGTGATACCCGGAATCGGCAACTCGGACGCGGCCCACTGGCAGAGCCGCTGGCAGGCCAGGCACCCCGATTGGCAGCGGCTGCAGGTGCCCGACTGGAAGCGAGTGGATTGCGCCGACTGGGTCGCGGCCATCGACCGCCAACTGCTGAGCATGGGCCCCGAAACCCTGGTGATTGCCCACAGCCTGGGTTGCCTGGCGCTGGCCCATTGGGCCGCCGCCGACACCCGCCAGGGCCGGGTGCGCGGGGCGTTGCTGGTGGCGGTGCCCGACCCGCAGACGCAGGCATTCCCCACCGCGGCGACCGTCGGTTTCAGCCACACGCCGGTGGTGCGGTTGGACTTTCCGTGCCAAGTGGTCGCCAGTCGCAATGACCCCTATGCCGAGCTTGACTACGCCCGCGACTGGGCCGCGCGGCGCGGTGCGCAACTGCTGGAAGTCGGCGCCAGGGGGCACCTGAATACCCGCAGCGGCTTGGGGGATTGGGACGAGGGTTATCGCCTGCTGGAGCAATTGGCCGCCGGCTGAACCGGCGACCGCCAGCAGCACTGGCTCAGAACGCCAGCTTGAAGCCGATGGAGAACAGCATCACCGCGAGGAACGGCCGCAACAGTTCATCGGAGACCCGGCCGGTCATGTGGCTGCCGACCCAGATGCCCGGCAAGGAACCCATCAACAGAAAGCCCAACAGGCTCCAGTCCATATTGCCCATGCTGGCGTGGCCCAGGCCGCCACCAGGGTCAGGGGCACGGCGTGAGCAATCTCGGTGCCCACCAGGCGCTTGGTGGCCAGGAACGGGTAGAGAATAAACAGCGCCACGGTGCCCAGGGCGCCCGCCCCGATGGAGGTCAGGGCAACCATGGTGCCCAGCACCAGGCCGGTGACCACGGTCAAGCCGTTGAGGTTGCGATCGCTGAGCTGGTAGTGATCACCAGCGTGCCGCTGGGCAAAGGCCAGCAGCTTTTTCTTGAACAGGATCGCCAGCGCCGTGAGCAGCAGCACAAAGCCCAAGGCTTGCTTGATCACCGAGTTCAAGGCTTGCGGGTCGCTGTCCAGGTTCTTCAGGAACCACAGGGTCGCCAGCACCGCCGGCACGCTGCCTAAGGTCAGCCAGCCGGTGATCTTCCAGTCGATGTTCTTGTTCTTCTGATGCACCAGCACACCACCGGATTTGGTGATGGCGGCGTACAAGAGGTCGGTGCCCACGGCCGTCGCCGGGTTAATGCCGAACCACAAAAGAATGGGGGTCATCAGCGAACCGCCGCCGACGCCTGTCATGCCTACGATAAAACCAACGATCAGGCCCGCTGCAACAAAACCAAAATTACCGACATCCATTAACCATGTCCTACAAAGGGCCATATAAATTTCAGGCGGCAGCATAGCGATTTTTCTTATAACGACTTATATCAATATGATCTGAATTTATAACCAGATCACCGGCAGCCCGGGCGGCCGCAATGGGCAGCCGCCGCAGCCAAGCGCTGGCGGGGTCAGGCCACCGGGGTCTTTTCGCGTTTCATCTGCATGGTCAGGGTGAAGCGGTCATCGGGGTGGGTGGTCTCGGAGACTACCATCAGCGCCCCCTGCTCATCGCGGTAATGCCGGGTGATTTTCAGGCCGGGGGCGGCGGCCTCGGCATTCAGGCGCTTGGCAATCTCCGGGGTCAGCAGCACCGCACGCACTTGCTGGTCCACCACCTCGATATGGCGGCCGAAATGCTCTTCGATCAGGGCGGCGATCAACTGCTCGGGACGTTCGCGCGCCAGTTCAATCACCTCGGCGTAAATATCCTGGGCGTAGACATCGGTCCAGCACAGCGGCGCTTCCGGGTGCTGCTGGTCGATACGGATGCTCGACACGCAAAAGTAGTGCTCCCCCGGCTCCAGCCCCAGGCGCCGGGCCTCGGCGATATCGGCCACGAAATGGTGCACGTTCTGAATGCTGCGGATCTGGGTTTCCGCCAGGTGCGCCAAGTCCGACACCGAATCCAGGGACTGTGAATACCCGCCCCGTGGCGTGCTGGCCTCGACCCGGGTGCCCACCCGCTTGCGCCGCGACACCAGCCCCTGGCTCTGCAACTGGGTAATGGCCGCGCGCACGGTGTGGCGGCTCACCTCGTACAGCTCACACAGCTCGAACTCGGTGGGCAACAGGCTGCCCACGGGGTAGCGCCCACTGGCGATCGCTTCCATCAAATCCTTCGCCACAACCGCATAGCGCGTCTGGTTCATACCTTTCATCAGTCCCGAGCGTTCAACGAGTTGACAGTGTATCAGCGGCCACGTAAGAATTATGTACGTACATATTAAATATGTCCGATCAATAACAACATATCAGGATTGACCCATGTCCAGCACCGTCTTCGACTCCGCCCTGTTCCGTGACATGTTCGGCACCGCCGAAATGCGCGGCGTGTTTTCCGACAAAGCCCTGATCGAACGCTACATCGAAGTGGAAGTGGCCCTGGCCCGCGCCGAGGCCCGTTGCGGGGTGATCCCGGCCGAGGCCGCCGAGCAGATCGCCGAACTGGCCACCTACGAATCCCTCGACCTGGCGTTGATGCAGCACGAAACCGAAATCGTCGGTTACCCGATCCTGCCGTTGGTGGAACAGCTGTCCAAGACCTGCGGCGAAGCCGGGCGTTATGTGCATTGGGGCGCCACCACCCAAGACATCATGGACACCGCCGTGGTCCTGCAAGTGCGCGCTGCCCTGGCCATCGTCGAGCGTGATATCCAGGCCGTGCGCGGGCTGCTGGCCGAGCTGGCGCTGCGTTACCGCGACACGCCGATGGCCGGCCGGACCCACCTGCAGCACGCCCTGCCGATCACCTTCGGCTACAAGTGCGCGGTGTGGCTGAGCATGTTTGACCGCCACGCCGAGCGTCTGGTGGAGTTGCGTCCACGGGTGGAAATCGGCCAATTCGCCGGTGCCGCGGGCACCCTGGCGTCCCTCGGCGACAAAGGCCTGGAAGTGCAGGAAGCGTTGATGGCCGAACTCGGCCTCGGCGTGCCTCAGGCCACCTGGCACGTGGCCCGGGACGGCCTGGCCGAAGCCCTGAACTTCCTCGGCCTGGTGACCGGTTCCCTGGGCAAGATCGCCCTGGACGTGATGATGATGATGACCAGCGAGCTGGGCGAAGTGTACGAACCCTTCGTCAAGGGCCGTGGCGCCAGCAGCACCATGCCGCAGAAACGCAACCCGATTTCCTGCGAACTGATGTACGCCGCCGCCAAGGGCGTGCGCCAACACGCCGGGCTGATGCTTGACGCAATGATCCAGGACTTCGAGCGCTCCACCGGCCCGTGGCAGGCCGAGTGGATTGCCATCCCCGAAGCCTTCGCCCTGAGCGCCGCCTCCCTGGGTCAGGCCAAGTTCATGCTGGCCGGCCTGGAAGTGCGCACCGAGCGCATGCGCAAGAACCTCGACATGACCCAGGGCCTGATCGTGGCCGAAGCCGTGATGATGGGCCTGGCCCCGGCCCTCGGTCGCCAAGTGGCCCACGACGTGGTGTACGCCGCCTGCCGCCTGGCCAACGACCAAGGCACCAGCCTGCTGGACGCCCTGCTGGCCCAAGGCGAAGCCACCGCCCAACTGGACCTGGCCGAACTGCAGCGCCTCACCGACCCGGCCAACTACCTGGGCCTGGCGCCGCAGATGGTGGACATCGCCCTGGCGCGCGAGGGTGCCGTTCCCCGCTGACCCCGAACGCCCTGTAGGAGCCGGCTTGCCGGCGATCGCGGTGAGTCAGTCACCTGATGCATCCATTGCCAGGTTGCTGTCGCCGACTTGCCGGCTCCACAGGGGTTCTCCGCCGTTTTCAGTACCCGAACCATAACAACAATGAGATCACAGACATGTCATCCACCCCCGCAAAAAAACCGTTCTACAAGGACCTGACGTTCCAGGTCGTCGCCGCCATGTTGCTGGGCATCGCCTTCGGCTTCCTGGCGCCGGAATGGGCGGCCAAGTTCAAAATCCTCGGCGACATCTTCCTCAAGCTGATCAAGACCGCCGTCGCCCCGCTGGTGTTCTTCACCGTGGTCCACGGCATCGCCTCGGCGGGCGATATCAAGCGTGTCGGCAAAGTCGGCCTGCGCGCCCTGATCTACTTCGAGGTGGTGTCCACCATCGCCCTGGCCATCGGCCTGTTGTGGGGCAACCTGCTGCAGATCGGCTCCAGCATGCACGACGCCCACCCCAGCAGCGCCGCGGCTGCGGCAGCCAGCGCGGCCGTTGCCAAGGGCCATGCGCCGGCCTCGACCATGGACTTCATCTACGGCATCTTCCCGGACAACTTCGTCGGCGCCTTCGCCGGTGGGCAACTCTTGCAGGTGCTGGTGATTTCGGTGCTGTTCGGCTTCGCCCTGCTGGCCCTGAAACCCGAGCGTCGTTCGGTGATCGAGGACGGCCTGAACCGCATCTCCGAGTGCTTCTTCGAGTTCATCAACCTGATCATGAAGTTCGCCCCCCTCGGCGCCTTCGGCTCGGTGGCCTACGCCGTCGGCAGCAACGGCACCGCGGTGCTGATGTCCCTGGCCAACCTGGTGCTGATGTTCTACGTCTGCGTGGCCTTCTTTATCTTCGTGGTGCTGGGCGTGGTGTGCCGACTGTCCGGGTTCAGCCTGTGGCGCTTCCTCAAGTACATCAAGGATGAAGTCTTTATTGTCCTCGGCACCGCCTCTTCGGAAAGCGCCCTGCCGCGCCTGCTGCAGAAGCTGGAGAAATTCGGCTGCTCGAAACAGAGCGTCGGCCTGGTGCTGCCCACCGGCTACGCCTTCAACCTGGATGGCACCTCGATCTACATGTCGCTGTGCGTGCTGTTTATCGCCAACGCCTACGGCGTGCCCCTGAGCTGGGAACAACAGCTGGGCATCATCGCCATCATGCTGGTGACCTCCAAAGGCGCAGCGGCGGTGTCCGGCGGCAGCTTCGTGGTGTTTGCCGCCACCGTCACCGCCATCGGCGTGCTGCCCGCCGAAGGCCTGGCACTGCTGTTCGGCGTGTACCGCTTCATGTCCATGGCGATCGCCACCTGCAACACCATCGGCAACAGCGTGGCGACGGTGGTGGTGTCCAAATGGTCGGGGGAATTCACCGAGCAGCAGGCCAAGGAGGAATACTCCCGAGTGCTCGGACGCAGCCCGCAAGCGGCGCTGTAACCCAACTCAGCCGCCACTGGAGCGGGCTCCGGCGGTGTCGCCGGCCCGCTTCATCGCCTGTTCCTCCGGCCAGGCGATGGTCCGCCTTAGATCACACCCGCTGCAGGTCATAAGCAAAAGGCCTAAACAGCCCTCATCTCAAGCCTGGGCGGATTGGCTACGCTGTACTGCCCTCCCCTTCAGACAGGACCGTCCCATGCCCCTACGCTTGCTCGCCACACTCTGCCTGCTCGGCGCCCTGACCAGCGTCCAGGCCGCCGAACGCTGGCAAACCCTGCCGCCGACCCCGGCGCCCGTTGCCACGGCCCAATCCGGCTATGCCCAGGTCAACGGGGTCAAGCTCTACTACACCAGCACCGGCCAGGGTTCGCCGGTGGTGCTGCTGCACGGCGGTCTGGCCAACTCCGACTACTGGGGTTTGCAGGTCAAGGCCCTGGCCGCGCAGCACCGGGTCATCACCCTAGACAGCCGTGGCCACGGCCGCAGCTCGCGAGACGCACGCCCCTTCGGCTACGACCTGATGGCCGATGACGTGGTGGCGGTGCTCGACCAATTGAAGATCCCCAAGGCCGACATCGTCGGCTGGAGCGATGGCGCCATCCTTGGCCTGGACCTGGCCCAGCGTCACCCGACCCGCGTCGGCAAGGTGTTTGCCTTTGCCGCCAACAGCCAGACCTCGGGGGTCAAGGACAACGTCGACAAGGATCCGACCTTCGCCGCCTACATCGAACGGGCCGGCAAGGAGTACGCCAAGCTGTCGCCGACACCCAAGGAATATGACGCTTTTGTCGAGCAGATCAGCCATATGTGGGCCAGCCAGCCGAACTGGAGCGACGCCGACCTGGGCAAGATCCGCACCCCGGTGCTGATCGTCGACGGCGACCGCGACGAAGCCATCAAGCGCGACCACACCGAATACCTGGCGGCAACCATCCCCGGCGCCGGGCTGCTGATCCTGCCCAACGCCAGCCACTTCGCCTTTCTCCAGGACCCGGCGCTGTTCAACGCCGCACTGCTGCAGTTCCTCGCCCAGCCCTGACAGACCGCCACCCCGTCCGGCGCCCAAGACGGGCGCCGGACCTGTCGCCCATATGCGCCTTAGAGGTCGTAACGCAACGCCATGCCGAAGGTTCGCGGCGCGCCGACATCAATGATGTCGTCGTCGCGGTCGGCGTCATCACGGTTGTTGGTGACGTATTGCCTGTTGAAGGCATTTTTCACGTACGCCGAGACCGCAATGTTGCGGGTGACTTTGTACTCGCCATTGAAGTTGACCAGCACGTAGTCATCGCTCTTGCGCACACCGCTGACGTTGCCCGTCGAGTCGAAATCGTATTGCGACGGGCTGCGGTCCTGGTAGGTAACGTCGGTGTTGAGGCTCAGGCCATTGTCGAAGCGATAGGTGCCCCCCACCGACAGCTTGTACTTGGGCGCGTAGAGGAAAGACTGGCCGCTCATGTCCTGACCGTTGCCGGTGACGAAGTCCTTGTACTTGCCATCGGTATAGGCCGCACTGGCGGTAAGGGTCAGCTGCTGGCTGAGGTCTTTTTCAATGAAGACTTCCAGGCCCTTGATGTCGCTACTGCCAGCGTTGAACACGTGGACGAAGTTGCTGGTGCTGTCGAGCACGCTGACCTGTTGGTCTTTCCAGTCGGTGTAATAGAGGTTGGCCCGGGCCCGCAGGCTCTTGTCGAACCAGGCACCGCGATAGGACAGCTCGTAGTTAGTGGTGTATTCCGGATCGTAGGCTTCGTGCCCGCCCCCAGCTCGGACGTTGACGCCTCCGCCACGATAGCCTTTCTGCACCATGAAGCCGACGAACTGGTCTGTGGCCAATTCATGGTCGATGCCGATTTTCGGCAAAAACGCGTTGAAGGATTTGTTGACCTGGCCAGGGCTGGAGAAATCGTCCTGGTCGACGTCGGTGTCGTTCTGCTCGTGGTCCAGACGCAGGCCGGTGATCAGGGTCCAGCTCGGGGCGAAGGTCCAGTTGAGTTCGCCGAACAGCGCCTGGTTTTCAATCTGTGTGTCGCCACGGGTGGCGCCGAACAACTGGCTATTGACCAGCAAGCGGTCGTGGAACTCATTGCGGGTGCGGCCGTAATAGGCACCGACAAAACCCCGCAGGCTGTCGCCCTGGTAACCCAGGCGCAGCTCCTGGCTGAACAGCTCGCCGTCCTGCCTGCGCAGCACCACCTGGTTGGCGTCGGCGCTCTGGTCGAAGTCCAGCCGGGCGCTGTAGTCGGTGCGGGTATTGGCGGTGAGGCTGGTCAGGGTCCAGGCGTCGTTCAGGCGGTAGTCCACCTTGGCGCTGACGGTGTCCTGCTTGAGGCTGTCATACACCTCAGTGTCGGAGGCGATCTTGTAGTAGCGCACCTTGCCATTGCTGCGCAGGATCGAGTTGTCGCCCTGGCGGTGCTCGCCGTGGGCGTAGGTCAGCAGCACATCCACATCATCATTGGGCAGGATCAGCAACTTGCCCCGGGCGTTACTGGTGCGACGCGGGTTAGCGTCGTCGTCCCGAGTGATGTTGCGGATGTAGCCATCGCCTTCCTGATAGTCCACGGCGATACGCCCGGCAATCTTGTCGTCCACCAAGGCACCGCCACCGGCCACGGCCGTGCCGCGTTCACCGTAGTTGCCGACGTTGGTCTGGGCTGAAAAGGACGGTTCGAATGTGGGGTTCTTGGTCTGGATGACCACGGCCCCGGCCAGTGAGTTGCGGCCCTGGGTGGTGGACTGCGGGCCGAGGAACACCTCGACCTGCTCCACGTCCCAGAGTGGCGTCGGGCTCAGGGTCAGGGCTCGGTTGGGCTGCTGGGCACCGTCGATAAAAACCGAGACTGCGCCATTGAGGGTGGCCGGGCCCTGGTCGTCGAAGCCGGACACCGGCACCCCACGAATGCCCCAGTTTTCGTTGCCGGCCTGGGTGTAGACACCCGGCGTGCGGGCAAATACATCCACCAGGCTTTGGTCCGCGTGCTCACGCAGCTCTTCGTCGGTCACCACCACCACGCTGGACTGGGTCTGCTCCAGGGTGCGGTTCATTTTCTCGCCGGTCACCGTCACCGGTGCAATCTCCAGCGGCTCTGGCGCAGGCGCGGCCCAGGCGCTGTTACCCAGGCACAGAGCCGACCCCGCAGCCCAGGCCAATGTGTGCTTCTTGATACCCATGATTCGCTCCACCCACGTCGTTTTTTATGTTTTTGACGGTTGGCCGATGGCGGTTAGCCCCAGCGCTGGCGGAGTCTATAGGATTAATCTTGAAAATTGAATGATATTGATAATCCATCTCATTCATGTTTTTTCAGCTTGATGTATCTCCTTCGACACAGTTCACAAACGAGGATCAATGGAACAGCACAATGGCTTCAACGCGCCGCCGGAATACGTTTCACCGCTTCCAGCCATTGCGGGTCGAGGCGTGGTTGGTCGCTGTCGATGCCCAGGGTTTCCAGGCGTTGGCGATGGGCGTCGATGGCGCGCTGTTCCTGGCTGAAGGCGCTGGTGTTGGCGTCCAGTTGGTGCATCTGGCTCAGGCCCTGGTGATAGAAGCGCAACAGCTTCAGCGCCTCTGGGTTGTCAGCGCTGACCCCGGCTTCGACCTGGTGCATGACGTTGGTCACGCGCATCAGGTTGCGCTTGAGCCGCCAGCCATAGACCGCCGCAGCCATCCAGGGTTGGCTCCAGAATACTTGGCGCACCAGCAGGGCACTGAGCAAAAAGCCCACCGCCACGCCCGCGATGTTCAGGCGCAGGTTGTCGCCGCCCGGGGTGCCCCAGGTGTACACCGCCAGGCTAGACAGGAGCATGGCCAGGCTGAGGAAAATCAGAGCGATGATCAAGGTGCTGCGACGGGTCTGGCGGCGATAGAGGACGGGGTCGAAGGCGTGGATTTCGAACATGGCGTTGGTGGACTCGGCGGTGAAAATGACTGGCATTATCACCGCACTCGGCCGTACCCAGGCAGATTAAATACCCGCCTCAGTTACGGCTCACCGGCTGGTTGAGAAAGCGGTTCCAGTCCTCATAGGCCTGGTGCTGGCGCTGGCTGGCGAGGTCCCATTGCTCGCCGCTGGTTTGTCGGCAAGAGACCAGCCTCATCATTTCGTTGGTGGCCGCGTCCAGTTCGATCAGCAGCTGGTGGGATTGGAACCTGAAGTCGTCGAGATCCTGCATGTGAAGGTTCGCCTGTGATTGGGCCCGACAACGCATTCCACGCCGCCATACGCCCAGCAAAGGGTCGACACCCCCAAAGGGCGAATGATGTTAACCAGCCGATGAGCGGTCAAACCCCGCGATCAAGGCGGCTATGTTCGTCAGCGCACAGACAGCCCCCCACGCTTTGACCAGACTCGAACCCTGAGAAGTTGCGTCTTGCATGGCCCTCGCGACCCCCGGTCGGAGCGCCGGCCCTGCCCCATTTCCTGCCCGCCCGTGGCCATCGGCCCGTGCCGGGCACGCCCTGCCAAGGAACACATGGACAGTCATTGGACCCACGCACTCTTTCGGTTCTGGCGTCTGCCTGCCGCTTACTACCGCCAATGGCATGATGCCCGGCGCACGTTCACCCACGAGCCCCTGCTGCGCTCGGAACTGTTCAACGCCGAACAGATGGCCCGCCACGGCACCCTGCTGGCCCAGCAACACCGCCTCAGCCAGGACAACCACAACGACGGGCTGCTGGCGCGCCTGGCCGACAACGCTGCGACCCTGGCCAGCAGTTGCAAGGCCCTGAGCAGCGCACCGCTGTCCACCCGGCGCAGCACCCCGGCCGCCGAATGGCTGCTGGACAACTTCTATCTGGTGGAAGAACAGATCCGCACCACCCAGAGCCATCTGCCCCGTGGCTACAGCCGGCAACTGCCGCGCCTGGCCGAAGGCGCCTCGGCGGGCCAGCCACGGGTCTACGACATCGCCCTGGAAACCATCTCCCATGGCGACGGACGCATCGACGCCGACAGCCTGAGCCGCTTTGTCGAGTGCTATCAGAGCGTGATGCCGCTCAAGCTCGGTGAGCTGTGGGCCATTCCGATCATGCTGCGCCTGGCGCTGATCGAGAACCTGCGCCGCGTGGCCTCGCGGGTCATGGCCAACTGGGACGAGCGCAACCTGGCCAACGACTGGGCCGACCGCCTGATCGAGACCGCCGAGCAGGACGCCAAGAGCGTGGTGCTGACCGTGGCTGACCTGGCCCGCTCCGAACCGCCGATGACCGCCTCTTTCGTCGCCGAAATGGCCCGCCGCCTGCAAGGGCAGAACGCCGCCCTGGTGCTGCCCCTGGCCTGGATCGAACAGTTGCTGGGGGAGTCGGGGCTGAACATCGAACGCCTGGTGCAACTCGATGCCCAGCAACAGGCCGCAGACCAGGTCTCCATCAGCAACAGCATCGCCAGCCTGCGCCTGCTGTCGTCGACCAACTGGCGCGACTTCGTCGAGCGCCTGAGCCACGTCGAACAGGCCCTGCGCAGCGACCCGGCAGCGGTCTACCCGCGCATGGACTTCGCCACCCGCGACCACTATCGGCACGTACTCGAACGTCTGGCCCGGCGCTGCCCGCAGAGCGAGGACCAAGTGGCCCTGGCCGCCATTGACCTGGCCCGCCAGGGCGCGCCCGACTCGGCCGAGGCCGAGGTCGCCCGGCATGTCGGCTACTACCTGGTGGGCCCCGGCCGCACGCGACTGGAACAGCGACTGGGGGCCAAGGTGCCCATCGGTACACGCTGGCAACGCCTGCTGGTGCGCGCGCCCCTGAGCTTCTTCCTGGCCCCGGTGCTGGTGCTCTCGACACTGCTGGCCTGGACCTTTCTCCAGGCCATCCACGACGAGGGCCAACCCTATTGGGTGCTGGCATTGCTGGGGGTGCCGACCCTGCTGATGAGCAGCCGCCTGGCCATCGGCCTGATCAACTGGCTGGTGACCCTGACCGTGGCGCCCTGCATCCTGCCGCGCCTGGATTACAGCGAAGGCATCCCGGCCGACGCCCGGACCCTGGTGGTGGTGCCGACCCTGTTCGCCAATGCCGCAGACGTCGAAGAACTGGTGGAAGGCCTGGAAGTGCGCTTTCTGGCCAACCGTGATGCGCACCTGCATTTCGCCCTGCTCAGCGACTTCATGGACGCCGCCAGCGAAACCCTGGCCGAAGACGCCGCGCTGCTCGGCCTGGCCCGGCAACTGATCGAGGCCCTGAACCGCAAGTACCCCGACACCGGCGCCGAGCGTTTCTTCCTGCTGCACCGGCCACGGCGCTGGAACGCCGCCGAAGGCTGCTGGATGGGTTACGAGCGCAAGCGCGGCAAACTTGCCGAACTCAACGCCTTGCTGCGGGGCCAGGGCCGCGAGCGCTTCTGCCTGATCGTCGGCGCCTTCGAGGCCCTGCCGCCGATCCGCTACGTGATCACCCTGGACACCGACACCCAACTGCCCCGGGATGTGGCGCAGCAATGCGTCGGCGCCATGGACCACCCCCTCAACCACCCGCGACTGGACCCGCGCAGCGGGCAGATCAGTGCCGGCTACGCCATTCTCCAGCCACGGGTCGGCATCAGCCTGCCCAGCAGTGCACGCTCAGCCTACGCTAGGCTGTTCGGCAGCGAGGCCGGGTCGACCCCTACACCCGAGCCGTCTCCGACGTGTACCAGGACCTGTTCGAACACGGCTCCTTTATCGGCAAGGGCATCTATGCCGTGGACGCCTTCGAGCACGCGCTCAAGGACTGCTTCCCGGACAACCGGGTGCTCAGCCACGACTTGATTGAGGGCTGCTACGCCCGCTCCGGGCTGCTCAGCGATGTGCAACTGTTCGAGGAATACCCGTCGCGCTACAGCGCCGACGTCAAACGCCGCCATCGCTGGATCCGCGGTGACTGGCAACTGCTGCCCTGGCTGCTGCCGTGGGCCTGGGCGCGCAAAGGGGTGACGCGCAACCGCCTGAGCGCCCTGGCGCGCTGGAAGATTGCCGACAACCTGCGCCGCAGCCTGGAGCCCGCGGCCTTCCTGACCATGCTGTTGTGGGGCTGGCTGGGCACCAACCAGCCCCTGTCCTGGACCTTCGCCGTGCTGTTGCTGGTGCTGATCCAGCCCCTGTCCAGCGCCCTCCAGGAGCTGATGCAGAAAACCGTCGACGTGCCCCTCGAACAGCACCTGGGTGCAGCCTTCCAGGCCTGCGCCCAACAGTTCACCCGGGCCCTGCTGCCCCTGGTCTGGCTGCCCTATGAAACCTGGTACAGCCTCGACGCCATTGGCCGCACCCTGTGGCGCATGCTGTTCAGCAAGCGCCGCCTGTTGCAGTGGCAGCCCTCGCGGGAAGTGGAGCGCAGCCAGGGCAACCCCCTGGCCGAGCTGTACCGCAGCCAGTGGATTGCCCCAGCCCTGGGCCTGGTGCTGCTGGCACTGTTGCTGCCCACCCCCGACGTGCTGCTGGCAGCCGGGCCCTTTATCCTGCTGTGGCTGGCCGGCCCGGCGATCGCCTGGTGGCTGAGCCGACCTTCGTCCCAGGCTGCGTTCCACCCGTCCAGCGACGAACTGCGCTTTCTCCACCGCCTGGCGCGGCGCACCTGGGCCTTCTTCGACCAGTACGTCGGCCCGGCGGACCACTGGCTGGCCCCGGACAATATCCAGGAACAGCCTCAGGCGGTGGTCGCCCACCGCACCTCGCCGACCAACCTGGGCATGGCCCTGCTGTCGCACCTGGCAGCCCACGACTTTGGCTACCTGAGCAGCAGCCGCCTGCTGCACCGCCTGGACCAGTCCCTGGCGAGCATGGCCTTGCTTGAGCGTTACCGCGGGCACTTCTACAACTGGTACGACACCCAGACCCTCAAGCCCCTGCCACCGCTGTACGTATCCACCGTGGACAGCGGCAACCTGGCCGGGCTGCTGCTGACCCTGCGCCCCGGCCTGCTGGCCCTGGCCGACCAACCCTTGCCCGCGGCGCGCCTGGCCACCGGGCTGGCGGACACCCTGGAGGTGTTCCACGAAACCCTGCGCGATGCCGGCCTGACGCCGCACGCCACCGAAGCCCTGATTCAGCAGGCACGCAGCGTGGCGACCCTGGCCGAGGGTGCCGAGGCCGGGTTGCAAGCCCTGCTTGGGCAGATCGAGCGCACCGACTTCCCCACCACCACCGCCCTCGACGAACCGGCCTTCTGGCAACAGGCATTGCTGGCCCAGGTCACGGACATCCGTGAAGAACAGCAACGCTTTGCCCTGCCGCCCCTGCTCGATGGCAGCCCCGCTCCGGTCTTGAGCTGGCGGCAACTGGCCCAGCTGCAACCCGAACACTGGGCCCCGGCCCTGCAGCCTCAGGTGCTGGCGGTGCGCGAGCTGGCCAGCGAGCGCCTAGCAGTTGTCGCCCGCCTGGCCGAGCAGGTGCAGCGCATGGCCGAGATGGACTTCGGCTTCCTCTACGACGTCCGGCGCAACCTGTTCGTGATCGGCTACAACGCCGACGAACGCAAGCTCGACGCCGGCTACTACGACCTGCTGGCCTCGGAAGTGCGCCTGACCAACTTTGTGGTCATCGCCCAGGGCCAACTGCCCCAGGAAGGCTGGTTCTCCCTCGGCCGTCTGCTCACCAGCCATGGCGGCCAGCCGGTGCTGCTGTCCTGGTCCGGCTCGATGTTCGAATACCTGATGCCGATGCTGGTGATGCCCAACTACCCCGGTACCCTGCTGGACCAGACCTGCCGCGCCGCCGTGACCCTGCAGATCGAGCACGGCCAGCAACTGGGCATTCCCTGGGGCGTGTCCGAGTCGGGCTACAACACCCTGGACGCCCACTTCAATTACCAATACCGGGCCTTCGGCGTACCGGGCCTAGGCCTCAAGCGCGGCCTGGGTGAAGACAGCGTGGTGGCGCCCTACGCCAGTGTGCTGGCGCTGATGATCGCGCCCCAGGCCGCCTGCCAGAACCTGCAACGCCTCAGCGAACTGGGCCTGGGCGGACGTTTCGGCCTTTACGAAGCCGTGGACTACACCCCGGCGCGCCTGCCTCGGGGCCAGAACTACGCAGTGGTCAAACAGTTCATGGCCCACCACCAGGGCATGAGCCTGCTGGCCCTGGCCTGGCGCCTGCTGGACCAGCCCATGCAACAGCGCTTCGAGTCCGACCCGCAGTTCCAGGCCACCGCCCTGCTGTTGCAGGAGCGGGTGCCGAAGACCGCCGCCCAGTACCTGCACGCCTCCAGCGCCCCGGCCGCCGACGAAGCGGCGCGCGGGCACGAAACCAAGCTGCGGGTGTTCGCCGACCCGGACCGCAAGCGCCCCGCCGTGCAACTGCTGTCCAACGGCCGTTACCACGTTATGGTCAGCAGCGCCGGCGGTGGCTACAGCCGTTGCCAGGAACTGGCGGTGACCCGTTGGCACGAAGACAGCACCTGCGATAACTGGGGCCAGTTCTGCTACCTGCGGGACGTCGCCAGCGGCGCTTTCTGGTCCGCCGCACACCAACCCACACTGGGTCGCCCGGAAAGCTTCGAGGCAATTTTCACCGACGCCCGGGCCGAATTCCGGGTCCGCGAACGGGACTTCGACAGCCACTGTGAAATTGTCGTGTCCCCCGAGGACGACATCGAACTGCGGCGCCTGCACATCACCAACCGCGGCCGCAGCCGACGCAGCATCGAGGTCACCAGCTACGCCGAAGTGGTGCTGGCCAGCGCCCTCAGCGACGCCATGCACCCGGCCTTCAGCAACCTGTTCGTGGAGACCGAACTGCTACCGACCCTACAAGCCATCGTCTGCACCCGCCGGCCCCGGGCCAGCCACGAACAGGCGCCATGGATGTGCCACCTGCTGGCCGCCCACGGGGTGGACATCGACAGCATTTCCTATGAAACCGACCGCGCGCGCTTTATCGGCCGCAGCCGCAGTGTGGTCGCCCCGGCCGCCCTGGACCGCGACACCGACACCCTGTCCGGCAGCGCCGGGCCGGTGCTCGACCCGATCGTGGCGATCCGCTGCCGCATCAGCCTGGACGCCGGGCAAACCGCGACCATCGACTTTGTCACCGGGGTCGCCAGCCACCGCGACGGCTGCCTGCAACTGATCCACAAATACCGCGACCGGCACCTGGCGGACCGGGTCTTCGACCTGGCCTGGACCCACGGCCAAGTGCTGTTGCGCCAACTCAACGCTTCCCTGGCCGAAGCCCGGCTGTTCGAACAGATGGCCGCCTCGATCCTCTACGCCAACGTCAGCCTGCGCGCCGACGGCAGCCTGCTGCTGAGCAACCGACGCAGCCAGTCGGGGCTCTGGGGCCAAGGCATTTCCGGCGACTTGCCGATTGTGCTGTTGCAGGTCGGCGACCTGGGCAACATCGAACTGGTGCAACAGATGGTCAAGGCCCACGCCTACTGGCGACAAAAGGGCCTGGCGGTGGACCTGGTGATCTGGAACGAAGACCAGGCCGGTTATCGCCAGCAATTGCAGGACTTGATCATGGGCCTGGTGACGTCAGGCAGCGAAGCCAGCCTGATCGATCGCCCTGGCGGGATCTTTGTGCGCCCGGCCCAGCAACTGTCCAGCGAAGACCGCACGCTGATGCTGGCGGTGGCGCGCCTGGTGATCAGCGACGGCCGTGGCAGCCTCGCCGAGCAAGTGCAACGGCGCCGCGCCGACCCGCTGCTGGCACGCTTGGAGCCCAATCTGGAACGGCGCGAGCCAGCGCCACGGCTGGCCGCCATCGCCCGCCCCGCGACGCTGATCCTCAACACCCCGTTCGGCGGTTTCAGCCCCGACGGCCGGGAGTACGTGATGCTCCTGCAACCCGGGCAACCGACCCCGGCGCCCTGGGCCAACGTCCTGGCCAACCGGCAGTTCGGTACGGTGCTCTCGGAAAGCGGCGGCGCTTACACCTGGAGCGAGAACGCCCACGAGTTTCGCCTGACCCCATGGCACAACGACCCCATCAGCGATCCCAGCGGCGAAGCCCTGTACCTGCGCGATGAAGACACCGGGCACTTCTGGTCACCGACCCCGTTGCCCTGCCCCGGCAGCGGCAGCTATCGCACCCGTCACGGCTTCGGCTACAGCGTCTTCGAGCACGAAGAAGACGGCATTTATTCCGAACTCTGGGTGTACGTGGCGCTGGACGCGCCGATCAAGTTCTCGCGCCTGCTGATCCGCAACACCAGCCCGCGCACCCGGCGCCTGTCCGCCACCAGTTATGTGGAATGGGTGCTGGGCGACCTGCGCAGCAAATCGGCGATGCACGTGGTCACCGAAAGCGACCCGTTCAGCGGCGCGCTGTTTGCCCGCAATGCCTTCTCCATCGAGTTTTCCGGGCGCGTGGGTTTTCTCGACACCGACGCCACGGGCCGCAGCTTCAGCGGCGACCGCACCGAATTCATCGGCCGCAACGGCAGCCTGGCCAACCCGGCCGCCATGGGCCGGGCCCGCTTGTCCGGGCGCTCCGGCGGCGGCTTCGACCCCTGTGCGGCGATGCAGGTCAGCCTGGAACTGGGCGAAGGTGAAAGCCAGGAAATCATCTTCCGCCTCGGCGCCGAGCAGGACGCCAAGGCCGCCACCCGCCTGGTGCAGAAATACCGTGGCAGCCGTCCGGCCGCCGCCGAACTGGACGCCGTGCGCCTGCATTGGCGGACCCTGCTCGAAGTGGTCCAGGTCAAGACCCCGGACCCGGCCATCGACGTACTGCTCAACGGCTGGCTGATGTACCAGGTGATCGCGTGCCGCTTCCTGGCGCGCAGCGGTTACTACCAGTCCGGCGGCGCCATCGGCTTTCGCGATCAGTTGCAGGACAGCATGGCCATGCTCCACGCCGACCCGGCGGCAGCGCGCCGCCACCTGCTGCTCTGCGCCGCCCACCAATACCCCGAAGGCGATGTGCAGCACTGGTGGCACCCGCCCCAGGATCGCGGGGTGCGCACCGGCTGCTCCGACGACTTCCTCTGGCTGCCCCTGGCCACCAGCCGTTACGTGCAAGTCACCGGCGACCGCAGCGTGCTCAACGAGCCGGTGGGCTTTGTCGAGGGTCGAGCCCTGAACATCGGCGAAGAGTCCTACTACGACCTGCCGGGCCACAGCAGCCAACAGGAAAGCCTCTACCAGCATTGCCAGCGCGCCATCGAGCACAGCCTGGCGCGGGGCACTCGCGGCTTGCCGCTGATGGGCACCGGCGACTGGAACGACGGCATGAACCGGGTCGGCGAACAGGGCCTGGGAGAAAGCGTCTGGCTGGGGTTCTTTGCCTATGAAGTCCTCCAGCAATTCGCCGCCACCGCCCGGGCCAACGCCGATCCGGCCTTCGCCCAGCGCTGTGAAGACCAGGCCAGCGTCTTGCAACCGAGCCTGGAAACCCACGGCTGGGACGGCGCCTGGTACCGCCGCGCGTACTTCGACAACGGCCAGGTGCTGGGTTCGGCGGCCAACCAGGAATGCCGCATCGACTCCATCGCCCAGAGCTGGTCGGTGCTCTCCGGCGCCGCCAGCGAGGCACGTCAGCGCCAGGCCATGAAGGCCCTGGACCAGCACTTGGTGCGGCGTGAGGCCGGCGTGGTGCTGCTGCTCGACCCCCCCTTCGACCAGGGCCAACTGGACCCGGGCTACATCAAGGGTTACGTGCCCGGGGTCCGGGAGAACGGCGGCCAATACACCCATGCCGCGATCTGGGCCTGCATGGCCTTTGCCCGTCTGGGCGACAGCGCCCGGGCCTGGGAACTGCTGCGCATGATCAACCCGGTGAACCGGCGCAGCGCCGAAGAATTGGCGGTGTACAAGGTCGAGCCCTACGTGATGGCCGCCGACGTCTACGGCGTGGCGCCCCACACTGGGCGCGGCGGCTGGACCTGGTACACCGGCTCGGCGGGCTGGATGTACCGGCTGCTGCTCGAATCCCTGCTGGGCCTGGTGCGCCAGGGCGACAGCCTGCGCATCGAGCCACTGCTGCCGCCCCACTGGCCGGGCTTCAGCCTGGACTACTGGTTCGGCGCCACCCGCTACCACATTGAGGTGCACCAGAGCCCCGGGGCGGTGCACAGCATCCGCCACAACGGCGTCCTGCTGGCTGAGCCCCTGCTGACCCTGCGTGACGATGGTCAGGAACAACAGGTGCTGGTGACCTGCGCGCCGGCACCCGACACCCAACCCGCCCCCCTGTCCGACATAACGCCCGACGGCAGTGGCGCCCCCCGGGTCAGCCCCGACGTGGAGGCCAAATCATGACCGACATGAGCACGCCACGACGGCTTCTGGACTACCCTGAACCCTCTGGAAACCCTTCTCCTACGGTGGCTTTAGATATGTTGCAAGCACACAAGCCACGTCAGAACCACTTGCTCGACGCACTCCCGGAGCCGGTGAAGCAGCGCCTGCTGCCAGACCTGGAACTCATCACCCTGAGCCTGGGCCAAGTGCTGTTCGAGTCCGGCGACATTCCACGCCACGTCTACTTTCCCACCGACGCCATCGTCTCTCTGCTGTACGTGATGGAGAACGGCGCCTCGGCGGAAATTGCCGTGGTCGGCAACGAGGGCCTGGTAGGCGTCGCGGTGTTCATGGGCGGCGAAAGCACCCTCAGCCGGGCCATCGTGCAGAGCGCCGGGCACGCCTTTCGCCTGCCGGGGCCACGGCTCAAGGAAGAGTTCAACCGCCACGGCGAAATGCTCCTGCTGATGCTGCGCTACACCCAGTCGCTGCTGACCCAGATGGCCCAGACGGCGGTGTGCAACCGCCATCACTCCATCGAGCAGCAGCTGTGCCGCTGGCTGCTGCTGTCCCTGGACCGACTGCCGGGCAACCAGTTGCTGATGACCCAGGAACTGATCGCCAACATGCTCGGTGTCCGCCGCGAAGGGGTGACCGAAGCGGCAGGCAAGCTCCAGCGCCTGGGGGTGATCGAGTACAGCCGCGGCCACATCCGGGTACTCGACCGCGCCCACCTGCAGCGCCTGAGCTGTGAATGCTACGCCGTGGTGCACAACGAAACTGCGCGCCTGCTGCCCTACTTGCCCGCGCCCCGCGCCGACGACTGAGCCCCGACAGGCACTGTGTGCCGCAGCGCACAGACCGCGCTGCGGTTCCTGCGCACACTGCCCGCAACCCATCACGCTGTCCCCGCCTCAGGACACTCCCATGCTCAGGGTCATGCCCCCACGTCACGCCGACAATCTGCTGATCCAGGGCCTGCCCGACGCAGAGAGGCAGTGGCTGCTGGAACGCTGCGAGTCGGTGGAGCTGCCCCTTGGCCAGGTGCTGTGGGAACCGCGCCAACCTCTGCAGCACCTGTATTTCCCGCAGACCGCATGCATTGCCTTGCGGGTCACCCTGAACCATCACCCCCCTCTGGAAATGGGCCTGTTGGGCAATGAAGGCATGCTCGGCGCCACCCTGGCCCTGGGCCTGGACACCGCGCCGCTGCGGGCCGTGGTCCAGGGCGCCGGCAGCAGCCTGCGTGTAGCCCCCACGCAACTGCACGACGCACCGGGCGAGCACCCGACGTTTCAGCAGGCTCTGCACCAGCAGGTCTATCGGCTTCTGGAGCAGCTGTCGCAAACCGCCGCCTGCATCCACTTTCACCCCATCGAACCGCGCCTGGCCCTGTGGTTGCTGATGATTCACGACCGGGCCCACGCCGATCATTTCCAGATGACCCATGAATGCCTGGCCAAGATGCTCGGTGTGCGACGCAGCGGCGTGACCGTGGCCGCCGGCGCCCTGCAGCAGCGCCGACTGATCCGCTACAGCCGCGGCCAGATCAGCATCCTCGACCGCCCGGGGCTGGAAGCCGCCTGCTGCGAATGCTATGCCGCCCTCAACCCGCCTCGCCTCCAGGCCCGGGCCTGAACCGAGTACGCGGCCAATGTGCGCTAACAGACAGACACAGGCTGACTACCGCGCCAGACTGGTCAATCTGAACGCCCGTTGGCCGGCGAATCGGCGCAGGCGCAACCTGGCAACGATCGCCGCCGGTTGAAACACTTCAACAAGCCGGGCCGATCAGGCGTACTGTCCACCCCCTCATCGCAATAATTAGTGACCACAGCTCATGGAAAGCGAAGAGAACCCAAGGATTACCGAGGCGCTGACACGCCGCGCCGGCCGTGATCCGACAGCTGCGCAGATCGCCGGCGCAACCGTGGCGACCCTGCAAGACCTGGACGCTGCGCTCACCCCGGTCATCGGCCAGCGCGGGGTCGCGGCCCTGTATCGGCGCAGCCTGCACCTGTGCGCAACGTCCTGCGAGGACCTCAGCGGGGTCCACGAGAGCGTGCAGAGCAGCATGGACCTGGCCGCCTTTGAGCGGCTCCTCGCCCAGCACAGCAGCACCTACGCCTTCAGCGTCGGTGTCACGCTCCTGACCACGTTCAACGAGTTGCTCGCCACCTTGGTCGGCCCCTCGCTCACCGAACGTCTGCTTCGTTCCGTGTGGGAAAAATCTTTCAGCGGTACGCCCGCGCAGGACATTTCGCCATGAGCAGCAAAGTCACAATCAACCGTCTGGCCACTGGGGTGCCCGGGCTGGACCAGATACTGGGCGGCGGACTGCCAGAGTTTTCCTTCAACCTGATCGCGGGCCCGCCGGGCTGCGGCAAGACCACCCTGGCCCACCAGATGATGTTCGCCCTGGCCACGCCCGAGCGGCCGGCGCTGTACTTCACGGTGCTCGGCGAGCCGCCGTTGAAAATGCTGCGTTACCAGCAGCAGTTCGACTTCTTCAACAGCGAGTCGATCAACCAGTCGGTGCGCTACATCAACCTGGTAGACGACACCCTGGCCGGTGACCTGGACGAGGTGCTACGACGCATTGTCGCCGAGGTCGAGAGCCATGGTCCGGCCCTGGTGTTCGTCGATTCCTTCCGTTCGGTGGTGCTGGCCAGCCGTACCCAGGACAACCCCAACAACAACTTGCCGCAGTTCGTCCAGCAACTGGGCATGTTGATGACCACTTGGCACGCCACCACCTTTCTGATCGGCGAGTACTTCACCGAAACCGACACCAACCCGATCTTCACCGTGGCCGACGGCCTGATCTGGCTGCGCCAGAGCGTCCAGCGCAACTCCATGGTGCGCAAGATGGAAATCATGAAAATGCGCGGCCAGCCCACACTGCCGGGGCTGCACAGTTTTCGCATCAGCAACGCCGGGCTGAAGGTCTTCTCTCCCTGCTCGCACCTTGATCCGCCGGCCCCGGCAGTGCCCGAGGCCGAGCGCTCGCGCCTGTCCATGGGCATCGCCGAACTGGACGCAATGCTCGGGGGCGGCCTGCCCAGGGGTTATTCGCTGCTGGTGGCCGGGCCGTCGGGCTCGGGCAAGAGCCTGATGGCCGCGGCGTTCCTGGCCGAAGGCGCGCGCGTGGGCGAAACCGGGGTGATCGCGGTGTTCGAGCAGCGCCCCAACCGCAACCACAACCCGCAGTTGGTGCAGTTGATCGACAGCGACCAGGTGGGCCTGGTGGACAGCCGCGCGCCGGACCTGTCGATCGAGGAAATCGTCCACCTGCTGTTGGATGAAATCCATCGGCTCAAAGCCACCCGGGTGGTCATCGACTCGCTGTCGGGCTTCGAACTGGCCCTGGCGCCGACCTTTCGCGAGGACTTTCGCGAGTCCCTGTCGCGCCTGGTCACCGCCCTGACCCAAACCGGGGTCAGCGTGCTGATGACCTCGGAGCTGGAGGACCGCTACACCGACCTGCGCTTCAGCCCCTATGGCACGGCCTTCATGACCGACGCCATCATCGTCCAGCGCTACATCGAGGTGGACAGCCGCCTGCTGCGGATCATGGCGGTGGTCAAGGTGCGGGCCAGCACCCACTCCGACCAGCTGCGCCTGTATGACATCAACGCCGAGGGCATCCGCATCGGCCAGATGCTGCCGGACCGCGAAGGCCTGCTGGGCGGCCGACCTGCAGCCAAACTCGCCGCGCCGCGCCCCACGGCGGCCGACCACGACGGTGGATAAGCCATGACCATGAAGGACGCACCTGGCACCCAGCAACAGGCTCTGGCCGTTGCCCGGGAAGAACTGGCCCTGCTGGATCAGCAGGCCATGGAGCTGCGGGCCACCCTGACCCATCTGCAGGCCCAGGTGCGACACACACAAAATCATTTGCGCGAGCTGGACCCGGCCAATGAGTTGCTGGAGGCCAACGAGGCGCTGGTGATGCGCCTGTTGCACGCCCAGGATGAAGCCGCCAGCGCCACCCGAGCGCTGAACGAGATCGCCCAGTCGATAGGCATCGACGAACTGACCAACCTGCCCAACCGTGGGCAACTGCTCAAGCGCATCGAACACACCATTGCCCATGCCGTGCGCCTGGGGGATGGCTTTGCCGTGCTGTTTCTGGACCTGAACAATTTCAAGAGCATCAATGACAACCTCGGCCACCGGGTTGGCGACGCCGCCCTCAAGCAAGTAGCGCAATGCCTCAAGGCTTCGGTGCGCGAGACCGATACCGTCAGCCGCTATGGCGGTGACGAATTCCTGGTGCTGCTCAACAACATCTGCAGCAAAGCCGATGTGATCACCGTGGTTGAAAAGATCATCGACGCCCTCAACGTCACTCGGCGCATCCATGAACACCCCCTGAGCCTCAAGGTCAGCATCGGCATCTGCCGCTTTCCCGAGGACGGCGAAAACCCGCAACTGCTGATCGACCAGGCCGACGCGGCCATGTACCGGGCCAAGCGCCACGGCGCCGGCGGTTTTCAGTTCCACGACGACCCGCAGCACCATGACCACGACATCTGTGGCCAGCCACCCCGAGTGCTGGTGGTGCCCGCCCCCCACGCGCAGCAACAAGCGCACCTGGATCACCTGCGCGAGGCCAACGAGCAATTGGTGCTGGCGGCCCTGGGCGCCCAGCAATTGCAATCCGGGGCGGAACTGGCGCTCCAGCAACAGCAGGACCTGCTGGCCAAGGTCGCTCACGAACTGCGCAACCCCTTGACGCCCCTGAGCATGTCCGCCGATCTGCTGTTGCGCATGAAGAGTGACGAGCTGCCACGGATCCAGGCGATCATCGAGCGCCAGGTCAAGCACATGTCGCGGCTGGTGGAAGACCTGCTGGACGTGTCCCGGGTCAACGCCGGCAAGTTGCGCCTGGACCGCCAGCCCCTGGACTTGGCGGACATTCTCCAAGAAGCCCTGGACACCTGCCGGGCAGAGATCGACCTGCGCCAGCAGCAAATGACGGTGCACATCCCCCAACAGCCACTGGCCCTATACGGCGACTCCCTGCGCCTGGCACAGATCTTTTGCAACCTGCTGGGCAATGCCGTCAAGTACACCCCGCGCGAGGGCCAGATCACCCTGGACGTGAAGGTTTCGGCGCAGTGGGTACAGGTCACCATCAGCGACAGCGGCATTGGCATCTCGCCGACGATGCTGCCGTTTATTTTCGAGCCCTATGTGCAGGACGCCCACGCCATGAGTTTTGACGGCAACGGCCTGGGCATCGGCCTCACGGTGGTCCGGGAGCTGGTGCTGGCCCATGACGGCGAGGTCACGGCCCACAGCGACGGCCTGGGCCTGGGCAGCCAGTTTGTGATCCGCCTGCCGCTGCTGCCCGCCCCTTAGCCAAGTCACCCGCTCTACCCCCTCTGCCACCTGTCGGCCGATACCCGTCTATGCTGCGCGCGGGTCCTGATTGAGTCGGGCGGATGTACGGCCGCGACCCAAAATCAGTACCAAGGAACTATTGTCTGGAAAAATAACCTTTGCTATTGAGTCGGGCGTTTTCGCTTGGCCCCTGTTCAGCGATCCACTTTGCCCTGCTTATTGGCTTCGGCCAGCCCGTGTTGAGAGACCTGTCGATGATAGAAAGCCCCGATGTGATGTACCGCCTGCTGGTCCAGAGCGTGATCGACTACGCGATCTACATGCTCACGCCCGACGGTATCGTCAGCAATTGGAACGCCGGGGCCCAGCGGGCCAAGGGCTACCGTGCGGAAGAAATCGTCGGCGAACATTTCTCGCGTTTCTACAGTGCCGCGGAACAGTCCGCCGGGCTGCCGCAGAAAGGCTTGGAAATCGCTCGCGCAACCGGTCGCTATGAAGCCGAAGGCTGGCGCCTGCGCAAGGACGGCACATCGTTCTGGGCCCACGTGGTGATCGATGCGGTGCACGACGATGACGGCCAGTTGATCGGCTTTGCCAAGGTCACCCGCGATTGCACCGAACAGCGCCGGCTGCTCCTGGAACAACGGGAACAGGAGCGGCACTTCCGCCTGCTGGTGCAGGGGGTCAAGGACTACGCGATCTACATGCTCGACCCCCAGGGCCACGTGGTGAACTGGAACGCCGGTGCCGAACGGGCCAAGGGCTACCGCGCCGAGGAAGTGGTGGGCGAGCATTTTTCGCTGTTCTACACCCCCGAGGATCGCCTCGCCGGCCTGCCCCACCAGTGCCTGGAAACCGCCCGCCGCGAGGGCCGCTTCGAAGCCCAGGGCATTCGCCTGCGCAAGGACGGCACGCCGTTCTGGACCAGCGTGGTGATCGAGGCGATCAAGGATGAAGACGGCCAGTTGATCGGCTTCGCCAAGATCACCCGCGACATCACCGAACGCCGCCAGTACGAAAACGATCTGTTGCAGGCCAAGGAACTGGCGGAGCGCCAGAGCGAGAAAATGGCCTCGCTGTCGCTGTTCCTCGACTCGGTGATTTCCAATATTCCCTCCAGCGTCATCGTCCAGGACGTGGGCTCGCGGCAGATCCTCCTGGCCAACCCCCAGGCCGAACGCCTGTTCGGCGGCGAGCGTCGGCAGATGGTCGGGCGCAGTGTGCGCGAATGCCTGACCCCGGTGATGGCCGAGCATGTGGAACAACTGACCCAACACTGCGTGGAGCATGACGGCCTGCACCTGAGCCAGCAGCGCCTCGACACCGCCCTTGGCCCCCGGACCCTGCGCACCCGCAGCCTGCTGGGGCAAAGCCCGGAAGCCAGTGGCCGCTATGTGCTGCAGATCGCCGAGGACGTCACCGATGAAATCGCCGCCCACGCGCAGATTCATCACATGGCCCACCACGACGAACTCACCGGCCTGCCCAACCGCACCCTGTTCCACAGCCGCCTGGAACAGGCCCTGCAAGAGGACCACGAGAGCGAACGGCTGACCGCCGCGCTGTGCCTGGACCTGGATAACTTCAAGAACATCAACGACGCCCTCGGCCACGCCTTCGGCGATCGCTTGCTGCGGGCCCTGGGCCAGCGCCTGCGCGGCGCCCTGCGCGACCAGGACACCCTGGCGCGGCTGGGCGGCGACGAGTTCGCGATTGTCTTGCCCAACCTGGCCAATGCCAGCGATGCCCAGGCCACCGCCCAGCGCCTGATCGACGTGGTGGCCCCGGCCTTCATGATCGACGGCCAGAGTTTCTGCGTCGGCCTCAGCGTCGGCATCGCCCTGGCCCCCAGCGATCACAGCAGCGCGGCGCAGTTGCTGCGCTACGCCGACATGGCCCTGTACCAGGCCAAGCGCAACGGGCGTAACCGCTACGAACACTTCCATGCCGAACTGGACGAGGCGGCGCGCCGCCGCCGGGTCATGGAGACCGAGCTGCGCACCGCCCTGCACCTGGGCCAGCTGCAACTCTATTACCAACCCATCGTCGACAAACAGACCCAGCAGATTTCCGGCTACGAGGCCTTGATGCGCTGGGAACACCCGAGCAATGGCCTGATCCTGCCCATGGACTTCATTCCCATTGCCGAGGACACCGGGCTGATCCACGAAGTCGGCGCCCGCGCCTTGAACCTGGCGTGCCAGGAGGCCGCGCGCTGGCCCGAGGGGCAATCGGTGGCGGTCAACCTGTCGCCGGTGCAGTTCAAGAACAGCGAACTGGTGAACGTGGTGGCCCTGGCCCTGGCCGATTCCGGGCTCGCGCCGTCGCGCCTGGAACTGGAGATCACCGAATCGGTGCTGCTGGAAAACAGCGAGGGCAATGTGCGCACCTTGCGCGCCCTGAAAGCGATGGGGGTGTGCATCGCCCTCGACGATTTCGGCACCGGCTATTCCTCCCTGGGCTACCTGCGCTCGTTCCCGTTCGACCGGATCAAGATCGATAAATCCTTTGTCCACGACATGGGCGAAAGCCGCGAAGCCTTGTCGATCGTTCGCGCCATCACCGGCATGAGCAGCAGCCTGCTGATCAAGACCACCGCCGAGGGCGTGGAGACCCGCGAACAGTTGGAACAACTCAGCGCCGAGGGCTGCTCGCACTTCCAGGGCTACCTGTTCGGCCGGCCGGTGCCGGCCAGCGAACGTTGCCGGCAGCACCAGCACTGGCTGAGCGGCAATATGTCGCACAAGGACGACGACTAACCCGAACGGGGCCCGCCGTTGTGGGGATCACCCGCAAGGCCACGCTGGTCAAACCCGGGGCGCGGTGCACGCCGCGCTCGGGTCCGATCGTCGAAAGTGCAAGCCTCGGCCACTGCACGCTTGGTAACATGCGCCGCTTCCAAGGCCTGACTCGCCGCCACCCAGCGGCCCCTCAGGCGCCTCACAGGACGCTAATCCATGAGTGTGTTATTCACCCGCCGCCAGGTTATCGGCGGCATGAGCCTGCTCAGCCTGGGCCTGCTCGCCGGTTGCGACAGCAGCAATAAGTTGAACTTCAAGTACGGCAAGGATCTGAGCGACAAGATCATGGGCCGGACCTTCAAACTGACCAACTCCCAGGGCGAGCCCCGCCTGCTCAGCAGCTATCGCGGCCTGATGCCGATGGTGTTCTTCGGCTTCACCCAGTGCCCGGCCGTGTGCCCCACCGCCCTGGCCCGCGCCGTGCAAATCAAGAAACTCATGGGCCGCGACGGCGACCGCTTGCAGGTGGTGTTCATCACCCTGGACCCGGAACGCGACACCCCGGAAGTGCTCGACGCCTACGTCAAAGCCTTCGACCCGAGCTTCGAGGCCCTGTACGGCACCCTGGAACAAACCGCCGCCACCGCCAAGGAATTCGGCGTGTTCTACGAAAAGATCCCCAGCGGTTCGACCTACACCCTGTCCCACACCGCCACCAGCTATGTCTTCGATTCCCGGGGCGAGCTGCGCCTGGGCCTGTCGGCGTCCCTTAACGCTCAAGAGTGCGCAGAAGACCTGCTCACCGTCATGGAGGTTTGCTAATGCCTGTCACTGTTAAACGCCTCAAACAACTGGCCTTGGGCCTGTCCCTACTGGGCCTGGCCGCCCACGCTTCGGCCCAGACCCTGGTCAGCGATGCCTGGGTCCGCGCCACCGTGCCCGGCCAGCAAGCCAGCGGCGCCTTCATGACCCTCACCGCCGACAGCGACAGCCAGCTGCTCAGCGTGCAATCGCCGGTGGCCAAGACCGTGCAGATCCATGAGTCGAGCATGAAGAACGATGTGATGAGCATGCAGCCGGTCGCCGCCGTGGCCCTGCCCGCCGGCAAGGCCGTGACCCTGGAACCCCACGGTTACCACGTGATGCTGATCGACCTGAACGCGCAGATTAAGGAAGGCGACCAAGTGCCGCTGACCCTGACCGTGGAAAACGCCAAGGGCGAGAAACAGTCGATCCAGGTCCAGGCCCCGGCCCGCGCCCTGACCATGCCCGACCACAGCCAGATGCACGATCACAGCAAGATGTAATGCCCGCCGCCCCGGTGGCCTTGCACCACCGGGGCGGGGCGCGCCTCGTCTCAACCCTGACCCCAATCTCGACCTCTCAGACGCGACGCCGCCCCCGCGTCTGTCGGCGCAGCCGACGCCAACCCAGCACCACGCCCGTGACGCTGATCAGCAAGCCACCCAGGCTCAAGACAATCATCCAAACGTCCCACAAGGGCCGCGCGGCCAGCAGTGGCCAGTAATCCCAACTGTGCAGCAGCGCGAACAGCCAGCGCGAGGCACGCCGTGGCTGATCCAGTTGAGCGACGATGGCGCCGGTGTACAGGTCCAGGTGCAGCCAAGTCTGCGCCGGGTCATCGAAGCGCACGCGCAAGGCCGGCAGGCGCTGTTCCAGGTGGCCGAGCATGCTGTGGGCTTCACGCCCGTAGTAATAGAAGTCGTAGGCCTGCAAGGTCTGCACCTGCAAGGGCGCCTGGGGGCGAATGGCCCACGCGGCGTCTTGCAGGGTGTGCGGGTCGAACTGGCGCTGCACCTGCCGATCGACCATGGACAGCACCCGGGTGCGCCCTGCCCCGTCATAACCGATCAGGTAACCCTGGCCACCGATCAGCCGCCACTCCAGCTCCCGGGCGTCGAGGCCGTCCTGGCGAAACAACATCAGGCCCTCGGCGGCGGATAGCGGAAACGCCGCCGCTTTCAAGTCGCCGCCCTGGTAGGCCGCCACCGACAACGGCCGGGCGCTGCTGAACAGTTGCCACGGATTCATCGACATCAGGCCGCTGAAAATCCAGGTCAAGGCCAGCACCCCGAACAACAACCCGCCCACATGGTGCCAACGCGCAGCGCCCTGGTACGGCGTGCGCGCACCGCTGCGATAAGGCCGCCGGAAACGCCAGCGCATCACCCCGAGCAGCAGGCCCAGGGCGGTCATCAACGTGGCCGCCAGGGACAGGTAGATCACCAGGTTGCTCCAGGCGCCGTCGATGCCAATCCCGCGCAGTGGGTACAACCAATGCAACCAGGCGCCCAGCCAATTCCACGCCCGTTCGCGGGCCGTGGCATCGCGCACCACCTCGCCGGTCTGCCCGGAGACATAGAGCCAACGCGCCTCGGCATCCGCCACCTGCACGCGCCACAACGGCCGGTCCACATCCAGTGCACGGGACAGGCTCCAGGCATCTTGCTCCACCCAGCCGAGGTTTTCGGCCGGCGCCTCGGGGGCGTATTGTCGAGCGGCCGCCAGGGCTTGAGGCGCATCGGTGGCGGCCCGTCGCTGGCCACTGCGGGCATTGATCGCCACCTTGCGCGGGCCGGGGTAAACCAGGATGTAGGTCGGCGCGCGGCCACGCTGGTCAGGCGAATGCTCAGGGGCGCGGGGTCGCTGCCGGCCGCACTCAACACCTGGGCCAGCTCGACGCAGCAGCCTGGCGCCGCCAGCACCGGCAGATGCGCCAGGTGCTCCCGGGGCGTGAGCTTGGGGTAGCCGACGTACAGCATCACCAGCCCAGAGATAAACCACAGCGCCATAAACAGGCCGGCCACAATGCCCAGCCAGCGGTGCCACAGGTACAGATAACGTTTCATCGTCCCCCCTCACAGGTGACCGGGGCGTTTAGCGCCCCGGTTCCGCGGTTCAAAAGCGCGTTTGCAGCGCCAGTTCGAAGGTTCGTGGGGCTCCCAGGTAAAGCATGCTCGACGAGGTCCACTGGCCGTAAACCTGGTCTGTCAGGTTGCGCACCCGGGCCGTGACCCGCGTATTGGCATCGACCTTGTAGCCGACAAAAGCGCCGAAGATCGTGTACGACGGCGCGTAACGGGTGTTGGCCGCGTCGGCATACATCGCCGACACATAGCGGCTGTCACCGCCGATCTGCCAGTTGGGGTCCAGGTCATAGGTCAGCCACAGGTTGGCCACGGTGTCGGGGATGTTGGTCGGGGTGTTGCCCTTGCGCGACAGGGTGCGGCCGCCGACGTTTTCATTGAACTCGTCGTAGCGCGCATCGACGTAGGCGAGGTTGCCTTCGAGCAACCATTGCGGGGCCAGGCGCAACGATGCCGCCAGTTCCACGCCCCGGGACGACTGCTGGCCCACCGGCTGGGTGAAGCCGGGGTTGGCCGGGTCCGCGGTGGCCAGGTTCTTGCGCTCAATGCGGTAGGCCGCCACGGTGGCCGAGCCGCGCCCGTCAAGGAAATCGAACTTGCTGCCGACCTCCAGTTGGGAACCGGTGCTCAGGTCAAAGTCGCGCACCTGGCCGTAAGTGGCGGTGCTGAGGATGCCGGCCGGCGGATCGGCTGCTGTGCTGTATTGCACGTAGACGTTGGCCGTTGGCGTCAGGTCGTAGAGCAGCCCCAGGCGCCCGGTGGTGGGCCGGTAGACGCGCTTGAAGAACGCCGGGTTGGCATCGGTGACGGCGCGGTAGTTGGTCACCTGCAAGTCGATCTGGTCATGGCGCAGGCCGCTGAGCAGGGACAGGCGCTCGCTCAGTTGCAGGCGGTTTTCCAGGAACAGCGCCCAGGTGTCCACCTGGTTGCGGCGGTTCTTTTCAAAACCCCGGGTCATGCCCGGAATGTCCCAGAAACCGCCCGGCTCGAAGTGGCCCGGGTCCACGCTGTCGACTCGCGCCGGCAACGAACGCGGGTAGTTGCTGGAGACGTTGTGGCTGTAGTCCAGCCCCGCCGACCAGCGACTTTCCAGGCCGAACAGACGGCCCTCGTGCAAGAGTTCGAAGCGGTTGCCGTTGAGTTCCTGGTCGTGCCGTTGCAGCAACGCCCCGGAGCGATTCACGAGGCTGTTGTCGGCGGTGTAGGCGTAGCTTTCGAGGTTGCGAAAATCCCGCGCGGCATTGTAGTAGTACAGGGTGTTGCGCAGCGAGGTCGCGTCATCGAAGCGGTAGTCGACGATCGAGCGTAGCCAGCGCACCCGCTGCTCGTAACGGCCATCGGCAACGTTGTAGTTTTCAAAGCGCCGGCTTTTATCCACTTTCATCGCCCCGCCCAGAGGGTTGAGCACCGGGGTGCCCCAATAGGGGCTGTCGACGCTTTCGTTCTGGTATTCGAACGCCAGGGTGTGGGACAGCTGGTCGTTGATGTCGCTGAGCAGGGAAAACGCCAGGGTCCAGGCATCCCGTTGCTCGCGGTCGACGTAACCGTTGCTGGTGGTGTGGCTGACATCCAGGCGGGCGTAATGCAGCGGGCCATCGCCGCTGTTGAGGCCATGGTTGAAGCCCAGGGAGGTTTCGCTGTTGTCGTAGGAGCCGTACTTGATCCGCGCCTCATTGAACGAGGCGCCCCGCACCGGCAGCTTGGTCACGTAGTTGATCGAGCCGCCCACGGCGCCGGCGCCGAACAGGAAGCTCGACGGCCCGCCCACTGCCTCCGCTCGGTCGTAGATCCAGCTGTCCACGGGGCGCGCAGCGATGGCGTCGTACTGCACGGTGATGCCGTTGAACAGCTGGGTGATCTGCGCCCCGGAGAAGCCCCGGTAGGACACCGAACCGGCCGACCCTGGTGGCGACGCGGCATTCAAGCCCGGCACGCCGCGCAGCATGTCCTGGGTGTTTTGCGCGCCACGCTGCTCGATCTGCTGGCGGTTGACGATACTCACCGAGGCGGGGGTTTCCCGGGGGCTCAGCCCCAGGCGCGAACCGGTGTGGGACGGCGTATCCAGCAACAGGCCTTGCGGTTCTTCAGTTTCGCCTTCGATCCGCACTTCCGGCAGATCCAGCGGCCCTTCGGCCAGAACGTTGAACGACAGGGCGCACAGCAGCGCCGCGCCGGGGGAGCGATACACAGACTTCATGACTGACACTCGAAAAATGACCAACACAGATCGCCCGGCCGAGCGCGCGACAGCGCACGCAGGCCGTAGGCAAGCGACGAGTACAAGGGGCTGCCGCGAGGGCGGCCCAGGGGGAAGGTCAGAGGGCGGGAGGTGCCCGGGGGTTGGCGCCGGGCCAGCCATGGCGGGGTGGCGCTTTGCTGAGCTGTTCAGGCCAGAAGCGGCGCGGTCGCCTGGCCAGCAGCAACCAGCCCAGGCAGAACATCAGGGCGATGCCCAGGCTCAGGGCCGAGCACAACGGGCAACTGAACGTGGCGGACCATTGGGCAGCCGCCTGGTCGCTGAAGTCGCCGTCCAGGGCCGGGCCCGAGTTGCCCATGGCGGAACAGAACTGGCCGCCAACGCCATTGAGCTCCAGGCCGAGCATCTGCCCGTGCCCCAAACCGCAGGCGAACACATTGAACAGGACGCAGAAATACAGGGTCCAGGCGATCAATGGGCGATGGGGATGGGAGGCGTTCATGGCGGCGAATTAAACAGCGAATCGGCGAGCTTTTAAATAGCGCATGGCCACCTATCGGCCGCGGGCCGATCCGGCAGTCGCGCGGTTCGGACATTTATAGCGCGGCGGCACGGGTGGCGGTATCGGACAGGAACGAAAGCCCCGGCAGCCCAGCGGCCGACGGGGCCAGGCCTCAGGCCAGGGGTTTGACCGCCAGGATGCTGCCCGGCATGGAGTACAAGGCACGCTCGGTGGTGCTGCCGATCAGCCGGCCGAAGCCGGTGCGGTGCACCGTGCCCATGACCACCACGTCCACCAGGAAGTCATCGACAAAGCGGGTCAGCCCCGGCACCGGCGGGCCACTGATAAAATGCCGCAGCTCGACCGGCACCTGGTAGCGCTCGGCCAAGCGGATAAAGGCCTCCTGCAGGGAGTCCCGCAGTTCATCCAGGCAGTTGGCGCTCCAGGCCCCCGCCCCCACCGGGGTGACGCCTTCGAACACCGGCGTCAGGTCGTAGGCATACACCAGGTGCAGTTGCGCATCGCACTGCAGGGCCAAGGCGTTGGCAGTCTGGATGATCAGGTCGTTGTGCCCTTCGGCCTGGGTGCCCACGGCGGCCGCATCCACGGCGGCGACGATGCGTCGAGGCAGCGAGTGCGGGGCCTGATTAACCAAGTGCACCGGCACCGGGCAATCGCGCAACAGGTGGCAATCCAGGGGCGTGACAAACACCCGCTTGAGGGCCGACTCCAGGGCCACGTCCTTGATCAACAGGTCCGGGCTGAACTCGCTGACGTACTGCAACAGGTCCTTGAGCGGTTGGGCGCTCCACAGCACCTGGGTGGTGACGTCCACGCCCTGATCGCGCATCCACTGCGCCTCGACCAGCAGCCAGCGTTCATGGCGTTGCAGGTAGGCCTCGCGCTCGCTGTCCTCCAGGTGTTCTTCCCACAGGTAGCCGCGGGCTGGCGGCTCCACCAGCACCAGCACATGCACCGCCGCACCGCTGGCCTGGGCCAGGGCAGTGGCTCGGCGTGCGGCGGCGGACTGGTGTTGCACAGGGTCGAGGATCAATAGCAGACGCTGGTACTGGCTCATGGTGCACCTCCGGGGAACAGAAAGGCGTGCAGTGTCGAACCAGGGCGCGCAGGCCATCTTGATATGCATCAAGGCCGCCTGCGCCAACGCCTCACGGGGTGATCGCGACCTTCATCACACCGTCACGCTGGTGGGCGAACAGCTCGTAGGCGGCCTCGATGTCGTCCAGCTTGAAGCGGTGAGTGACCAAGGGCGAGAGGTCGACCTGAGCGCTGGCCACCACCGCCATCAAGCGGCGCATGCGTTCCTTGCCGCCAGGGCACAGGGTGCTGAGGATGCTCAGATCGGCCAGGCCGGCGCCGTAGGCGTCCAGGGGAATGCGCAAGTCCGTGGAATACACCCCCAGGCTCGACAACTTGCCGCCGGGACGCAGCACCCGCAGCGCCGACTCGAAGGTGCCTTGGGTGCCCAGAGCCTCGATGGCCACATCCACGCCCCGGCCATCGGTCAGCGCGAGGATCTGCTGCACCACATCACCGTCCTTGAAATCCACCACGTGGGTGGCGCCTAACTGGCGCGCCACGGTCATGCGCGCGGCCACGGTATCGACCCCGATGATGGTGGTGGCGCCCTTGAGCCGGGCCCCAGCCACCGCGCACAGGCCGATGGGCCCCAAGGCGAACACCGCGACGCTGTCGCCAATTTGCACATCCGCCCGTTCGGCCCCGGAGAACCCGGTGGACATGATGTCCGGGCACATCAGCACCTGCTCGTCGCTCAGGCCGTCGGGGATCGGGCAGAGGTTGGCCAGGGCATCCGGCACCCGCACGTATTCGGCCTGGCAGCCGTCGATGGTGTTGCCGAACTTCCAGCCGCCCGCTGCACGAAAACCGTGGCGCGTGTCCGGGCCGTCCTGGGCGCCGCAGCCGCACAGGCAGGCGTAGCTCTGGCCGCTGGGGGTGATGGCGCCGGCAATCACCCGCTGGCCCTCGACAAAGCCGCGAACCTGGGACCCCAGGCGCTCGATGACCCCCACCGGTTCGTGGCCGATGGTCAGACCCTTGGCCACCGGGTACTCGCCCCGCAGGATGTGCACGTCGGTGCCGCACAGGGTGGTGGTGGTAATGCGCACCAGGGCGTCCAGGGGACCGATCTCGGGGATGTCCTTGTCGTCCAGAACAATGCGGTTTTTTTCGACGAAGATCGCCGCTTTCATCTTGGCCATGGGCTGAAACTCCTTGAAGGGGGACGACCCGGTGGGGTGACCGGGGCCGGGACACAGGCTGCGCGCCCGCGAAAGGACGGCCCTTGATCATGGTCAAGAAAAGCCCCCCTGCCGCGAGCTCCCGCCCACCAACTGACGACCGGCGCGGAAAAGAGACTTGCCACAAAATATTACAAGCATCATATTATGATCGTAATAACATCTTCCCTCGGGTACCCACCATGACCAGCCTCTCTTCTGCCGACCCCGCCACCGACCTTGCCGTCACCCCGGCCAACGCCCCCAAGCGCGGCAAACGCCTGCTGGTACTGGCCCTGGGCCTGGCCGCCCTGGTGGCATTGGCGCTGTACGTGGCCTATTGGTGGAGCCACGGACGCTTTATCGAAACCACGGACGATGCCTACATCGGCGCCGAGGTGACGGTGATCGGGCCCAAGGTGCCCGGGTACATCGACCAGGTGCTGGTCAGCGACAACCAACAGGTCAAGGCCGGCGACCTGCTGATTCGCCTCGACGACCGGGATTACCGTGCACGCCTGGCCAAGGCCGAAGGTGCGGTAGCCGCCCAGGAGGCCTTGCTGGCCAACCTTGACGCCACCGAACAATGGCAGCACGCGGTGATCAGCCAGGCCCGCGCCGGCATCGATGCCACCGCCGCCGAGATGAGCCGCTCGCGGGACGACAACGCCCGCTACAAACGCCTGGTGGGCAGTTCGGCGGTGTCGGTGGAAAGCGCCCAGCGCGCCGACGCCACCTTCAAGACCGCCCAGGCCCTGAACACCCGGGCCCAGGCCGAATGGCTGGCCACCCAGCGGCAGATTGAGGTGATTGCCACACAAAAACGCCAGGCTCGCGCCGCACTGGCACAGGCCAAGGCCGAGCGCGACCTGGCCCAGTTGAACCTGCAAGACACCGAACTGCGGGCCCCGGTGAACGGGGTCATCGGCAATCGGCGGGCACGGGCCGGCGCCTATGCCGTGGCCGGCTCGCAATTGCTGTCCCTGGTCCCGGCCCGCGGCTTGTGGGTGGACGCCAACTTCAAGGAAGACCAGTTGCAACACATGACCCCGGGCCAGCGTGTGGTGGTGCGCGCCGACGTGCTGCCGGGGCGCGAGTTCCACGGCCGCCTGGACAGCCTGGCCCCGGCCACCGGCGCGCAATTCAGCGTGCTGCCGCCAGAGAACGCCACCGGCAACTTCACCAAGATCGTGCAACGGGTGCCGGTGCGGGTAATCCTCGACCCGGCGGATGGGGTGCTTGGCCAGTTGCGCCCCGGCCTCTCGGTGACCGCCGCCGTGGACACCCAGACCGTGCCTGAGGCGCCGGCCGTGGCCCTGACCGAGTCCCGCGCGCCATGAGCCAGGCCAGCGCTGCGCCGGCGACGGCCGCCCTGCCCTTCAACGCAACAAGCATGAGCACGGCGACCAAAGTCCTGGCCTTTGCCAGCATGTGCGTGGGCATGTTTATCGCCCTGCTGGACATCCAGATCGTCTCCGCCTCGCTGCGCGATATCGGCGGCGGCCTGTCCGCCGGCACCGATGAGACGGCCTGGGTACAGACCAGCTACCTGATCGCCGAGATCATCGTGATTCCGCTGTCGGGCTGGCTGTCCCGGGTGTTCTCCACGCGCTGGCTGTTTTGCGCCTCGGCCGTGGGTTTTACCCTGGCCAGCCTGCTGTGCGGTGCGGCCTGGAACATCCAGAGCATGATTGCCTTCCGTGCCCTGCAAGGGTTTCTCGGCGGCTCGATGATCCCCCTGGTGTTCACCACCGCATTCTTTTTCTTCAGCGGCAAACAGCGGGTCATCGCCGCCGCCACCATTGGCGCCGTGGCCTCCCTGGCGCCCACCCTGGGCCCGGTGATCGGCGGCTGGATCACTGATGTTTCATCCTGGCACTGGCTGTTCTACATCAACCTGGTGCCGGGCATATTCGTCGCCGTCGCGGTGCCGCTGCTGGTGAAGATCGACCAGCCGGAACTGAGCCTGCTCAAGGGCGCCGACTACCTGAGCATGGTGTTTCTCGCGCTGTTTCTCGGCTGCCTGGAATACACCCTGGAGGAAGGCCCACGCTGGAACTGGTTCAGCGACAGCACCATCCTCAGCACTGCGTGGATCTCCGGCCTGGCCGGGCTGGCCTTTATCGGCCGCACCCTGCACGTGGCCAACCCGATCGTCGACCTGCGGGCCCTGAAGGATCGCAACTTCGCCCTCGGCTGCTTCTTTTCCTTTGTCACCGGCATCGGCCTGTTCGCCACCATTTACCTGACCCCGCTGTTTCTCGGCCGGGTGCGCGGATACGGCGCCCTGGACATCGGCCTGGCGGTGTTTTCCACGGGGGTGTTCCAGGTCTTGGCGATCCCCCTTTACGCGTTCCTGGCCAACCGTGTGGACCTGCGCTGGATCATGATGGCCGGCCTGGGCCTGTTCGCCGTGTCGATGTGGGACTTCAGCCCCATCACCCACGACTGGGGCGCCCGCGAGCTGATGCTGCCCCAGGCCCTGCGCGGCATCGCCCAGCAACTGGCGGTGCCACCGGCAGTGACCCTGACCCTGGGCGGGCTGGCCCCGGCACGGCTCAAGCACGCCTCGGGGCTGTTCAACCTGATGCGCAACCTGGGCGGGGCCATCGGCATTGCCGCCTGCGCCACCATCCTCAATGACCGCACCAACCTGCACTTCACCCGCTTGGCCGAACACTTGAACAGCCGCAACGAGGCCCTCAACCAGTGGCTGGACCAGGTCGGCGGCCACTTCGCCAGCCTGGGCCAGACCGGGGACGCCGGGCTGACCGCCAGCCTGCACCAGCTGTGGTTGCTGACCTACCGCGAGGCGCAGACGCAAACCTATGGCGACGCCTTCTTGATGATCATGCTGTGTTTTATCGTCGCCACCGCCCTGGTGCCGCTGATGCGCAAGGTCGCGCCACCCGCCGCGCCGTCGGCCGATGGTCATTGAAGGAAAGCATTAGCTCGCCGCAAGGTCGGCCCCTGACGCCTGCAAGTATTGATATTGCAGGCACAGGTAGTGGGCAATGATCAGCCGCGCAGGCACACCGGCGTCCTCAGGCCCACGCTCGAAGGCGCTGTAGCCCGCCGCCCGCAGGCTCGCGCCCCGTTGTTGCAGGGCCTGGCCGATGCCCGGCGCCACGTGCGGGTCCACCCCACGCTCGGCCTGTTGGCACAGCCACCCGGCCAACTCCGGCAGCAAGTGGCCCGTCGTTGGCTGCGGCTCGTACTCGGTCTCATCCTGGGGTTCACTCTGCTGCTCGATATCGGGCTCATCCGTGACCGCCAATGCCATCACGGGCTCGCCCGAAGGCGCCGGGTCGAAATGCAGGGCATCGAGCAAAGTGCCGTCTGCGACAGCACTGGGGCGGATCAGGCTCAGGGGCTCGGCGATCAGCGTGCCCGCCCGTTCAAACACCCGGGCTACCAAGCGAGTGCCCTCGACCCAGGGCTCGCTGGCCAGTTGCTCGATGCGGCCGATGGCATGCCGGCCGTAGGCCGAATAGACCAACTCCACCCACAGGGTGGCGCCGCTGCGGTCCAACAACGGCCAGACCAGGACCTGGCGCGCACGGTCAAACTGCACAGCCCCCACCGCGGCGGGCTGCAACAGCGTCCAGTCATTCATCGGCCTGACCGGTGTCAGCAGGCTGCGACGCTGGGCCGAACGGGCCTGGAGCAAGGCGTTCCAATCCTGCGCCGCCGGCAACTGGCCGCACTGCGCCGATGACAGGGGTTCAAGCAGCGTGGCCTGTACCGACTCGGCCACCGACAAACGCCCCTCGCCATTGACCTGCCCCCCCATCAACGACAACCGGCGCCCGCTGGCATGGGCCGGCGACAGCAAGCCACTCCAGGGCCCCGCGCTGCGGTAGCGCGTCAGCGGGTTGAAGCTGCGTTGCAACACCGGCCGGACCTCGGTGCAGGATAAAAAGCCCTGCTGCGCGGGGCTCCAGAACACTAGGCTCAAGCCTTGATAACCGGACGCCGAACGCCAGGCACTGGCCCCCAGCCCCCAGAGTTCCAGGGCCGCCGATGGCGTGTACTGACTGCGAGCCTGCCCCAGCAAACGCGCCGGTTCTTCGCCACGCTGCGCCGCCGTCTCCAGGGCCTGGAGCAAGGCGTAACAACGGCTGAGTTCATCGAACAGGCGCTGGCCATCGGCCCCCGCTGCCCGCTCCAGCAACAGTTGCACCTGATCGGCCAAGCGCCGCAACGACAGGGCCAAGCGCGGGTAATCGGCGCCCTGGGCCCAGACCGCCAGGGTCACATAGCGCTGTTGCATGGCCGAGGACAAATGGGCCAGGCCCACCGCCACCGACTCCTCCAGCAACTGCCGCGCGCTTGCGCGCAAACGGCGGCGCGCCGCGTCACGCAAGATGGGAGTGGACTCGGCGTTGGCAGCGCCCACCGGCTCTGGCGCGATCAGTTCCAGGCCTTGCCAGCGGCGCAGCGCCAGCACCGCCGCAACCTGGTATTTCTCCAGGGCGCCACTGCGCTGATCGGCCAACATCCCGCCCAGGGGCCCGCCCATGTAACGCAGGGTCAGCGGCGGCGTGCCCAGGGTCAGGGTCAGGTTCTGCTCGCCGGCTATCTGCAGCCCGTGGGGCTGATCCAAGTCCATGACGAACTGCCAGGCCCAGCGATAACCGGGCTTGCCCGCGTGTTTCAGCAGTTCGACCTGGGGCAGTGCAAGCAGGGTTTGAATCAGCGCCTGGCGCTGATCCAGCGCGGGTTCGGCCGCCAACGTCTCGCCCGGTTCGGCCAAGATCTCGCGCAAGCCCAGCGCGGCGGTGAGTATGTGTTGGCACACGCCGCTGGCCGGGCAACTGCATTGGGCAAAGGCCGGGCCCCGTAGATCGAAGCGCAGCTGATAAGCACCGCACTCCAGCAGCAGCTGGTCAGCGCCCTCCTCCAGCAACCGTGGCGGGCTGCTTTCCAGGTCTTTGTAGGCACGGCGCAGCAGGCCGCGGTTGGCCAGGGCGACAAAGGCTTCGTCGTCAAAGCTCAGTAGTTGCGCCAGCAGCGCCGGGCGAAGGCTCATGAAATCACCTTGAGCAACCAATGGGCCAGGCGCCGGGGGCTCAGGGCGGCGACCTGCATGCCGCAGGCCGCAAGGCGGGTGGCCATCTGGCGGTCGTAATCGGGGTTGGCTTGATCGTCCAGGGCAGCCAGCCCCAGCAGGGTGACCCGGGCTTCGGCCAGTTGCTTGACGGTGCGCAGCAGCTCGTTGGGCGAGGCCCCTTCATAGAAGTCACTGACCAGCACCAGCACCGTGCGCTGGGGGTTTTCCAGCAACTGGCTGCAATAACGCAGGGCCTTGCCGATGTCGGTGCCGCCGCCCAGTTGCACGCGCATCAGGGTTTCCACCGGGTCATCGACGTATTGGCTGAGGTCCACCACCTGGGTGTCGAACACCACGATCTTGACCCGCAGCGCCGGCAGCCCGGCGAGGATGCCGGCCATCACGGCACTGTGGATCACCGAGTCGGCCATGCTCGCGCTCTGGTCCACGCAAAGGATGATGTCCCAGGGCAAACGCCGGCTGTTGCGCTGGAAAAAGTACAGTTTCTCCACCACCAGCCGCTGACGCTCGACGTCGTAATGCTTGAGGTTGCGCCGCACGGTGCCCAGGGCATCGAAGTTGCGGGCAACCGCCATGGGCGAATGGCGCTGACGGTTGAGGCGCCCGGACAGCACCTGACGCACCTGCGGCTCCAGTTGCTGGCGAATTTCTTCCACCACTTGGCGAATGATCCGTCGCACCAACTGCAGCACATCGCCCTGCAAGTGCCCGCGCAAGGCAAGCAAGGTGCGCAGCAGCTGCTGGTTGGGTTCCAGGCGCTCCAGAGCCTGGGGGTCGGTGACCAGTTCGGTCAGGCTGTAACGGTCCAGGGCGTGCTGCTCGATCACCTCCACGGTGTCCACGGGGAACAGCTCGCGGACCTCGCCAAGCCAGGTCACCAGGGTCAATTGTGTGGGGTCGAGGGAGCCGGACCGGGCCTCTTCACGCAGGCCCCGGCCCTGGTATTCGCGGCCATAGAGGTATTCCAGGGCCACGTCCATGCGCGCTGCCCGGCCTTCCAGGCCCGCCCCGCCGGCCGCATCGCGCAGGGGTTTGTCGGCGTATTGGCCCAGCACCAGGCGCCAGCGTTCCAGGGGTGTCATGGCGTCACCCAGGCGTCGAGACCGTCTGCCTGCAGCACCAAGGCCAGGCTTTGCGACAGGCGCAGGTTGGCCTGGACCTGCTCGGCCTGCAACGCTCCGTGGCGCAGCCGCCCCAGGTCCTCGGCACCGTGCAGGCTCGCGACCTGCCGGGCGATACGGTCGGTTTCACGGGGGGTCATTTCGGCAAAGGCCAGGCGCAGTTCCGGCAGGCAGGCGACAAACTGCGCCTCGCCCCACTGATTGAGCAAGCGGTCCAGCACCTCCAGCAGGCTGGGAATCTGCCAGGCGCTTTCGCGGGCGGTGGACAACAGCCCGCGCAGGTAGGCCACCGCCTCCTTGGGTTGCCGCTGGCCGTGCAGATGCCCGGCCAACTCACTGGCCAACCGGGCTTCGTCCAGGCGCCCGGCCAGGTACAGCAAGCCGGCACAGGCCCCGCGCAGCAACAGGTTGGGCTGCTGGTGCAACTGGCTGACCATGGCCCAGTACAACTGCCCATCCAGCTCCGCTCCGGTGGTCCCGGCCAGCAACTCGCGCAATTGCACCAGGCAGCCGATATGGCCCAAGGCATCCGCCTCACCCACGCCTTGGGCGCCCAGGTACGTGGCGCGCTGATAGGCGCTGCGCAGCAAATCCGCCAAGCCCGGCAGATGTGACGCCTGCAGCGGCTCGCGGGACTCCAGCAGCAACGCGAGGCTGGTGCTGGCCGCCACCAGCGAGGCAAATACCGGGTCCGCGCCGATGGCCTGGCCCAGGCGCTGCAAGGGGACCGCCACCTGCTCATGCAGCCCCAGCACACAGGCCTGCACCAGCAAGGCCGCAGCGCCTCGGGCGTCGGCCACGTCCGCCGCAGCCTGCTGCTCCAAGCGCATGGCAAAACGAGTGGCCACTGCTTGCGGCAGGTTCACGCCGTAGATCGACGCCTCCACCAATGCACCTTCGGTGCCGGCTGACCAGGCGTACTGCCAGTGTTCCTGAAGCAGGTGCAGCCCCTGGCCGCTGACAAAGTCCGGGCCGCCGGTACGCCAGGCGAACGGAATGCCCAGCAACTGCAGGCCATGCAGCAACTGGCTGGTGCGCCGATGATCGGCGCGCCGGTACAGGCCCAGCACCACCCGCCGCGGCTGCGAATCGTGGAGTTTCAAACGCTGGCGACGTGCGCGGTATTCCACATCCTTGACCAGGGGCGGCGTGCCGGCCCCGGGCGGCACCCGGCCCAACGCCTGGCCGGTGAAGCAGGCCGTGGCCGCCTGGCGTACCCAGGCCCCGTCGGCGTCGGCATCGCCCTGGATAAAGCAACTGAGGATGGCGTCCTCGACGTCCACCCGGATCGGCGCATCGCGGTCACGCAAGGTGGCCAGGCGCAACATCTGTTCGTAGGCCGCCGTGAGGGTCGGCAGCGGCAGCGCCAGGCCCTTCTCCCGGAGTGCTTCCACGACCTCGAACAACAGGTCCAGGGCCGCCTCTTGCCGTGGCCGGGCCGGCGCCTGGGCGCTGCGCGATGAGTGCTTGAGCTGGGCCTGCCACAGCCGCTGATGCCAGGCCGGCGCGGTCATGCCTGCGGCATAACCATTGAGGCGCTCCAGGCGGTCGAAGCTGTAGCGGATCAACGCACTGGCTTCATCGATCAGCCCTTCGCGGCGGATGTTCGGGCGTTCGACAGCGGCAGCCAGCAAGCCCGGCATCGCCACTGCGTGCAAGCCACCCACCACGGCCAGCACCGGCCCGTCCCCCGGGCGTCGGGCGGCCAGGGCCTGCTGGATATGCCAGGCCATCTCCGTTTCCCGGGCCAGGGTGCCGTCGGCGTGCAGCTCGTCGGGGCGGCAATCCAGGCGCGCCAGTTGGCAGTAAGCCGCGACCCGGGTCAGGTGTTCGGGCCAGTCGCCACGGGTGGCCGGTACTTCGAACAGGTGTTCCCAGAGTTCTTCATGGTCGCGACAGCCCAGTTGGCTGGCCAGACGCTGCAAGTGTTCGCTGCGACGGTAATGGCCTTCGTCGAGCAGCGAGTCCTGGCCGGGCTCGGCCTCGGCCGGCGTCGCCTCCAGCGCACATTGTTCGGCGAAGTCGAGGTCGATAAAGCGCGCCGCAATGCCTTGTGCGGCGGCAGCGCGCAGCGCCACCAACTCCGGCGAATAATCACAGAACGGGTAATAGGCCGCCCGCCGCGAATCGGCCGTTGCGCCGCCCACGGCGTAGGTGTAGATCGCCAGGGGCATCTGCGCCTCGGGGTGCACCAGCAACGGCAGCAACGGGCTGAAGGATTGCGGCCCTTCCACCAGCACCACGCTCGGCGGGTGGCTGGCGAACAACTGCTGCAATTGCCAGGCACAGCCGGGGCTGTGGTGGCGCACGGCGAACACAATCAGCTCATCACTGACCAGGCTCTGGCCCAGGGCGCGCAGGCTGGCACTGTCTAGCTCGGTGCCGGCCAGAGCCGTGTCAGCGATCCAGCTCACGCCGCGCCTCAAGCACCCGCTGCCATTGCGGCTGACGCTGGGCACGCTGGCGCACCACCACGTCGAAGTAGTGGCGCAGCTTGCCGCCGTCTTCGGGGTTGTCCTTGAGCACGGTGCCGATCAATTGCCGGGCAATATGCTCGCCGCCGACTACGCCGTTGCCAAAGTAATGGGCATCCAGGCTCGCGGCATAGCCCACCGCCACCGCCTCGGCGGCCGACATCACTGCCGTCGGTTTCTCCAGCACCGTGCCTTCGGCGGTGGCGCCGTGGCGCAGGTCGTTGAAAGCGGTCACCAACAGTTCAAGTACGTCGGGGCTGAAGTCGACCTTGACTTGGGCCTGCTGCAACAGGGCTTCGGTCTGCTCGCGCACCAGTTGGCTTTCCAGGCGCCGGTCGCTGATGGGGCGCACCGTTTCAAAGTTGAAGCGGCGCTTGAGGGCGCTGGACATCTCATGCACCCCTCGGTCTCGCAGGTTGGCGGTGGCCAGGACATTGAACCCCGGGGCGGCAAACACCGTGGCCTCTTCGCCCTTGAGTTCCGGCACGTGCAGCACCTTGTCCGAGAGCAGGCTAATCAGGCTGTCCTGGATCTCGGGCTGCATGCGGGTGATTTCCTCGATCCGACACAGGCTGCCACTGCCCATGGCCTCGTACATCGGGCCACGCACCAAGGCTCGCGGGGTCGGGCCTTCGGCCAGCAGCAAGGCGTAGTTCCAGGAGTAGCGAATCTGTTCTTCAGTGGTCCCGGCGGTGCCCTGCACGGTGCACAAGGACTGCCCGCAAATGGCCGCCGCCAGCAGCTCGGAGAGCATCGACTTGGCGGTGCCCGGCTCGCCCACCAGCATCAGCCCGCGGTTGCTCATCAGGGTCACAATGCAGCGGTCGATCAGCGCGTCGTCGCCGTAGAACTTGCGCCGCACCTGCAGCGCCCCGTCACCGAGGATGAAGCTGCGCACCGCCCGGGGTGACAGGCGCCAACCCTGGGGGCGTGGCCCGCGGTCGTGCTGTTGCAGGCGCGCCAGCTCGGCAGCGTGGGCCTGCTCGGCCGGGGCCTTGAGCAGGGAGGCGGACGCTGGGGTCATGGGCGCGATTCCTCTACGGCATCAATATTCACTTTTCTTTTCCCAGTCGGGGTCGAAACCTGTGCCCTGGGCGGCGATCAAGCGCAGGTCGTTGTAGCACTCGGACAGCAGGATGGTCGGTACCTCGGCCAGCGGCAGGCTGTAACCCTCGCTGTAGAAGGTCAGGTCCACCAGGGCCACGGTGCGATTGCTCTCGGGCAGCGGGTTGCCGGTAAAGCGGATGTCGGCCGACAGCCCGAGGCTGACAAAGAACTTTTCATAGGTGTAGAACCAGCCGGCATCCTCGGTCGCGCCCCGGGTGTAACCGAGCTTCAGGGCGCGGCTGCGCAGGGCGAAGGTTTCCAGCAGATGGCCCTTGAAGTCCTCGATGGAATGGGCGTCGCCCTGGCCTTCGGGCAATTGATAGACGCCCTTGCCCAACTGCTGGAACAGCGGCGCCACTTCATAGTCCACCAGGTGCTGCTGCCACTGGGCCAGAGCCTCGGCGCTCAACAGCGAATCGTGGGCCAGGCGCACCCGGGCCTCGTCGGCTAGGGTCAGCGGGTTGTCCTCGACATCGGTCAGGCTGCCATCGTCCAGCGGGCGGAAGCTGCCAGCACCTGCTCATCCTCGACCTGCACCCAGACCAGGCGCTGCAACAACCGGCGCATGATCGGGTGCTGGTTGAGGTACCGCTGCCAGTCGGCATAAGGCCATTCGCGCCCCGTGCACAGGGCTTCGTAAAGGCGCTCGGTCTGCTGCTTGACGAGGCTGGTCAGGGACTTCTTGGCGTTGGCGAATTGCTTCTTCGCTTCCTTGGCTTCGTCGGCATCGTCGTCCTGACGCGGGTCGGGCAAGGCGGCAATTTTTTTGCCATCGGGGTTGTACAACTCGATCTTGAAGTCGGCCAGCAAACGGGCGCTGAACACTCGCTCGCCGTAACTCAGCTCCAGCAGCCCGTTCTCGTCGAAACCGGCCGACGGCAAGGTGCGGTCAGCCAGTTCCGCCAGGGTCCAGTTTTTGCGTTCAGCCAAGGCCCGGGCCTGCAGGATGGCTTCTTCCTGAAAGCCTGCGGTGCGAAAGCGACTGGCAATGGACAGCAATAGCTGGGTCGCGGACGGGTGCTCGACCCAGGCCAGCATGGCGATCAGCGCCTTGCCCTGGGAGGCACGAGTGCCATAGAACTCCTTGAGGTAGCGCCCGGCCGGGGCCGCCGCCTCTGCACCGGCACAGGCTGCGACCACGGCCAGCAAGCCTTTGCTGGCGGCCGCCGAGCCTTGGGGCTGGCGCATGAAGCGCGGCAGGAAACTCGCGGTCAGCGCCTCCAGGCTCTTGCCCAGGTGCGGGCTGTCTTTGTAGTCGTCGGGGTAACGCTGGATGAAAAACAAGGTGTTCGAAGCATGGCGTTCGGCCAACTGCCGGGCCTCTTCCAGGGGGATCGGCCGGGTGTCTTCAGCAAGCCAGGCGTCCAGCACGAACTGGCCGAAACGCTCGCGGCCGCGTGGTTCGAACATCCCGCAGAAACGCCGCAACAAGGCCCCCGGCTGCGCCGATTTGAGCTTCACCGCCTGGGCCAGCAGGCCTTGGGCCGCCAGGGCCGGAACCGGCTCCTGGGTGTCGGCCCAACGCAGTTCGGGCAAGGCGTCCCAAGGGAACCAGGCCAGGTCCTTGGGCGCGCCCTTGGCCATGGCCTTGCTGGTGTCCGTGACCCATTGCTGACGGTCCAGGTACTGCTCCACCGGCTGACCGAGCTGTTCCAGGGCTTCGATCATGGCGGTGCGCACGCCATCGTTCTTGTCCTTCTTCAGCGCCTGCTCCAGGGCTGGGATGGCCGGTTTGTGGCCCAGGTTGCCGAGCCATTTGGTGGCCAACAGCTTGACCTCGGACTTGCCTGAGCCCAGGGCGGCAATCAGGTGCGCCTCTTTGCCCGGCAGCCGCTCCAGGGCACGCTGGGCCTGGACCCGCTCTCCCTGGTTGGAGCCCAGGGCGATCTCGAACAGGCGGCTGACCAACTGCGGCGGGGGCGGCGTCATCTTGACGATGCCGCGGTACAGCGAGTCGGTGGAATACACCTCAAGGTCAATCAGCGCCTGCTCCAGCCAAGCCACGTGCAAGGCAAAATACGGCGCCACGGCCTCGGCGTCCCACGCCTGGGCCAGGGCACCGTTAAAGCACTCAAGCAACAGGACGTCACCGCTGCGGCCACTGTCTTCGAGCCTCTGGGCCAGGGCCATCAGGCTCAGAGACGGGTCCTGCTCATGCACCCGGTCAAAGGTCGAGCAGGCGATGTTCTTCAGGCGACCTTCGTCGTTGCTCAGGAAGTGGCAGAAATCCAGGACCTTGAACGCCATCGCTGCGCTCAAGTCATCACTGTCAGCGAACGCCTCCAGCGCCGAACGGGAGAAATACTCGCTCGGGTCCGGCAGTGAACGCCCGGCTGGCGGCACCGCCTGCGACGAGGCGAGGAACGCCTTGAGCTGGCTCAGCGCCTCGGCGCTGTAGACGGGCCACAGGTCCAGCTCGTCAGCGGATTTACCCTGCGCCGACGTCGCGTTGGACTCAATCTTGTGCTGGTTGTATTGCTCAATCGGTTCATTGAGATCCGCCCACAGTTGGTCGAGCACCTCGACCCGTTCCGGCGTCATGGGCACCGCCCAGTCAATCACCGCACCGCTGTACTGGACCGGCCCCTGCTCGGCCGCAGGCTCGGCGGCCCACTCAGCCAGCAGCCCGCGCACCGAGGCCGCGCGGTCGGCCTCGGCCAGGGCGCGGGCCTCGGCGCGCAGTGCCCCATCCTCCAGCTGGTTGGCCAGGGCCCACAGCAGGCGCAAAGCATGGCCACGCTGATCGGGCTTGCCGGCCTGGATCATCTGGCTCAAGGGTTGCAGGGCGCCACGCTGGCAGTGCAGCAACAGAGGCGCGGCCTGTTCACGCACCTCTTTGTTGCCGCCACAGGCCATTTCACACAGCTCCCCGGCCATGCGGGTCATCACCGGCGGATCGAGGTCGGTCATCAGGTTCATGACCTGGAACTTGAGGTACATGTCACCCGCCAGCAGCAACGGCCGCAACGCCTCGACATGGCGCAGCACCCATTGCGAATAGCCGTCCATGTAAGGCACCAGGTAAATGCCATAACCCGGGCGATAGGCGTCGTTGGAACCGCTGAAACAAGCGGTCAGCAGCGCCGAGGGCGGCAGGTGCGCCTCCAGCAACAGGGCTTCCATCAAGGGCGCGCTGATACGCTGGATGATCCGCGTCTCGTCGGTCTGGGGGTCGCGAAACAGCTCGACGCTATGGGTCAGGAGCAGTTCCGGCCAATGGCAACCGTCGTCCATGGCGATCCCGAAACGATGGGCCGGGCAGGCCTCCAGCACCCGTGCCCAGCGCAGCAGCTGGGCCGGATCGACATCGGTCATATCGTGATACAGCCGCGGCCCGAGACTGCGACCCGGCAGGCGTGCCCGCGCAGCACATTGAGGTAATTGGCGACCGCGTAGCGCTGCCCCAGCTCGGCCAGCACTTGCGGGCCATCGCCCTGGCGCACGTAGGTCAGGATCGCTTCGGCCAGACCGGGCCGGCCGCCGTCCTCGGGCAACTGGTCAAGGGGCGCAAGGTAGGTCTGCAGGCGTTGCAGCCAAACGCTGGTCGTCGCTTCGGCCGGCGCTGCGCCGGTCCCACCCAATACCTTGCCAATCCATTTGAGCATCTGTCGTCCTGTTCACTGAGGGTCCATTTCGGGCTCGCAGGGTATAACACAATGCCCATGGACGGCAGGGGGGGCGGCATGCTCGGCCAACGCTCTGGACCGCGCACCAGCGACATTGGTTTGCCAGGAATGGATGCCGAGCGGGGCCGCAACCCATGATCAATGCCGGCGAAGTTCAACGGTCCCGCAGGCCTGCACGGGTGCCGCTTGCCAGGGCTCGGTCCGCGCCACTAGAATGCGATCAATTCTTAATTACACTCAGGCCTGGATGCCCGAACCGAGTCCCAGCCCCCCATGCCTCCCGCTGACCCGCCCCTCAATCAACAGATCCACACCCTCTATAGCGAACACCACGGCTGGCTGCAGGCGTGGCTCAAGCGCAAGTTGGGCAATGCCTGGGATGCGGCGGACCTGGCCCATGACACCTTCCTGCGCCTGCTCAGCCGCCCGCTGACCCGGCCCCTGGGTCATGAGCCCCGGGCGCTGCTGACCCACATTGCCAAAGGCTTGGTGGTGGACCGCTGGCGGCGCCAGGACGTGGAGCGCGCGTACCTGGAAACCATCGCGCACCTGCCGGTCGAAGAGGTGCCCGGCCCGGAAACCCGCCTGCTGATACTGGAGGCGCTGTGGCGCATCGAAGCCCTGCTGCGGGAGATGCCGGCGGCCACCCGTGAAGCGTTCCTGCTGTCGCAGATCGAGGGCCTGACTTACCCACAGATCGCCGCCCGGCTGGACCTGTCGCTGATCACGGTCAAACGCTACATGCGCAGTGCCTTCATCACCTGCCTGAGCGTGGCCTGATGAACCCGAACAGCATTGACCCGCAGATCCTCGGCGAGGCCGCCGACTGGCTGGTGCAATTGCATTCCGGCACCGCCACTGCCGAAGATCATCAGGCGATCCAGCAATGGCGTAGCCGCAGCGCCGCCCATGCCCAAGCCTGGCTGCGGGCCGAGGCGATCCTTGGTGACTTGCGCAATGTTCCTGCCGGCATCGCCGTGCAAACCCTGCAACGGGCCGAACGTCGCGACGGCTTGAGTCGGCGCCAGACCCTCACCCGCCTCGGACTGTTGCTGCTTGCCGGCCCCGTGGGCATTGCCTGCCAGCAAGTGTCGTGGGAGCAATGGACCGCCGACCAGCGCACCGCCGTCGGCGAACAGAAAAACCTGCAACTGCCCGATGGTTCGCACCTGCTGCTCAACACCGACAGTTCCCTGGACATCGCCTTCAACGCCCAAGAGCGCCGGGTCCGCTTGCTCACCGGGGAAGTGCTGATCAGCACCGCCCAGGACCCCGGCAACCGCCCCTTTATTGTGCAAACCCCGCAAGGCACGGCCCGGGCCCTAGGCACCCGGTTCTGCGTGCGGATCAACGGCGTACGCAGCCAGGTCTCGGTGCTTGAGGGCGCGGTGCAAGTCAGGCCGCAACAGCTGGGCGAGCAAGCCCTGATCAACGCCGGCGAACGCCTGAGTTTCAAAAGTGATCGACTCGACCCGCTGGAACCCTTCGCCGCCAGCAGCCTGACCTGGGACAAAGGCATGCTGATGGCCAACAACCTGCGCTTGGCGGAACTGCTCGACGAGCTCTCGCGCTATCGCCCCGGAGTCTTACGCTGCGCCAGCGAAGTGGCCGAGATCAGGGTTTCCGGAGCGTTCCCCCTGCGTGACACCGAGGCCAGCCTGGGGTTGCTGCAAGACACCCTGCCGTTGCGGGTCAGCCGCCTGACGCGCTTCTGGGTGTCGGTGGACGCCGCCAGCTGATTCTCACGCTCGAAAAATAAATACGCGGTGGCTGATACCTTTTTCCGTCTCGTTCGGTGAGTGGAATAACCCCCCCCCTTATTCCACGCGTTGCACAGGAACCCCGAATGACTCCCAGGCCCCTGCATTCATTGACTGTTTTCCCCCTCAAGGCCCTGGGCCTGTCCGTGACCCTGGCGCTGGGTGCCCTGCTACCGACCGCGCAAAGCCTGGCCGCCGAGGACAGCTCGGCCAGCGTCCAGCGCTACGCCATCGCTCCCGGCCCCTTGAACCAGGTGCTGGCGCAATTCGCCGCCAGCGCCGGGGTGCCGCTGTCATTCGACCCGGCCTTGCTGGGCAATCGCCAAAGCAGCGGCTTGCAGGGTGAATACAACGTGCAGGAGGGTTTTGCCCGCTTGTTGCAACGCAGCGGCCTGAGCCTGAGCAGCGGCGCCAACGGCTACACCCTGGTGCCCCAGGCCAGCGACGGCGCCCTGGAATTGGGAGCGACCACCGTCAGCGCCCAAGCCGACGACGGCGATGACAGCTACGCCGGCGGCCAAGTGGCCCGGGGCGCACGCCTGGGCGTGCTGGGCAACCAGCAACTCAAGGATGTGCCTTTCAGCGTCACTGCCTTCACCGCCAAGACCATCGCCGACCAACAGGCCCAGACCGTGGGCGACGTGTTGCTCAACGACGCATCGGTGCGCCAGTCTGCCGGCTTCGGCAACTTTTCCCAGGTGTTCATGATTCGCGGCCTGCCCCTGAACGGCGATGACATTTCCTATAACGGTCTCTACGGCGTGCTGCCCCGGCAGATCATCGCCACCGAAGCCCTGGAGCGGGTGGAACTGTTCAAGGGTCCGAATGCTTTCGTCAACGGCGTCACCCCCGGTGGCAGCGGCATCGGCGGCGGGGTCAACCTGCAACCCAAGCGCGCCGGCGACACCCCGACCCGCAGCGTGACCCTGGACAGCAACGGCAGCGGCCGCACTGGCGGGCACATCGACCTAGGCCAACGCTTTGGCGAAGACCAGCGCTTCGGCGCGCGGCTCAACCTGTTGCAACGCGAAGGCCAGACCCGTATCGACGACGAAGACCAGCGTTCGACCCTGGCCACCCTGGGCCTGGACTATCGCGGTGAGCGCCTGCGACTGTCAGCGGACGTGGGCTACCAGAAGCAAGTCATCAATCAGGGGCGCCCGGTGGTCTACCTGGCCAGCACCCTGGACAAAGTGCCCCACGCGCCGTCTGCCAAGGGCAACTACGCCCAAAGCTGGAGCTACTCGCAACTGGAAGACACCTTCGGCATGGCTCGGGCCGAATACGATTTCAGCGACAACTGGACCGGCTACGTGGCTGGCGGTGCCAAGCACACACGGGAGAACGGTGTGTATTCCTCGCTCACCCTCAACGACCTGGCCGGCAACGGCCGTGGCGGCATGCTGTACTCGCCCCACGACGAGGATAACCAGAGCTTGATGGCCGGCCTCAATGGTCGGGTGCAGACCGGGCCGATCAGCCATCAACTGAACCTCGGCCTCGCGGGCATGTGGGGCGAACAGCGCTCGGCCTTCGAAAACATCGGCGCCGCCTCCCGTTACTTCAACAACATTTATCACCCAACGCCCCAGCCGCGCCCGACGCCGACCTCATTCGGCAGCGACATCCACGACCCACGCATTGTCGGCAAGAACCAGCTCAAGAGCGCGGCCCTCTCCGACACCCTGGGCTTCATCGATGACCGGGTTCTGCTGACCCTGGGCCTGCGCCGGCAATCCATAAGCGTCGATGGCTGGAACACCACCAGCGGCGCCCGTACCGCCCGCTACCAGGAGTCCATCACCACGCCGGTCTATGGGCTGGTGCTCAAGCCCTGGGAATATGTGTCGTTCTACGCCAACCGCATCGAAGGCCTGGCCAAGGGGCCAACCCCACCGACCAGCGCCAGCAACAACCAGGACACTTTCCCTCCGGTACGCAGCAAACAAGTGGAAGCCGGGGTACGCCTGGACATGGACACCTTCGGCGGCAGCCTGGGGGTGTATCGCATCGAGCAGCCGTCCAGCTACACCCAGGACGGAATCTTCCGGGTCGACGGCCAGCAATTGAACAAGGGCGTGGAACTCAGCCTGTATGGCGAGCCCCTGCGCGGCCTGCGCCTGCTGGGCGGTGCCACGGTTATGAAGACCCGCATCGACGGCAGCGTCAACGGCGTCAATGACGGCAACCGCGCGGTGGGCGTGCCGAGCTTCCAGTTGAACATCGGGGCGGACTGGGACGTGCCGGGAGTTGAAGGCGCCGCCCTGAGTGCACGCATGCTGCGCACCGGCGGCCAGTACGTGAACGCCAGCAACAGCTTGAGCCTGCCCACCTGGAACCGCTTCGACCTCGGCTCACGCTACCGTTTCAAGCTGGATGAAAAGGACATCACCCTGCGAGCCAACCTGGAAAACGTGGCTAACACGGCCTACTGGGCCTCGGCCAACGGCGGCTACCTGACCCAAGGTACACCGCGCACCCTGAAAGTCTCGGCGACCCTGGACTTCTAAGGCGGCGCATGGCCGGGCTGCGAGCCCGACCACCTGAAACGCCCACGCTCCCGAAGGAGGCCGTGGGGGGCAGAGTTTGGAACGTCGAGCTTCAAGCCTGAAGCTTGAAGCTTGAAGCTTGAAGCTTGAAGCTCCGAGCTTGCAGCTTAACGCTTAACGCTTAACGCGACAGCATCCTCCAGCCCTGATGCAAGGCCGGTATCCAGCTCACCTCGTGGGTCACGCCACGAACCTGCGGGGGGTCCACCCGGGCCATCAGGCGCTTGAGGGCTTGCGCGTCAGGCAAGCGCGCCGGGCTGATCTGGACCTTGCTGCGCAGGTTGAACGAAGGTGGCGATAACGCCTGGCCGTCATAGACCAGAGCATGACCGACTTGCGGGTTGTTCAGGCAAAACGCCAGGAGGTCGAGCCCGGACGGTGCGCCCAGGGAGGCGTTGACAATCAGCAGATCGAAGGGCTCGCACCCGTACTCCACCAGACTCAACAGTTCTTCAAGGCTGTGCACCGGCGCGATGCGGTAATAGCCCATCTGGTTCAACGTTCTCTCGATTCTCATCCGATAAAAATGCTGCTCATCGGCAATCAGGATACGCAGCGCTTTGTTTGCCATGTTGATAACCCTGTGTAGTCAAATCCGGGCCCGCGGATGCCAGCCTTCTGCATAACGGCAAAAGGCTAAGGACATCGCGGATTACTGGCTTTAGGAACATTCTTAAAACCGCGCCTGAATACCCGCCCGGCCGCTGTACGGTCCAGCCGCCAGGCAGAGGCGCGGCAACAGCCCCTATTGCCAGCCGAAGCGCCGGACGTAAAAGCCTTTGACCGCCTGGGTCAGGGCCATGTACGCCAGCAGGATCAACGGCAGGAACACAAAGTACAGCGACGGCAACGCCTGCAATTTGAAGTAGTGCGCCAGCGGCCCCATCGGCAGGAAGATCCCCACGGCCATGATGATCCCGGTCATCACCATCAGCGGCAGGGCCGCGCGGCTTTGCAGGAACGGAATCTTCGGCGTGCGGATCATGTGCACGATCAGGGTCTGGGTCAGCAGCCCCACCACGAACCAGCCGGACTGGAACAGCGTCTGGTGGTCCGGGGTATTGGCGTCGAAGACGTACCACATCAAGGCAAAGGTGGTGATGTCGAAGATCGAGCTGATGGGCCCGAAAAACAGCATGAACCGTCCCACATCCCCGGGCTGCCAGCGCTGGGGTTGCTTGAGCATTTCCTCGTCGACGTTATCGAACGGAATGGCGATCTGGGAAATGTCATACAGCAGGTTCTGCACCAGCAAATGCATCGGCAACATCGGCAGGAACGGGATAAAGGCGCTGGCCACCAGCACCGAGAACACGTTGCCGAAATTGGAGCTGGCGGTCATCTTGATGTACTTGAGCATGTTGGCGAAGGTCCGGCGTCCTTCCAGCACGCCCTCCTCCAGCACCATCAGGCTCTTTTCCAGGAGGATGATGTCGGCGGCTTCCTTGGCGATGTCCACCGCGCTGTCCACGGAAATGCCGATGTCGGCGGTGCGCAGCGCCGGGGCGTCGTTGATGCCGTCGCCCATGAACCCCACCACGTGACCGTTGGCCTTGAGCAGGCGAACGATGCGTTCCTTGTGGGTCGGCGTCAGCTTGGCGAACACGTTAGTGGTCTCCACCGCCTTGGCCAGCGCCTCGTCGCTCATGCCCTCAATGTCGTTGCCCAGCAGCAGGCCTTGTTGCTCCAGGCCCACTTCACGGCAAATCTTCGCCGTGACCCGCTCGTTGTCGCCGGTCAGCACTTTCACCGCTACGCCATGCTCGGCCAGGGCCTTGAGCGCCGGGGCAGTGCTTTCCTTGGGCGGATCGAGAAAGGCCACGTAGCCGATCAGCGTCAGTTCCTGCTCATCGGCCAGGCTGTAGGTATCGCGCCCCTCCAGCATCGGCCGCGCCGCCACCGCCACCACACGCAGCCCCTCTTCATTGAGCGCCGCAGTCACCTGACGAATCCGCTCCAGCAACGTGTCGGTCAAGGCCTCTTCAGCCTCACCGTGACGCACCCGCTGGCACACCGCCAGGACCTCTTCCACCGCCCCTTTGCAGATCAACAGATGCGGACGGTCCTTCTCGGCCACCACCACCGACATGCGCCGCCGGGTGAAGTCGAACGGGATCTCGTCGACCTTCTGGAAAGCCGTGCCGACCTTGAGTTCGCGGTGCACTTCCACATGCTCCAGCACTGCCACGTCCAGCAGGTTTTTCAGCCCGGTCTGGTAGTAGCTGTTGAGGTAGGCCATCTCCAGCACGTCATCGGAGTCCTCGCCCCAGACGTCCACATGCCGCGCCAGGAAGATCTTGTCCTGGGTCAGGGTGCCGGTCTTGTCGGTGCACAGCACGTCCATGGCGCCGAAGTTCTGGATCGCGTCCAAGCGCTTGACGATGACCTTCTTGCGCGACAGGAACACCGCCCCCTTGGCCAGGGTCGAGGTGACAATCATCGGCAGCATTTCCGGGGTCAGGCCCACGGCAATCGACAGGGCGAACAACAGCGCCTCCATCCAGTCGCCCTTGGTGAAACCGTTGATGAACAACACCAGCGGCGCCATGACGAACATAAAGCGGATCAGCAGCCAGCTGACCTTGTTGACCCCACTCTGGAACGACGTGGGCGCGCGGTCGGTGGCACTGACACGCTGGGCCAGGGCACCGAAATAGGTGCTGTTGCCGGTGGTGAGGATCACCGCCGTGGCCGAACCGGACACCACGTTGGTGCCCATGAACAGGATGTTGTCCAGGTCCAGGGGGTTGCTGGTGTCGGCGTCCTGCTGGCGAGGAAATTTCTCCACCGGCATGGACTCACCGGTCATCGCCGCCTGGCTGACGAACAAATCCTTGGCGCTGAGCACCCGGCAATCGGCGGGAATCATGTCCCCGGCCGACAGCACAATCAGGTCCCCCGGCACCAGTTGCTTGATCGGCAGCTCGATTCGCTGAGCCCCCTGGCTGGCAGCGGCCGCCCCCTGGAAACGGCCAAACACCGGCGGCGTCGCCTGGGCAGCGGCACCGCTGCGCATCACCGTGGCGGTGTTGCTGACCATGGCCTTCAAGGCATCGGCGGCCTGGTTCGACTTGGCCTCCTGCCAGAAACGCAGCAGGGTCGAGAGCACCACCATGGAGAAAATCACCGTGGCGGCCTTCATGTCCTCGGTCAGCCAGGAAATCACCGCCAACAAAGTCAGCAGCAGGTTGAAGGGGTTTTTATAGCAGTGCCACAGGTGCACCCAGGCTGGCAGCGGCTGCTCGTGCTCGACCTCATTAAGGCCATGTCGCTCGCGCAGCGCGGCAGCTTCCGCCTCGCTCAAGCCGTCACTGTGACTGCCCAATTGGTCCAGCAGCGCTGACGCATCGCTGTTGGCCGCCACCACCAGGGTGTGCGCCAGGGTGGGCGGCACATCGCGACTGACGCTGGCGTCACTGAAGTTTTCCAGCAACGCCAGGCGGCGAAAATGGCGGGCGAAATGCCGGGTCCGCAGAAAGCCGGCAAAGAACTCTTTCAAGAGGGTGAGGTTCATGGCTGTGTCCCCTGACGATCAGCTCAGAAAGACCCGCAGCAGGTACCGCACCCGTCGTGCCGACCGGCATGACAGGCGAGTTCGTAGCGCGACGATGACGGGCATCGCGCACTGTTCAGTGTCGTAGAGAGAGGCGTCGGGAGGCCGGCCGTAAGGGCCGTGATCGGGATGCCGCTGCTCGCTGTTACGGCGAGGCAACGACAGACAAAGAGCTGCGCGTTAGCTTGCCGGGAAGGTGCCGGTTAACAAAACCGGCCGACTACTGTCACTCGAACAAGTACCCACTCTGGGTCTCCGCTTGGTTGAAAACGGGCGAAGCTTACGCCGCGCTATTGGCCGAGTAAATCGCCTGGGGAGCTCCGCGAGGGGGAATTGAACGGTTCTTCAGCGAGGGTTCAGGAATGGCAGGATGAGGGCGAAAAAAAGCCGGCCAGCCGCCCCTGCCGAATCAAGGCAGGGACCGGCTGGCCGGTGCACGAATCAGCTGGCGGTGGCCAACAACACGTCATGCACCGAGCGGCTGTGACCGCGGGATTTGCCGTGTTCGTACAAGGACGCGGCGATTTCCTCGGCCCGGATCGGCAGTACCGACAGCAAGGTATCGCTCAGGCCATGGCTGGCCTGGCTGAAGCCCTGCATGTAGATGCCGGCTTTGCAGCGCTCGTCGGTGATGACCCGGTAGTTGCGGTCCACTTCGAAGTCACCCAGGTAGTCTGCCAATGGCGCCAGCAACTGGCGGTGGGTCTGCCGCTCGTAACCGGTGGCCAGGACGACCGCGTCGTAATGACGAACGCTACGCTCCCCCGTGGCCTTGTTCACCAGCACCAACTCAATGCCCTGTTCAGTGGCGTTGGCTTGTTCGATGGTGGTCAGGGTACGGAAGACATGGCGGGCAATACCGGAGACTTTCTGCCGGTAGAAAATCCCATAGATGCGTTCGATCAAGTCGATGTCCACCACCGAATAGTTGGTGTTGTGGTACTCGTTGACCAAACGTTCGCGCTCACCGCTCGCCTGCTGGAACACCAGGTCGGTGAACTCGGGAGAAAACACTTCGTTGACGAAGGGGCTGTCGTCCGCCGGCTTCAGCGCCGAGCCGCGAATGATCATGTCCACTTTTACCGAGGGGAAGCTGTCGTTGAGGTCGATAAAGGCTTCCGCCGCGCTCTGCCCGCCGCCGATGATGGCGATGTTCATCGGTTTGCCGGCCACGCATGGCTGCTGGGCCATGCGCTCCAGGTACTGGGAATGGTGGAACACCCGAGGATCGCCCTTGAGGCCCTTGAAGGTCTCGGGAATCTGCGGCGTGCCACCGGCGCTGACTACCACGGCACGGCTGGTGCGCACAAATTCTTCGCCCTGGGCATCGCGGGAAATCACTCGCAGTGCCTCGACTTGCTGGTTGTGCAACACCGGCTCGATGGCCAGCACTTCTTCGCCGTAACGGCTCTGCTCCTGGAAGTGCCCGGCGACCCAACGCAGGTAATCGTTGAACTCCATGCGGCAGGGGTAAAAAGTGCCGAGGTTGATGAAGTCCACCAGGCGCCCGTGGTGTTTCAAGTAGTTGACGAAGGAATAAGGGCTGCTGGGATTGCGCAGGGTCACCAGGTCCTTGAGGAAGGAAATCTGCAACTCGCTCTGGGTGACCAAGGTGTTGCCATGCCAGCGGTAGTCGGCCTGCTTGTCGAGAAACAGCGCATCCAGCGGACCCTGTCGCTGGCCACGCTCTTCAAGCGCGATGGCCAAGGCCAGGTTAGAGGGGCCGAAGCCGATACCAATCAAGTCGTGAACGATGGCCGATGCAATTGCCTGTGTCATTTCCAGTGTCCTCTGGATGAGCCCCTCAAGGCGGGGAGAAAGCGCCAATGACCTGACCGGCCCGGGGGTGGGACAGCAAGTCGTCTGCTCAGAGGAACGAGGACAGTGAAACAAAATTTAACCAACGGGGATCAGTGGATGTCCCACTGACGAATACGAACACGGCAATGCTTCATCGCGTTGACGATGTGTTTTTCCACAAGACTGCGCGAAATTCCCAGGCGTTCGGCGATTTCCGGATGGGACAAGCCTTCGAGTTTTCGCAGTAGAAAACTCTGTCGGCACAACGTCGGCAACTCTGCCAGGGCGCGCTGCAACATATCCAGGCGCTGGTTGTGATCGATGCTGGTATGGGGCGACGGTGCAAAAAAACGCTCATCGGCGTCAAGCACATCCAGGGATTCGATCTGACGCAAGGCATTGCGCCGATGCCCATCGATCACCAGGTTCAACGCCGTACGGTACAGAAACGCCCTGGGTTGCTGGATCGGCGTATCGCTGGCGCGCTCCAGCACTCGGACATAAGCGTCATGCACCACATCTTCTGCCGCCTGCTGGTTGCCCAGCCTGGCGTTAAGGAAACTCATCAGCTCGCGATAGTAGTTTTCCAACATGACTCCCGAGCGCCCTGGTGGCGACGTCTGTCCTTGAGCAAGACCGGCCATGGCCGGCAGACCGGCAGTACGATGATGGCAGATTAGAAGTGGTGTAATTTATAGTAATTCTCATATAGATTTAAAGCATCACGTCGATTTGACGCTTTTATTTTACTTTTCCACACCTGTAACCCTATGTGTCCTGGCTTAAATTCCCCTCCAGGCTTCTCGTTTACCTGACAGCTTCCCGTGTCTGCCGCTCCTGCGGTGGCGTGCGGCACCCCCTGTTTGAGGGTGCGTAGTTGCACGACGGGCCGATTTACAATGGCCGGAACCCTGCATGAAACGTCCCCGATTCGCCCGACGCGCCCTGCTTGCCGCACTTTGCCTGATTCCCGTTTTCGCCCTTACCGCCTGGCAATTCATCCCAGCGGGGCGCGATAGCCTGACCACCGTGACAGTGACCCGGGGCGACATTGAAAGCAGCGTGACGGCCATTGGCACCCTGCAACCCCGTCGTTATGTCGACGTGGGCGCCCAAGCCTCCGGGCAAATCCATAAGATCAATGTGGAGGTGGGTGACCAGGTCAAGGAAGGCCAGTTGCTGGTGGAGATCGACCCCTCGACCCAGCAGGCCAGACTCGATGCCGGCCGCTATTCCATTGAAAACCTGCAAGCCCAGTTGCAGGAGCAACGCGCCCTGAACGAGCTGGCCCGGCAGAAATCCCAACGCCAACAAAACCTTGCCGCCGGTGGCGCGACCCGAGAGGAAGACGTGCAAACAGCACGCGCCGAACTCAAGGCCACCCAGGCCCGTATCGACATGTTCCAGGCGCAGATTCGCCAGGCCCAGGCCAGCCTCCGTAGTGACCAGGCTGAGCTGGGCTACACCCGCATCTATGCCCCCATGAGCGGCACGGTGGTGGCCCTGGATGCCCGGGAAGGCCAAACCCTCAACGCCCAACAGCGAACCCCATTGATTTTGCGCATCGCCAAACTGTCGCCCATGACGGTCTGGGCAGAGGTTTCGGAAGCCGATATCGGTCAGGTCAAACCCGGCATGCAAGCCTACTTCACCACCCTCAGTGGCGGCTCCCGTCGATGGAGCAGCACGGTGCGGCAAATTCTTCCGGTACCGCCCAAGCCCCTGGATGAAAGCAACCAGGGCGGCGGTAGCCCAACCAGTAGTAGCAAGAACGGCGGCGGCCGCGTGGTGCTCTACACCGTACTGCTGGACGTGGATAACCCCGACGGTGCGCTGATGGCGGAAATGACCACCCAGGTGTTTTTCGTTGCCGAACGAGCACAGAACGTGCTCACCGCGCCAATTTCCGCGCTGAACTATGGCAAGCAGGCCGACCATCGCCTGGTCCAGGTCGTGGCGGAAAATGGCACCGTCCAGGACCGCGAGGTTCGCACCGGTGTCAGCGATCGCTTGCGCGTGCAAATCCTCGACGGCCTTGAGGAAGGCGACCACCTGCTGATCAGCCCCAACACCGGCACCGGAGGCTGAATGCCAACCCCACTGATCGACCTGCGAGACATCCGCAAATCCTACGGCGGCATCGACACCCCGCGGGTGGATGTCCTGCGCGGTATCAGCCTGTCGATCCAGGCTGGCGAGTTCGTGGCCATCGTTGGCGCCTCGGGCTCTGGCAAATCGACCCTGATGAACATCCTCGGTTGCCTCGACCGCCCCACCAGCGGTGACTACCTGTTTGCCGGCGAGCACGTGGCCAACCTAGAGGGTGACGAACTGGCCTGGTTGCGCCGCGAAGCCTTCGGTTTCGTATTCCAGGGCTACCACCTGATCCCCTCGGGCTCGGCCCAGGAAAACGTCGAAATGCCGGCCATCTACGCCGGCACGCCGGCCGCCGAGCGCCACGCCCGCGCCGCCGCCCTGCTCACCCGCCTGGGCCTGGCCGAGCGTACCGGTAATCGCCCTCATCAACTTTCCGGCGGCCAACAGCAACGGGTGTCCATCGCTCGTGCACTGATGAACGGCGGCCATATCATTCTTGCCGACGAGCCCACCGGCGCCCTGGACAGCCACAGCGGCACCGAGGTCATGGCCCTGCTCGACGAGTTGGCCGAGCAAGGCCATGTGGTGATCCTCATCACCCACGACCGCGAAGTGGCCGCGCGGGCCAAGCGCATCATCGAGATCCGCGACGGCGAGATCATCAGCGACAGCCTCCAGGACGGCGCCCCGCGCAACACCCCGGACAACGGCCAGGCCCTGCAAGCGGTAGACCTGCGCCAACGCCTGAATGACGGCAGCGAACACAACGGCGCCTGGAAAGGCGAACTGCTGGATGCAATCAAGGCGGCCTGGCGGGTCATGTGGATCAATCGCTTCCGCACCGCCCTGACCCTGCTCGGCATCATCATCGGGGTCGCCTCGGTGGTGGTGATGCTGGCGGTCGGTGAAGGCAGCAAGCGCCAGGTCATGGCCCAAATGGGCGCCTTCGGCTCCAACATCATTTACCTCAACGGCAAGCCCCCCGCGC